>CAWIKH010000003.1:0-253455 GCA_963836715.1 uncultured Solirubrobacterales bacterium
CATTCGGAAGCCGGCGCGGACCATGGACTGGTCGTCGACGATGAGGACTCGGATCGTCATGGCCGCTCTGGGGTGAGCGGGAGGCGGGTGCTGAGCGTGAACCCGCCGCCGTTTGTCGTGCCTGCGGTCATCTCGCCGCCGTAGAGTTTTACGCGCTCGCGGATGCCGATCAGCCCGTGCCCGGGCCCGTGCCCGTGGCCGTCATTCGGCGTCGCTCCGGTGCCGTCGTCGTGCACTTCGATGCCTACCTCGTCTGGCGCATACCGGACGGTGACCTCCGCGTGGGTGGCGCGGGCGTGCTTGAGCGCGTTGGTGAGGCCCTCCTGCACGATCCGATAGGCGGAGAGGTCGATTCCTGGCGGGAGCGGGAAACGCTCCCCGGCGACGTGCAGCTCGACGGGCAGCCCGGCGCGGCTGATCTCCTTGATCAACGAGTCGAGGCCGTCAAGCCCGGGCTGAGGCGCGAGCTCTAGGCCGTCGCCCTCACGGCGCATCACACTGAGCAGACGGCGCATCTCCGCCAGCGCGCCGCGCCCGGCCTGCTCGACACCTCTGAGGGCGTCGCGATCCTCGGCCATCGGGTCGGGGAGCCGGTGCCTGACAGCGCCGACTTGCAGCACCATCACGCTGACGGCGTGCGCGACGATGTCGTGCAGCTCGCGCGCGATCCGTGCGCGCTCCTCGGCCACGGCGACGCGGGTCGCTGCATCGCGCCCCTCCTCGGCCTGGGTCGCACGTGACTCCGCCACCTCGGCCCGCTCGGCCCGCGCGCGGACGGCAAGGCCCGCGACCCAGGCGACGGCGAAGTCGACGGGAATGAAGACGAGCTGGAAGACCGAGTGCCCGGGGATGTTGTAGATGAGGGTCGCCGCAGCGCCGACCACGATCGCCAGTCCGAGACCGGCCCGCCGGACGTCCCGAAGGTTCCCAAGCAGGAATGCGGTCGCCAGCCCGAGCAGGAAGAGGGACTCGGGGTACGGGATCAGCAGCGGGTCGACGAACGAGATTCCCGCGGCCAAAAGCCAGTACCCCGCCGGTCCGGCAAACGGAAACCATCGCCGCGCGAACACGGGTAGCACCAGGATCGCGAGCGCGGGAAGGCAGAACCACAGCGTTGTTGTCGGAGCTCCGGGCGAGCCGCGTCCGACCACCACGTCGAGGATCGCCACGATCGCCAGCAGCGCGATCAGCAGCTCGAACCAGTACGCGCGGGCGAGATGATCGATCCGGCTCACACATCGAACGTACTCCACCCCCGCGGTTCCCACCTCCTACCTGAGTAGGAGTCGAAATCGTCGGAGGGTAGGAGCCGCAACCCGACCTGGCGACGATGCCGATCTCGCGGTCGCGCCTTAGGTTCTTCGCATGGCACAACGAGGGACCACACGCGAGGCGCGACCGAGCGCCGCCGGCCCGGCTAGGAGGAACTTCATGCTCAACACGATTCTCCGCACTTCCGAGGCGATCACCTCGACTCAGGCAGTTGCCCTGCGTGACGTGCGCAAGGTGTACGGCCGGGGCGACGGATCGGTCGTCGCTCTGGACGGGGTCACGGTCGGCCTCGCGCGCGGATCATTCACAGCTTTGATGGGCCCGTCGGGCTCGGGCAAGAGCACGTTCCTGAACGTGGCGGCGGGACTCGACCGGCCGACGTCGGGCACGGTCACGCTCGCCGATACCGAGCTGGCGGGACTGAGCGAGCGGCGGCTGACGATCCTAAGGCGCGAGCGGATCGGGTTCGTCTTTCAGGCCTTCAACCTGCTGCCCTCGCTCACCGTGGCTCAGAACATCGGCCTGCCGCTGCGCCTCGACGGTCACCGTCCGCGGCGCTCGACGGTGCGCGAGGTGGCGGCGCGCGTGGGCCTGGAGAAGCGGCTGCGCGACCGACCCTCGCAGCTGTCCGGCGGACAGCAGCAGCGCGTCGCGATCGCCCGGGCGCTCGTCACCCGGCCCGAGGTCGTGTTCGCCGACGAGCCGACCGGAGCGCTCGACATCCGCACCGGACGCGAGGTGCTCGCGCTGTTGCGCGACATCGTCGACCAGGACCGCCGGACCGTGGTGATGGTCACCCACGACCCCGTGGCCGCGGCGTACGCCGACCACGTGATCGTGCTCGCCGACGGACGCGTGGCCGCGACGCTCGAGGCTCCCAGCGCCGACGACGTCGCCGAACAGCTCGCGCATCTGGGGGGCTGAGCCATGCTGCGTCTATCCATCCTCAGCGCCCGCGGCCGTCTCGGCACGTTCACCGGCGCCCTGATCGCTCTCTTCGCCGCGTCCGTGCTCGCGATGGCCTGGGGCATGCAACTCGAATCGATGCTCCGCACCCATGCGCCCGTCGAGCGGTACGCCGGCGCTGCGGCGGTCGTGGCCGGACAACAGAACGTCGGCGCCGACCACGACGTGCCGCTCACCGAACGCGCGCGGGTCAGCACCGCGCTCACCGCTCGCCTGGCAGGGCTGCCCGGCGTCCGGGCCGCGATCGGCGACGTGTCGGTGCCTGCCCGGCTCGGCGACCGCGCCGACGTTGCCCATGGGTGGTCAAGCGCCGCGCTCACCCCCTACGTGCTGAGCGCCGGACGCCCACCCGCCCGACCCGACGAAGTAGTCACCGGCTATCCCGCCGTGCTCGGCGCGCGGCTGCCGCTCGCATCGACCGCGCGCTCGCGCATGGTCACCGTGGTCGGTGTCGCTCGCCCCCGCCATCCCGTCACCCAGCAGAGCGCGATCTTCCTCACCGACGCCGAGGCAACCGCGCTGGCCGGCCACCCCGGGCGAGTCGACGCGATCGGCCTGCTCGCCGGGCCCGGCTTTGACATCAACCGCGTGCGCGCCGCCGCTTCGGGAGCACAGGTGCTCACCGGCGCGGCCCGCGGGCAGGGCGAATACCCCGAGCTCAACGCGACCCGCACCGCTCTTATCCCCGTCACAGCGGCCTTCGGCGGACTCGCGCTGTTCATCGCCATGTTCGTCGTGGCCAGCACGCTAAGTCTCTCAATCCAGCAGCGCGAGCGCGAAATCGCGCTGCTCAGGGCGGTGGCCACCACGCCCGGGCAGATCCGCCGCATGATCGCCTGGGAAGCGGCGATCATCGCCCTGATCGGCTCGGCCGCCGGGATCTGGCCCGGGATCGTGCTCGGCCGCACGCTCGCACACGGGCTCGTGCGCCACGGCATCGCCCCGGCGAACTTCGCCCTCAACTACGACTGGCTCCCCGCCGCCGCCGTGATCGGCTGCGCGGTCGCCACCTCGCTGCTCGCGGTCCTGGCCGCCGGACGGCGCGCCGCCCGCGTGCCGCCAACCCTCGCGCTCACCGACGCCGCGGTGGAGCCGCGGCTGCTCGGCCCCGGGCGGATCATCGGCGGGCTGCTCGCGCTCGCCTGCGCGATGCCGCTGTTCACCGTGTCGGTCACCACCAGCACGCCCGATACCGCCGCGGCGACAGCGGAAATGACCGCGATCTGCCTCGTCGTGGCGGTCGGCTTTCTGGGACCGATCTTCGCGTACGTGGTCGCCCGTCTGCTGGCGCCGGCGCTCGGGGCGATCTCGCCGGTTGGCGGCTTCCTCGCCGCCGCCAACCTGCGCACCGCCAGCCGGCGCTTCTCTTCGGCCAGCACCCCACTGGTGCTCACCGTCGCGATGAGCTGCACGCTCCTGTTCAGCACGACCACCATCGAGCACGCCATCACCCAGCAAAGGCACGCCGGGCTGACCGGCCAGCTCGCCCTCACCAGCACCGGTCCGGGACTGCCCACCGCCGCGCTGAGCGACGCGCGCGCCACCACCGGAGTACGCTCGGCCGTCGCGCTCAGCTCGACCACGCTCGGCCCCGGCCTGGGCGACTCCGGCGATACCCTCCCCGCCCAGATCCTCGCCGGCGGGCAGGGCGGCGGACTCGACGTCGGCGTCACCGCCGGATCCCTGAACGCCCTGCACGGCAACACGATCGCGCTCGGGCGCCGCCGCGCCAACGCCGCCCACGCCCACGTCGGCGAACGCGTCCAGATCATGCTCGGCGACGGCACACTCGCCCACGCCACCGTCGTCGCGATCTACAGCCGCGACCTGGCCTTCGGAGACGCTCTGCTCTCCCCCGAGCTGGCCGCCGGCCACCAAACCATCCCGCTGCTTGGGACGATCATCATCCAAACAGACCACCCCGCCGCGGTCACCCGGCGCCTCCACGCCCTCGCTACGCGGTATCCCGGACTGAAGATCAGCAACCGCGCGACGTTCGCCACCGCCACCGCCGCCGAGGACGAGATGAACCGCTGGTTCGGCCCACAGTTCGTCGCCGAGATCTTCGGCTTCACATCAATCGCCGTGATCACAACGCTCATCATGATCGCGCTCCGGCGCCGCCGCGAGCTCAGCCTCCTGCGGCTCGTCGGCGCGACCCCCCGCCAAGTCCGATCGATGGCGCGCTGGGAGGCAGCGCTGATCATCACCATCGGACTTGGCATCGGCCTGGCGATCGCCGCCATCGCACTGCTACCACTCAGCCAGGCGCTCAACGGCGGCCTCCCACACATACCCGCGAGACCATTCGCCGCGATCCTCGGCATCTCAGCGCTCCTGGCGCTTTTGGCCCTCGCGCTGCCAACCAGACGAGCGCTCCGCGCCCGGCCCGTTGAGGCGATCGGGGCGCGAGAGTAGACCTCCGGTCGGCACCTGGCAGCTCGCAAGCGTCCCTGCCCGGGCGGCAAACCTTCTCTTCATCCTCATTAGGTGAGGTGGGGAACCCGATCCGCGGCCTGGTTTCCCGCAAAGCAGGGCGGCGTCAACCTCCGATTGGCCTCGTTGCGCGCCCTCCTTCGCCGGCAACGCGGGTCTCTCGCTGCAGCCCCACGGGAGACGCGCTTAGCGCGGATAGGAGGGCGACGGCCCGCGCAACTCCGCGTGCTCGTACGTGCGTACGCACCGACGCCTTGATCGGAATCGAGCGGAGCGGATCCGGCGTGCTCGCGACCGCGTGAATCCGAGCGCCAACAACGACCTGGGCGACACCTCCTCGCTTCTGCATCGTCGCCACTGGAGAACCCAGCCGCGGGCTGCCGCTGCGGCCCGCCGGTGCCCCAGAGCAGAAGTAGGGATATGCGAGAGCGGATCCGGCCGGGTGGCTCAGTGTTCGTGATCCGACATAAGCTCGTTGTCGCCTGCGGGTGTGAGTCCCGTCCGGGGGCCGGGGTGAAGCCCAGCGTCGAAAGCCCCTTGAGGGAGCAACCCAACGGGGCGTATCGGCAAGCGAAGCATGCCGCGCCGTTTCGTTTGAGCGGGAGGAGCTGTGGTGACGCGGGGCCGGCACGGCGCGCCCCGACGGCTTCAGGACTTGAGCCCGAGGCGAGAGTCAGCCGCCGTTGCGAGCTCGGCGATCGTGCAATGCCGGCCATACCTCTCGCGCCAGCAGCCGCATCGAGTTCAGCACGTGCTGTTGCGGCATCCCTGGCCATTGCAGCCTGCAGACGAACTGGTCGACCCCGAAGCGGTCGACGTGCTCGGCGAGGATCGCCGCGCACGTTTCCGGCGATCCGAGCACGAAACGACCTCCGGCGGTCAGCTCAGCGAACTCGCGCCGCAGCGTGTCGGCCGGCGGCAGCACGTCGCTCTGCCCCCAATCGACATAGGCGTCGTACTTGTCCTTCAGGTAGGGGCGCGCGACTTCCAGCGCCTGCTCATCGGTGGCGGCGACGCAGACCTCCTTGATCACCGGCGTGGACGCCGCAGCAGGCAGACCGTGTTCGGCACGCGCGGCCCGATACTGGCGCATCTGGCGCTCGAGTTCGTCGAGTCGCGTGTGCGGGGGGACAAACCAGGCGTCACCGACGCGTGCCGCCCGCCTCACCGCGGCGTCGCTGTCGGCACCAAGCCAGATCGGCGGCGGCCGATCCGGCACCAACGTCAGTCTCGCGTCCGCGAGCTGGAACCCCAGCCCCTCGGCCGTGACAGACTCGCCGATCAGCAGCCGCCGGACGACTTCTAGCTTGCGCTCGAACAGATCAGCTCGCCTCTGCGCGACGCCGAACGCCGCGTTCTCAACCGCCCGGTAGCCCATCCCGACACCCAAGACAAACCGGCCCGCCGCGATCGCGTCCAGCGTCGCCGCGTTCTCCGCCAGCTCGACCGGGTTCAGCAGGGTCAACAGAAGGAACGTCCCCACCGTCATTCCCTCGGCGGCCGCCGCCACCCGCGCGAGCAGCGGCACGCTCTGGAAGTACATGTAAGGGTGGGAGAGAAAGTGCTGGGTGGTCCACACCGACGAGAAGCCAAGCTCGCGGGCGAGCTCAACCTGCTCGAGGTGCTGGCGCACGGCCGCCACGGCCGAGTCCCCCGCCGGATGCTGGCCCGACAACAGAAGTCCGAGACCTATCCCGTCGCCCACTGGACCAGACACTACATGGGCGGCGCCTCCCTAGCCGAGACTCTTCAATTGGAACGATCTCAGCGGTCTACCTCGGCGCCAACCTCACTGCCCCTCTGTCGCCGGAGCAGCAGCGAGCGCAAGGCTGCCGCTCTTGACGGAGAGGAGCAACGAGTTTGCCGGCGACGCGAGCGTGCTATCAGGCAGAGATTGCGGCAGCCCGCCCGAGCTTGACGACGTGATCGCTCAGGACGACCAGCAAGAGCGGCCACTGCGCCGCAGGTGGCAACTCCAATCCGCGGTTGCGGAATACCGCGACGATCGAACAGCTAGGCTTGTCGCCGTGCGCCCTGCACTTGAGGGTCGCCAGAGCGGGGGGAGTCGGCCCAACGAGTCACGCGGCGGTGATGGGCGGCTTGTTGTCTGCAAGCTGTGACGGTTCGCGTTACACGTCGTGTAACGGCCAGCGATACAGCCGGCCCGGGCTCAGAGGACGTGGGCGATGTCGTCGCGGTCGCGGCCGGCGCGGATGTAGCCGGCGAGGACGCGTTGGTCTTGGTGGCGGGTGGTGGCGGCGATCTGGGTGAGGTGGTGGCCGTCGCGGGCGGCTTGGGTGGCGTACCCGGAGCGGAGCGAGTGGCCGGCGAACTCGCGGGGGTCGAGGCCGGCAGCGCGGGCACGTCTTTTGATGATCAGCGCGACGGTTTGGGCGGTGAGGGGGGAGGAGATGGCGGCGGTGCGGGTGACGCGGCGGAAGATCGCGCCGGTGGTGATCTGGGCGGCGTCGAGCCAGGCTCGGAGCGCGCGGACGGGGCAGGGGCGGGGTGGCTCGGCGTAGACGAGCAGCAGCTCGTGGCCGTGGGCTTGTTGGTCGGTCTTGGAGCGCGCGATCCGGATCCGCAGGCCGTCGGGGGAGGGGGAGAGGTCCTCGACCGTCAGGGCGACGAGCTCGGAGCGCCGGAGCCCGACGGCGAAGCCCAGGAGGAGGAGCGCGCGGTCGCGCAGCCCGGCGCTGGTGGAGGTGTCGATCCGGTCGATGACCTCGAGCAGCGGGTCGCGCAGCAGCGCGGTCTTCTTGTTCGGCGCGGCGCCGTGGACACGGGCGATGCCCTCCATGACGGTGAGCACGCGCGCGTCCGAGGTGGCCGGCAAGTGGCCTGCCTGGCGGTGAGCGCGCGCGATCGCGGCCGCACGGCGGCGGATCGTCGAGACGGCGAGACCGCGGCGGGCGAGCGAGGTGAGGTACAGGGCGATCACGGCGGCCGAGGCCGGGAGGCTTTCGAGCCGATAGCGCTCACACCAGGCGGTGAACTGGTTCCAGTCGCTGGCGTACGCGCGGGTCGTGTTCAGCGCCTGCGCGGCGGCGGCGTAGCGCTGCGCGTCGTCGATCAGCTCGGCGAGCTCGGCCGCGAGCTGCGCTGGTAGCTCAGCCGGAAGGCCCTCGAGCGGGCGGTCGAGCGCGAGCATCGGCTCGCCGGCGACGGTCTCGATCTCATCGGTTTCGTGCATCGTGCCCAGGCACTTTGAGGGGTCCTCCCCGGCCTGTCAAGTAGTGGTAATGGCATGTATCGATAGTTGCAGTTTGCCCTCTAAATCGCACTTTGAACGGCGGTCAACGAGGGCTTCAACCGACGAGCTCGAGATAGCGCCTACGCGCAGCATCGAAGCCGGATCGCTTCGGGTCGAGCTGGTGGCGCAGGGTCGCGAGGCGGTACTCGCCAAAGACGTCAGGCGTGACGTCGAGCGCCCCAGCGATCAGTTCGAGCGAGCGCGGGCTGGGCTGTTCCTTGCCGCTGGTCAGGCCGGCGATGTAGCTGTGCGTCACGCCGCGACCCCGTTCATCGAGCTCGCGGGTCCGCTGCGCCAGTGCTCGGTAGGTCAGCCCGGCGGCCGCCGTGAGACGTCTGAGCGTCACGGTGATGGGCTCGAGGTCTGGCATCGGCTGTGAGTCGCCCATCCTGACACGGTAGGCGGCGGGGCGGACTGCACGGGTGCAAGATCCGGCCCAAGCCTTGTCAGCAGCATTCGCCTTGGTCAGTAATAAGCTGACCATGACTCGCGGGGACTCTGATCAACGGGAGGCGCTCGTGGCGCGGTTGAGCGCGCTCCGCGACGACGGGCGCCTGACGTCGGCGATCGTGCGGGCGGCGGCTCGCTCCGCCGGCGTGCATGAGCGCACGGTGTGGCGGTGGCTCGCCGCCGGTGGATACGAGCCCGTCCGGCGAGCCGGCTGGCGGACGACCCCGACGGCGATGGAGGCGCTGTACCGCTGCGCTGGGAGACCGACCGCGGCGTGGCGGCTGCTTCGCGACGAGGGCGTCGAGGTGCCGTCGCGCACGGTGTTCTGCGACGCGCTGAAGCGAGATCTCTCCCCGGCGGAGCGGGCGTACGCTCGTCATGGCGAGGATGGCCGACGTCGCTACTCCGTCTACCGGCGCTGGGAGCCCGCCGCGCGCAACGAGGTATGGGAGACCGACCACGCCCAACTCGACATCAACGTGATCCCGCCCCGTGGCCGGTGACTTATTCGACCCTGGCTGACCGTGATCGAGGATGGGTTCTCGCGGCTGGTGATGGGTTGGGCGCTGTCGTTGCAGCCGACGAGCGCCGAGGTGCTGGTCGCGATCCGCGAGGCGATCGTGATCGACCCCGATCGCGGCCCGTGGGGCGGTGTGCCGCAGCTGATCCGGTTCGACGGCGGCCGCGAGTTCCTCGCGCGCGCCGTCGCCCGCGCGGCCGCGGAGCTTGGCTGCGCCGCGCTGCCGGCGGCCCCGTACTCACCGCATCAGAAGGGGAAGATCGAACGGCTTCACCGGACGATCGGCGAGGGCCTGATCGCGACACTGCCGCACTACACAGGCGGGCCGCGCCGAGCGGACGGGAAACTCTACGCGCAACCGGCGCCCCTGACGCTGCCGCAGCTCCAGGCCCGGCTGCGCGAGTTCATCGACGCCTACAACACCAAACACGAGCACGCCAGCCTTGGCCGACTGACACCGGCCCAGAAATGGGCGACCTCGGCCGCGCCGCTGGACATCGTCGAACCCGGGCGACTGCGGTGGATGCTGATGGCCGACCAGACCCGCAGGGTGCTCAAGGACGGAATCCACTTCGACGGCGCGATCTTCATCGCTCCCGAGCTGGCCCGGATTGGCGGGAGGACCGTCGAGGTCCGCTACATGCCGCACGACCTACGCCTCATCGAGGTGTTCACCAAAGACGGCTGGCTGTGCACCGCCTACCCGCAGGACGAGCTCACACGCGAGCAGGCCGAGGCAGTCATCCGGCAGCGCCGCGAAGCCGTACGTGAGATGGGGCGGCGCAAAGCGGCCGCCAGCCGGAAAGCGAGGACGCGGATCGCGCCGTTGACCGCGACTGGCGCCATTCGAGACATCACCCCGATCATCAGCACCCGGCCGAAAGGCGACCCCGCGCTGGAGAACCAGCAGACGGACAAGGCGCTGCGCGTCCTCGGCCTCGCCGATCGCCTCAACACCACGATCCCGCCCCCGCCTCGGGAAGCGGAGGCGTGATCCGCCACCACCTCCGGCTCCGCGACGCGGCCGTGCTCGCGACCAGGCACCTACTGATGACCGCGCAGGCGGTGGCGGACCTGATCGACAACGAGGCGATGGGAGCAGTCGTGGGGCCTGCCGGCCTCGGCAAGACGTTCGCGATCGCGCACGCCCTCGAGACACGCCGCGAGCCGGTCGTGCAGCTCACGTTCGAGGCGCGCCCGACGATGCGGCTGGTCGCAGACCGGCTCCTGAACACGCTCACCGGCTCGCCCTGGTCGGGAACCCGGTTCGCGATGACCGCACAGCTGATGGAACGCCTGTCCGAGCGCCGCCGCCTGGTCGTGATCGGGGAGGCGCAGAACCTCAACCGCGACTGCTTCGAATACCTGCGGCACCTCCACGACGACCCCGCAACCCGCTTCGGGCTCCTGTTCGATGGCGGAGACGGCTGCTGGGAGGTGCTCGCACGCGAGCCGATGCTCCACTCGCGGATCTACCGGCGCGTGGCGTTCACCGCCCTGTCCGACGAAGACGTCCTCGCTCTGATCCCGCGCTACCACCGGATCTACACCGATGTCGACCCCGAGCTCCTGCTGCTCATCAACGACAAGGCCGCCAACGGCCGGCTACGGTCGTGGGCCGCCTTCACGCATACCGCCGTCGCGATCTGCCACCGCCACGGCGTATCGCGCATCGACCCGGAGATCACCGACAGCGCCATCGCTCAGCTCGGCGCCACCCGATGACCGCCCACGTAGACGTGCTCGTCGACCCGCACGACGACGTCGCCACAACCCGCGCGATCCACTGTCTCGCCACCGAGCAATCAAGGGTGCTAGCCGTGAGCGTCGCGCCCGATGAGCGCACCGTACCCGCAGTCGTCTGGGCGATCCTACGGGCACTCGGCAAACGGACCGACAAGCTCCCAGACAAGACGCAGCCCGACTGGCACCAGGCGAAGAGCTGGCTAAGAGCCCACCTCATAAACGAGCTCATCGTGCTCCGCGCACAGCATCTGAAACCGGCGTTCCAGCAAGCACTCACAGACCTGGCCGAGCAGACCAGCAGCACGATGACGCTCGTATACAGCGGACCCGGCAGCACACATCGCCAGGCGACGATCACGCTCGACCAGCTCCTCGAACGACCCCGCACGACGCCCGAGCCGGAGCCGAGGAGTTCACCGTGGCCGAGAATCCCGAGATCACACCCGTGGCGCCTGCGCTACGACTGCGCGCAGACGCTCAACCGGGACGCCAGCATCCTGTCCACCCGCGCGGATCTCCTCTACGGCGGTCACGCCGCGAGTCTCGTCGCGGCCGGTGAGGATCACCGACGCGCCCTTCTCGGCCATCGACCGTGCGGCGCCGATACCCATCCCGGAGGTGCCACCGGTGATCAACGCCCGTTTGTCCTTCAGATCCATTATCGACATCCCTTCAGTAGTTGGAACATGCGATCCAAGCTCGTCAGCGCCGACCCTAGCATAAGTGGCCCGGGTGATCCAATAACAGCCGATCTGATACAGCCTCGGGACGGCGTCCCGTAGGTCGTCGGTCGGCGCGTACTCAGCGGTCGAGCGAAGTGCTCGTGGTGCTGCTGAGGGTGGCGATGAGCGTGAGCATCGCGTCGAGCGCGGCCGCGAGCGGTTCGGAGTCGCGCTGGATCTGAGCGAGCAGGAGGCCGCCCTCGAGCGCGGCGAGCAAGGCCAGGGCGAGCTGGCGCGGATCGGCCTCGGGTGCGAGTCGGCCTAACGCGTGCATCCGCAGAAGACCGGCCGTGATGCTGGCCTCCCAGCGTTTGAAGGACGCCGCAACCACTGCCCTGGCTTCGGGCTCGGTCTCGGCGAGCGCGGCACCCAGCGAGCCGACCGGACAACCGCCGCGCCCGTCCGCCTCGCGGTTGTGATCGACCACGAAATCGCGCCACTCCCGTAGGCCGTCGAGGCTGCTGAGGTCAAACCGCTCCTGCGTGCAGATAGCCAGTTCGGCCTGGCGCTCAATTACAGCGCGCACCAGCGCCGGCTTGTCTTCGAAGTAGTGGTAGAGCTGCGAGCTGCTCACGTGCGCAGCGTCGCGCACCTCCTCGACCGTCGTGCCGGCAACGCCCTGCTGAAAGATCAGCTCCGCCGCCGCGTCAACGATCCGCGCGCGCGTCGCCGCGCCCTTGCGCGTCAACCGCGGCCGATCAGAACTGCTCGAGGACATCGGGTGGAGTATAGCCATATGAATGGCTTTGACATTCCATATTGCGTCTGTCATAATGGATCGGAGATTCCATTCAAGCGACCAACCTCAGGGCTGGTACCGCCGGGAAACCGAGAAGCCGCTCTGGTTCGCCGGGTCAAGCAGGGCCTGGCTGTCGTAGCTGCCCGGCGGCGTGAACACACCACAGCCAGGCCCCGGCTGGACCTTCAAACGTGAGAGGAACGCGATGAGCACAACCCCCGAGAAGACCGTATTGATCACTGGCGCCAACGCTGGGCTCGGCAAGGAGATAGCCCGGCAATTGGCATTGCGTCCCGAGTTCGCCCGCGTCTACCTCGCGTGCCGGAACCAAGCACGGGCGAAAACGGCAAAGGCCGATCTCGAAGCCGCGACCGGCCGGCGCATCTTCGACATCGTTCTCATGGACGTTGCCGATCCAGTCTCGGTCCGCACCGGCCTGGCGAGCATCAACGGATCCGTCGACGCGCTGGTCATGAACGCTGGTGTCATTGGCCCGCAGTCGATGGGCTTGACCGCTGACGGGGTCACCACCGTGTTCGCGACGAACGTCCTTGGCCACGTCGTCCTCCTCGAAGGGCTCCTGGCCGAGAATCGGCTTGGCGAGGTTGCGGTCTTGGCCGGAAGTGAAGCAGTCAGAGGGGTCCCGAAGTTGCGGATGAAGGGGCCAAAGTTCGTCTCACACACTGGCGACGAGTTCGCGTGTGTCATCGACGGCTGCTATTTCGCCGAGAACAAGAAGGCTGACTTCAACCTAGCTTTCGGGCAGGCCAAGTACATTGGCGCCCTTTGGATGGCCTACCTGGCCCGCCACTACCCCGACCGCCGCTTCATCACCGTGAGCCCCGGCAACACCACCGGCACCCAAGCAGCCAATGACCTCCCATTGCCGATGCGTATAGGGGCCAAATACGTGCTGCCCGCCCTGGGTCTCTCCCACAAACTTGATGTGGGCGCGAAGCGACTGGTCGACGGCGTCACCGACCCGACCCTGTCCAGCGGCGTGTTCTACGCCAGCGCGGCCAACACGCTTAAAGGTCCCATGGTCAACCAGGCAGACTTCCTACCCGACTTGGCCAACCCGTTGTTTCAGGACCACGCCAACGAGGCCATCCACCGCTTCATCGCCCCAAACGTAGTCGCGTAGCACCTCACCGACTGGTTCCGCAGACACAGATGAAACTACTCCATCGCTGAGGTCGGGGAATGTCCGAGGATCTGTGTAGGCCTGATCGAAAGAGACGTTCATGCCTATAACCAAAGAGAAGAACCTAATTGAGCGAGCGACTGTTCCTCTACTGTCTGGCGCCGGCGGCGAGCCGCTAGGCGAGCCGCCGGCGCCCTCGTTGGAGGGGCGAGACCGTCGGGCTTTGAGCGAGGAGCTGGTGGATAGCGCCCTTGACCGTGCGGCTGGTCGCCGCCGGCTGCGGCATGCTCTCGGGGTGCCGTCGGATCGGCGGATCAGCGATGAGGTGATCGACGAGCTGCTCGCCGGCGCTCGCACGGAGGCGGAGATCGCCGGGCCGGGCGGGCTGCTCGCCGGGTTGACCAAGCGGCTGGTGGAGCGGGCGATGGAGGTCGAGCTGGGCGACCATGTCGGCTACGAGCCGCACTGCGAGCCGCCCGGCGGCGGCGCCAACCAGCGCAACGGGACGACGCCGAAGACGTTGATCACCGAGCACGGGAAGGTGGCGATCGACGCGCCGCGGGATCGGGACGGGAGCTTTGAGCCGCAGATCGTTAGCAAGCGCCAGCGGCGGTTCGTCGGGTTCGATGAGAAGATCCTCGCGCTGTACTGCCGCGGGCTCTCGACCCGGGACATTGGGGCGCACCTGCAGGAGATCTACGGCGTGAAGGTCGGGCGCGACCTGATCAGCCGCGTGACCGACGGCGTGATGGACGACGTGCGCGAGTGGGCCAAGCGGCCGCTGGAGGACATCTACCCGATCGTGTTCCTGGACTGCATGGTGCTGAAGATCCGCGACGGCGGTAGCGTGCAGCGCCGCGCGCTCTACCTTGCGCTCGGGGTCACGCTCGAGGGCGACCGCGACGTGCTGGGCATGTGGTTCCAAGAGACCGAGGGCGCGAAGTTCTGGATGCAGGTCCTCAACGATCTCAAGACCCGTGGCGTCCGGGACATCCTGATCTGCTGCGTCGATGGCCTCACCGGCTTCCCTGAGGCGATCGAGGCCATCTTCCCGAACACCACCGTGCAGACATGCATCGTGCATCTGATCCGCAACAGCCTCAAGTACGTGCCCCGGCGCGAGCGCGAGCAGGTCGCCCGGGACCTCAAGCCGATCTACACCGCCAAGGACGCCGACCAGGCCCAGGCCGAGCTCGAGGCGTTCGACCAGAAGTGGGGCCACCGGTTCCCCGTGATCACCCAGGCGTGGCTTGACGCCTGGGAGCACGTGATCCCGTTCCTCGCGTTCCCTGAGGACGTCCGCCGCGTGATCTACACCACGAACGCGATCGAGGCGCTCAACCGCCAGCTGCGCAAGGCGATCAAGACCAAAGGCAGCTTCCCCAACGAGGACGCCGCCCGCAAGCTCGTGTACCTCGCCCTGCAGAACGCTGTCCCGCAATGGACGCGCACCCGGAACTGGACGACGGCGCTCCTCGCGTTCAAAATCCACTTCGGTGACCGTGTCCCTGACACTGCAAACTGACTGTCATCGGTTGACACTCGAGGAGTAACCGTTACACTTAACATAAGCCGCCTACACAGTTAATCGGACGCCCTCTGACGGTCGCCACGCTTCTAATCCTAAAACAAGCGATCCCGGGTGTGCGTGGCTGGGTCGCGGGGCGGGATCGAGTCCGGTGAGGTTTCCAGCGTGGTTGTTGGGGGTTGAGGAGCGGGTGGGGATGGCGATAGGGCTCGCGTTTGGTGTGGGTGGGTGTCTGGTGACGCGATCTGGGTGTTGTTCGGGGTGGCTGCGGTGTACCGGCTGGTGTGGCCGGGGGTGATGGTTCTGGGCGGGTTGTGTTGTTGTGGTTGCTCGGAGTGTTAGAGGGTGTCGAGCAGGCGGAAGAGCGCTGTGAGCCATGGGTTGTAGGTGAGGATGCGCCAGCGTATGCGTCGGCCGGTGGTGATGATTTGGCAGGGGATATTGATGAAGGCGGTGAGGAAGGTGCGGAAGTCCATGGTGAGCAGGCGCCGGCGTTGCTCGTTGTGGTGTTCGGCCCAGCGCGGGGTGACGGGTAGTCGTAGGGCGCACCAGGCTTTCAGGCTCCAGGCGAGCGCGGCCATGGTCATGTACGCCCAGTTGGCGTGCAGGGTGTTCACCGGGGCGTGCAGGGCGCGCACGCCGGACTTCAGCTGGCTGATGAGGTTCTCCTGGTTGCAGCGCTGCCGGGCTTGATCGATCACCTCGTCGGCGGTGATGTCCCAGTCGTTGGTGATGTAGAAGAAGTAGCGGTACTCGCAGAACAGGACGTTCTCGCCGCGTTCGACCGAGATGTTCTTGCGCAGCGCGACGACGCGGTAGTCGCGCTTGCAGTTGCCGGGCCGGTAGGAGAACTCGACGACGTCCTCGGCCGCCTGGCGCAGCACCTTGTAGTTGCGCTCGCGCACGATCTCGTCCTTGACGTTGCGCGGGCGGGCGCGCGGCGTGGTCGCGATCTGTCGCTCGGCGCGGGTGACGAGCTCGTGGGCGCGAAGCGACTGGTCGACGGCGTCACCGACCCGACCCTGTCCAGCGGCGTGTTCTACGCCAGCGCGGCCAACACGCTTAAAGGTCCCATGGTCAACCAGGCAGACTTCCTACCCGACTTGGCCAACCCGTTGTTTCAGGACCACGCCAACGAGGCCATCCACCGCTTCATCGCCCCAAACGTAATCGCGTAACACCTCACCGACTGGTTCCGCAGACACAGATGAAACTACTCCATCGCTGAGGTCGCCACGCTTCTAATCCTAAAACAAGCGATCCCGGGTGTGCGTGGCTGGGTCGCGGGGCGGGATCGATCCGGTGAGGTTTCCAGCGTGGTTGTTGGGGGTTGAGGAGCGGGTGGGGATGGCGATCGGGCTCGCGTTTGGTGTGGGTGGGTGTCTGGTGACGCGATCTGGGTGTTGTTCGGGGTGGCTGCGGTGTACCGGCTGGTGTGGCCGGGGGTGATGGTTCTGGGCGGGTTGTGTTGTTGTGGTTGCTCGGAGTGTTAGAGGGTGTCGAGCAGGCGGAAGAGCGCTGTGAGCCATGGGTTGTAGGTGAGGATGCGCCAGCGTATGCGTCGGCCGGTGGTGATGATTTGGCAGGGGATGTTGATGAAGGCGGTGAGGAAGGTGCGGAAGTCCATGGTGAGCAGGCGCCGGCGTTGCTCGTTGTGGTGTTCGGCCCAGCGCGGGGTGACGGGTAGTCGTAGGGCGCACCAGGCTTTCAGGCTCCAGGCGAGCGCGGCCATGGTCATGTACGCCCAGTTGGCGTGCAGGGTGTTCACCGGGGCGTGCAGGGCGCGCACGCCGGACTTCAGCTGGCTGATGAGGTTCTCCTGGTTGCAGCGCTGCCGGGCTTGATCGATCACCTCGTCGGCGGTCATGTCCCAGTCGTTGGTGATGTAGAAGAAGTAGCGGTACTCGCAGAACAGGACGTTCTCGCCGCGTTCGACCGAGATGTTCTTGCGCAGCGCGACGACGCGGTAGTCGCGCTTGCAGTTGCCGGGCCGGTAGGAGAACTCGACGACGTCCTCGGCCGCCTGGCGCAGCACCTTGTAGTTGCGCTCGCGCACGATCTCGTCCTTGACGTTGCGCGGGCGGGCGCGCGGCGTGGTCGCGATCTGTCGCTCGGCGCGGGTGACGAGCTCGTGGTAGATCTCCTCGTCGCTGCTCTGGGCTTTCTCGATCAGGTTGGCCTTGGCGTCGTAGCCGAAGACGAACCGCACCCCGTCGTCGTCCCAGCGGTCGAACTCGGTGGTGAGCGAGAAGTCGGTGTCGCCCCGCAGGCGGATCTCGTGAAACCCGGCCTGGCGGCACAGGGCGATCGCCCGGTCGTAGTAGTCGATCACGCCCTCGTGGCTGGGCCGGTTGGCGCCCAACAGCCCCAGATACAAGGGTTCTTTGGTGTTCGCGAGCGAGACCAGGAGCGCCGAGTACCCCCAGATGCCGGTGTAGGCGATGTCCATCCCCTGCTTGGTCTCAGCATCGGTGGGCACGATCGAGGCGTCGGCGTCGATCACCGCCGGCTCCTCGAAGAACGCCTCGGGCTGGCGGCGCCACACCTTCAGCCGGGCGCGGTTGACCGCCTCCTGCAGGGCGATGATCGAGGCTGCGTCAAAGCGCCGGCAGAAGTCCCCCGCGGTCGTCGGGTCCGGGAGGCTCTCGGTCCCCAGGCCATCGAGGAACACCGCATCGCAGCGGCGGGCCTCGATGTCCTGCAGGCGTTGCCCGCCGCACAGCGCGTTGTAGGCGATGTTCAAGACGTGATCGGACTCGTGGTAGGGCCTGTGCAGCTTGAGCAACTGCAGCGAGGCGTCGATCTCTGAGGCCAGCCCGACGTCGCCGATCAGCTTCGCGATCGCGCCGATCCCGCCGTGCACGGTGGCCTTCGTGCGCGCCGAGAGCTCGTAGGCGATGTTCGCCCGTCCGAGCACCGGCCCGCTCATGTTCGGTCCAACCGCACGCGCAAGACGCCGCTCGATCGCGGTCGCCTCGGCGCGCAGTCGCGCGGTTCGCCGGCGGCGGTTGTTGCTCAATGGGTCGCTCCTCGTGGTCTGGTGGACATGCACCACACGATACCAGACAGTAGCTCTACTGTCTGGTATCGTGGTGGATACTGACCCCCGGGAGAAAGAGACACGAGATGCCACCGACAAACACCGCCAAGCTGGCCGACTACGAGCAGCGCTATCGCGAGCTGGCCGCCGAGCTCGCCACCGTCGGCCTGATCCACTCCGGCAGCGTCACCCGCCGCTACACCCGCTGCGCGACCCCCGGCTGCAAATGCCACGCCGACCCGCCCCAGCCCCACGGCCCCTACTACCAGTGGACCGCCAAGATCAACGGCAAAACCGTCACCCGCCGGCTCAGCGAGACCGAGGCGGAGCTCTACCAGGAATGGATCGCCAACGACCGCCGACTGCGACACCTCATCGGACAGATGCGCCAGATCGCGGCCAAAGCCGCCGAGCTGAAACTCAAACAAGCAGCCGACCCGTCACCGACCACGCCTCACCCCAACACGCACACAGACAACCAGGCCACAACCCGCAGACACCCCACAAAACCCTGAAAAACAGGGACTCCAGGGCCCCACCACCGAGTCCTCAGACCCAACCAACGCTTGGTTTAGGTCTAATACGGTTTGCGTGGCACCGCCCTTGGCGGTAAGGGAGAACTGATATGGCGCCGTTCCCTGCCCCCGAAACGGGCATCCTGCTCACGCACTTTGTCGTATCGGAAGACGTCGCGCGCTCCCGAGACTTCTACGCCAATGTCCTCGGCGGTGAAGTCGTCTCCGAAAGCCCCGCGGTCGTCGCGCTGGCGAACAGCTGGATCATCATCAACGCGGGCGGTGGCCCGACCGATGACAAGCCAACAGTGACGCTGACTGCTCCCGATCCGGACACGATCAGCAGCTTCCTGAATATCCGTGTCGCCGACATCCAGGAGATATATGAAGACTGGAGCGCCAAGGGTGCCCAGTTCTTGACCCCGCCAGTCGACCACGGCGTCGAGCTGCGTTGCTACCTGCGCGATCCCGACGGGCACCTCATCGAGGTCGGCCAGTCGAACCGTGACTTCCTGAAGGAGCGGGGTTTGCTCGAGTAGGCGCAAGCCAACGTACAACGCGAAGGCTCGCAGCCCGCAGGATCGAAGGACCACGCTGAAATGCCGCAAACCGAATACACCGGTATCCCGCTGCGCGAGCACGTCCGTCTCGCCCACCCAGAACTCGCCGACCACGCTTTGACCGCTGTCAACCCCATAGCCGCTAACGCCAGAACACCGCTACGTGCCGACGCTCGCCGCAACCGCGAGCTAATCATCGCCTCCGCACGCGAACTCTTCGCACTCAGAGGCGACAAGGCGCATATGGGTGACATCGCCGAGCATGCCGGCGTCGGCAAAGGCACCCTCTACCGCCACTTCCCCGACATAGAAGCTCTGTTCATCGAGGTGACCCGAGCGCGCTTCGAGGAGTTATGCGAGATCGCCTCCCGCGCAGAGGACATCGGAGACCCGTTCGAAGCCGTTCAGGCGGCTCTGCGGACCACCCTCTTCGCGATCGAGGGCGACACCGGGCTTCAGTTCGCAATGATGCGCTGCGGCGATCTGCACTGGGAAGGGATCGAGGAACAGAAGGCCGCGTTCGCAGCGATGGTCATCAGGATCGTCAAACGCGCTCAAACAGCCGGCGCCGTCCGCTCTGACCTCAACTTGGACGACATCCTGATGATCCTCACCGGAATCATCTCAACGATGTACTTCAGGCCTAGCGCCGCCGACTGGGAGCGCCACCTCCAACTCATACTCGCGGGCTTCGCCCCGAACAGGGTTAGACCGACCGAAGGAGAGACGCATGTCCGTGACCGTGGGGTTCCTCGCCCTGCTCGAGGCAAAGCCGGATAAGGCAGACGAACTGGCGGCGTTCTTGGAGGAGGGACGTGAGCTGGCGCTTGCCGAGCCGCTGACCGTCGACTGGTACGCGTTCCGCATCGATCAGGTCACCTACGGGATCTTCGACACATTTGAGGCCGAAGCGGGCCGAAAGGCGCATCAGGCGGGCGAGATCTCCAAGGCGCTCATAGCGGCCGCGCCGGAACTGCTCGCGAAGGATCCCGACGTCCGCCCGGTGGACGTGATCGCCATAAAGCGCCACACCTAGACGACAAGTCCTCAAGCCACTGCGATGCCGTCAGCGTGTCCCAACAAGAACTCGGTAGCCGGTCAACGCGCGGACGCCGCAGCCCCTGCGCCGCGGGCACGCCGACCTGTTTGTTCCGCGACGCGCAGCGAGCGCCGCGCATCTCGTCGGGACGTTTCTGAGCGGCGTTCCTCGGGCGGTATCGCTCGAAGGATCGAGATTGCCGTCGTGCTTGCCACCGCTGTGGTCACGGTCGTTTTGGCGCTGCCGCCGTTACGCAGGGTCGGCGAGCAGATGTCCCGTATGAGCCTCCCTTGGATCGGGGTGGCCGTGATGCTCGAGATCGCGTCCTGCGCCGCCTATGTGGTGATTTTCCGCCTGTTCTTCGCGGAGGTTCCCGCCGACCTCGCTCGTCGGGTCGCCTGGACCGAGGAGGGATCGGGCGCGCTGCTGCCGGCCGGCGGTCTCGGAGCTCTGGCAATCGGAGGATGGCTGCTTCGCGAAGCGGGAATGTCGACGCAGAGGATTGTCGAGAGCTCCAGCGCGCTGTTCTTTCTGACCAGCGGGATGAACGTCGCGGGCCTGATCGGCGGCGGCGTGCTGCTGTGCAGTGACGCGTTCGGTGGGCGAGACACGCTACTGCTTGCTGGCGCCCCGATCCTGCTCGGGGTCGGCGCGACGGTCGCCACGCTCGCGTTGCCTGTTGTCCTGCGTCGCTCGCGACTTCGGCGCTGGCCGAGTTGGCTTGTCGATGTTTCCGCCGGGATCGAGGCCGCTTACCGGTCGCTGTTGAGGCCCAGTTGGCGGTTGCTCGGCGCGGTCGGGTACCTCGGCTTTGACATCGCTGTCCTCGGCGTGCTGTTCGCCGCCTGCGGTCATCCGATCCCGATCGACGTGCTCGTTCTTGGCTACATCATCGGCTACCTGGCCAACACCCTCCCGGTACCAGGCGGCTTCGGCGTGTTGGAGGCAGGGCTGGCCGGAACGTTGGTCGCCTACGGCGCGCCCGCGACCGACGCGGCGGCGGCTGTTGTCGTCTATCACGCGATCGCGTTCTGGATTCCAAGCCTCGGCGGACTCGTCGGCTACGCGCTTCTCCGCCGCCGCGAGTCGCGTCAAAGAGAACACTCGGGGACGGCTGATGAGCCGCTCAGCCCCGGCGTCGCCGCGCACGCCGAGGGATTACTGCAATGAGATCACGCGGCGGTCATGCCAAAGCGGCGCGCCGCGCTAGGCGCGAACGCCAGCGGCCGGCGAGGAAACGTCGAGAATCGAAGAGTCGCGTCACGCCGCGCACGGTGCAAGGCACTCAAGACCCCGCGCAGTCTTCACTTCGGGGCGACGAGCAGCGCTACGCACGCGCGATGCGACAGCTACGTGTCTGCGTCAGAGCGTTGAGCGCGATTCTCGTTGCCGCAGCTACCCGTGCTTTGATCGACGGCCTTACCGTTGGGCTGGCCCTCGCGCTGGCTCTTACGGGCGTGCTTCTGGTGGCAGCGCTTTGGCTTCGGCGCCTGGGCTCCCGAGGCCCGGCTGACGTCGTTTTCGGCGAGCGCGGAGGCGGCGCGCAATCAGACCTCGAACGCGGCACCTGGCGTCATGCCGAGCTCTGGTAGGTCGGAGTGAGCGGTTATCTTCCGATCGCCGACCACGGTCTGATCGGAGACCTGCATAGCGTTGCTCTGGTCGGGACTGATGGCACGATCGACTGGTACTGCTGCCCCCGCTTCGACTCTCCAAGCGTCTTCGCATCGATCCTCGACGCCCGCCGCGGGGGCCACTATCGCCTAGCTCCGGCCGATCAAGGCTGGAGTTCAAAGCAGCTGTACTTCCCGGACACCAATGTTCTGATCACTCGCTTCCTGACTCCAGGTGGCGTCGGCGAGGTCGAGGACTTCATGCCGGTCGCGCAGACGAACTTCCGCGAGCACCGGCAGCGATTGGTACGCCGGGTCGTCGCGGTGCGCGGCGAAGTGCGCTTCGAGCTCGAGTGCTCGCCGCGGTTTGACTACGGCCGCGCGGGGCACACAGTTGAGCCGCATGAGCACGGTGTGCTGTTCCAGTCGGCCAACTGCGTCTTGGCGTTGGAGACCGATGCGCCGCTGCGCGCCTACGATGGCGCGGCGCAAGCTTCGTTCAGCCTCTCCCAAGGGGAGAGCGCAACCTTCGTCCTAGAACACGTGGTCGGCGCGTACGAGCCGCACGGCCATTCGGCGCAGCAGATTCGCGAGTTGTCCGAGGCGACGGTTGCCTACTGGCGCCGCTGGCTGTCGCAGTCCCGCTACACCGGGCGCTGGCGCGAGATGGTGCACCGCTCGGCGCTGACGCTGAAGCTGCTGACCTACGCGCCAACGGGGGCGATCGTCGCGGCGCCGACGACATCGCTCCCCGAGCAGATCGGCGGCGAGCGCAACTGGGACTACCGCCACACGTGGATTCGGGACGCGGCGTTCTCGCTCTTTGCGCTCCTGCGCCTCGGCTTTGGCGAGGAGGCTGCTGCCTTCATGGGTTGGCTGAGCGAGCGGTTTCGCGACTGCCGCGTCGGCGAATCCGGGCCGCTCCAGATCATGTACGGCATCGACGGCCGCACCGAGCTACCCGAGGAGGTGCTGACTCATCTCGAGGGCTATCGCGGTTCGGCTCCCGTGAGGATCGGTAACGGCGCCGTCAATCAGCTCCAGCTCGACATCTACGGAGCGCTGATCGACTCGGTCTATCTCTACAACAAGTACGGGACGCCGATCTACCACGACAGCTGGCTCGACCTAGCTCGGATCATCGAGTGGCTGTCCGAGCACTGGGACCAACCCGACGAGGGCATCTGGGAGACCCGCGCGGGCCGCCAGCACTTCACGTACTCGCGGCTGATGTGCTGGGTCGCGTTCGAGCGCGCGGTCCGAATCGCGCATCAACGCGGCTTGCCCGGCGACACGGTCAGCTGGATGGCTGCCCGCGACAAGATCTACCGGCAGATCATGTCGCGGGGATGGCGCGAGCGCAGGCGGGCGTTCGTCCAGCGCTACGACGCCGACGTCCTGGACGCCTCGATCCTGCTGATGCCACTGGTCAAGTTCATCTCCCCGACCGACCCCCGCTGGCTATCGACACTTGACGAGATCGGCCACGAGCTCGTCTCCGACAGCCTGGTCTCGCGCTACGACCCCGAAGCTTCACCGGACGGCCTGCAAGGCCGAGAGGGAACCTTCTCGATGTGCACCTTCTGGTATGTCGAAGCCCTCGCCCGCGCCGGGCACTTGGACGAGGCGCGGCTCGTCTTCGAGAAGATGCTTACCTACGCCAACCACCTCGGCCTTTACGCCGAGGAGATCGGGCCCACGGGTGAGCAGCTGGGCAACTTCCCCCAGGCCTTCACACACCTGGCACTGATCAGCGCCGCTACAAACCTGGACCGCCAACTCGGTTAGCCAGGAAGATCTGATCGGTCAGCATCTCGAACACGGCGAGTACGGCCGAGGTCGACCTAATTGCGTTCCGCGAGCACTGCGCCGCCCCACATCAACTCGTACAAGATCCCCAATCACGTGGCGCTGATTGACGAGATCCCGCGGAAGGTCTCGGGCAAGGCCTCAAGCATCTGCTCCGCAAGAAGGGCGTGGTGGGTCAGCTCGCTCGGCGGTGACGAGCGGCGCGACTCGACTCCTCATTCTCGCCCAGGCTGGCAAGCTAGAAGACGGCCGGGCCGGCGGCGGAGTGGTTGCGAGCCTGACCAGCGTCAGAAAACCGGATCACGTCGACGATCGCGGGCGTGCCCGGGCCGCCGTCGCTCGCCGGGCGAAGCAGCCACCACAGTTGGGGCCGTGAGGTGGCCGGAGCGATCTGGCCGGCTCGAGCGGAAACCGCGGGCGAGCCAACCCGACGCGCCCGGATGGCAATCCCGCGAAGCGACCAGGACCTGCTCCCCGAGTTGTGGTTGATCAGCCACTTTGGATGGATAGCGGACGCAACGATCTCTCGCGCCCTGTTTATCTCCGGCGTCCAAGTGACCCTCGCCAGCGGTCGGGCAGACCGTCTGCGGTAACTGCTGAACCGCGGGTGGCTCGAGCAGCGCGATGGCGACGCCGGTACAGACGAACCCGAGTGGCGTCTCACCGACAGCGGTCGAGACGCCTTAGCGCATCGAGGTTGAACGGCCGTCCGACTTCCGCCGCGCGCGTCGGCGTTCAGACCGCCGGTCGATGCGAGTGTAGAACGTCGGTCGAATGACAGCGAGGCTCTGGCAGCGAACACGCGTTTGCTCAGCCAGCCGCTGGCAGCTGCGGATCGCGTCCTGCAATCCGCGCGCACCAGGGAAGCCGGCTTCACGCCCGAGACGCTCGTGGTGGACGGAGAGCAGGGCTCTGAGACCGACTGGGCGCTGTCGCATCACGCCTGTTGAAGTCACGGTGATTTGGTCGCCCGCTCCGCTCGCCGAGCGATGCTTGACGGCCGGCGTTGCCGCGAGCTACGGGTTCTCGTCCGCGCCGGTGCGAATGCGACGACGGGTCGGCTGCGTTGGTTCGGGATCGCTCCAGGAGGGTGGTAGCGTGAGGAACGTGGCCACCGTGTCCGCCGCCGAGTCGCGCCCGTTTGGCCTTACCCGCCGGGATGCTGCGCTCATCCTCGGTGCGGTTGGTGGCACCGCGGGGATTGGCGCGGCCGCTACAACGCCCGTGCTGAGCAGCCGCTGGTACCGCCGGCTCAACAAGCCGCCGTGGCAGCCGCCGGGTGCCGTGTTCGGTCCCGTATGGTCGGTCATCTACGCGTTTATCGCGGCGTCGATGCTCGTGACGCGAGGACACGGCGGGGAACAGCAGCGGCCGCTGTTCGTCCTCTTCGGGACAAACCTGGCCCTGAACCTCGCGTGGACCCTCATCTTCTTCCGAGGCCGCAGCCCGCTGGCCGCGGGCGTTGAGATCGTGGCTTTGGAGGGCACCATTGTGGCGCTCGTTGTCCGGGCGTGGCCACTGTCGCGCCTCGCGGCGCTCCTGCTCGTGCCCTACGCGATATGGATCGCGTTCGCGACCGCGCTGACCTGGGCGATCTGGGCGCGGAACTAGCGCCGAGACGGGCCGCGAGCTCCGCCCCGCCGACGGCCATCGGACGCAGCGACCGCGCGCCGGTGCTCAACTGTCTCGCATGGCCCGAACACGACTGCCTCAGGCCTGCCGTCGCTCAGCGCTTGCTGCTGTGACCGGCGTCTTATGCCTGGTCGTCGCCTCCCCGGCGGCCGCCCACCAGCCGCATGTCGTTGGACGCGGCGCGCGTCGCCGTGAGCGACCCCGGGATCTCCAAGGCCTACTACGGCCGCCTCCCGGGCGTTCCGGCCCGCTATGAGATCGTCAGTCGACGACCGTTCACGCTTTACCCGTAGATCACCGTCCCGGAGATAAGGGGCGCCCGGCGCGACTACCGTCTGACGATCCTCGGACCGGACGGACAGCTGCTCGCGCAGCTCAGCGTCCGACCTCGCACTGGAAGCAATTCTTCGAGCCGTTCGGCAGCGACCACTACCTCACCGGCCCCGAGTACCGCCGCCACGTCCCCGCTGAACACTACATCGTGCAGGTCACCCGCCCCGGCAACCGCGGCACCTACGTGCTCGCCATCGGCGAGGCCGAGCAATGGGGCCCAATCGAAGCACTCTCGGCGCTCATGGCGCTTCCCAATCGAAGCACTCTCGGCGCTCATGGCGCTTCCCACCATCAAGCACGACTACT
Source organism: uncultured Solirubrobacterales bacterium (assembly GCA_963836715.1). GTDB lineage: Bacteria > Actinomycetota > Thermoleophilia > Solirubrobacterales > Solirubrobacteraceae > Palsa-465. The sequence continues at coordinate 25,624 of CAWIKH010000003.1, forward strand.
TTCACCAACCCGTCCTGCAGGCCTGGCTGACCCGCACCGCTCCCGCAATGGCCGTCCTCGTCGCGCTCATCCTGCTGGCCGGCTGGCTGCTAAACAGGCTCATCCGACGACTGCTGAGACACCGCCAAGCAACGGCCAACTGAGCCATCCACACCACCGGTGTCCGTGCTCGTCGCAGGTGCCCGCGCCAACACAAGAGCAGGTCAGGACCAGATCAGGTCGTGTACTGGCACGACCGCCGATCTCTGGGCACACGGATCAGTTACCTATGCGGTTCGCGTCAGCCCCGGGCGCAGCGGTGCTCGCCGCAGCTGCGACGGGGTCTTCGTTGAGCCATCGAGCACCGACGGACTCGGCGATGCTCGCATCGGTTCCACGGCCGGCGAGCGCGAGGGGGGCGACGCAGGCGAGCTCGCGCAGGCTGCCGAAAGCGCTTTGAGCGAGCTCGGGAATCGCGGCGCTGACGACGACGAGTGCAGGCTGCAGCAGATCCGCGGTCTCCATCAGCGTGAGCAGCGGAGTATCGGCTCCGAGGTAGGTGATCCGCCAGCCGTGAGCTCGGAGCGCGAGCCCGAAGCAGATCAACCCGAGATCGTGTTGATCTCCGGGAACGCAGGCGAGCAGTGCGTGCGGACCCCGACCGCGCCCCCAGTCGCGCGCGAGGGCGAGCAGACGGCCGCGGAGCAGCGCGCTGGCGAAGTGCTCTTGCGCGACCGATGCCTCGGCGTGCGCCCAGCGTTCGCCGAGCTCGTGGAGGTAGGGAAGGACCGCGTCCCGAAGGACGCTCTCGAGCGGGTAGGAACCCAGCAGCCGGTCGAGTACGGAGTGCGCGCCGACGTCGTCGAATCCGTCGAGCGCATGGCGCAGCTGGTCGCCGAGCGCAACTGCCGTCGGTGCCCCGCTTCCGTCATCTGTTCCGGCGGTGGGGTCAAGTCGCGCCGGCGGGTCAGCTCGCGCGAGCCGAGCTGCCTCGGCTGCCGAGAGGCCTTGTTCGAGGTGCTGGAGCATGCGACGGATCCGCCGCTCGTCGTCCTCGCCATAGAGGCGGAATCCGCCGTCGGTGCGAGTGGGCGACAGGATCCCGTACCGACGCTCCCACGCGCGGAGGACCTCTGGCGTGACCCCGACGCGGCGGCTCAGCTCCCCGATCCGCACGGGCCCGCGATCGGCTTCGTGAGCGCTCATGCGATGAGTGTACAGACTCTGTACAGACTCTTGACAAGATCGAGACAACTCTGTACGGTCCTTGGACAGTCTCTATACAAAGGAGTTTCTCGAATGAGAAAGTCGTTCGTCATAGCGCTAGCCGTCGCCCTACTTGGAGCGATGACACTGGGTGCGGTCGCCTCGTCGGCATCGGCTCCCCACAAGCCCGCCAAGAACATCGTCCAGACCGCGGTCGCGGCCGGGCAGTTCAAGACGCTGACGAAGCTGGTCAAGGAGGCCGGTCTCGCCGGCGCGCTTCAGGCCAAGGGTCCGTACACCGTCTTCGCCCCCACCGACGCGGCGTTCACGAAAGTGCCGAAGGCGACACTGGCGGCGCTCGCCAAGGACAAGGCGAAGCTCCGCGCGGTGCTGCTCTACCACGTGGCCAAGGGCAAGCTCACGGCCGCGAAGGTCGTGAAGCTGCACTCGATCACGACACTCAACGGCCAGTCGCTGAAGGTCCGCGTCAGCCACGGCACGGTCACGGTCGGCGGCGCGCGCCTCATCAAGACCGACATCGCCGCCTCAAACGGCGTGATCCACGTCATCAACAAGGTGCTGATCCCGCGCTGACCCACCCCACCTCATCAGGGCGCCGCCGCTGCGGCGCCCTGACCGGGGCGGGCCTACGCACACAGGCCCTACCGTACGGAAAAGCCACGATGACGACACTCACACTTCCGCATCCACCCGCCAGCGAGAGGCTGCGCGGACGGTGCCATCCTGTTCAGCGCCTTGTGTCCCTCGTGCCGGCGTCGCCGATTCTGAGGCAGACAGGTACTGAGCGGCCTCGCTGGGCCGCTCTGCGAGCGTCCGTCGAGCCCGGTTTGACGAAGGGTGATCGCTGAGATGAGGGTTGCTGTGGTTGGTGCCGGGGTCTCAGGTCTGGTGGTGGCGCATCTGCTGCACCGGGCGCACGACGTCACGATGTTCGAGGCGAATGGCTATGCGGGCGGGCACACGAACACGGTCCGCGTCGACACGCCGAACGAGACGCATCAGGTCGACACCGGGTTCATCGTCTTCAATGACCGCAACTATCCGAGCTTCGAGCGGCTGCTCGAGCGCCTGGGTGTTGGCTGGCAGCGGTCGACGATGAGTTTCAGCGTCAGCGACGGGATGGGGGATTTCGAGTACAGCAGTGCGTCTCCCAGTGGCCTGTTCGCAAAGCGCGCGCACCTCGTGACCCCGTGGTTTCACCGCATGGTCGCCGATCTCGCCCGGTTCAACCGCGCTGCCGGGGAGCTGCTTGGCGATCGTGCCGAGGATGTCTCGCTTGGAGACTGGCTGGAGCGTCATCGTTTCTCGCGGGCGTTCATCGAATGGCTGATCGTGCCTCAGGCGTCGGCGGTGTGGTCGGCCGCGCCGCGGCAGATGTGGAGCTTTCCCGCCCGTTTCTTGGTGGAGTTCTTCGACAATCACGGGATGCTGTCGTTCCGCGGTCGGCCTCGCTGGCGGACGGTTCGCGGGGGCTCCGCTCGCTACGTAGAAGCGTTGACGCGACCGTTCGGCGAACGGCTGCGGCTGTCCACGCCGGTCGATGCCGTCACGCGCCACCCTGATCACGTGCTGGTCAAGCCGCGTGGTGGCGAGGCAGAGCGCTTCGACGAGGTGGTCCTGGCGACCCACTCGGACCAGGCGCTGGCGCTTCTGCGCGACGCCGATGATCGTGAGCACGAGATTCTCGGTGCGATCCCGTATCAGCCCAACGAGGCGGTGCTCCACACCGATGTGCGGATGCTGCCGCGCCGTCGGCGCGCGTGGGCGAGCTGGAACTACCACCTGCTGCCCGAGCCGAAGCCCGCGAGCACCGTCACCTACCACATGAACCGGCTTCAGTCGTTGCGCTCCGAGCGCGAGTTCTGCGTGACGCTGAATCGCGCCGAGGCGATCGACCCGGCCCATGTGATCCGCACGATCCCCTACGCGCACCCGGTGTACACGCAGGCGGGGGTCAAGGCGCAGGCGCGAGTGGATGAGATCGACGGGCGCAACCGGACGCACTTCTCCGGCGCCTACTGGGGATGGGGATTCCATGAGGACGGCGTTGTCAGCGCGCTGCGGGTGGGCGAGCGCTTCGGGGCGCGGCTGTGAGCGCGAGCTGCATCTACGAGGGCACGATTCGCCACCGGCGCTTCGACCCCCGGCGCGAGTTCAGCCATCGACTGGCGCTGGCCTACCTCGATCTCGACGAACTCCCCGGGCTGCTTGACGGCCGACTGGTCGCCCGGCGCCCAGGGCTGGTCCGCTTTCACCGCCGCGATTACCTCGGCGATCCCGCTGTGCCGCTGCACCGCGCCGTGCATGACGTGGTGGAGGAGCAGACCGGTGCGCGGCCCGAGGGCCCGATCCGGCTGCTGACGCAGCTGCGCTCGTTCGGGCACTGCTTTAACCCTGTCAGCTTCTACTACTGCTTCGAGCCGACCGGCGAGCGCGTGCAGGCGCTGGTCGCGGAGGTGACGAACACGCCGTGGGGGGAGCGGCACGCCTACGTGATCGAGGGCAAGAAGCGTGACTCTGCGGTGCTCGTTGGCGAGTTCGACAAGGCGCTCCACGTCTCGCCGTTCATGGGCATGGATCATCGCTACGACGCCCGTGCGGCGATGCCCGCCCAGACGCTGTCGGTCCACATCTCCTCGAGCCGTGCCGGCGGCACGGTCTTCGACGCGACGCTGGCGCTCCGCCGCCGGGAGCTGACGCGCGCGTCGATGGCGGGGATCACCCTGCGCTACCCGCTCGCGACCGCCCGCGTGCTGGCGCTGATCTATGCACGCGCGCTCGGGCTCAAGCTCGCGGGCGTGCCCATCCACGCCCATCCGCGGGCGGCACGGACGTGAGCGTCTGGCTCTCACGCCGGCTCGTCTTGCTCCTGTTGAGACGGATCAAGGCCGGCAGCTTGATCGTTGTGGAGGGGGATGAGCGGCTCGTCCTCGGCTCCGGTTCACCGGCCGCGACTGTCTGGATCGCCTCCTCGCGGACGTGGCGGATGCTGCTGCGCGGCAGCCGCGGAATGGCTGACGCCTTCGCCCAAGGCCTGTGGGACTCGCCGGATCTGGTGGCGTTGATCAGGCTGGCGGCGCGCAACGCCGGCGGCCTGGACAGGCTCCGCTCGCGTCTCGCGCTGGTGCGGTGGCCGCTGCAGCGGGCCGCGGCGGTCCTGCGTCGCAGCACGAAACGCCGGCGCCGACGCGACATCGCCGCGCACTACGACCTCGGGAACGAGCTGTTCGCGCGGATGCTCGATCCGACGATGAGCTACTCCTGTGCGATCTTCGAGCACGAGGGGATGACGCTCGAGCGGGCGCAGGTCGCAAAGCTCGAGCGCATCTGCGAGCAGCTCGACCTCTGTCCAGGAGATCGCGTGCTCGAGATCGGAACGGGCTGGGGCGCCTTAGCACTTCACGCTGCAGCAACGCGCGGCTGTCACGTGACCACGACGACAATCTCGCGCGAGCAGCACGATTACGCGGTCGAGCAGGTCCGCCGCGCGGGACTGAGCGACCGCGTCGTGGTGCTGATGGAGGACTACCGCGAGCTGCGTGGCCGTTACGACAAGCTCGTCTCGATCGAGATGATCGAGGCGGTCGGCTGGCGGCACCTCGGCTCCTTCTTCGCCACGTGCTCGGAGCTGCTGGCTCCCGACGGCGCGATGCTGCTGCAGGCGATCACGATCGACGACCGCGCCTACGAAGTCGAGAAGGCGGCGAAGTCGTTCATCAACACCCACATCTTCCCGGGCGGATGCCTGCCCTCGCTGGAGGTGATCGCCCGCAACGTGGCCCGGCGAACCGACCTGCAGGCGGTGGGGCTCAAGGACCTGACGCCGCACTACGTCGAGACGCTCCGGCGCTGGCGCCAGAACCTCACGGCCCATGCTGATGAACTCGCGGAGCGCGGGTACGACGAGCGCTTCCGCCGGCTGTGGACGCTCTACCTTGCCTACTGCGAAGCCGGCTTCGCGGAGCGGCGGATCTGCGACGTCCAGCTGCTGCTGTCCAAGCCCCGGTCGCGGATCGCCTCGCGCACGTACCGGACAGGCTCTGGCCACAGCCGGCAGCGCGGCCTCTCGCTGAGCGCATGATCGGCTCGCTGCTCGACGACGTGCTCGACCGTACCGTGGTTGCCGGCTTCACGAACGTCGGCTATTGGATCCGCAGCCGCGGGTTGGATGCTTCGGATCTGCGCCCGATGCCGGGCAAGGTGGTGCTGGTCACGGGCGCGAGCTCGGGGCTTGGTCTGGCCGCCGCTGAGGGCTTTGCCCATCTCGGCGCCACGGTCTGGCTGGTCGTCCGCCGCCCTGAGCGCGGCGAGCAGGCGCGCGCGAGGATCGTCGAGCGGTCCGGTAACGGCGACGTGCACGTGGGGGTCTGTGACCTCAGCGAGCTGGAGTCGGTCCGCCAGTTCGCCGGACGCTTTCGAGATCAGGCTGCCCGCCTGGATGTGCTGGTCAACAACGCCGGGGTAATGACCGAAGAACGCGGTGTGTCGGCCGATGGGATCGAGCTGACGCTCGCGACCAATGTCATCGGCCCGTTCCTGCTGACGAACCTGCTGATTCCACTGCTCCAAGACAGCGCCCCGGCGCGGATCATCAACGTGTCCTCTGGCGGGATGTACACGCAGAAGCTCAGGGTCGAAGACCTGCAAAGCGAGCGCGGGCAGTTCGACGGGCCGAAGGTGTACGCGCGCACCAAGCGCGCGCAGGTGATCCTTACCGAGATCTGGGCAGAGCAGTTGGCGGGCACCGGGGTTGCGGTCCACTCGATGCACCCGGGGTGGGCGGACACCCCCGGGGTGCGATCCTCGCTGCCACGCTTCTACTGGGTGACGCGACGGCTGCTGAGGACGCCTGCGCAGGGGGCCGACACGATCGTCTGGCTCGGTGCCGCGGCCGAACCGGGCCGCAGCTCCGGCCGGTTCTGGCACGACCGCCGACCGCGTCCCACGCACCGGCTGCGATCGACGCGGGAGACGCGACAGGAACGCGAGCGGCTGCTCGCCGAGTGCGTCCGGCTCAGCGGTTGGCACGACGCGTCCGTTCCGCCCGCGTCGACTTCCATTCCAGAAGGAGAATCTTGATGGCCCACTACCGAGCATCGATCGACATCCGGCAACCCCGCGAGGACGTGTTCATTTACCTGAGCGATTTCTCGACCACCAGGGAATGGGATCCGGGGGTGGTCGAGGCGGAGCGTGTGAACGGTCAAGCGGTGGGCGAGGGAACCGAGTTCCGGCTGGTAGCCGAGTTCCTCGGCCGCAAGAACGAGCTCACCTATCGGATCGTCGAGTACGACCCGCCGCATGCGGTCACCTTCCTCGGCGAGAACGCCACCGTGGTCTCGCGGGACAGGATCACGTTCGAATCGACCGCCGCGGGCACACGAGTCACATACGACGCCGACCTCGCGCTGAAAGGCCCGCTCAGGATCGCCGACCCACTCCTGGCGCTCGCATTCAGCCGTGTCGGCGATCGGGCTCTCGCCGGTCTCAGGCGAACGCTCGCCCCCTCGCAGCCTCAGAGGCTGAGCCCGCTGTCCGGTCGGGCTCTCGACGGCAAGGAGTACGAGCTGCCCGGCGATCTCGCCAAGCAGCACAACTTCCTCGTCGTTGCCTTCCGCCGCGAGCAGCAGCGCGTGGTCGATCGGTGGCTGCCGTGGCTGATCGACCTTGAGCAGCGCCGCTCGGACGTCGCGGTGTACGAGTTGCCGGTGCTCTCATCCGTGTACGGCCCGGCGCGGTGGTTCATTGACGGTGGCATGACACGCGGGATCCCGGACGCCGCCGCCCGCGCTCGCACGATCACCGTCTATACCGACGTCCGAAAGGTCGTTGACAACCTCGGGCTCGCCAGCACCGACACGATCGCGGTGCTGATCGTCGAGCGCTCCGGCCGGATACTTGCCAGCGAAATCGGCGGCTTCGAGGAGCAGAAGGCAGAGCGGCTGGCCGCCTCGCTCGCGACGCAGTCGTCCGGCGCGACCGCGGCATGAGCGCACGCGTGCTCGTGACCGGCGCGACCGGGTTCATCGGCGCTCGCCTCGCCGCCAGGCTGGCAGGCTCGGCACGGGACGTGCGATGCCTGGTGCGCGACCGCGGCGGGACTCGCGCCCGCGAGCTCGAGCGCGACGGTTTCGACCTGCACGAGGGTGACGTGCTGCGCCCGGAAACGCTGCGCGGCGCGGGTGAGGGTATGGACGTGGCGTATTACCTGATCCACTCGATGGGTCGGGGCGGATCCAAGGACTTCGCCGCCAGTGAGCGCGCCGCCGCCACGGCGTTCGCTCGGATGGCGCGCGCGGAGGGGATCGAGCGGATCATCTACCTCGGCGGTCTCGGTGACCGGCCGCAGTCCCAGCACCTGCGCAGCCGGCGTGAGACCGCCCTCGCGCTCGGCGAGGAGGGCCCGCCGCTGACCTACTTCCGCGCCGGGATGGTGGTCGGGCCGCAGAGCGAGTCCTATCGCACGCTGCGCTACCTCGTGCAGCGGTTGCCGGCGATGATCGCTCCGGCGTGGCTTGAGAACGCGACGCAGCCGATCGCGATCGATGACACCTTGAGCTATCTGATCGAGGCACTGACGGTCAAAGCGTCGGCGGGGAGGGAGATTCAGATCGGCGGCCCCGACGTGCTCACCTACGGCGAGATGCTCGACCGGATGGCCGAAGTCCTCGGCATCCGCCGCCGGCCGCGAATCCCTGTGCCGCTGATCACCCCGTGGCTCTCCTCCCTCTGGATCGGGCTCGTCACGCCCGTCGACGCCGGGGTCGCAAGACCATTAATCGAAGGGCTCGCCGTGCCAACGGTCGTCACCGACCCCTCCGGAATGGCGCTGTTCGACATCGAGCCAATCAGCTTCGACCAAGCGCTCCGACGCGCCGTCGCAGAAGACCCCGAGCTTGTGCCCACATGAGAGCCCTCGAACACCTCTTCATCTCGCGTCCCGGCCGCATCGGGATCATCGTCTTGTGGCTGATTCTCGGCGGGCTGGGCGGTTCGTTCGCCCAGCGCTTCCAAGATGTGCAGAGGAACGAGGAGTCCTCGTTCCTGCCGGGCTCCTCGGAATCCGTGCGAGAGCTGACGCTGGCCAAGCGCTTCCCGTCCGGTGAGCGCTTCGCCGCGATCACCGTCGTGCGCCGCGACGGCGGACTGAAACCTCGAGACCTGGCCGCGATCGAGCGAACACGTGCCTCACTTGCCGCCAATCCCCCGGCCACGGGCTCCCGGCAGGTGCTCGTCCGAGTCTCACCGGACCGCACGACCGCACTCGTGATCGTCAACCTCAACCCGCGCGGCAAAGAGACGCTCCTGAAGTCGTCCGTGAACGGGGTGGAGAGCCGCATGGTGCCGCTGCGTGCGCGAGGTCTTACGGTCAAGGTGACGGGTCCGGCGGGCTTCTCGCGGGACGCGGTCAACGTGTTCGCCTCGATCAACGGGACGCTGCTGCTGGCCACCGGCGCGCTGGTGTTCGTGCTGCTGATCCTGATCTACCGCTCGCCGATCTTCTGGGTGATTCCGCTCTTCAGCGTGCTGATGGCGGAGGCCTTCTCGCGGTTCTGCGGATGGGCGATCGCCGAGGCGGGGGTCACCGTCAACGGCCAAAGCGCCGGCGTCTTGCCCGTGCTCGTATTCGGTGCGGGGACCGATTACGCGCTGCTCATGGTCGCGCGCTACCGCGAGGAGCTGCGCCGCTACGAGCGGCCGGTCGACGCAATGCGACGGGCGCTGCGGCGGGCCGGACCCGCGGTGTTCGCGGCGGGGGCGACGGTCATCCTGGCGCTGCTGTGCCTGTCGCTGGCGCAAGTCAACGGCACCAGCGGGCTCGGACCGATCGGCGCGATGGGAGTGGCGCTCGCGATGCTCTCGATGCTGACACTGCTGCCTGCGGCGCTGGTCGTCGGCGGCCGGCGCGCCTTCTGGCCGTTCGTGCCGCGCTTCGGCTCCGAGGGCACGGACGAAACGCATGGGGCATGGCGCCGCGTCGGCGAACGCGTGGCGGCCACTCCACGACGCGTGTGGATCACCACGGCGCTGCTGCTCGGGCTCGGCTGTTTGGGCCTGTCGAGCTTCTCGACCGGCCTAACCAACACGCAGGACTTCCGCGGCCGGGTGCAGTCCGTCGAAGGTCAGCGGCTGATCGCCAAAGCGTTCCCGGCGGGAGCCAACGCGCCCACCGACGTCGTCGTGCGCGACGTCGGCGCGGTCCAGCGCGTCCAGCGGGCACTGCGGTCCGTGCCCGGCGTGGCGGCGGTGGGGCCATCGGAGCTCGGCAGGCCGGGCGCGCGCTTTGCCCTCACGCTCACCGCCGACCCGTACTCGACCCAGGCAGAGAACCTGGTCCCCCGTCTTCTTGCGGCGGCCCACGCGGCCAGTCCGACCGCGCTCGTGGGCGGCCCGACCGCTCAGCAAAAGGACTTCGACACTGCGGCCGCGCACGACAACCGGCTGATCATGCCAATCGTGCTTTCCCTGGTGTTCGTGATCCTCGCGCTGCTGCTGCGCGCGGTCACGCTGCCGCTGCTGCTGATCGGGACCGTGATCCTGTCCTTCGGCGCCGCCCTCGGCATCTCCTCGGCCGTGTTCGACCATCTCTTCGGTTACCCGGGCGAGCCCTCGACGCTGCCGCTGCTTGCCTTCATCTTCCTCGTCGCGCTCGGGGTCGACTACAACATCTTTCTGATGGCACGCGCCCGCGAGGAGGCGCTCCGCCACGGCACACGGCCCGGGATGCTGCGCGGGCTGGCGGTGACCGGCGGCGTCATCACCTCAGCGGGGATCGTGCTCGCCGGAACATTCACGATGCTCGCGACGCTGCCACTGAAGACGCTGACCGAGCTCGGCTTCACGATCGCCTTCGGGGTCCTGCTCGACACCTTCATCGTCCGCTCGGTGCTCGTGCCCGCGCTCGTCTTCGACATCGGCCCTCCCGTCTGGTGGCCAAGCGCCCTCGCCCGCAAACAGGAAATGCGGTACCGGCGAGCTGAAGCCGACTCCGTGCCGCGTACCGACGAGCGCTACCCCGAACGGCCGGCAGCGTTAGCGGCCAGCGACCCCCCGGAGGGCTTGAGCTGACGATGGAGCGAGTCTGGGACTACCCCCGCCCGCCGGCCGTCGTGCCCTGCGAGCGTCGCGTCCGGATCGAGCTAGCCGGCGAGGTACTGGCCGACTCCACCCGCGCCCTGCGCGTGCTCGAGACCAGCCACCCACCAACGATCTACATCCCGCTGGCCGACGTGCGTGAAGAGCTCCTGGCCGAGAGCGACGCACGCTCGACCTGGTGCGAATTCAAGGGCCCAGCGCGATACCTGGACGCCGTCGTCGACGGCCGGCACTTCAAGACGGTCGCCTGGACCTACCCCGACCCCTCATCTGCCTACGAGGCGCTGTGCGATCACGTCGCCTTCTACCCCGGACGCGTGGACGCTGCCTGGCTAGATAACGAGCGCGTTCAAGCCCAGCAAAGCGACTTCTACGGTGGGTGGATCACCGCCGACCTAATCGGGCCGTTCAAAGGGCCGCAGGGCACGCTCGCCTGGTGAAGTCACGTCCAGTGGACGCTCCCTCTCCTGCAGCAATCTCCGAGGTCGCTTCCGTCGAGGTCGTCGAGGTGCTGTTGAAGCATTCGGCGGCAGGGTTAATGACGAGCCGTCGCTACGGGTCTCAGCCAGTCGATGCCCTGGAAGTGCTCGTCGACACGAGGGCTTCACGCGGCGCTTCACAGAGGCGGGTGCCGCTACTGCCGCTCTCGACGACCTGTAGGTGAAGCCGGCGAAGGATGCTGGGAGGTGCTCGCCCGTGAGCCGATGCTCCGCAGCCGGATCTACCGGCGCGTCGCCTTCCACTCGTTGAGCGATGCCGACGTGCTCACGCTGATCCCGGGCTATCATCCTATCTACACGGACGCGGTATCCGGAGCTGCTCTGCGCTGCGCCGATCGCGTGGCAGATGCGGCTGGCGGTGTGCCTGAACGCCGCCCACGATCGCAGCCGCCCGCAGGCGGCTTTGTCGTTGAAGGACTTCGCACGGGTCGAGGGGCTGCTGAGCCGCAGCATGACGCCGCTGAGCGGCTGGCGAGCGTCGTCTGAGTTCGCTGGCGCGCTCACAGCCCGTGGACGGCGTGCTACGAGCTGGCGAAGCTCGTCACGGGCCTATCGGACGAGCTGCTCGCACTGATCGGCGGCGACCAGGTCCTCGCGTAACCGTGGTCTACATAAGATCGATTATCGAGCGTCGATAGCGAGGGCTCGAGGGGCAGGGAACCCGCCCCTCGAGCTGTGGTCGGGGGAAGTTGTCGATCGCGGCTTCGAGACGTCGGGTGGGATCAGTTCGTCGTCGTAGGCTGGCCGATGACGCCGGCCGCGATGAGCTCGGTGGCCACTCCAGTCCGAGTTCACCGCAGCCGTGTGGCGCCACTCCGAGCGTCACAATTGCCCCGCTTACTGTTTCAACTTGTCACTTAAGCGATCGCGCGCACCCCTTGGCCGCGGCACAGGCGTAGGTTCCTCCAGTCTTCTTCGATGAACCACGCGGGGCCAAAGGCGCGCGAGCGTCGATCAGCGACAGCTACTGCTCTGGAAAGGAGACGCACCGTCGACGTTGCCGAGATCGCCGGAACGCCGGCAACGGCTAGCCTCCCCCCACAGCCGGTACCAACGCCCGATCTGCCGACCTGACCGGCGCCAACCTGACTCACGCCATGCGACGCGACGCCACCCTGCTCCACGTCATCCTGTCCAACCTCAAGTCCTGTGGTGCGACCGTGCCCGACGCGTCGAGGAACACCCGCCGCTGCCCAGGGCATTAATCACTCTTCGGATCATGGGACTCGGAATCGGCTTCTACCCAACTGGCGGCCGAACGTGGTATGCCGGGATTGTTACCTTCAAAGCCTTGCTTGACGGAATTCGCCTCACCTTTGGTGAAACCGTCCGGTGCTATCTGATGCGGATGGCGGATCAACCGACCGCTGGTTCCGACGAACGATTCATCGGCGGCGAAAGCATCGCAATCCAGCCGGTACCAGACCGGGACTCCGAGACGAAGGTGAATTGGCAGGCCGCCCAGCCGCACAATCACGGCTTGCCCGAAAATGTCGCGCTCACGAAATACAACATCGGCGTCATCTTCGGCAGGGCCGGTTCCTGTGAGTTCAGCAAGGCCAGAAAACTCATCTGGCTTACCGACTTTCAGCACAAATACACTCCTGACATCTACACTCCCGAGGGCTGCCGCGCGCGAGACCGGAAACTCCGAGACTCGGCGCAGGCAGCCGCGCGCATTGTGGTCAAGAGCCAGGCTGTGGCCGGAGATGTCGAGCTGTTTTTACCACAGTATCTCTCTAAGACCAGGGTAATCCGGTTCGTCTCGACTATTCCGCAGTCGGTGTACCAGCTCGAGCTCCAACCTGTGCTTAACACATACTCTTTGCCGGATAGATTCATCTATTTGCCGAACCAGTTCTGGAAACACAAGAATCATGAGACGGTCTTTCGGGCGATCAAGCTGCTGAAGGAAAATGGTGAGCGCGTCAGCCTGGTTTGCAGCGGGTTCGCTCATGATTCTCGACACCCGGCTCACGCAGAGGCCTTACTCCGCAAACGCACGGACTGGGGCATCGAGGACCAGATCATCTATGTCGGGATGATCCCTCATGAGCATGTGCTCCTGTTGATGCGCCAGAGCGTCTGCGTTTTGAATCCTTCACTGTTCGAGGGGTTCGGCAACACGGCCAGCGAGGCTAAGTCGCTTGGCAAACGGGTTCTTCTCTCGGACATTCCCGCGCACCGTGAGCATGACCCGCCGAAGGGGGTCTTTTTTGATCCCGGCAATGTTGCGGATCTGGCGGCCAAGATCGCAGAAGTGTGGCGGCATGTACCCCCTGGCCCTGATCTGGATCTGGAGCAACAAGCGCGCGCCGAACTGCCCGGCCAAATATCTAGGTTCGCCCAATCATTCGTCACGGTCGCTCGGGAGGTTGCTCACGATGGCTAGCGGGTTCGGAGAAGCACGCTTCGCCCTCCCGGGTTGGTAGCAAGATGAACGACCGCAGACTGGGCTTTGGCATCATCGGGTGCGGGGAGATTGCGCTCACTCATCGCGCGGCCATCGAGGCCTGCGAAGAGGCGAAGCTCGTGGCGGTCTGCGACGTGGAGGAAGAGCAAGCCCGCAAGTTCGTCCAGGCCGACGTTGGGATCCGGACCTATCGTGATCACGAAAGCCTGATCCGGGACCCCGGGGTCGATGTGGTCTGCATCTGCACTCCCCCGGGGCTTCACGCGGACGGGGTGATCGCGGCAGCACAGGGCTTGAAGCATGCGTTCTGTGAAAAGCCGCTGGAAGTCACCGGAGATCGCATGACCCGGATGATCAGCGCCTGCCGGGAAGCAAGGGTCAAACTGGGATGCGTCTTCCAGTATCGAACCCGGCCTGCGATGATCGACGCTCGCCGAGCGATCCGGCTCGGGGATCTCGGGCCGCTGGTCATTGCCGACGCCTATCTGAAAAAATACCGGTCGCGGGCCTACTATGAGAGCGCCGGCTGGCGTCGAACGTGGGACTTCGACGGGGGCGGCGTGCTGATGAACCAGGGGATTCATGGCATCGATCTCCTCCTCTGGCTGATGAACGATGAAGTGGAATCCGTGTTCGCGCGCGGCGACCACAAGGTACGCGACATCGAAGGGCTTGACACCGTCGTGGCCTGTCTCACATACAGGAGCGGCGCGTACGGCGTCATCGAGGCCACAACGTCCTGCAACCCGGGCGAGCCCGAACGCATCGAGCTGCACGGGAGGCACGGAACCATCTGTATCAAGCGCTGGGCGATTTCGCGCTGGGCGGTTAGCCGCGACGAGGACGGCCAGGCGCAGGATTGGCAGCCGTCTCTTGATCCAGGAGAAGGCGGTGCTGAAGGGGTCATCGGCCGCGACCACGCGGGGCTCATAAAAGATATGGTCCGGGCGATCAAGGACGATCGCGATCCGTATATCACGGGCGAGAGCGCGCGCAAGGCGGTCGATCTGGCTCTGGCGATCCACGAATCCATAAGAACCGGTCGTGATGTCCGCCTCGACACGATCCCGGCGACCAAAGCGTAGGTCGTTCCGCCGCGTGCTCCCTCCTGGAGCCGGACACCGGCGAGGCCGGCATGCGTGAACGTGCCGCAGTCGAACGGGACTATCGCGTCGAGGACAGTTGAGATGTCAGGCCTTGCTATCGACGGAGGCAAACCGGTCCGGACCGTGCCATTCCCTCCGCGAATCACCCTGGATGAGACAGAGCTGGACGCCGTCACCGGACTGATCAAACGCTGCATGACCGGGGAGGCGACGCTCAATCGCTATGGCGGAACCCAAGTCGATGAATTCGAGAAGGAGTTCGCCGAGTATTTCGGTGCGAAGTACGCGACCGGGGTGAGTTCCGGAACCGGGGCCATCCATGCGGCGCTCGGCGCCCTGGATCTGGACGCGGGATCCGAAATCATTTCTTCGCCGATCACGGACGCGGGAGCCGTGATGCCCATCCTGCTCGAGGATTGCATTCCCGTTTTTGCCGATGCCGAGGCGGACACGCTCAACATGGATCCGGACTCCCTTCGCGAGCGCATCACACCGCGCACCAGGGCGGTCATCTGCGCCCACCTCGCCGGACAGCCGTGCGACATGGATCGCATCATGGCGATCGCTCGGGAGTACGGCTTGATCGTCATCGAAGACTGCTCCCAGGCGCATGACGCGCTCTATCGTGGTCGGAAAGCCGGATCGATCGGGCATATCGCGGTCTTCAGCCTCATGAGCGACAAGCACATCACGGCCGGCGGGCAGGCGGGCATGCTGATCACCAACAACGAGGATCACTACTGGAACGCGAAACAGTTCGCCGACCGCGGGAAATCGCTGAGATCTCCCGAGCAGAGAAACATCATGCTCGGGCTCAATTACCGCATGACCGAACTCGATGCGGTCATCGGCCGTTGCCAACTCAAGAAGCTGCCCCACTTCGTGGCGCGCCGGCGCACCTACGTCGACCAGGTCCACCAGCATATTGCAGCCCTCAAATCTGTTCGACCCTACAGAGTCATCGAAGGTGCCGAATCTTCCTGGTGGTTCGGCTTATTGCGCGTGGATCAAGAGAGGCTCACCGTTTCCAAGCGCCAGTTCCGGCGGGCCGTACGGGAGGAAGGCGTGCCCTGCGGGGATTCCTACAACTCGATCATCGCCGACGAACCTGTGATTCAGGATCGGCGCAGCTTCGGCCGACGCGGCATACCCGGGACCGGCGATCCGCACTCGCGGGAGGCCCCCGAGCCGCAGTTGCCCAACGCTCGGAGGGCGCTCGACACCCACATCGCGTTCCGCGTGCACGAGTGCCTGACCGAGATTGAGGCCCGTGACTTCGCGGCAGCCCTGGCCAAGGTGGAGGCGGAGTACCTGAGGTAGAGCGAGCGACACGATCATGAAGGCCTACTGCATCAATCTGAGGAGAAGGACCGACCGCTGGGCCTTCATGAGCGCGCAGTTCAAGAGCCTGGGCCTCGCGGTCGACAGATTTGAGGCCATCGAAGGCGACAGTCTCTCGCCGGCAGTCGTTGGCGCCAAGAGGCCCGGCGGCATTGCCTGCACGCTGTCACACCTTGCGATCATCAAAGAGGCCCGGCGTCGAGGCTATCCAGCGATCATCCTCTTCGAGGATGATGCCGTGTTGTGCAAGGACTTCAACCAGAGGCTGAAGTTGTTTCTGAGCCTAGCGCCCGCGGACTGGGATATCCTGTTCCTCGGAATCGACTCCATCACGGATGAGATTCTGATAACGCAATACGTGTACAGACTTCTAAACGGTTGGACCACGCATGCGTATATCCTGCGGCGCAAAATGTATGACGCGGTGATCCGTCGAATGGGCGATCAGCCCCGCCACGAGCCGGATGAGTACTACAACGCGATGATGCCGCACCACAGTTGTTACGTATTCCTGCCTTGTCTGTCCTATCAGCGGGATGATTGGTCCGACATCAAGAAGACATTTCGGACCGGTGAGCACCGCTTCCGAGATCTGTACGAGGACAATCTCCTAGGTGTCGAGACCACGTAACGACACGCTACCCGTCGTGCCGCCGCAATGCGGATGCTTACCTCCAACTCGCCTCGCGGCAGTTTCGTCCGCGACACGCCGCGGCGATGCGTCCCTCATCGCATCTCGTCGCCCGGTCCTGGAATGACCTTGGCGTGATCGCACCTGAGCACTTCGAGGAACGTGCGGGGCCGTGAGGTGATTCCCCGCATCCTCCATTACTGCTGGTATGGCCCGAACCCTCTGCCGGACGAGATGAAGGCCCATATCGAAGGCTGGCGCCGGCAGTGCCCCAATTACGCAATCAGACGGTGGGATGAAACCAATTCGCCGCTAGATATTGCTTATGTCCAGCGAGCCCTAGAACTCGAGAACTGGGCTAACGCGTCCAACTACGTCAGACTGTTTGCGGTGCATCAGGCTGGAGGGATCTACCTCGATACCGATGTCGAATTGCTTAAGAGTTTCGACGGAGTCCGGGGCAACCGCTGCTTCTTTGGATGGCAGAACCCGGCGAGACTGAAGTCGGGAATCAACAATGCTGTCTTCGGCGCCGAGAAAGCTCATCCCTTCGTCCGGCAGCTGATGGACGAGCTGTTGGCCAGCTTTGACGGCTCGGAAACAGCGGACCTGTCCTCGCCCCGCCTCGTGACGCGGCTGCTGATGGAGAAGGGCTTGACTGAGTACGTCGCGTCTGTGACCGACCTCGAAGGTATCACTTTGTATCCCAGAAGCTATTTCTACCCCTATCTCTTCAACGAAAAGTTCTCCCCGGAGTGCCTCACTTCAGACACCTGCTGCATCCATCACTGGCGGATGAGCTGGGTGAAAGAGTGACTCGATCAGATCTTGAGGCGTCTGAGTACAAGGTCGCAGATATCCAGGGCTTGGTCGATATCCGGTTCCTGATGCGAAAAGCAGGTGAAACCCATATGCCAGTCGGGCAAGAACAGACCGTGGCGAATCACTTCCGCGTAGAAGACGGTGTGAGCGCGCTGCGCCGTGTGCTTGTCCGAATGCGTGAAGCCAAAATTGGGCATCGCCGCGATGGGATCCGGAAATGCGCTCGCCTCGATCCCGTAGCGGTTTGTGATCTCGTTCAATCCGTCAATCAGGCGTTGGCCCATGCGCATGAGGTGAGACGGGACGTCCTTGTCTCTTAGCTCCTCTATAGTCGCGATCGCGGCAGCGAGGCTGAGACCTTCGACACTGAAGGTTCCCGTGGTCTGGTTGTCGATGATCTGCTCCATGACCGACTCCGAGCCGCAGAGCACGGCCAGCGGATAGCCATTCGCGATCCCTTTGCTCAGGACCGTCAAATCCGGGCGCACTTGCATGATCTCCTGGACGCCGCCGAGAGCGGGCCGAAACCCGGTCTTGACCTCGTCGAAGATGGCGAGAGCGCCGTACCGATGGGCCAGATCGACAATCCCTTGAAAGGTCCCACGCGCGAAAGGCTTCACCTCGGACGGACAGATGATGACTGCGGCGAAGTGGTCGGGATCGGCGCGGAGCGCGCTCTCCAGGCGGTCAAGCGTCTGATCCCAACGGATGACGGGCGCACACGTCCCCGCGTGGACGCCGGGCATGCCCGGCTTGCGCCACAGGTCGATCCATCCGTGGTACCCGCTGCGCGCAATCTTTTCTTTCCCGGTAATGGCGCGGGCCAGCCTCACGGCGGCCTGAGTCGCCTCCGAGCCGGTCTTGAAAAAGCGGCACTTCTGGCAGCTGGGCACCGTCTCGGCGAGAAGTTCGGCCAGCTGGATCTGATGTTCAGTGTTCATCGGAGTCTGGAACGATTCCTCCATCGCGCGTCGCACCGAGTCGTCGACGCGCTCGTAGGCGTAGCCGAGAATGATGGGTCCGACGCTGCAGAGGAAGTCAATAAATTCGTTTCCGTCCACATCCCAGGCCCGGCACCCCTTCGCTCGCTCGAAGTAGATCGGATACTCCTCAAACCGGGGCAGGCGGGTGATCTGGCTCCCGCCCGGGATGACTCGCTTGGCTCGCTCATAAAGAGCCTTGGACTTCGTAAACACGTAAGGAGAAGGCGCCCGACGGGACACAGCTGCCGACCTGGAGTGGTTGATGGCCGCGGCTCTCTCCTTTCCGAGCGCGTCAGTCGACAGCACTTGCGGCATCTCACACGACTTTCGGTCGGCAAGAATCTGAGATTCCGCTTAGGATTCGTCGGCAGTGCTCGACCCCGCCTGGGTCCTGCCTTTTGCTGAACCAGCCGAGGAACTTCACGGCGGCCAGCGTCAAATGAGCCATGACACGCTCGCGAAAGCCGCTCGGATCTGCCGGGGCATATCCGGCTAACAGCCCATCCAGACACTCGGAGTCGCCATGCCACATGAACCAGTAAGCGACGTCGCTCGCCGGATCGCCTGCGAGCGCACACTCCCAGTCGACGACGCCGACCAAAGATCCGCCGTCGACCAGGAGATTATCGTCCGAGAAATCCCCATGGCATAACCGAGGCGATCCCACGTAATTGTTCCTAAGGCTCCAGTAAGCACTCGCGATGAGGCGGACGTCGGCCGACCGGCAGCCCGCGATTCTGACGGCGTTTTCACCCGCCGCCTGCTCCTGGTCGACCCAGCCGGGCCAGGAAGCATGGGGTGCGTCTTGAAGATCCCGCGTCAAGTAACCAAAACCATCGAGCTCCACGGTATGAAGCAGTCGGAGTTGGCGTCCAATGTCCGCGCAGGTCGGCTTCCTCAGCTCAGGGTCCATCCTTTCCGGATAGAACTCGGAGCCCCGCACGTATTCTTCTACCATCCAGCTGTCGTCCGCGGGATCTCTCGCCTCGACCTGAGCGACGACAATCGCGGGTACGCGCACCCCCACCGAGGCGGCCCTGTCCTGAGCCAGGACCGATTTATGTAATGTGGCAGTCCTGCCGTCGGCAATCCGGGCGATCCACTGGCTCGCCTCGCTACAGATCAGGTAGCAACGCCCGCCGCTGCCGCTGGTCTGGCGCACAATTCCCGTCAACTCCGTGTCGAGCGCCCGCTCTATCTCACCCTTGACAGACCGCGGGAAAGTCGCGTCGATAGCGGTACACGGCGCCCGGTCGCTCAACAGCACGATTGCCCTCCGATTTGGAACAGCGACGACACGCCGCCCTGGCTGACGTCGTCGTCGTCCCGGTAATCGATCTCTACGGCGCGCCCGGAGTTGGCGGATTCCGCGACAGCGTCAAGGAAGCGCATGTCAGCGAGCGCCTCCTCGGGCGCAGGCCTGTAATCTCGGTGGTTCAGGATTGCGTCTGAAAAGTGCTCCACTTCCCGCCGGTAGTGTTCGAAATGATCCACTCCCGCACCGGCTTGGAACCGGACGTGATCCTTTCCGGCTCTGAAATTCAAGGCGCCGGACGGTGTTTGCGCGAAACAATTGCTCAGAGCCAGGGACCCCATCTCACCGTGGATCTTGACGGACGATTCATTGTGCGAATAGGTCGTGCTCATGACACCGGGAGTACCGTCTTCCAGCGCGAACCAAGCGACCACCGTGTCGGAAACCTCGCTGCGATGGGGGATCACCGGCCAGATCCCGGCCGACACGCGAGCAGGCCGGCTGCCGAGCAACTCTCGAATCGTGAATGCCAGGTAGACACCGGCATCGAGAAGCGGCCCTGCCCGCTCTCCCGTCCAGCGCCAGAACCCGTCCTTGTCCGAGGTGTAGAAGCGGTGGGCCCCATAGGAGAAGTTGGCATTGATCATGGTGATCCGACCCAAGCGGCCATTCTCCAGGGCCCGCTTCGCCTGCGTGAATACATCACCGAACCTCGCCATGTAGGCCGTCATTAACTTGACCCCGCTCTCCCTGCAAGCGTCGATCATCCGCCGGGCCTCGTCGGCCTCGACGGCGAGGGGCTTCTCGCAAAGGATATGCTTACCGCGCCGCGCCGCCTCAAGGGTTACCGGACAATGAAAACTGTTGGGCAGCGCAACGTAAACTGCATCAATTCCGGCCGAGGCGAGCAACTCTCCCGAGTCTCCGTAGGTTTGCACGTCCTCGACATGCTGCCGTACGAGTTGCAGCCGTTCCGGACGCGTGTCTGAAACCGCCTCCAGTTCCGCGTTGGTCGCGCTGACAATGGCGGGAATAGTTTTGTCGACCGATATCTGACCGCACCCGATCACGCCCCATTTCACTTTGGCCATGTTTCCTCCCTCACTCACCCGCGGGCCGAGCTAGGCAGGATCCGCTGAGGTGCTAGATCGTCGACCGAGCTCTCTGCAGCGGTTGGAGCCGGGCCCGGCCAGGGCGCGCCGCCCACGAATTGCAGACTATCCGGTCCGACCGCACCTTGACGCGACGATCCTGCGCGAGGAGCAGGGACTCTTCCGGCGGGCGCACCGGCTGGGCGCGCGTACCGGGCGTCCCCCAGTCGGTGACCATCTTCCTGCCGGAGGTCGAAATAGTCGATGGCCCACTGGTGGAGATCTGGTTTGTCGCTGTTCCATGCCCAACAGCCGCTCTCATCCAGACGCAAATCTCTTGCGGGGTCAAAACCGAAACCCGCCAGCTCCCACCCCCGACTCTTGTAGTTCCTGTTTTCGTCATCGCCATGCCACAAATGTGAAACCGTCCCCGCCACATAGGCCACGCTGCCCCCGATGGCGCGGTACACCCGTTCTCCCCAGGCCAAAAAATGCTCGAGCTGTGGTCCATTCTCGCCGACGAGCCGCGAGATGCAGGGAGACGCCCAATCACCGCACATCGCGTGTGCCATCAGGTGGTCGCCGGTCCCGGATAGACCGACGTCGTACAGCCCATGATCGAGAAGCAGCTCCTTCCTGGCCGCCCATGCGAAACCAGTGTGCCCGTGTCTCTCGAAATCACCAGTAGGCTGCGTTCGGTGCTGCAGCGGGCTGACGATGGCAGCCGCTCTCGCGGGTTGCTGAGGCCGATCACGGCAAGCCGTGCAGACGGGGGCAGCCGCGGCGATCCTGGAGCCACACCAGCGGCAGTAGACCATCTGGAGGGTAGAAGGCGGACGGGTCGTGGTTCGCCCGGTGTCGAGCTCCGTGCCGTGACTCTGGAGAGCGCAGAAGCCGGCGAAGAACTTGTCCCTCTCGTCATGGTGCAAACGTCCCATCGGGAGCCTCACCGCTTTATCGAAGGGCTGTACGACAGGTACGTGATCGAGCAGCCCCGAGGTCTCAATGACCCAGTCGGCGTTTTCAAAGAGGACATCGCAATCCACCCAGGCCACTTTCTCGCAGCGGTCAGGCAACTGTTGAATGGCAATGTTCAACAGTCTCTCTTTTTGCCACATGACATGCCTAGCGCGGATCTGCAATACCCTGGGTGACCGTCTCAGCTCGAACGGAGTAGTGCCGAAGGCACACTCGACCACCATCCAATTCAGCTTCGAGCGTTCTATTCTGTCGAGAAAAAGCTCGTAATTGCGCCGTTTGGTGTCATACCGCTGAGGATTGAAGTATGAAGTGAGTATCCACAAATCATCTATGGAGCTGTACGCCCCAGCCGTGTGGCCGAGCATCCGTCCTCCGTCGGCACTAATCGATCGTCGCACGAGCGGCGATGGGTTGGTATTTCTCCTGGAACGCTTGCGCGCACGCCCCCGCTGGCGGGTGGCGTCATTTAACGGGTTGGGTCGATCTCGTCAGCGTCGGCGCCCCCGTATTGTGCGAGCCGACTGTCGCGAGAGGCCGGCCGCGTCTGCGCAAGGGTGACGATCGTCTCCGTCAACGATACGAGCGCCACGGCGCCGGCCCGCGGCTCATCGGTCCGATCTGGGCTGCACCGCGGTGCCGCCGAGCGGCGCCTCGCGACCTGGGCCGGAAGGCCGAGAGGCTGGCAGCCTGGTTGCGAACACCAGTCACCAATCGATCTGTGGTGTGATGATGAATACGAAGGCGCCAGCGAGGACGCACCGCGGAGGAGCACGCGACACGCGCGCAGTCCACGCACGCCCCGCTTGACAGACGCGTATTGCAGTCGTCGACATTGTCGTCGCCATCCTGATCCCCTCTCGGACACGGCGGCATGACTCCCCCTACTTTCCGGCAAATGAACATGATAAGGGGGCCGCGCCCGCGTAGCAACAGAATGCGGTTTAGTGGGCGCAATCGGACGCGAAGCGGGACAGTTACACGATGCTGGCGTGTGCTCACGTAGAGTGCTCCTACCGACGCAAACGGCGGACCTCGCGGTTCGCGGCGCCCAGGCGCTCCGTGATGACCGCCGCCGTCGCGAGGAGGCGATCGAGTTGCTCCGGCGGATCGACTCGGGCGAGGACGACCGGTTCGACTTTTCCGTGTCGCCCGGGTTGCATGCCGCCCGCCGCTGAGCCCTACAGCTCGAGCATGCCGATCGTGTTCGACACCTCGGCCTGGAATCGCAGGACGAACCCCGCGGTACGCGGCATCGGACCAGCAGCCTGAACGCGCAGCTGCGGGCGCTGGCAACATACCCCGAGCGCCGATGACGAGCAGACCCTCCGCACACTCCAGCTTCGAAACCCCCGCCGGCGTCGACACGCTCGCTCGCGTGCTAGCGTTCCTGCACGCGAATTTGGCCAAGACTGCCGACGAGCTCCGGCCGATCGAGGCCGGCTGCGTGGTGAGCTCGCCGTCGCTGCCGGCGGTGTGGAGCGTGAACCAGGTGCGCGTGGCGCTTCCGCTCGGGTTTGAGTCGCTCGTCGAGCTCGCCGATCATCAGCTCGAAGGCATCCGCTACCTGCAGATCGTGCTCGAGAACCAGGACGCCGGCGCGGCGCTCGAGGACGCCTTCCGCGCCGCGAGCTGGAAGACCGAGCGCGAGCTGCTGATGATCCTGTCCGCCGCGCCCGACCGCGAGGTCGACACAACCATCGTGACCGACGCCGGCGAGGACGAAGTGGCTGAGGTGATGGAGCGCTGGTACGCCGAGGACGAGCTGGATCCGGGCGCGCTCGGCCAGCTTGTCGAGTTCAGCCGCCGCGAGACCCGCGCCTGCGGCGACCGCCTGCTCGGCGTCAGGAGCTCTGACGGTCAGCTCGTGGCGATGAGCAAGGTCCGCAGCGACGGCCGCACCGCCCAGGTGGAAGACGTGTACACGGCGCCCCAGGCGCGCGGCCGAGGGTTTGGGCGCGCGATGGTGACGCGCGCGGTTGAGCTCGCCCGCGAGGCCGGCCACGACCTGATCTTCATCAACGCCGACGACAACGACTGGCCGAAGGAGCTGTACGCCCGGATCGGCTTCAGGCCGCTTGGCCGGCTCTGGCAGTTCCACCGCGGTTGACGCCCCGTCACGGGGGCCGCTCAGGCCGCGGCGCGCCGCACGGGCTCCTTCTCGAGCGCGCGCGAGTCGGTGTTCTCCACCAGCACGTCGACGACGGCACGCTCGATCCGGCATCCGCTCGAACTTCTCGCGGTCGCGGCGCTCGCGCCAGCGCGGGTGATACAGACACTGCCGGCGACCCGCGGCATCGACGCCGGTGGCCGGACAGAAGCCACGCGCTACTCCCGATCGCCCGCCCCAACTCCCGGTCGCTCGCCCCCCCGGCCGAAGGCGCAACTTACACACCGAAGCGGGTATAGAGGTCCCAGACTCAGCCCAACGAGGGAGGCAGGCATGAAGCGCAAGCTCGAGATGCTCGTGCCGGCGGTGCTGCTGTCGGCGGTTCTGACGGTCGGTGTCGCGGCGGTCGCCGTGGCGGCCTCATCGCCGGCGGTCACGACCGGCACCCACTCACACGTGACCGACACGAGCGCGGCACTCCACGGGACGATCAACCCGAACGGCAGCGCCACGGCCTATTACTTCGAGTGGGGACTCACGACGGCGTACGGCGTGACCAGCGTGGAGCACTCGGCCGGCCACGGGACCACACCCGTGTCAGTCAGCGCGACCGCGGCCGCGCTGATCCCCGGCACGGTCTACCACTACCGGCTCGTGGCCGCGAACAGCTCGGGCAGCGCGTCCGGCGCCGACCACACGTTCATGACCGCGGGCAATCCGCCCCCGGGCGTGTCGACCGGTCCTGCCACGCAGGTCGCCAAGAACAGCGCGACGCTGACCGCGGAGGTGAGCCCGAACAAGCAGGCCACGACCTACTACTTCCAGTACGGGCCGTCACCCGCGTACGGCTCGCAGACGATCGCCGCGACCGTTCCCGCGGGAACCGTGCCGGTGACCGTGACCGCGAGTGTCCAGGCTCTGGAGGCCCAGACGATCTTCCACTACCGGATCGTCGCGCTGCACGGCAATACGGCCCCCCAGCCGGGAGCGGACGCCACGTTCATGACACTTCCCCTGCACCGGCCGGTGCCACGGATCCATGCGAGGACAACACCCAGGCACGCCGCGAGCAAGCCGTTCGCGCTCAGCACCACGGGATCGGTGCACGGGCCGTCCTGGATCCCGGCGATCTACGACTGCCGCGGAAATGTGTCGATCCGGTTCTTCCTCGGCTCTCGCCGGATCGGCTCGACGCTGGTGCCGCTCGGACCCGACTGCAGGTTTGCGGGCCAGACCGTGTTCAACAAGCTCCCCGGCCATCGCCCGGGACCGGTGTCGCTCACCGTGGTGGCCCACTATCTCGGAAACTTCTATCTGACGCCGCACAAGACATCGGGCCAGACGGTGACGCTGGGGTAGTCGATGTTTTGAATTTCTGGTCGGTGGCAGTCGCCCCCGGTGGCCGCCATTGCCCTACTGGGGGCGGTCGCGCAGCCGGTAGACGAGCCGCAGTCCGGACCAAACCTGATCGATCGCGCAGACCTTGTTGTCGACGAGGCCGGTCGCGAGGCCGAGCGTGCGGACGACGTCCTCGGTGACATCGGTCGCCACGCCGGACGCGCGCTTGGGCCAGGCGATCCAGAGTCCTCCGGCGGGATCGAGCGCCGCGCTCAGCCCGGGCAGCCGGCGCTCGAGCGCCGAGCGGCGCGAGAAGAAGGCGACGATCACGTCGGGGGGCGATCCGGCGAGCCGGCGGCGCACCATCACGCCGTCAGGCAGGTAGCCCAGCGTGGAATCGATTCCCTCGGGGGCGCCGATCAGTACCAGCCGAGCCCCCGCCTTGATCCCCAGCTTCCGCGCCAGCGGCGTGCCCGAGTATCCCGCGGTGCCAGGCGACCCCGGCTGACCGCCACGGTCGCTCACCGCACGTCCGCCACGGCCGCGACCTCCCCGATCAGCTTGGACAGCTGGCTGCCCTGCCAGGCGGTCGGCGAGCGTCCTGGCACGTCGAGCACGAGGCGCGCCCCCGGGATCGCCGCGGCATACGCCTCCCCCACCGCCTGAGGGTGGCCGGGATCGGGCCCGTTGGCGCTGGCCACCACGACCACCGGCACCGAGATGCTCGCAAGCTCATCGATCTGCTCGAACGGCCGCGACCGCGGGACCGCCCGCAGCGCGTCCGCAACGGCGTCGATGTGCGAGTGCTGCGACAGGCGCTGCCGCGTCACCTGGTCGACCGTCTCCTGCCAGGACTCGGGAATGTCCGGTCGCCCCGAGGCGGCGACGAACCCTTCGATGCCACCGTGCTCGAGCGCGTCCGCGAGCTCGTCCCAGTGCTCGAACCGTCCGTTCCGCTCGTGCGACACGGGGTCGTACGCGGGCGTTATGACAACTAAACCACCGACCCGGTCCGGAGCATGAAGCGCAAGCCACAGCAGCGTGTGGGCGCCCATCGAGGCTCCCGCGAGCACCGCCCGCTCGATTCCGCGGGCGTCGAGCACGGCTTCGAGGTCGTGGCCGAGGTTGTCGTAGGTGTACGCGGCGGGCACGGGCGCCGGCGATGACCGGCCGTGACCCCGGGCGTCGTAGGCGACCACGCGATGGCCGGATCGCTCCAGTGCCTTGGACCCCATCACGACGTACCGGCGCGTCGCGGTCAAGCCGTGGAGGAGGACGACCGGCACACCCTCCCCCGTCTCGTCGCCGGACAGCTCAACGCCGGCTCGCTCGACGACGATCTCAGCCATCCAAGCAGACGGGGATCGCGGTCACAGGATCGTGCGCGGATACGCCTTGGTCGCAGCTGCGACCATCGCGACGACGAAGCCGACGACGACCAGATCGTGGACGATGATCGTCGAGCCATCGGCAGGCATGGGCGTGCTGGAACTTGACGTGAACGTAAGATTACCCGGTTGCGAGGCGTCGCTACTATCAGACGCATGGACGTCTCCGAGAAAACCTTCCAGTCCGCGGTCCTCGACCGCTCGCACACCCTCCCCGTGGTCGTCGATTTCTGGGCGGAGTGGTGCGGTCCGTGCCGGCAGCTTGGGCCGGTGATCGAGCGCGCCGCCGAGGCGCGCGCGGGAAAGCTCGAGCTGGCCAAGGTCGATGTCGACGCCAACCCGGGGCTGGCGCGGGCGTTCGGGATCCAGGGGATTCCGGCGGTCAAGGCGTTTCGTGACGGACGGGTCGCGGCCGAGTTCGTCGGCGCGCAGCCGCCGGCCGGCGTCGACCAGTTCCTCGACTCGCTGCTCCCATCCGAGGCCGACGCGCTCGTGGAGCGCGGGGACGAGGCGTCGCTACGGCGTGCGCACGAGCTCGAGCCGACTCGCGCGGATGCCGCCGTGCCGCTGGCGAAGCTCCTGCGAGAGCGCAGCGAGACCGACGAGGCGCTGGCGGTGCTCGCCCGCGTCCCGGGCAGCTTCGCCGCCGACGGCTTGGCCGCGCGCATCGGGCTCGAGTCCGCCGCGAGGAACTCCGCGCAGCCTCCGGTGCCGGACCTCAGCGAGGCGTTCGCCGCGCTCGACGCCGGCGACCAGGAGCGTGCGCTCGACCTTCTGCTCGAGGCGCTTCCGAGCGCCGACGGGGCCCGCGACGACGTGCGCCGCGTTGTCGTCGGAGTGCTCGATGAGCTGGGCGCCACGCACCCGCTCGCCCGGAACGCGCGCCGCCGGCTGGCCTCCGCCCTGTACTGAGCTCGCCTCGCGGCGAAAGCTGCGAGTTTCTACGAATGACTTCGAGCTCATCTGGGTATTCGAATGAATCGAGATGAGCCGTGGCGAAGCTCTGAACGAGTCGTATCCGGCTGTTCCGGAGGCGGTGCCTCCGGCTCGGCGCGCGCTGGCCGCGGTTGCGGCCGCCGCCGGCGTTGCCGGTGACCGGCTCGACGAGATCCGGCTGGCCGTCTCGGAAGCTCTCACCAACGCGGTCCTGCACGCCTACCGAGGAGGCGAGGCCGGGCGTCTCCACGTCACCGCGGCCGTCGCCTCCGACGAGCTGTGGGTGCTGATCAGCGATGACGGACGCGGCCTGCACGCGTGGAACGACAGTCAGGGCCTCGGGATCGGTCTGTCGTTGATCTCCGGGCTAAGTGACGACTTCGCGATCGTCACGCGCGCGACCGGCGGCACCGACGTTCGGATGCGATTCGACCTGCGCAAGACCGTCTCCAATCCGCGGGTGCGAGCGGATCTCCTCGTGTTCGCGAACCGTCAGCTCGATCAGCCGGTTGCAACCCAGGCGGGCACACTCGCAGCGGAAGCGGACCGGCGAGTCCTCGTCCCCCGGCCATCGCCCGCGTTCGATCCTCTCGTTGACGTCGCAGCTCGCCGCCTCGTTGGCCGCGGCGCGCCGCTGCTCTTGCCCTCCACAGCCGGCTGTTCGCACGCGATGCGAGCCGCCGCGATTGGTCGTCCCGTCCGCAAATCCCAGGGCATTCGAGCGGCCGACTACACGACGAGCGTAAGCTGATCGTCGGCCACGGAGCCGGGAAGCTCGAGGCCCGCGACGCGAACGCCGAGCAGTCGGACCGGCCTCGGCGGCGAGAACCGGCGCAGGAGATCGAGCGCGACGGGACCCACCCGATCGGCTGAGCTAACGGGCTCGGCGAGCGTCCGGGCGCGGGTGTGGGTCGAGAAATCGTCGAGCCGGACCTTGATCCCGATCGTCCGCCCCCGCCGGCGCTGGTCGACGAGTCCCGCGCACAGATGCCCGACGAGCTCGTCGAGGATCGCCTCGAGGCGCTGCGGGTCGCGGATGTCCTGGTCGAACGTCAGCTCACGCGACTCCGACACCACCTTGCGCTCCTCGGTCACCGGCGAGTCGTCCTCGAACCGGGCACGACGCTGCAGCTCGGTGGCGAGCCGCGGGCCGAAGTGGGGCGCGAGCTGCTCGTAGGGCGCCGCCGCGAGCGCGGCCAGTGTCTCGATCCCGAACGTGCGCAATCGCTCCGCGGTCTTGGGGCCGATGCCCGGAACGAGCGCGCAGCGGGAGGGTCCGAACCGTTCGCAGGCCTGCTCGCGCGTGAGCACCACGAAGCCTCGAGGCTTCTCGGCGTCCGAGGCGACCTTGGCCACGAGCTTGTTGGGCCCGATGCCGACCGAGCAGCCGAGCCCGGTGGCCCGCTCGATGTGCGCGCCGAGGCGGCGCATCGCGGCGTGTGGCGCCGGCCGGCCGGTGAGGTCGAGGTAGGCCTCGTCGAGCCCGATCACCTCGACCGCGTCGACCAGCGCCCGGACGCTCGCCATCACCTCGCGCGACGCCTGGCGGTAGTACGCGAAGTCCGGCGCCAGGAACACGCCCTCGGGGCAGAGGCGGCGAGCTCGCGCCGCCGGCATCGCCGAGCCGACCCCGAAGCGCCGCGCCTCGTAGGAGGCGGTGGTCACGACGGCGCGCGGGCCGGTGCCGGCGACGATCACCGGGCGGCCGCGCAGCTCGGGCCGGCGCCGCAACTCGACGGACACGTAGAACGCGTCCATGTCGAGGTGGGCGACGCAACGGTCCGCCATCGACGGCAGGCTAGGACACGCCCCAGACGTGAGGCGCGCCCCGGCCCGCCCGCCAATGTCGACGCCGCGACGGGCCGAGGACCCGGTCCCGGGGTCGACGCGCTACTGACTCGACCAGACCTGGCCGACGCCGCCGAACCCGAGCGCTGCCGCCGTGTTCTGGTTCAGGTCCCAGTCCCGGCCGCCGACGTACGGCCCGCGGTCGTCGACCGTCGCGGTGACCGTGCGGCCGCCGTAGCGGAACACGACCTTGGTGCCGCACGGGAGCGTGCGGTTAGCCACCCCGTCCCCGGCGTGGAAGCCGCAGGCGGTGTTGCCGCCGTCGTTGTACCAGGAGGCGATCGCCCCGCGGAACACGGTCATCTGACCGGCCGGCGCCGTCGAACGTCCGTTCAGGCGGTCCCCGGCGAAGCTAACGCGGATCGGCTGCCGGCCGGCGCTGCCGGTTACGTAGCGGAGCACGAACCTCCCGGCCGACCCGGTCCGGGCCATGGCGAGCGTGTGCCAGGAACCCCTCTGCAGCGCCTGGAGGGCGACCTTGAGGGCCCTCGCGGCGGGCAGCAGCCGGCCCCGGACCTGGACCGGCTGGCCGGCCAGAGCGTCGACGCTCCGCGTCGGGAGCCTGACGCGGGCCGCGACGTCGACCGGCACCGGGGTGCTCGTGGCGGCGGCGCTCCCGCCGGTGCTCCCCCAGGCCATGAACGGCGTCAGGGAGTCGCTCGAGGTGTCGACCACCCTGACGATGCCCGACTGCTCGAGCCGGCCGGCGAGCCGCAACGCCCCGGTGCTGCCGACGGTCGCCGAGGCGAGCTGGCTCCAGGCCGTGGCACCCCGCGGCGCGAACTCGAGGACGACCGTGTGTCCGGCGTCCGATGCGGGCGCCACGCCTGTGACGACCACGTCATGGCCGTAGGCGATGTGGCGCGACTGGGGGTGGATCTGCGGGAGCGCCGGCGCCGGCGCAGCGAACGCCTGGCTGGCCACCAGTGCGGCCGCTGAAGCTGGGACTGCGATCATCAACGCGCCTACGCCCAGCCGACCGCGGCGCGAGTTGTGCATGGCTAATTCAGGCCTCAAAGCGAGGACCTCCTTTGATCTCGACCGGGCGCCTACGGGGTTAGCTGACGGGCTCGCGCACCGCTGCGAGCACGCTCCGCGCGCTCACCGGGCGGGCGCTACGACTGCAGCCGGCGCGTTGGAGCCGGGCAAGTCGATTCGCCCCGGCCAGGCATGCTCGCCTGGCAGTGGGTCCCCCGTTCATCCTCGTACCGGACGAGGACGATTCGGCAGGTCAATCAGTAAGTCGGTTACGTTAGGAGCCCGCTTGAGGGTCTGACTGTGAGGTCGGTCACACGCACTCCATGTGACTTTGGTCACAAGCGGCGCCGCCGCGGTCGGGCGGCGCGCCGGCGACTACCATCTCAGCAGTGGCGAACAAGGACCGGCTGACCGGGCTCGATAGCTCATTCCTGCATCTCGAGCGCGACGCGACGCACATGCACGTCGCGGGTTGCTCGGTGTTCGCCGGCTCCGCCCCCACCTACGACGAGCTGGTCGAGGCGATCGAGTCGCGGCTGCACCACGTGCCCCGTTACCGGCAGCGGCTGGCGTTCGTGCCGCTGGACCAGGGCCGCCCGGTGTGGGTCGACGATCCCCATTTCAACCTGCGCTACCACGTCCGCCATACGGCGCTACCGCGGCCCGGTGGCGATGACGAGCTGAAGCGGCTCGCCGGACGCGTGTTCTCCCAAGCGCTCGACCGCAGCCGACCGCTGTGGGAGCTGTGGCTGGTCGAGGGTCTCGCCGGAGGGCGCTTCGCGGTGCTGTCCAAGACCCATCACGCCCTCGTCGACGGAGTCTCCGGGGTCGACATCGCGACCGTCCTGTTCGATGCCTCGCCTGACCCACTGCCGGTGGCGCCGCCGGACCTGGAGTGGAACGCGCGCCCGCTACCGAGCCGCGCCCAGCTGCTTGCTGATGCGCTGCTCGAGCGCGCGACGGTACCCACCGAGGTCATTCGCGGAGTCCGGGCGACGCTCCGCGGACCGCGGACGGTGGCCAGACGCGCCGGCAACGCGCTCGGGAGCGTTGGCGCGCTCGCCTGGACGGGGCTGCAGGCGGCTCCGCCGAGCCCGTTCAACCAGCGGATCGGGCCCCACCGCAGGTTCACGTGGGTGCGAGCCGATCTCGGGCAGTTCAAGGCGATCAAGAACTCGCTCGGCGGGACCGTCAACGACGTCGTGCTGGCGGTGGTGGCGGGCGCGCTGGGCAGCTACATGAGGCTGCACGGCGAGCCCACCGAGGGCGTCGGCCTCAAGGCGATGGTCCCGGTGTCCGTGCGCGCCGACGTCGAGCGCGGAGCGCTCGGCAACCGCGTCGCGGCGATGTGGGTGACGCTGCCGGTGGGGCTGGCCGATCCCGTCGAGCGGCTGCACACGGTCAGCGAGGCGATGGTCGGCGTCAAGCAATCGGGCCAGGCGGTCGGCGCCGAGATCCTCACGGCGGTCTCCGGCTTCGCCCCGCCGACGATCATGGCGCAAGCGGCGCGGCTTCAGGCCCGCCAGCGGCTGTTCAACCTCGTGGTCACCAATGTTCCGGGGCCGCAGTTTCCGCTCTATCTGCTCGGCCGCGAGCTCGAGTCGATCTACCCGATGGTCCCGCTGGCCGAGAACACCGCGCTCGGGATCGCGATCCTCAGCTACAACGGGCAGCTCGACTTCGGCCTCGTGAGCGATTACGACGCGCTCGCCGACCTCGAGGTGATGGCCGACGAGCTGCGGTCCTCGATCGAAGAGCTCGCGGCGGCAGCGGGGGCCCCGCCCGCCGTGACGGACGGCGAACCGGCGCACGTCGCCAGCGGGCAGGCCCCGGCCGCGCGGTGACGCCGGCCGCCCGCCAGTCCGCGCACGGACCGGGCGAGTCACGGCTGGTGAGGGTCGTCGAGCGGATCGCGATCGGACTCGCATCGCTGGTGCTCTCGGTCGGGCTGATCCTGCTGCTGTCGGGATACTTCGCAGGACGCGACCAGGCGGCCGTGTCCGCCGGCGCGAGCGGACCGGGCCAGGCGTTCAGCGACCTCGGTCACACCGCGCTCTCGCCCGGCCGGGCCCGGCCGAGCTACAACTCGAACCCGCCGACCAGCGGCCCCCACGTCCCCGAGCCCGTCGTGCGCGACGGTGTGACCCTAAACGACGATCAGCTGCTCCAGGCGCTCCAGCTCGGAAACGTCGTGGTCGTGTACGGCAGCCGGCAGCCGCCGCCGGGGCTGGCCAAGTTCGCGCAGACGGTGGCGCCTCCTTTCACTCCGGCGCTCGCCGCGACCGGCGACGCCGTGATCCTCGCCCGGCGGGCGGGCACGGCGGGGATGGTCGCGCTCGCCTGGACGCACCTGCTGCGCGTAGGCAGCGCGTCCGATCCGCAGCTCGGCCAGTTCGTGTCGTTCTGGCTGGGTCGCGGCGCCCCCGGCCAGTAGGGACGGTTGCGCGACCGGCAAGGCGTGCGTGGCGCGGCGACCTACGGGTCCGTCACCGCGATCGTGACCCGCGCGACCGCGCACCGGCGCTGCTCGTCGTCTGCGATCTCGACCTCCCACACCCAGGTCGTCCGTCCCCGATGCCGGCGGACGGCGGTTGCGTGGATCGTGCCGCCGGCGACCGGGTGCAGCGTCGTCGTCTGGTGCGAGAGCCCGACCGCGCGCCGACCTTCAGGGCCGACCGCGGCCTCGGTACCGCGAGCGGCCAGCGCCTCGGAGATCGCGCTGTAGACGCCACCGTGGACGAGCCCCGCAGACTGCGTGAGCTCTCCACGGACGCGGACGTGAGCCCGGACCAGCGAGTCCGAGCAGTCGGTCAGCTCGAGGCCGTAGAGCGCGTCGAAGCCCATGCGAGCGCCGGACCTTACTTCACGGTTTGCGCAGCTCGCCCACCCGCCGCACACCGCCGTAGGCCCTACTACGCTAAGCGGTTCCGATGGCCTCGCTCGACTCGCTTCCCCCAGACCAACGCGCGGTCCTCGATCTCGTCCTGCGGCGCGGCCGCAGCTACGACGACATCGCGCGCCTGCTCGCGATCGACCGGGCGGCCGTGCGCGCGCGGGCGCTCGCGGCGTTCGACGACATCGGACCGGACACGGGCCTCGCGCCCGAGAGGCGAGCCTTGATCACCGACTACCTGCTCGGCCAGCTGCCGGACCCGGTCGCCGAGCAGACGCGCGACCGGCTCTCCGAATCGCCACATGAACGGGCGTGGGCGCGCGTGCTCGCCTCCGAGCTCGCCCCGGTGGCGAGCAAGCCGCTGCCCGAGCTACCCGAGGGGACGGCTCGTGCGAAGGCGCCGGCCGACGACGCGGCACCGTCACCGGCACCGTCACCGGCGCCGGACCGGCCGGGCCCCGAGCCGCACCCGGCGAAGCCCGAGCGGACCCGCCTTCCCCGGCCGGGCGACCGGCCGAGCTCGAGGCTTGGCGGCGCGATCTTCCTCGTCGTCGGGGCGATCGTCGTCGTCGCGATCGTCGTCGTCCTGATCGCCGTGATCAGTGGCGGGAAGTCGAGCACGCACAGCTCGAGCGCCTCGGCGGCGGCCGCCCGCAGCTCCACGCAGTCCTCGACCGCGCCGGCGACGGGCGCGAGCACGACTCCGACCACTGCCGCGAAGGTCGTTGGCCAGGTCAACCTGGATCCACCGAGCGGCACCGGTGCCGCGAAGGGCGTCGTATTCATCGTCCAGGCGGGCACGGCGCTCGGCGTGATCATCCAGGCTTCCGGCCTCGCGCCCAACTCTCACAACGCCTACGCGGTGTGGCTGTCCAACACGCCGTCGGACAGCACGCGAGTCGGGTTCGTGAACCAAGCCGTCGGCAAGGACGGCAAGCTGCAGACGGGCGGTCCGCTGCCGGCCAACGCCTCGCACTTCAAGGAGCTGCTGCTCACGCTCGAGACGCAGAACAACCCGAAGGCGCCCGGCCCGACGGTCCTCCAGGGCGCGCTCAAGCTCCCGAGCTAACCGAGGATCTGCTCGAGCGCGTCGAGCGCCTCGTCGAGCCGCTTTTCGGTCGCCCGGCGCAACAGCAACGCGCCCGTCCGGGAGTACCCGCGGAGCCTCTGCGCTTGCGCGATCGTGACCTGGGTGGTCGCGCCGTGCGCCTGGTCGAGCAGCACCGCGGTGGTCGAGGATTCGAGCACCCGCTCGAACGGAGTGCCCCTCACCTCCTGCTCCCAGGCGCGGTGACCGGACGGCTCCTCCCGGCTCCCCGGAGCGTCCGAGGCGAGCACGCGGAAGTCCATCCGGACCGGCCGCTTGCGCTTGGTCTGGAACACCAGCGTGAATCGGTCCTCCTCGACGCCCTCCACCCGCGCCACGCCCGGCCACCAGCGCGGCGTCTGGAAGGGGTCGGCGATCACGGCCCACACGGCCGCGGGCGTCGCCAGCAGCTGGCGGCTTCGCTCGGCCCGCGAGAGGCGCCGACGCTGGGGCACGAAGCGCGAGTCGAACAGGCTCACGACGAGTATTCGAGCACGGCGTGGACCAAATATGGATCGAGCCGCGCCCGGCCTCCGAGGAAGCTCAGTTCGACCAGGAACGCGCAGCCGACGACCTCGGCGCCGAGGCCGCCGACCAGGTCGCACACCCCGCGCGCGGTCCCGCCGGTCGCCAGCAGGTCGTCGTGGACGAGCACCCGCGCCCCGTGGGCAAACGCGTCGGCATGGACTTCGAGCACGTCCACCCCGTATTCGAGCAGGTACTCGACGCTGACCGTGTCCGACGGGAGCTTGCCCCGCTTGCGCGCCGGCACGAACCCGGCGCCGAGCTCGCGCGCGAGCGCCCCGCCGAGAATGAAGCCGCGGGCCTCGGCCGCGATCACGAGCTCCACGCCGAGCGGACGGGCAAACGCGGCCAGATCCGAAACGGCGGTCTCGAGCGCCACTGGATCGAGCAGCAGCGGCGTGATGTCCTTGAACAGGATCCCCGCCGTCGGGAAATCCGGGATCTCGCGGACCAGCTCCCGCAGGTCGACCGGGCTCGCGCCGCGGGAGGGTGGGAACACAAGTCCTAGGTCGCGATCTTGCGCAGGTCGCGGATCAACAGCAGGTGCTTTAAGTGGGTCGTCACCGACGCCAGGTTCTCGAGCGCCTCGATCGCCTCCCGCCGGCGCTCGGGATTGCGCGAGCGCAGAGCCGGAGCGAGGATGCTCTGGAGCAGCTGCGCCTCGCGATCGGCCGAACTTCGGAACACCCGCAGGTTGCGGCCCCCAACGCCGTAGCGCGCGAGCTCCGACACGGCCCGGACGATCTCGCGCTCGGTCTCGTCGTAGTAGCGCACGCCGGCACGCAGGTCGCCCTTGATCACGCCGAACTCCACCAGCTCGCGAACCAGCCCGGGATCGGCCCCGGTCTCCTCGACGACGTCCTCGAGCGAGTACATCGCGCCCGGGTCACGTGTGGAGACGAGCGCGCGCCTGAGCGAGCGGCCGTCGGGGGCGGGGGGCGGGGCGGCGACCTCGCGCTCGGCACGACCGCCGGCCAGTTCCTGCCGGATCACCCGGAGCGGCAGGAACTCGTCACGCTGGAGGCGCAGGATCGTCCTCAGGCGATGTATGTCGGTCTGGGTGTAGAGCCGGTAGCCACCCTGGGTGCGCCGGGGCGACACCAGCTTCTGGTCCTCGAGATAGCGGATCTTCGAGATCGAGATATCGGGGAACTCCTGCTGAAGCGCCTTGCACACGGTCCCGATCGTGACCGCCTTCTGGCGGGGGCGCTCGGCATCGCCAAGCGGCTCGGGAAGTTCCACGGCGGGGTCGCGAGTTTCAGGAGTAGCCATCAGCGCCTCAGGAACGCGAGCTTGTACTTGCCGATCTGGAGCTCGTCGCCGTCGTCCAGGCGGTGGGACTCGATCCGGCGGCGGTTGACGTAGGTCCCGTTGAGCGAGCCGCAGTCATCGAGGAAGAACTCGTTGCCGCGGCGCACGAGGATCGCGTGGTCACGCGAGACCGTCACATCATCGAGGAAGATGTCGCTGACCGGTCGGCGCCCGATCGTGACCCGCCCCGCCCCGAGCGGGAAAGCCTCGCCCGCCCGGCCACCGCCGGCGCGGATCACCAGGGCCGGGCCCCGCTCGATGACGTCGTCCAAGTCGACC
This sequence comes from uncultured Solirubrobacterales bacterium, assembly GCA_963836715.1. GTDB lineage: Bacteria > Actinomycetota > Thermoleophilia > Solirubrobacterales > Solirubrobacteraceae > Palsa-465. The sequence goes on from CAWIKH010000003.1 coordinate 61,739, forward strand.
TCCTCGAGCTCTCCGGTCTCGCCGAGCTTGTAGGTGGCCGTGGTCGTCCCAGGCGGCGGATCGGAGTGCGCCAGGAACGCGCCACACCGCTGGCAGTAGTTGGCGCCCTCGTCGTTGGCAAAGCCGCACTCTGGACAGTGCTGGGCCACCGACGCCGGCTATTCGGACTCGGACCCCGGTACGCGGCCGGCCAGGATGTCGGTCAGCTGCTGGACATCGGCCCCGGTGATCACCAGTTCGCCGGTCTCGTCCTTCTTGCGCAGCCGGTTGACCAACTCGGCGCGGAGGATGTCGATCTTCCCGTGCAGGATCCGCCGTCGGTAGGAGATCTCCATCTCCTCATCGGTCAGCTGCTTGATGAGCTCCTTGAGCTCCTGATCGGTCAGTGAGCCCAGATCGGGAAACGTGTCCATGTAGATCAGAACCTCCGGGTGCTTCCGGGTCGGAGTGCGCGAATCTGGCAGTATAGCCTTGCAAACTCGGAGGCTCAAGCTCAACTTGAGAGTTTGCCCTGATCGTCGTCGGCGCGGCGCCGCGCCCGCATCTGCCGGGCGCCGCGACGCACGTACATCACGGTCGCGGTCAGCCCGAACGCCATCCCGACGTACAGCATGATCAGCGCCAGCCAGTCGACCCCGGCCATCGCGAAGAACGGGGCGCCGGCGATCGGCGCGACCCCGAGCCGGCCCGCCCAGTTGATCTGGAGCTCGATGTCGTGGCTGAGCGCGTACCGGGTCGCGACCAGCATGAACAGCTCGCGCACGATCACAATCGCGAGCGCCCATTTCGGGAGCAGCGAGAAGTGCCAGCAAACAACCATTCCACTGACGATCAGCAGCCGGTCCACGAGCGGATCGAGCAGCGCGCCGAGGCGGCTGTACTGACCGGTCAGGCGTGCCGCGAAGCCGTCGAGGTAGTCCGACCAGCCGATCACCGCGAACAGCACGACCGCGAGCGCGTCCTGACCGTCGTCGCTGGACAGCGCGACGACCAGGAACACCGGAATCGCGGCCAGCCGGACGAAGTCGATCGCGTTCGGGATCGTCCAGGGGTTCAGCGGGCGGCCCGACAACGTGGCCTCGGGCGCCGGCCCCGAACGGTCGATCCCGCTCAGGCGCCGCTTGGTGATATGAGGCCCGCCCGCCCGCCTGCCCACCCTGCCGACTCACCGTCCTGCGGGCCGAAGGCTCACGGCAATCCGCGCCAGAGCTCGGCGACCGCCTCGGCGGCGCCGTCCAAGGGAACCGTGCGCGATTCCCGACCCCGCCGGATCTGCACCTCGATCTCGCCGGAGGAGAGCGTGCGGCGCCCGATCGTGACCCGGGCGGGGCAGCCGAGCAGCTCCGCGTCGGTGAACTTTTCCCCCGGGCCGGCGTCACGCTCGTCGTAGAGGGTGTCGAGACCCACCTCGCACAGTGCCCGGTAGAGCCGGTCCGAGAACTCGCGCTCCTCGCTCCCCTCCTTGCCGAGCGTGACCAGCTCCACGTCGAACGGCGCGATCGCGCGGGGCCAGGAGATCCCCTGCTCGTCGGCGTACTGCTCGACGGCCGCAGCGGCCGCGCGCGCCGGGCCGAACCCGTAACACCCCATGAACATCAGCTGCTCCTTGCCCGACTCGTCGAGATACCGGGCGCCGAGCGGCTGGGAGTAGCGGGTCCCGAGCTTGAAGATGTTCCCGACCTCGATCGCCGGCTCGATCCGGATCGCGCTGCCATTGACCGTGTCTCCGGTCATCACCGTGCGCACGTCGACGCGCTCGAACGGGAAGTCGCGGCCCGGCTGCACCCCGCGCAAGTGGGCGTCCGGCTCATTGGCGCCGACGACGTAGCCGCCGTCGCCGACGCCGGCGTCAAGCAGGATCGGCATCTGCGCGCCCACCGGGCCGATGTACCCGGGCGGCCCGAGCCGCGCCGCGACCTCGTCGGGATGGGCGGGGCGGAACGCGGTCCCGAGCGCGCCCGCGAGCTTGATTTCGTTGACCCGATGATCACCGCGGACGACCACGAGCTTCATCGCGTCGCCGTCGACGATCACCGGGAACGCCTTCAGCAGCGCGCCGGCCGGCACCTTGAGTTCGGTGGCGACGGCATCGATCGTAGTCATCCCGGGCGTGGAGACGAGCGCAGGAGCATCGATGGCGGGCTCGAGCGTCACCGGCTGAGGCTCGGCGCTCGCCACCTCCACGTTGGCGGCGTAGCCGGCGGCCACGGCGACCTCGTTCTCCCCCGCCGGGCAGGGCGCCATGTACTCGTGCGCGCCGCTGCCGCCCATCATCCCGACGTCGGCCTCGACCCGGTACCACTCCAGGCCGCAGCGGTCCATCATCCGGTCGTAGGCCCCGACGTGCTTCTGATAGGAAACTTCGAGCCCCGCCGGGTCACGGTCGAAGCTGTAGGAGTCCTTCATGATGAACTCCCGGGTCCGGAGCACGCCGGCGCGCGGCCGCGGCTCGTCGCGCTCCTTGACCTGGAAGTGGTAGAGGATCAGCGGCAGCTCCCGGTAGGACTTGACCGTGGCCGCGACGTGGGTCGTGACGACCTCCTCGTGGGTCATCGCCAACACCAGGTCGGCGCCTCGGCGATCGTTGAGCTTGAACAGCTCCTCGATGCCGTATCGCCCGGTGCGCCGCCACAGCTCGGCGGGCTGGAGCACCGGCATCAGCATCTCGTGGCCGCCGATGGCGTTCATCTCCTCGCGGACGATCTGCACGACCCGCTGGTGCACGCGATAACCGGCGGGAAGCCACGACCACAGCCCCGATCCGACCTGCCGGATCAGCCCGGCGCGGACCATCAGCTTGTGCGAGATGGCCTCGGCGTCGGCGGGCGGCTCGCGCTCCGTGGGCAGGAAGTAGGTGGACAGACGCGTCATTTCGAGCGCCAAGGGTACCCGCGTGATAGAAGAACGTACGTCCTAAGACCCTTATGCAAGGAGCACGCGATGGCCTACGAAGTTCCGGCGCTGCCGTATGACTACGACGCGCTCGCGCCGACGATCGACGAGCAGACGATGCACCTGCACCACGACAAGCACCATCAGGCCTACGTGAACGCCGCCAACGGCCTGCTCGAGGGCACCGAATGGGCTGACAAGCCGGTCGAGGAAGTGCTGAAGAACCTCGGCTCGCTGCCGAGCGACAAGCAGACCGGCGTCCGCAACCAGGCTGGCGGCCATTACAACCACTCGCTGTTCTGGGAGTGGATGTCGCCGAACGGCGGCGGCGAGCCCGACGGCTCCCTGCGCGCGGCGATCGACGCGGCCTTCGGCTCGTTCGACGACTTCAAGGCGGCAGTCAAGGACGCCGGCGTGAAGCGGTTCGGCTCGGGTTGGTCGTGGCTCGTCCACGACGGCTCGGGGCTCGCGGTCGTCTCGACCGCCAACCAGGACAACCCGATCAGCGACGGCAAGACGCCGCTGCTCGGCGTTGATGTGTGGGAGCACGCCTACTACATCACCTACCAGAACCGCCGCCCGGACTACCTCGACGCGTGGTGGAACGTCGTCAACTGGCCAAAGGTGGCCGAGGGCTACGCCGCCGTCGCCTGAGCGTCCGTAAGGGGAGCCTGCGCGAAAAAGCGAACCCTGGGTTCGCTTTTTTGCGCCCCCCCGGGCATTCAGGCGCGGGTGAAGCGGCGGCCGGCGACCGGAGACGATTGCTCGAGCCCGGCCGCCGCCGCTTCCATGGCCGCCATCCGCTCGGGGGTCATCGCGGTGGCGTCCTCGTTCTCGGCCAGCCACTCCTCGGCCTCGGCAGCCGCGCGCTCGTCGCGGACGACGCGCTTGCCGGCGGCGTAGTACTTGTCGATCTCGGCGAACAGCTCGTCGACGAGGGCCTCGGTCCTGACCTTCTTGATCGGCTCGCCGCGGGAGTAGATCATCCCCATGTCCTTCGCGCCGGTGATGCCGAAGTCGGCGTGCCGGGCCTCGCCGATTCCGTTCACCGCGCACCCGAGCACCGACACCTCGATCGGGTCCTCATAGGCCTCCAGGCGCCGCTCGACCTCGGCCACGACCGTGTCCATGTCGAACTGGAGGCGACCGCAGGTGGGGCATGCGATCAGCACCGGGCCGCGTTCGCGCAGCTTGAGCGCCTTGAGGATCTCCCACGCCACCTTCACCTCCTCCTCGGCGTGGAAGGTCGAGAGCGAGATCCGGATCGTGTCGCCGATGCCGTCGGCCAGCAGCGTTCCCAGCCCAACCGCCGACTTGAGCGAGCCTGACCACTTGGTCCCCGCCTCGGTGATCCCGAGGTGCAGCGGATACGGGATCCGCTCGGACAAAAGCCGGTTCGAGGCGATCGTGTTGGGCACGCTGGTCGACTTCATCGACACCTTGAAGTTCGTGAACTCGAGCCGTTCCATCAGCTCGACGAACTCGACCGCGGCGGTGACGAGCGCCTCGACCGGGTTCTCGAACTCGAGCTCGCGGAGATGGGCCGGCAGCGAGCCCGAGTTGACGCCGATCCGCAGCGGCGTCCCGAGCTCGTTCGCGCGCTTGGTCACCAGCGCAACCTTGTCGGCGCCGCCAATGTTGCCTGGGTTGAGCCGGACGCAATGCGCCCCGGCATCGAGAGCTTTCAAGGCGAGGGTGTAGTTGAAGTGGATGTCGGCGATCACCGGGATCGGCGAGTCGCGGACGATCGTCCCCAGCGCCTCGACGTCCTGATCGCGCGGGACCGCGACGCGGACGATGTCGGCGCCGGCCTCGGCGACGGTGCGGATCTGGTCCATCGTCGCCCGCAGATCGGCGGTCTCGGTCTTGGTCATCGTCTGTACCGCGACGGGGGCGCCAGCGCCGATCGGGACGCCGCCAACCCGGATCTGGCGCTCTGAGGCCATGTGGCCAGTGTAGAGGCGGGAGATTCGCGTCATGTGAAACAGGTCGGGCTCAACTGGAGGCGCCGCGGGGTCGGCTAGGCTCGAATCAGCCCCGGTGCGGAAATCCAGCGCCGCGGCGTCGTGCCGGGCGGGGCGGGGCGGGGCGGGGCGGGGCGCCAAAGCCTCCACCATCGCGGCGCAACTTCGGAGGACCCGATTAGTTGTCTTCTTACGTGCCAAGAATCAGACGTCATCTCCCCATAGTCGCGGCGCTGTTGAGCCTCGCGGCGATCAACGCAGCTCCCGCCGCCGCGTCGACCACGCAGGTGTCGGTGTTCCAGGCCGACCCCCAGGTCCTGGCCAATCCCACCGGAACCCTGCAGACGCTCCGCGACCTGGGCGTGAACATGGTCCGGGTCAACCTCACCTGGAACCAGATCGCGCCGTCGGCGCTCTCGACCCACCGCCCGGCGGGCTTCAACGCCATCGACCCCGGGGCCTATCCGGCGGGCGGATGGGCGCCGTACGACGCGGTCGTCCGCGCGGCCGCGGCCGACCACATCACGGTCGACTTCACGATCAACGGTCCCGCGCCGTTGTGGGCGACCGGCTCCGCGGCGCCCCGCGGAACCACCGGCTACTTCCGGGAGGACTGGGAGCCCTCGGCGACTGAGTACGGATACTTCGTCAAGGCCGTCGGCACCCGGTATGACGGGTCCTACAAGCCCGCCGGCTCGGCCAGCGCGCTGCCGCGCGTCAGCTTCTGGTCGATCTGGAACGAGCCGAACTACGGCTATGACATCGCCCCGCAGGGAACTGGGCGAAACCAGTCGATCCCGAACAGTCCGCATATCTACCGAAACCTGCTCGATGCGGCCTGGAGCTCGCTCAACGCCACCGGCCACAGCACCCGGACGGACAGGATCCTGTTCGGCGAGGTGACGCCCCACGGCAACAACGGCTTCGGCGTGTTCGCCAACATGAAGCCGCTGATCTTCCTGCGCTCGCTGTACTGCGTCGATTCCAATTACCGCGAGCTGCGCGGCTCGGCCGCGGGGGCCCAGGGCTGCCCGACGACGGCGGCCGGCTCGCGTAGCTTCCGCACGCAGAACCCGGCGCTGTTCTCGGCCAGCGGGTTCGCCGCCCATCCCTACGAGGAGGCATCGCCGCCAAACCTGCCGACCCACCTGTGCGGCAAGAACCTGTGCGCCGGCAACCCGAGCGACCCCGACTTCGCCGATCTGCCCGAGCTTCCGCGGCTTGAGCGCACGCTCGACCGGCTCAACGGGATCTACGGCTCGCACAGCCACTTCCCGGTGTGGAGCACCGAGTACGGCTTCCGGACCCGGCCGCCCGACCCGCACGAGGGCGTCAGCCAGGCGAACGCCGCGCTCTACATGAACGAGGCCGAGTACCTCAGCTACAAGCAGTCGCGACTGTTCAGTTACTCGCAGTACGGGCTCATCGACCAGCCGCCGCCGGCGTACTTCGACACCGGACTGCTGAACCCGAACGGAAGCCAGAAGCCCGGATATGCGGCGTACCGCATGCCGCTGTGGCTCCCGAGCACGTCGACCCGGAAGGGCCGCAAGCTCGAGGTCTGGGGCGCGGTGCGCCCGGCGTACTTCGCCAAGCTGGACACCGGGAAGGCGCAGAGCGTCCTCGTCCAGTTCCAGGCCGGCTCGAAGGGCGCGTTCACGACGATCGCGACCGTGCCGATCACGGACTCCCACGGGTACTTCGACGTCCACCTGGCCTTCCCGAGCAGCGGCTCGGTGAGGCTCCAGTGGACCTATCCGACGGGTGACCCGCTGCTCGGCGGCGGGACCGTGTTCAGCCGGACGCAGAAGATCACGGTGAAATAGCCAGTTTCGATCCGGGTGCGCTCAGGCCTGGCCCCCTGACCCGCCCGGATCGTCGGGCCCTTCCTGGCCGGACGGCGGGCCGGGATCGCCCGGTCCACCCTGGCCCGGCGCTTGCGGTCCGCCGGCGTCCGGCGAGCCCGGGCCTTCCGTCGCCTCGAGCCGCCGGCGCCTGATCGCGAGCGCGCCGAACGTCAGCGCGGCGAGCGCGAGGACGACGATCACGATCACCAGCCAGGTCGGGAGAACCGATCCGCCCGAGCTCGAGCCGGTTGTACTGGAGCTTGCGCTCGGGCTCGTGCCGAGCTGGGCGAATAGCTGCTTCTCGATCACGTCGTAGCAGTCGGTGTACTCGCGCATGTCCGCGGGCATGCTCGCCAGCGCGGTCCGGAGCGCGTCAGCCGTGTAGTGAGCGGTGAGCGTGCCGTTGTCGTTGCAGTCGGTGAGCACCTGCTGGGCGCCGCTGCTCGCGGCAGCCGCGACCACGCCCGGAGCGGCTGCCGAGAGGGCGCACACGATCGCCAGCGAGGTGACCAGCCGTCGCATCATCGGCGCAAGCTTATGGGGAAACGGCTCCATACAGCTGCATGAGCCTGTCGTAGAAGCGATCCTCACCGAACCGCTCGCGGGCGCGAGCCAGGGCCGCGGCGCCCCGCGCCGCTCGCAGGCCCGGGTTTTGCCACAGCTCCGAGAGCGCATCCGACCACGCCGCATGGTCGGTTGCCGGCAGCGTCGCGTCGTCGCCGACGAGCTCCGGGAGGCCGCCCCGGTCGGAGGCCAGCACGGGCACGCCGGCGGCGAGCGCCTCGAGCACCGAGTACGGACACGGCTCCTCCCAGCGCGAGGGCGCGAGCACGACCGCGGCGCGTGTGCGCAGCTCCGCCAGCTCGCTCGCCGCCAGCAGGCCCGTGAACCGGACGTCCGCGCCGGCGGCCAGGCCCCGCAGGCGCCCGTCGTCCGGTCCCGATCCGGCGATCACGAGCGGAACGCCGGCGGCGCGCGCCGCGGCGATCGCCGTGTCGAACCCCTTCTCGCCGGTCAGACGCCCGGCGGCCAGCGCGAACTCCCCCGCCCTGGCGCCCGACTCCGATGAGAACCCGTCGTTTGGCATGAAGTTCGGCAACGTGGCGGTTAACGAGGCCGGCAGTCCCAAGTCGCGCAGATGCGCCGCGGTCGCGTCGCTGACCGCCACGAACTGGTCCACGTGCTCGTACAGGCGGGGCTGCTGCCGGTGGAGCGCCGCCGCGTAGACGATCGCCTCGGGCACGGACCCCCGGCAGCGCAGACGGACGCCGGGGAACGTGCTGGTCCCGCGGCACCGGAAGCAGGGCGCGCCATCCCGGTAGGAGATGCCGATCGCGCAGAACAGCCGGTAATTGTGGAGATGGAGGAGCGTCCGCGCGCCGGCCGCCTGGGCGGCGGCGAGCGCGCGCCAGCCGAGGGTCGGATGGATGTTGTGGGCATGGACGACGTCCGCGCGCAGCCGGCGCACGGTCCGGCCGACGGCGTCCGGGTCGAGCCCGCCACCGAGCAGGCCGAACGCTGCCCGCCCGCGTCCAACGGAGTCGCTCGACCGCTCGAGCACCTCGACCGCATGGCCGCGGCGGCTCAGCAGCGCCGCGATCTCGGCCACCGCGCGCTCCTCCCCACCGGTGGTCCGGTAGCGGTTGTGCAGGAGCAGGATCACGCCCGGACCGCGTGTCAGCGCGCCGAGCCTGCGTGCTGGACGAGCACCGCCGCTCCGTCGACGGGAGGTCCGAGCAGCAATCCAGCGGTGGCGGCAATCTGTGTCTTGGTCATGCTCCGCGAGGGGTCGATCGAGAAGCGATCGACGACGAAGTCGTGGACGGTCTTTGCCGACCTCAGCCGTGCGCCGACGGGCAGCGGCCGCCCGATCGTCTGCCACCGGTAGCCGACGACGTCGACCTCGCCGACGGTCACCGCACCGTCGCTGGGCTCGGTCCACGGGATGCCCGGAAGATAGGTGGCGAGCGGATCGGTGGCAAGCGACCCGTCATACGCGACGATCGCCCGCGTGCCGCTCGTGGTGCCAAGCGCCCTGGCCACGCCGCGCCAATCAGAGCGCTGATACTGCGAGCTGTCGGTGATCTTCACCTGCGCATACACGAAGCCCGCCAGCAGGATCAGGGCGAGCATCGCGCCGGCCACCCGGGCTCGGCGCGCCGCACACGCGGCAGCGACCACAACCGCCAGCGGAATCCACGCGGGCATCAGCGCGCGCGGTATGTAGTAGTCCTCTCCCACGAGGGCGAGGGCAAGCGGAAGCAGCAGCACCGCTGCCGCCAGCGCAGCGGCCGCGCCGGCGCCGCGAAGCTCCGTCGAGTCGGACCCGGCCACCAGCAGCACGATCACGGCCCCTGCCAGTACCGCTGCTCCGAGCAGCCCGTAACGCGCGGCTGGGCTCTCGTAGAGATTGCCGAGTCCGAACGCGACCGGCACCTGCTGAATCCTCGTGCTCAACCTCGTGCCGGTAATGAAGCCGAGGAGCGAATTCCCTGCCTGCGAGGCCAGAAGCGGGAGCAGCGCCATCTGCACGACCGCCACTGCGCCCACCGCGAACGCGATCGCCCGGTTGCGGATCACGTACAACAGCCACACGGCCTCGGGGGCCACGAGGAAGCCCGCGAAGAAATGGGTCAGCACCGCGAGCGCCGAGAACACCGCCCACAACGCGAGGTTCCTTCCCGAGGGGTCGCGCCACGCCCTCGCGAAATACAGGACCGAGAGGCCGCAGAGAGCGGCCAGCAGCATGTACTCCCTGGCCTCCTGCGAGTACCAGATCATGAACGGGCTGAGCGCCGCGAATGCGGCCGCGAACAAGCCGGCGCGGCGCGAGACGAGCTCGCGGCCGCACAGGTAAGCGATCGGGATCACGGCGGTTCCGACGAGCGCCGACAGCGACCGCAGCCCGACTTCGCCGGTCCCGAGCACGCGCGCCCACAGCCACCCGAGGACGAAGTACAGCGGTGGGTTGGTCTCGTGGACGACCATCGAGCTGACCATCGACCCGAACGACAGGTGCAGCTCGTGGGCGGCCTGAGCCTCGTCGAACCAGTAGCTCTGCGCGCCCAGGGACGCGAAACGGAGCCACGCCCCGACCCCCGTCACGCCCGCCAGGAGCCAAGCCTCGACTGGACTGGTTGCTACCCTCAGCGCCCTGGAGGTCCGGGCCGCCACTGCGGCGTCCGAGCGGGCCGGGACAAGCATCCGCGCGCATTGTAGAACGGGACTGGGCGCTGATCCTCACCACCGGCCGGCCTCCGGACCCGATTGCGCAATCCTTTGAGACGAATCCTCGCGCCCACCGTCACCCGGTTGCCCCGTCCAGCGTGGGCGCTCAGGCTGGCGTCGGCGGCGCTCGCCGGCGGCGTGGCGGTGGCCGTCGGCGCGTGCGGCGGCGGCGGCGGATCGTTGCCGCCGGTCACGCATGCGCCGAGGACGGAGCCGATCGAGACGATATTCGAGGCCCAGTCCGAGCTGTTCAGCGCCCCGGAACCGACGCTCGATGCGCTCAAGCGGCTCGGCGTCGACGATGTCAAGGTGTTCATGCCCTGGGGGTCGATGGCCCCGGCTGCGCTGTCGCACACGCGGCCGCCGAGGTTCGATGCCGCCAACCCGACGGCGTACGCGGCAGCGGTGTGGGCGCCGTTCGACGCGATTGTCCGGGCGGCGGCGGCGCGCGGCATCGGCGTCGACCTCGCTCTCGAGGCGCCCGCGCCGCTGTGGGCGATCGGGCCGGGCGTCCCGCCGGGCACGGCGGCCGGGTTCGTTGGGTCCTGGGAGCCCTCGGCGAAGGAGTTCGGGCTGTTCGTGCGGGCGGTCGGCACGCGGTACAGCGGTCACTACGCGCCGGCGGGCGATAGCGGCCCGCTGCCGCCGGTGCGCTTCTGGTCGATCTGGAACGAGCCGAACTACGGCCAGCAGCTGGCCCCACAGGCGGTCGACAGCTCGACCGTCGAGGTCTCGCCGCTCCTGTACCGGGAACTGCTCGACGCCGCCTGGACCGCGCTCGCGCAGACACGGCACGGCGGCGACAAGATCCTGATCGGCGAGGTGGCCCCGCGAGGCGAGACGACCGGCGATCAGCCGGGTAACTTCTCGGGGATGGTGCCGCTGCGCTTCATCCGCGCGCTCTACTGCGTCGACAGCTCGCTGCACCCGCTGCAGGGGACCGCCGCGACGCTGCGCGGCTGCCCGGCGACGGCGGCCGGCTCGAAGGCGTTCCCAAGCGATCATCCGGGGCTGTTCCATGCCACCGGATTCGCCGTCCACCCCTATCCCCAGGGTCAGGTCACGCCCAACGTGGCGACCAAGAACGAACCCGACTACGCCGACCTGCCGAAGCTCCCCAGCCTCGAGGCGACGCTCGACGGGGCCGCGGCGGCGTATGGGTCGAGCACGAAGTTCCCGATCTACGACACCGAGTTCGGGTACCAGACCAACCCGCCGGAGAAGATCGCGCGCGCGATCAACCCGACGCTGGCCGCCTACTACATGAACTGGGCCGAGTACATCAGCTGGAGCGACCCCCGCGTGGCGTCGTGGGACCAGTATCTGCTCACCGACCCGCCTCCGCCCAGCAACTTCGACACCGGGCTCGAGTTCGCCAACGAGACGCCCAAGGAACCGATGTATGACGCGTTCCGGATCCCGCTCTACCTGCCCCAAGCTAAGGGCAAGCAGGGCCAGTCGCTCGAGGTGTGGGGCTGCGTGCGGCCGGCCCGCTTCGCGATGCTCGAGTCGAAGGCGCCGCAGGTCGCGAACATCCAGTTCAAGCCCTCGAGCGATGACGCGTTCAAGACGATTCAGCGCGTCACGATCACCGACGACTACGGCTACTTCACCGCGTCGGTGAAGTTCCCCTCGAGCGGGTCGGTGCGGATCGCGTGGTCTGAGCCCGGCAGCCGGCAGGTCCACAGCCGCATCGCGCCGGTCACGATCAGCTAGGCTAGGCCCGGGGGCCGGGGGGCGCAACTTCCTCCGCGTCGGTCTGTTTTGTCTTCTGCGATGCAACTGATGAGGCGAATCAGGATCACGATGTCCGTCGCCGCGGTCGCGGCTGGCCTCGCGCTGCTACCCCTTCCGGCCCGGGCGCTCGCGCAGACGAACCAGCTCGGCATGTTCCAGGACGACGCCCGGATGCTCACCGTGCCCGGCCCGACCCTTCAGACGGTGCGGGAGCTCGGTGCCGGCGTCGTGCGCGTCACGCTCGGCTGGAACACGGTGGCGCCGGCGAAGCGCCCGCCCGGCTTCAATCCGTCCCTTCCCGCGTCCTACCCGGCCGCGAACTGGGACATCTACGACCAGATCGTTCGCGACGCGCACGCCGACGGCATCGCCGTCGACTTCTCGCTGACCGGACCGGCGCCGCTGTGGGCTGCGGGCGGCGGCCAGCCGAGCCCGGGGAACTACGGCGAGTGGAAGCCGTCGGCCTCGGCGTTCGGCCAGTTCGTCGAGGCGGTCGCCACCCGTTACAGCGGCAGCTACGACCCGACCACGGACACGATCGTCCACGGCGACCCGAACGACCTGCCTCGCGTGAGCTTCTGGGAGCTGTGGAACGAGCCCAACTTCGGGATGGACCTCGCACCGCAGGCGATCAAGGGCTCGACCGTGCCCGCGTCCGCGCCGGCGTACCGGAGCCTGCTCGACGCCGGCTGGCGCGGCCTGGGGCTCACCGGGCATGGCCGGGACACGATCGTGATCGGGAACCTCGACGCCCGCGGATCCAACAGGACGCCGCACCCCGGGCAGCCGCAGGGCCTGCCCGGCAACTTTGGAGCGACCAAGCCGCTCCAGTTCGTTCGCACGCTCTACTGCGTGAGCTCGTCCTACCAGGAGCTTCGGGGCGCCGCAGCCGCGGCCGTGGGCTGCCCGACGAACGCCGCGGGCTCGCGGAGGTTCCGGTCCGCCCATCCGGCTCTGTTCCGGGCGTCGGGATTCGCCACCCACCCCTACCCGATCAACCTGCCCCCGACCGAGGCCAGCTCGACCGACCCCGACTTCACCGAGTTCTCAGAGCTGCCACGGCTCGCGAGCATGCTCGACCGGCTCCAGCGGACCTACGGCTCGGGCACCCGCTTTCCGATTTATAACAACGAGTACGGCTACATCACGAACCCGCCGAACAACAGCTCGGCCCACTTCGTCTCGCCGGCCACTGCGGCGTCCTACATCAACTGGGCGGAGTACCTGTCCTGGCGCAACTCGCGGATCGCCTCGACGATGCAGTACTTGCTGTACGACCCGAACCCGCGCAAGGCGCCGGAGTTCGGGGGGTTCGCCAGCGGGCTGATCTTCTACAGCGGCACGCGCAAGCCGGGGTACGACGCCTACCGACTCCCGCTGTTCCTCCCGAGCACGACCCAGCGAGGGCGGCGCAGCCTCGAGGTCTGGGGGGGTGTCCGGCCGGCGCATTTGGCGAGCGTCGACACCGGAGGCACCCCGCAGCAGGCGCAGATCCAATTCCAGCAGGGATCGCGCGGCGCCTTCACCACGCTGCGCACCGTGACGATCACGAGCCCGCGCGGCTATTTCGACCTGCACCTATCGTTCCCGGCCAGCGGCACGGTCAGGCTGGCCTGGTCCTATCCCCCGAACGACCCTCTGCTGACGCCGAGCCTCATAACGACGGGCGACGCGGACACCGTCTACAGCCGCGTGGTGAAGGTGACGGTGCAGTAGATGCTGGGCTCTCGGGGGCGCATCGCGGCACTGTTAGGCGCCGTCGCGCTGGCGACGGCGTCCTCCGCGGTAACGGCGCCGGTGGCGTTGGCGTCGTCCACCCAGGTTTCGGTCCTCGAGGACGACGCTCGGATCCAATCCGATCCCGCGGGCACGCTCGAACGGCTGCACATCCTCGGCGCCGACGTCGTTCGGGTCGCGATGCGCTGGCAGTTGATCGCCCCGAGCCCCAATTCCCGGCGGGCCCCACGCGGGTTCGACGCGTCTGACCCGGCCGCCTACCCGGCGTCGACATGGAGGTTGTGGGATGAGATCGTCACCGATGCGCGCCAGGACGGGATCACTGTCGACCTTGACGTGATGGGCGGTGCGCCGCGATGGGCGCTCGGACCAGGCCGGCCGGCCGGAAACAGCAATCCGAACTGGGAGCCCTCAGCGACCGCGTTCGGAGCGTTTGTGCGCGCCGTGGGAACCAGGTACAGCGGCAGCTACGACCCGAGCTTGGGAACGTCCGTGCCCGGGGATCCGAACGATCTCCCCCGGGTCAGCTTCTGGTCAATCTGGAACGAGCCTGATTACGGGCCGAGCCTCGCTCCGCAGGGCGTCCCAGGCGAGCTCACGGTCGAGAACAGCCCCAGGATGTACAGGAACCTCCTGGACGCGGCTTGGAGCGCGCTGCAAGCCACGGGACATGCCACCTCGACCGACACGATCGTGTTCGGGGAGTTGGCGCCACGCGGTCAGAAGTTCTGGGGAGTGTTCTCCGGGATGACGCCGTTGGCGTTCCTACGGGCCCTGTACTGCGTGAACTCGAGCTACCGGGAGCTCCGCGGAAGCGCGGCTCGGATCAGGGGGTGCCCGGTCGCGACGGCCGGTTCGCGACGGTTCCGCTCTCAGAATCCGGCCCTGTTCCAGGCCAGCGGCGTCTCGGACCACGCTTACATGCGGTGGTACCGGCCGAACGCCGAGCTCGATCCCGACCCCACGAACGGCTCCCCGACACGTGACTACACGTCGCTTGGGGTGATCGGCAACCTCACCCGGGCTCTGGACAGCCTCCAGCGCGTGTACGGCTCGCACACGCGCTTCCCGATCTTTGACACCGAGTTCGGCTACATCACGAGTCCGCCCAAGCGCAGTCCCGATCCCGTCGCATCCACGAAGGTGATCTACCTGCCGCCGGCGACCGCAGCCGCATATATGAACTGGGCCGAGTACATCAGCTGGCGCAACCCCCGTTTGCAGTCGTTCGCGCAATACCTCCTTTTTGACCCCCTGCGACCGACGCGCTCCAACGACTGGGGCGGTTTCGCAAGCGGCCTGCTGACGTGGAACGGCGCACAAAAAACGACCTACTACGCGTGGCGGCTGCCGCTGTACCTGCCGGTAACCGGTGCTCGTCCAGGCCGATCGCTCGAGGTGTGGGGATGCGTTCGGCCAGCTCAGTTCGGGTGGCTCGACACCGGGGCGACGCAGACAGCCGAGATCCAGTTCGCTCCGAGATCATCCGGCGAGTACGCCACACTCGAAACCGTGGCCATCGGCGACGGAGACAACTGCTATTTCGATCAGCGCGTGACGTTCCCCTCGAGCGGTACCGTCAGGCTCGCATACACCTATCCCGCGAGCGAGCCGGCGCCGGCGGGCGGTGTTCAGGTCTACAGTCGCACCGTGCGGGTCACAGTGCGCTAGATGGGCGCGCGCCGGCTCCTGAGGATGGCGGCGCTCGTAGCGGTGACCTGGGCGGCGAGCAGCCTCGCGCTCGCCCCCGCCGCGGTCGGTTCGGCGGGTCAGGTATCGATCATCCAGGACTCGACGCGGATGCTGTCCGACCCGGCCGGGACGATGAGCACGTTCCGGGCGCTCGGCGTGGGGATGGTGCGGATCATCGTCGTGTGGGCGCAGATCGCTCCGCAGGCGCAATCCCGCACGGCGCCGCGGGCCTTCGACGCCGCCGACCCGGCCTCGTACCCGGCGGCGAACTGGGCGCCGTACGACGAGATGATCGAGCTCGCGCACGCCGACGGGCTCGGAGTCGACCTCACGCTCAGCGGCGGCGCGCCTCAGTGGGCCGAAGGCCCGGGGGTCCCGTCCGCGGCGCTCGACAACCAGTTCTGGGCGTGGCGGCCGTCGGCGCAGGCGTTCGGCCAGTTCGCCCGCGCCGCGGCCGAGCGCTACAGCGGCACGTACATCCCCCCGGGACAGACCTCCCCGTTTCCGCGCGTGAGCTTCTGGGCGATCTGGAACGAGCCCAACTTCGGCGAGGACCTCGGGCCGCAGGCGGTCAACGGGTCAACCGTGTCCGTGGCGCCGGGGATGTACCGCGGGCTCGCGAGCCAGATGTGGAACGCGCTCCAGGCGACAGGGCACGGGCACGACACGATCCTGATCGGCGAGTTCGCGCCGTTCGGCCTCAGCGGCCGCGCAGGCCCCGGCCATCCGCAGGGGCTGCCGGGGAACTTCGGACAGACCAAGCCGCTGCAGTTCCTGCGCACGCTGTACTGCGTCGACTCGGATTACCGGGAGCTGCGCGGACGCGCCGCCCGGGCGGTCGGATGCCCGTCGACGGCCGCAGGCTCGCGGAGCTTCCGCAGACAGAACCCGGCGCTGTTCAACGCCACCGGCTTCGCGGACCATCCGTACCCGGACAACTCGCCCCCGGCGATCGAGACCTCGACCGATCCCGACATCGCGACGTTCCCGCGGATCCCCAACCTCGAGCGCGCGCTCGACCGGATCCAGCGGATCTACGGCTCGGGCAAGCGCTTCCCGATCTACAGCACCGAGTACGGCTACATCACCCACCCCCCTAACTACGACGCGCTTGTGTCGCCCGCGACCGCCGCCTACGACCTCAACTGGGCCGAGTACCTGAGCTGGAAGCAGCCCCGGATCGTCAGCACCATGCAGTACCTGCTCTACGACCCGGTGCTGACCGCCGCCGCCGCCTTCCAGCCCGAGAGCGGCTTCACGAGCGGCCTGCTGACCGTGAACGGCAGGCCCAAGCCGGCCTACGCCGCCTATCGCCTGCCCCTGTTCCTCCCGGTCACCTCGACTCGGCGCGGACGGTCGCTCGAGGTTTGGGGGTGCGTGCGGCCGGCGCGCTACGCGATCCTCGGCGCCAGCGGATCGGCGACCTCCGCGCCGGGGCAGCCGCAGACGGCGCAGATCAAGTTCGCGCGCGGTTCGTCGGTGACGTTCACGACGCTCCGGACGGTGACTATCGGCAACCCGAACAACTGCTACTTCGACCTCCGGATGAGGTTCCCCGGGAGCGGCACGGTCAGGCTGGCCTACACGTATCCGACCAGCCCCTTGCTGATGTTCCCACCGGGGGTGCAGGGCGCCACCGTGTACAGCCGGTCCGTCGCGATCAAACTCCGCTGAGTGGAAAATAGCGGTTGTACAAGCTTGTCCGGTTTCAGGTGCATAACCCTATTTTCATCCGCCCCGGGTGGCCGCCGGGCCAGGAAACTAGTCGGAAGTTTTTGGCTCAAACCCTCAAAAACTTCCGACGAGTCGCCGGTCGGCGACCTGCATAACGCGTCACCGGAGCCGGTTCGGCCGGATCGTGTCGAGTCATGCATGCCCCAGATGCGTGATACGTCAAGGTTCGGCTCGATCGCGCCAAATGTCGTGATTTGCAGGTGGCCTGGATCCGCGACGGAAAGCGCCAACCGCCGTCCGAGTCGCGCGCCGTGCTACGAGGCGTACATCGCGTCGATTTCTGCCTCGTACTTGGCCTCGATCGGCCGCCGCTTGAGCTTCATCGTCGGCGTCAGCTCATCGCCGCCCGGGAGCCAGTCCCTGGGGACGATCGTTATGTTCTTGACCTGCTCGACCCGGGAGAGGTGCTCGTTGGCCTTGTCGATCGCGCTCCGCAACGCGGCGATGACCGGCTCGGCGTGTGCGAGCTCCTCGAGCGTCTGGCCCTCGAGTCCTTGCTGCGTCGCCCATTGCGGGGCAAAGTCGGCGTCGAGGACGATCAGTGCGGTGTTGTAGCGCCGGCGGTCGCCGATGCAGACCGCCTGCCCGATCAGCGGACTCGCCGACTTGATCCTGGCCTCGATGTTGGCCGGGGACATGTTCTTGCCGGCCGCGTTGATGATGATCTCCTTCTTGCGGTCGACGATCCGCAGGAAGCCGTCCTCGTCAACCTGACCGATGTCCCCGGTGTGGAGCCACCGGTCGGCGTCGATCGCCTCGGCCGTCATGTCGGGCGCGTTGCGGTAGCCGCTCATCACGCAGTCGCCGCGGACGAGCAGCTCCCCGTCGTCGGCGATCTTGATCTCGACGCCCGGCTCAGCGGGCCCGACCGTCCCGATCCTCACCTCCCCTGGCCGGTTGCACGTCCCGACCCCGCACGTCTCGGACATGCCCCACAGCTCCGCCAGCTCGATCCCGAGCGCGTGGAAGAACTCGAGCACCTCGACGGGCGTCGGCGCGGCGGCGACGTTGACCGCGATCGCCTGGTCGAGCCCGAGCATCTCGCGCAGCTTGGAGAACATCTGCTCGTCGGCCCGGGCGACCTTCTCCTCGAGCTTGGCCGGCACGGGCTCACCGCGCTGGCGCAGCCGCACGCGTTCGATTGCCGCCTGCACCGCCTCCTGCACCGGGCGGCGCTGCTCCTCGGGCTGGGCCGCCTGCATGGCCTCGAGCCCGGCCTTGAGCTTCTCCCAGATCCGGGGGACCGCGAAGAACCACGTGGGCCTGACCTGGGGCAGGTACGAGAGCACCTCGCGCGGGTTCGGGCAGCACGTAATCGTGCCCGCGTAGACCACCGGAATGTAGTGGTGGGCCATCCGCTCGGCGATGTGCGCAGCGGGCAGCCACGACATCACCTTCGAGCCGGCGTCGAACTGGATGACCCCCTCGACCGCCTTCGCCCCCGACATGATGTTGTGGTGGGACAGCTGCACGCCCTTCGGCGGCCCGGTCGTGCCCGAGGTGTAGATCAGCGTCACGAGGTCGTGCGGCCCGATGTCCGCGAGGCCCTTGCCGGAGTCGAAGTCCGGGTTCGAGCCTTCGACGTCGGCGAACGAGGTCGTGTTCTCTGGCGGATCGCCGTCGACCACGATCACGTGCGCGAGCCCGGGCACGTCCTTGCGCGCCTCGAGCAGCGCTCCCAGGTGCGCCTGCTCGACGATCGCCACCTTGGTGGCCGAGTCGCTGAGGAGGTACTGGATATCGGCCGGCGGATAGGTCAGGTAGATCGAGAACGGCGTGGCGCCGAGCATCGCGGCCGCCAGGTCCACGATGTGGAACTCGGGGCGGTTGCCGAGCATGATCGCGAGCGTGTCACCGCGGCCGATCCCGAGCCTCGCGAGCCCTCCGGCCACGGCCTCAACGCGGCGCAGAAGCTCGGACCAGGTGAGCGAGACGCTGTCGTCCGGCGTCCGGACGGCGACGATCTCCGGATGGTTGGCCGCGGTGCGCCGGAGGGCCTCCGTCAGGGTCGGGGCGTCGACCGCGCGGCCCAGGGCCGGCGAAATCGTGCTGCTGCTCTCCATGCTGCGTGTTCCTCCACCGTAGGCGTCTAAGGGTCCGCGACTGAAGTCGCGGACCCTAAAGCGAGGCCAACGGTACCAGCGGCTGGTGGACCCGCCGTTAGTGCAAGCCGAGCCCAGGCCCGGAAAGCGTGGAGATGTCGTTCGTCAGGCCGATGGCGAACACCAGCAGGATCAGGACGAAGCCGACCACGCCGGCGCGTTCCATGATCTCGAACGGGATCCGCTTGCCCCTGACCTTCTCCGCGACCGCCCAGAACACGTGGCCGCCGTCGAGCGGGAGGAACGGGAACAGGTTGATGATCGCGAGCGACAGCGAGATCAGGCCGAGTACGTAGAACGCCTCGGTCGCGCTGGTCGCGAACGACTCCTGGGTGGCCGTGTAGCCGTAGACGATGCTGTGGAGCTGCTTTCGCTCCTGCGGCTCGAAGATGCGCGCGACGACCGAAACGGTCCGGGTGGTGACGTACCACATGTTGCTGCCCGACAGCGACGCGGCGTGGACGACACCGATCGGCTGGTGGATCGAGCCGAAGCTGACGCCGAGCAGCGGCCGGTTCGCGCCGTCGGCGGTGCTGTACCTCGGCCTGACCTCGAACGTCATGAGCCTTCCGTCCCGGCGGACGAGGACACGGGCGGGAGTCGCCGCCACGCAGCCGTTCACCTGAGCGCCGGCGCAGCGATGGGTGCCGATCTGGTTCCGGATCGCATTCTCGGAGCCGCCGACGCCGTCGACCGAGACGACGTGGTCGCCGGGGCGCAGCACCGCTGCGGACGCCGACCCGCCCACGACCGTCGCGACATTGGTGCTCGGGACAGCCTGGCCCTGGGACAGGGCGATCGCCCAGAAGATCACGAACGCGATCAGCAGGTTCACAAACGGACCCGCGAGGATGACCACGATCCGCTTCCACACCTTCTGGTTGTAGTAGGCGCGCGGCACGACCTCGGGCGGGATCTCCTCGTGCGGATTCATCCCGGTGATCTTCACGTAGCCGCCGAGCGGGAACGGGCCGATGCCGTACTCGGTCTCGCCGCGGCGGAACTTGACCAGCAGCGGGCCCATGAACAACGAGAAGCGTTCGACTCGCATGCCCACGGCCTTGGCGGCCGTGAAATGCCCGGCCTCGTGCAGGATGATCAGCGCAACGAACCCCAGGAAGGCGAGGACGTAGGACACGAACCCAGTGTGGCAGGCGTTCAGACGTTGTTCGTAAGAACGCGATCAGAGGGTGGGCGCAGTTCTCGGTTCCCGGCCGGCGCGTGGGTGAACCCGCCGCTAGGCGAGTGCCCGCTCGGCCACCAGCTCGCCGGCGACCCTTCGCGCCTCGGCGTCGGCCTCCCCGAGCGCCTCGAACGAATGGACCGGCTGTGACGGCAACTGCGCGAGCGTCTCCTCGATCACGGCGGCGATGTCGAGGAACCGCAGCCGCTCTCCGAGGAACGCGTGCACGGCGACCTCGTTGGCGGCGTTCATCGTGCACGTCGCGGTGCCGCCCGCCCGAGCGGCGTCGCGGGCGATGCGGACGCAGCTGAACGTCTCCTCGTCGACCGGCTCGAACGTGAGGCTGCCGAGCTCGACCAGGTCGAGCGCACGGACCGGCACGTCAACCCGCTCAGGGTGGTGCAGTGCGTACGAGATCGGTACGCGCATGTCGGGGTACCCGAGGTGCGCGAGCGTGGCGCCGTCGCACAGCTGGATCAGGCTGTGGATGATCGATTGCCGATGCACGACGATCTCGATCCGGTCGTACGGCGTGCCGAACAGGTGATGGGCCTCGATCAGCTCGAGCCCCTTGTTCATCAGCGTCGCGGAGTCGATCGTGATCTTTCCGCCCATCGCCCACGTCGGGTGGGCGAGCGCCTGCTCGGTCGTGACCTGCTCGAGGTCCTCCCGCCGCATCCCGCGGAAAGGTCCGCCGGAGGCGGTCAGGATCAGGCGGTCCACCGTGCCGGGCCGCTCGGCGGCGAGCAGCTGGTGGAGCGCCGAATGCTCGGAGTCGACGGGAATCATCGTGGCGCCGGTCGCCTGTGCGAGCGCGGTCACCAGCTCGCCCCCGACGACCAGCGACTCCTTGTTGGCGAGCGCGAGGTCGATCCCCTCGGCGAGGGTCGCGACGGTCGGCAGCAGACCCGCCGACCCGACGATCGCGTTCAGCACCAGGTCGCACTCGCACTCGGTGATCAGCCGGACGACGCCGTCGGGCCCCGCCAGCACCTCTCCGTCGGTCCAGGCCTCGCTAGCCCGCGCGGCAGCGTCGGGATCGGCGACCGCGACCTTTCGGACGCCGTGCGTGCGGGCCTGCTCGATCAGCGGTGCCCAAGAGCCCGCGGCGCTCAGCGCGACGACCGTGAGCTCCTGCGAGCGCGAGATCACGTCGAGGGCCTGGCGGCCGATCGACCCGGTTGAGCCGAGGATCGCGAGACGGCGGGGCACAGCCCCAGTCTAGGGCCGCGATCGCGGCGATTCGGGGACGCCCGCGTTCAGTGGACGGCAAGCCAGATGTAGTAGCCGATCACGACCGTGAACAGCGCGCCATCCAGCCGATCGAGAGCGCCGCCGTGGGGCCCGAACACGCTGCCCGAGTCCTTGACGCCCGCGTCGCGCTTGACCAGCGACTCGAACAGGTCGCCCAGCGGGCCGAGCGCCGCCACCGCGAGGCCCAGAAGGAGCGCATGGCCCTGACTGAGCCACGTCTGGTACAGGCCCGCCAGGAACAGCGCGATGACCGCAAGGAACATCCCGCAGAACAGGCCCTCGACGGTCTTGTTTGGCGAGACCTTCGGCGCGAGCGGGCGGCGGCCGAACAGCCGCCCGCCGAAGTACGCGCCGGTGTCCCCCAGGAACGTCCCGATCAGTACGTCGAGAAACACGCCGTTGCCGTGCGGCAGCTGGCGCAGGAGCTCGGCGTGCGCGAACGCGAACCCGACCCAGTAGACGCCGAGGAGCGTGCCCGCGATCGCCACGGTCGGGCGGCGCCGGTCGCTGAACATCACCGCCAGCAGCGCCACCGGCACCGCCGCCATCCCGACCTCGAGCACGTGGCCCGGGTTGCCGGACCGGGCGACGAGCACCATCGCCACGATCGCGGCGAAGCCGACGGCCGCAACCGGCCTCCAGATCGTCAAGAGCCCGTAGGCCTCGTGCATGCAGATCAGGCCGGCAGCGATGAGGAACAGCGCGAACGGCAGCCCGCCGATGTTGTTGAAGATGATCGTGGCGATCGCCAGCGGCACCGCCACCAGGACCCGCACGAGCAGATCCGAGCGCCGCCGTGGCTTCTTGCTCGCCGGTTCCCGCCGCGGCTCACGCGGCGGCCGGTCCGGGCGCGACGTCGACCTCGCGCGGGCAGCGGGCATCGCTACCGCCCTCCGAACCGGCGGCTGCGGGCGGCGAAGTCCTCGAGGCTCTGTTCCAGCGACTCCCGGGAGAAATCCGGCCACAGCTCCTCGCGGAACACCCACTCCGAGTATGCGCCCTGCCACAGCAGGTAGTTGGAGATCCGCCGCTCGCCGCTGGTGCGGATGATCAGATCGGGATCGTGCATGTCCGGGGCGTAGAGGTGGGCGCGGAAGTCCTCTTCCGTGCCTGATGTGAAGGTTCGGGCTGCATCGACGATTTCCGCCCTGCCGCCGTAGTTGAACGCCACGAACAGCGTGATCCGGTCGTTGTCCTCGGTCAGCTGCTCGGCCCAGGCCATCCGCTCGATCAGCTCCGGCGGGACCGGGTCGCTCCGGCGCCCGATGAAGCGCATCCGGACCCCCTCGTCGTGCAGCTCGGGCGTCTCGGCCGCGATTCTCCGAGCCATCATCGCCATCAGGCCCACCACCTCCTCCCGCGGGCGGACCCAGTTCTCCGTCGAGAACGAGAACACCGTCAGCTCCCGGATGCCGAGGTCGACAGCGTCGCGCAGCCGGGCCTTGACGACATCGGCGCCGGCCTCGTGTCCGGCCAGCGCCGGCAGGCCCCGGCGCGACGCCCACCGGCCGTTCCCGTCGGTGATGATCGCGACGTACCGAGCCCGAGCCCGTTCACCGGCGTCGTGGGAGGGGTGGGCGGGTCCCCACTCACCGGTTACCAACTAAACCTCCAGGATGTCCGCTTCTTTGTGCTTCAGCGCCTCGTCGAGCTCGGCGATCCGCACATCGGTCACCTTCTGGAGCTCGACCTCCGCTCGATGCTCGTCGTCCGATCCCGCCTCGCCCGCCTCCTTCAGCTCGCGCAGGTCGTGCATCACGTCGCGCCGGACGTTGCGGATCGCGACCCTGCCGTCCTCGGCGATGTGCCGCACCACCTTCACCAGCTGTTTGCGCCGCTCCTCGGTGAGCTCGGGGACGCCGAGGCGGATCAGGTTACCGTCGTTGTTGGGAGTCAACCCGACGTCCGACTCGAGAATCGCGCGCTCGATCGCCTTGATCGAGCTCTTGTCGTACGGCTGGATCGTCAGCAGACGCGCCTCCGGGGCAGAGATCGTCGCGAGCTGCTTGAGCGGCGTCGCGGTGCCGTAGTAATCGACCGAGATCCGGTCGAGCAGCGCCGGGCTGGCTCGCCCCGTGCGGACCGATCCGAACTCAATCCGAATCGCCTCAACCGACTTGTGCATCCGCTCCCGCGCATCGGCCAGGAGCTCATCGATCATGTCCGTGGTCATGTTCTCACCAGCGTTCCCACGCGTTCTCCGGACACTATCTTGTCGATGTTCCGCTCGTCAGCCATGTTGAAGACGATGATCGGGAGATTGTTGTCCATGCACAGGGCGAAAGCGGTCGAGTCCATCACCTGCAGTCCGCGGGTCAGCGCGTCCTTGTGCGTGATCTCGGGGATGAACGCGGCGTTCGGGTCGGTGCGTGGATCGGCCGTGTAGACGCCCTCGACCCGGTTCTTGGCCATCAGGATGATCTCGGCGTGCAGCTCCGCGGCCCGGAGCGCGGCGGCGGTGTCGGTCGAGAAGAACGGGTTGCCGGTGCCGGCGGCGAAGATCACGATCCGGCCCTTCTCGAGGTGGCGCATCGCGCGCCGGCGGATGTAGGGTTCGGCGACCTCCGAGATCGTGATCGCGGACTGCACACGGGTCTGGACGTCCTCCTTCTCGAGAGCGTCCTGGAGGGCCAGGGCGTTCAGCACGGTCGCGAGCATCCCCATGTAGTCCCCGGTGGCGCGGTCCATGCCCTTGGCCGCCGCCGCCAGGCCACGGTAGATATTGCCCCCGCCGACGACGATCGCCACCTCCACGTTGCGCCTGTGGACGGCCGCGATCTGCGAGGCGATCTCGTGGACGCGCTCGGGATCGGTCCCGTACTCCAGATCCCCCATCAGCGCCTCACCCGACAGCTTCAGCAGGATCCGCCGGTAGACGGCCGGATGGCTCGAGGGATGAGGGATGACGTTTGGGGAGCTCAAGTGCCCACAGAGAAACGGCTGAAGCGGCGGATCACCACGTTCTCCCCGGTCTCGCTGGCAAGTTCGGCGCGCAACTCCTCGATCGTCTTGCCCCCGTGCTTGTCCTCGTTGACGTGCTTCTGGCGCAGGAGGACGACGTCGTCGAGCCACTTCTCGAGCTTGCCGCTGACGATCCGGTCGCGGACGTTCTCGGGACGGTCCGCCGCCTGCTCCACGGCGATCCGTTTCTCGCGCTCGCGATCCTCGGCGGGGACGTCCTCGTCGCGCACCGCGATCGGCGCGGCCGCCGCGATATGCAGCGCGAGATCCCGCGCGAACTCGACGAAGTTGTCGTTGCGCGCGACGAAGTCGGTCTCACAGTCGACCTCGACCAGCACGCCGATCTTGTTGCCGGCGTGGATGTAGCTCTGGACCACGCCCTCGGTCGCCTCCGCGCCGGCGCGCTTGGCAGCCTGAGCCTGACCGCGGGCCCGGAGGATCTCGACCGCACGCTCGACGTCGCCGTCGGCCTCGCTGAGGGCCTCACGGCAGGCGAGTACGCCCGCGCCCGTGCGGTCGCGAAGGACCTTGACCTCCTTAGCGCTGATCGCACTCATGCGTTCTCCTCCGCGGCCGGCGCGGGGGTCTGCTCGGGTTCGGCAGCCCGGGCAGCCTCGGCAGTCCCCGCAGCCTCGGCCGCTGCGGGCTCCGCGGCCGGCGCGGCCTCGGCCTCTGCAGGTGCGGCGGGCACGGACTCGGCCGGTGGCGCTTCGGGCGGTGGCGCGGCTTCAGCCTGCGGCTCGGGCTCGGACTCGGACGCGGCGGCGGCTGCAGGCTCCTCGGCCGGCGCCTCCTCGGCGGCAGCCGGCGCTTGCGCTTCGACTGCGGCGGGCGCCTGCGCGGCGGGGGCCGGCGCCTCCTCGGCGGCTGCGGGGGCTTCGGCTACGGCCTCCTGAGCGGGTGCGGCTGCCGCGGGCGCCGGTGGAGCCTGTGCAGCCTCCGCGGCCTGAGCGTCTGGCGCCGCTGCCTCCTGCCGCGCCCGCTCCTCGGCCTCTTGACGCTCCCGCTCTTCGGCCTCCCTGCGCTCGCGCTCGAGCCGGGCCTGCTCCTCGGCCTCTTGGCGCGCGCGCTCCTCGGCCTCCTGACGTGCCCGTTCCTCGGCTTCCTGACGCTCGCGCTCGAGCCGGGCACGCTCCTCCTCCTCGCGGAACACGTTGTGCCCCTGCGAGACGACATCGCCGATCGCCCTGGTGATCAGCGCGCACGAGCGGATCGCGTCGTCGTTGCCCGGGACCACGAAGTCGATCCCATCGGGATCGCAGTTCGTGTCGACGAGCCCGATGATCGGGATCCGTAGGCGCTGCGCCTCGCGCACCGCGATCGCCTCGGTCTTCAGGTCGATCACGAACACCGCGTCGGGCAGGCGCTGCATGTTCTTGACGCCACCCAGGTTCGCGCGCAGCTTCTCGAGGTCGGCCTGCGCGGCCATCCGCTCGCGCGTGGGCAGCAGTTGAAGCTGGCCCTCGGTCTCGTAGCGCTCGAGGTCGTGCAGCCGCTTGATCCGCAGCGAGATCGTCTGGAAGTTGGTCAGCAGGCCGCCGAGCCAGCGATGGTTGACGTACGGCATGTCCGCGGCTTGCGCGTTGTCACGGATCGTGTCGCGCGCCTGCTTCTTGGTTCCGACGAACAGCACGGTCCCGCCGCGACGCGACACGTCCGACGCGAACTCCCGCGCGTCTTCCAACAGGACCTGCGTCTGGAGGAGGTCGATGATGTAGTTCCCGTCGCGCTCGCCGAAGATGAAGCGGCGCATCTTGGGGTTCCATCGACGGGTCTGGTGGCCGAAATGGACGCCGGCCTCCAGCAGCTCCTTGATTCCTATCTGAGCCACTAGGTCTACTCCCTTGTGTTTGGTTTGTACTTCAAGCCGCTCGCGTGCGCTCGCGAACCTCGACGGACGAGGCAGGGCGCGATCCACGCGAACGGGATCGGGGACGGTCTTGTTCTGAGTTTACGCAAGTTTTGATGCGCCGCTACGTTTTCAGGTGTAGCGGGCCATTCGCTTCCCCTACCTTCAGCGGTGGCTCGTGCGCGGGCCGAACCTCCCTTCCCCTACCTCCGGTGGCTCGGTTCGCAACGTTAGGCGGGGCGGCTGTGGACGGGCCGCCCCGCCCTCATTTTGGGACCTTGCACCGTGGCTACGGGCGGCCGCCGGTGTGCGTCTGGCAGCGCGCGAACGCCTTGGTTGGCCTCCCGGGATGCAGTTCGCCCGAGTGCTGCCAGACGCGCACCCGCCGGCCGCCCGTCCGCTGCGCACCGGCCCCTTATTCGCAGCTTCACCCGGCCCGCTGGGCTTCCGCCAGCGCCGTCACCAGGTCGTCCGGCAACGGGGAGGATACGTCGATCGGCGCGCCCGTCACCGGGTGCTCGAACGCGAGACGGGCGGCGTGGAGGAACTGCCGGGAAAGACCTAGCTGTCCGGCCATCCCGTACTGCGGGTCGCCGCACACCGGATGGCCGATCGCGGCGAGATGCACGCGGATCTGGTGGGTGCGGCCGGTCTCGAGCACCACGCGCAGCAACGCCGTCCCCGGGAGCAGCTGCTCGATCTCGAAGTGGGTGCGCGCCTCGCGGGGCTCCTCGCTATCGATCGACATCAGCTTTCGGTCTCGCCGGTGGCGCCCGATCGGCGCGTCGATCGTCCCGGTCTTCGCGGACGGGTGGCCGTCGACCAGCGCGAGGTACTCCCGCCGCAGCCGGCGAGCAGACAGCATCGACTTCAGCAGGCGGTGAACCGCGTTGTGCTTGGCGACGACGAGCAGCCCGGAGGTGTCGCGATCGAGGCGATGGACGATCCCCGCCCGCCACTGATCCTCGCCGCCCGCGGCCCGGCCCTCGAGCGCCTGCGAGAGCGTCCCGGACCAGTGACCGCGGGCGGGGTGCACGACCACGCCGGCCGGCTTGTCGACCACCAGCAGGTGCTCGTCCTCGTAGGCGACGGCGAACTCGGCCTGGGGCTCGCCGAGCCCCGCCGAGCCCCCCTCCAACACATCGTCGATTTCGATCGCCTCGCCGGACTGGACCAGGTGACTCTTGGGCCTGAGCGAGCCGTCGACGCGCACGTGGCCAGAGTCGATCAGCGCCTGCGCTCGCGCCCTCGACCCGAGCGGCACCGCGAGGAACCGGTCCAAGCGCGTGCCGGCCGCCGCATCGGGCACGCGCAGCTCGATCCGGGTCCCGGCGCTCACCGCTCGCGCCGGCCCTCGAGCACCCAGAGCAGCGTCAGCACGCCGAACGTGATCGACATATCGGCGACGTTGAACGCCGGCCAGTACGGGAGCTTGATGAAGTCGGTCACCCCGCCGCTCGAGATCCGGTCGATCAGGTTTCCGACCGCGCCGCCGACGAGCATCCCGGTGGGCAGCCACAGCAGCGAACGGTCGGGTCGCATCACGAGGTACCCGACGAGCAAGGCGAGCGCGGCCAACGTGACCACAAGCACGAGCGCGCCGCCGCCCGCGAACAGCGAGAAGGCGACGCCGGTGTTGCGGTCGTGCACGAGCGTCACCCCCGGCAGGACCTTGTCGTGATCGCCGAGCTCGATGTTGGCCCTGACGAGGCTCTTGGTCACCTGGTCGAGGATCACCACGACGACCGCTACCACGGCGGCGCGTGCGAAGGCCGCGACCCGGACCGATGTGTTCGTCTGAGTCATCCCACGCGGGCGATCAGCCCGCAACCGCGATCCTGCGCATCAGCCCGCGATCAGCTTGACCACGATGTACTGCACGATGTACAGGACGATGATCGCGATCATCGGGGTGAGGTCGAACATGCCGATCGGCGGGATGAAGCGGCGGAAGAGCTTCAGGTAGGGCTCGCACACGTCTCGCAGGAAGTTCGTGATCGCGTCCACGTACTTCGAGTACGACGGGCGCAGCCCTAGCGAAAACATCATGTTGACCAGGATGTACACGAAGATCAGCAGGATGTAGACGAGGAACAGCGCCTTCACGTAGTTGGCGATGTCGCCGCGGGTGACGGCCGCGAGCACGGTCATCGGGCCCACTCCATGACCGCATCGAACGCCTCCTGAAACGCCGGCCGCACTCCACCGCGCTCGAGCGCCGCCAGCCCGCGCGCGGTCGTGCCGCCCGGCGAGGTCACCTCGCGCCGGACCGCCAGCGTGTCGTAGCCGCGCGTCTGGAGCAGCGCGGCGGTGCCGGCCATCGTCTCGGCGACCAGCCGGCCGGCGAGCCCGGCCGCGATTCCGTGGCGAACCGCCGCGTCGACCTGGGCCTCGACGAGCAGCGCCTGGTATGCGGGCCCGACGCCCATGACCGCGCCGGCGGCGCTGATCTGTTTCTCGGGAACCTTGACCACGCTGCCCAACCGGCCAAACAGCTCGAGCACCTGGGTCTCGAGCTCGACGTCGACTTCGCGCTCTGGCGAGTAGCAGATCACACCGCGCCGGACCTCGACGGGCGTGTTCGGCATGAACCGGAACACCGGGACGCGATATCGCCCGCGAAGCGCCTCGGTGTCGACCCCGCCCACCACCGACGCGACCGCCTTCGCGTGCCCGGAGAGCTCCTCGGCCACCTTCCCGAACTGCGCAGGCTTGTGACAGAGCACGACGAGGTCGGCGCGATCGGCGACGGCCACGTTCGAGTCGAGCGCCTTCCCTCCGAGCTCATCCGCGAGCGCCTTCGCGCGGCCCGAGCCGCCATCGGACACGAGGACCGGGTCGCCCCAGCCGCGCGCGAGTGCGCGCGCCATGTTGCCAGCGCCGATCAGTCCGACCTGCATGTAGTGAAATCTATCGCTGGCGAGGAAGCCGGCCAGCGTGCCCGCTCAACTCTGATTGAAGAACCCCTTCTCGACGAGGCGGGCGCGCTCCTCCGCCGACACCTCGACGTTGCGCGGGGTAAGCAGGAAAACCTTGTCGGCGATTCGCTGCATCCCGCCGTCGAGGGCGTACGTGAGGCCGCTCGAGAAGTCGATCAGGCGCTTTGAAAGGTCATGGTCGGTGCTCTGGAGGTTCAGGATCACGGGGATCGAGTCCTTGAACTTGTCGGCGACGTCCTGGACCTCGTTGAAGTTCTTGGGCACGACTAAGTGCACGCGCACGTCCCCCCCGCTCCGGCCGTTTCCGCGCCCCGTGCTCACGGGCCGCAGCGACGCGGTGCGCCGTTCGGATTCGGGATCGTCGGCGAAAATGTCGTCGAAGTCGTCCCGCCTGCGCCGCGAGCTAAGCCGCCGCACGTTCGGGCGCTCGCGATAAGCATCCTGGGCCTCGGCCTCCGGCTCGGTGTAGGGCTCGAGGTCCTCCTCATAGTCCTCGTCATCCGCCAGCCCGAAGTACATGAGCGTGCGATGCCAGGTATCTCGTAAGGCCATGTCGGGTCGAAGTTTCGGTGGGAGCGCGTAATTCCCTGCTGTGATTATGACGCGCCGGAGCGGTAGAGGCTCGTGCCGAGCCGCACAATCGTTGCGCCCTCTTGAACGGCGATCCGGTAGTCCTGGCTGGTACCCATCGACAGGTGGCGCAAGCCGTGCTCGCCGGCGAGCTCCCGCAACGCCGCAAAATGCCCCCGGCTCGCCCCCGGCGTCGGCGCCAGCGGCGGCATCGTCATCAGCCCGACGACCGTCACCGGCGACCGCTCGAGGTACGCCGGCAGCTCCGACGGAGCGATCCCGCTCTTGCCGGCCTCGCCCGCGACGTTGACCTCGATCAGGATCTCGGTAGCGGGCCCGCCGTGGCGCGCGAGCTGCTCGAGCGCCGACTCGCTCGCGACCGATTCGATGTACCGGACGTGGGGCACCAGTTGTCGGACCTTGCGGCTCTGGAGATGGCCGATGAAGTCCCAGGTGAACATGCCGGGGTAGGCCTGCGCCTTGGCCACGAGGTCCTGCGCGCGGTTCTCGCCGACCAGCTCGATGCCGGCCTCGGCGAGCACCTCGAGCTCCTCGACCGGCACGTACTTCACCGCGGCGAGGATCTCCACCTCGGACGGGTCGCGTCCGGCGGCGGCGATCTCCTCCCGGACCCGCTCGAGGTTCGCGCTGACCTGTTCGGCCCGAAGGCCCCTGATCAGCTCAACCACACCAGCCCGGCCTGCCGTCCGGTGACGCCGCGATCGCGGCGGTGCGAGAAGAACAGGGCCTTGTCCGAGCAGATCGTGCACAGCTCGACGTCGTGCACGCTCTCGACGCCCGCCTGCTCGAGCTGTTCGCGCGCGATCGCCTTGAGGTCGAGGTTGCGTCCGTGCCGCACGCGGTCGCCGTGGTGGGCGAACACCTCGTGCACCGCCTCGCCGACCTCGTAACAGCAGAGGCCCGCGCCGGGACCGATCGCTGCCTCGAGGGCGCCGTCGGCTCCGAGCTCGCGGACCGCCCGGACGCCCTCGGGCACGATCCCGCCGGCCAGACCACGCCAGCCCGCGTGCAGCATCACAACCGCGCCGCCGCTGTCCGCCCCCGACCCCCCGCGCCCCGCGAGCGCGATCGGCAGGCAGTCCGCGGTCAGCACCATCGGCGCCACACCACGCAGCCGGGTCGCCTGGCCGTCGGCCTCCGGCAGCTCGATCCCCGCATCGGGCAGCGGCGCGACGAACGCGTCGGCAGCATCCGCGACCGTCCGCACGACCGTTCCATGGACCTGCCGGATGTGCGCCGGCCTCACCCCCACTTGGTCCTGGAGGCGAGCCCGGTTGCGACGGACCGCGTCGGGGCGGTCGTCGGTCAGGCGTCCCAGGTTGAGGCTCGCGTACGGGCCATCGGAGAATCCGCCGCGCCGGGTGGTGAACAGCGCGTATGCACCGGGCAGGTCGATCGCCACGTGCTCGCCGCGCTCGTAGAACGGCTCGGGCAGGGTCACGGCGGGCGCGGCCTCCATCAACCGCAGGCTACCGACGCTCGCCGGCGGCATGCACCGCCTCGGCGAGCTCCTGCTCGCGGCCGGACGCCCGCCGGTCGAGCTTGGCCGCGAGCGCCGCACGCAGCCCCCGACCGATCGCGGGGCCTTCGGGCACGCCGGCGGTGAGCAGGTCGCGGCCGTCGATCTCCAGGCGGACGTGGCGGAGCCGATCGAGCCACTCACGGGCCGGGGGCTCGGCGCCGAGCGCGCCCGCCAGCGCCACCAGTTCCGGCGGCGCCCCGCCAACCGCGGCCGCGATCTCCGAAGGCGCGCCCGCCGCCGCCAAGACGCTCGCGACCTGGCCGGCGCGACTGGCGGCAAGCACGATCGCGTCGCGGTCCTCGGCCTCGAACGCGTAGGAGTCGAGCAGCGCGGCGAGCTCGGGCGCCGGAACCCCTTGGGCCGCCGCCGCCAGCGCCAGCCGGTCGCGCCGCCCGTCGTCCGGCAGGAGCGCCAGCGCGCGGCGGGCCAGGTCCTCGTCGTCGAGGCCGAAGCCCGGGTGGATCGCCGTATCGAGCCCGAGCAGGCGCAGACCGGCCAGGGCCCGGACCGGGTCCGGCTCGCGCGCGAGCAGCCGAAGCTCGGCCCCGATGCGCGAGCCGCTCAGCGTGCGCAGCGCACCCGCCGAGATCGCGGCGTCCGCGAGCGCACGGGTGTGCGCCTCGATCTCGAACCGCAGCCGAGTGGCGTAGCGCACCAGCCTCAGCAGGCGCGTCGGGTCGTCGATGAAGCTCCGGTCGTGGAGCACCCGCAGCCGGCGAGCGTCGAGATCCTCGAGCGCCGCCGGCACCGCGCCCAGCTGTCCGGCGCCGTCGCCCGCGAGCGCGAGCGCGATCGCGTTGACCGTGAAATCCCGACGCTGTAGGTCCACCACCAGCGGCGCCGGCTCCACGTCGGGGAGCGCGCCGGGCTCCGCGTAGGTCTCGCGACGGGTGCGGGCGATGTCGTACGTGAAGCCGTCGAGCCTCACCGTCGAGGTCCCGAACCGGTCGTGAACCTGGATCTCGCCTCCCAGCGAGCTCGCCAGGGCCACGGCATCGCCCTCGACGGCCAGATCGAGGTCGATCGGAGCGCCGCCCAGCAGCAGGTCGCGAACCGCCCCGCCAACCAGATGCACCTTGGGGGCGTCCGGCAACCGGAAGATCAGTGGCCGCGCTGCCGGGAGCGCGATCGCCTGCGCGAGCAGCTTGGGAAGAAACTCGGGCATAGTCATAGTTTCTTCCCAAACGGTCCTGGAGCGCGGGTCGCGATTCCCGGGGGGGCCGGTGGCTAGCATTGCCTGCCATGCCGAGTCCCCGTTCGCGACGGTGGCTGCGGTATGGGCTCGCCGCCATCGTGGTCCTGTTGGTCGCGGTCGGAGGCGCGGTGGCGTTCGTCCTCGCCCATTCGCCGCACAACGTCTCCCATCCCAACGTCGAGTTCACGGCGCCGACGACGACCACGGTGGCGCCCGCCCCGCCGCCCAAGAAGAAGGTCGCGGTCGACAACTCCGAGTGGCCGCGGTACGGGTACGACGCGGCGCGGACGCACCTCTTCCCCGGCGCCAAGGTCCCCGAGCCGCCGTTGCACATCGGGTGGCGCTTTCAGGACTACGCGCTGCTCGAGTTCCCGCCGGTCATCTACCAAACCACGCTGTACCTGATCGACGACGACGGCTCGGCGAAGGCACTCGACAAGCACACCGGCCACAAGCTGTGGGAGACCAAGGTCGGAACGCTCGCCGCCGCCTCGCCGGCTCTCGGGATCAAGCAGGGCCTGATGTACGTCGGGCTGCTCTCGACGAGCCCGCACGCCGGCCAGACCCCCGGTAACGGCCGATTCGCGGCGCTGTCGATGAAGACCGGCCGGGTCGTCTGGTCAAAGGTCATTTCCGCCGGCACGGAGTCCTCGCCGATCGCGTTTGGCAACGCCGTGTACTTCGGGGACCAGAGCGGCACCGTCTACTCGCTGAACGCGACCACCGGTCATCTGAACTGGACCTACCACGCCAGCGCGGCCGTCAAGGGCGGCCCGGCGCTGTCGAACGGCGTCCTCTACTTCGGCGACTACTCGGGGCGCGCGTACGCGGTCAACGCCACCACCGGCCACCAGGTCTGGGCGGTGAACACCAACGGCGCGGATTTTGGATTCGGCTCAGGCAACTTCTACTCAACCCCCGCCGTCGCGTTCGGACGCGTCTACATGGGCAACACCGATGGGCGCGTCTACTCGTTCGCGGCCAAGACCGGCCAGCTCGCGTGGGCCACGGGCACCGGCGCGTACGTGTACGCGTCGGCCGCGGTCGAGAACACCCCCGGACTCGGCCCGACGATCTATCTCGGGTCGTACGACGGCAACTTCTACGCGTTCGACGCCCAGTCCGGCGCGATGAGATGGCGGCATCCGGCGGGCGGCAAAATCTCGGGATCGGCGACGATCGTCGGCAACGTCGTCTACTACTCCGACCTCGGCACGAAGACCACGGCGGGCCTCGACGTACGCACCGGCCGTCAGGTGTTCTCGTTCCCGGATGGCGCCTTCAACCCGGTGGTGGCCGACGACGGCGCGATCTACTTGAGCGGGTACACGATGCTGTACCAGATGCTCCCGAACCGTCATTGAGCCGCGATCGAGCACCGGCCGCGCGCAAGCGCTAACGTAATCTCCACGCAGCGCTCGCAGCGCGCCCACGCAATTCCATACTGCGGTCCTCCGCGCTCACGAAATCCCCGCACAAGCCGTGCAATGAAGCTCGCATGGAACGTGCGTTCGAGCGCTTCTTGCTATCCTTGTCGGTCTATGCGTTGTCGTAGTGGAAGTCATTGCCAGGAGCCGACCCTGCCGGGACGTAGGTTCTGCGCGGAGCACGCGGCGGAGCTCGATCGCATGCGCGAGGAGCTGAAGGATGCCGCGGCAGCCCGCATCGGTCGCGGTCGGCCTAAGCGGTCCTCGACTTGCTGCCGCCCTGGCTGTTATGAGCCCCGCGTCCCGCCTGCTGCGTATTGCGATGCATGCGTCGCAGCCGGATACGTGGAAGAGGCCGCTTAGCCGCGGCCGCCTTCAACCGGGCCAACATTGATGCAGGTTCACCGAGCTAGGGCGGGGTTTCCGCGCCCTCGGCTTCGGCTGATCGCCCGGCCCG
The DNA here is from genome assembly GCA_963836715.1 of uncultured Solirubrobacterales bacterium. GTDB lineage: Bacteria > Actinomycetota > Thermoleophilia > Solirubrobacterales > Solirubrobacteraceae > Palsa-465. The sequence goes on from CAWIKH010000003.1 coordinate 96,050, forward strand.
CCGCCCGGCGCTTTCCGGTTTGTTGTCGCAGTACGACCGGATCGAACGCGAGGGTGTCGGGCCGGGCGTCTCAGCCTCGCTCACAGCTGCGTCGAGGGCCAGCGGTACTGACCGGACGGGCCAGGTGGCGGTCGCGGCGACGGCCGCGCTCGGCATCCATGCTCGCAGACGGGGCCTGCCGCGCCACATCCGACGGACGCCGCCGAAGGCGGGTGGGTGGGGACCTAATCAACCGGCCGGACCGATACGCCGTCCCGGGCCAGCGCCGCCTTGACCTCCGGCACCGTGTGCTGTCCGTAGTGGAAGATCGACGCGCACAGCACGGCGTCGGCGCCGGCGCCGAGAGCGTCGGTCAGATGCTCGAGCGCTCCCGCGCCGCCCGAGGCGATCACCGGGACGCCAACCGCGCCGGCGACGGCTGAGGTCAGCCCGAGGTCGTAGCCGGCGTTGGTCCCGTCACGGTCCATGCTGGTCAGGAGGATCTCCCCGGCGCCGCGCTCGACCCCCTCGCGCGCCCACTCGACGGCGTCCTTGCCGGTCGGGGTCCTCCCGCCGGCGACGAACGCCTCCCAGCCCGAGTCGCCGCGGGCCTTGGCGTCGATCGCGAGCACCACGCACTGAGCGCCGAACGTGGCCGCCAGCTCGTCGAGCAGGTCGGGTCGCGCCAGCGCCGCGGAGTTGACCGAGACCTTGTCCGCGCCGGCGTCGAGCACGGCCTGTGCATCCGCGACCGAGCGGATCCCGCCGCCGATCGTGAACGGGATGAACACATCGTCGGCGGTGCGGCGTGCGAGATCGACGACCGTCTCGCGCTTGTCCGACGTGGCTGTGATGTCGAGGAACACGAGCTCATCCGCCCCGGCCGCGTCGTAACGGCAGGCCAGCTCGACGGGGTCGCCGGCATCCCGCAGGTCGACGAACCCGACGCCCTTGACCACGCGACCGCGGTCGACGTCCAGGCACGGGATCACGCGCTTGTAGTGCATCACCCGTCGAGCACGGCCTGCGCCTCGGCGACCGTGAACCGCCCCTCGTACAACGCCGTGCCGACGATCACCGCGCGCAGGTTGACCTGCCGGAGCGCGAGCAGCGCGCGCAGGTCCTCGAGCGAGGAGATGCCGCCGGAGTACGCATAAATGCCGCGGACCGCCTCGGCGACGCGGCGGGCGGCGTCGAGGTCGGGGCCCGTGAGCATGCCATCCCGGTCGATACTCGAATAAACGTACCGCCGCACCCCGCGAGCGCCGAGCTGCTCGATCACCGCCTCGAGCGGGATGTCGGTCTGCTCGGTCCATCCGGCCGCGGCGAGCTTGCCCTCCCGGGCGTCGACGGACACCACAACGCGGTTGCCCAGCTCGGCCACCGCCTGGTCGAGGAAGTCGACGTCGGCGTAGGCCGCGGTCCCGATCACGACGCGCGTCGCTCCGGCGTCGACCGTCCGCCGCACCGACTCGATCGTTCGGAGGCCCCCGCCGACCTGGACGGGCACGTCCACCGCCTCGGTGATCCGCCGGACATGCTCGAAGTTGACGGGGGCGCCGCTGCGCGCGCCGTCGAGGTCGACGACGTGCAACTCTCGCGCGCCCTCGTCGACCCACCGCCGCGCCGCATCGAGCGGATCGGCGTCGTACACCGTTCGCTGGTCGAACTCCCCGCGGGCCAGGCGCACCGCCTTGCCCTCGAGGATGTCGACCGCCGGGAGCAGGATCATGCGGCCACGCGAGCCGAGCCCGCCTCGCCCCCGGCGCACAGCTCGACGAAGCTCTCGAGCATGCGCAGCCCGTGCCGCGAGGACTTCTCGGGGTGGAACTGCACGCCGAACACGTTGTCGCGGCCGACGATCGTGGCGAAGCGCTCGCCGTACTCGGTGCTGCCGATCACGGCCTCGGGATCGCTCGGCCGTGCCGCAAACGAGTGCACGTGGTAGAACGGGCAGCCCGGCGACTCCGCCGTCAGCGCCGACGCGCGCTCGAACCGGACCTCGTTCCAGCCGATGTGCGGGATGCGAAGGCCCCCGGGCTCCAGACGCGTGACTCCTCCCGGGATCAGCCCAAGCCCGGGCGCGCCCCCGATCTCCTCGGAGGAATCGAACAGCAGCTGCATCCCGAGGCAGATCCCCAGCAGCGGCGTCCGCTGATCGACCCGCGACTCGATCAACTCCGCCAGGCCGAGCTCGCGCAGGTTGCGCATCGCCTTCGGAAACGCCCCCACGCCCGGCAGCACCAGCCCGTCGCACGCTCCCAGCTCGTGATGGTCGCCGGTGAGCGACACGCTGGCCCCGACGTGCTCGAGCGCCTTCTCCACCGAGCGGCGGTTGCCCATTCCGTAGTCGATCACGCCCACGCGAGTCACACCAGCGTTCCCTTCGTGCTCGGCACGCCGCGCTCGCTCGCGTCGAGCGCGACCGCCGCCCGGAGCGCCCGCGCCACCGCCTTGAACGATGCCTCGATCACGTGGTGGGCGTTGGTACCGCGCTCGACCGTGAGATGCAGGGTCAGCTTCGCGTTCAGCGCCAGCGCGCGAAAGAACTCCTCGACGAGCTCGTGATCGAAGTTGCCGATCGCGCCTGGCGGGAGCGTCGCCTCGACCGCGCATAATCCGCGCCCCGAGACGTCGATCGCGCAAGAGGCCCGGGCCTCGTCCATCGGGATCGTCGCCTGCCCGTAGCGGGCGATGCCGGCGCGGTCGCCAAGCGCCTCGTCCAGCGCCTGGCCGATGCAGATCCCGACGTCCTCGACCGTGTGATGGGCGCCGGTCTCGAGATCGCCGCGCGCCTCCACGCCCAGGTCGAGACGGCCGTGCCGGGCGAGCAGGTCGAGCATGTGGTCGAAGAAGCCGACGCCGGTGTCGCGCTCGCCGGCGCCCTGGCCGTCGAGCACGAGGCTGACCTTGATCTCGGTCTCCGCGGTCTTGCGTTCGATCAGGCCGATACGGGTCATCCGCTCCCATTCTCCCCAAAGGCGCCGCCGCCAGGCGCCGCCGTCGATTTTCTCTTTATGCGTGCCTCCATCGACCGCGCGTGCAGCTCGAAGCCCTCCGCCCGGGCCAGCGGCGCCGCCGACCGGGCGAGCTCCGCCGCCGCGTCGATGCGCACCTCGCTGAATCGCCGCAGGAAGTGGTCGGAGGAAACGGCGGAGGCAAACCGGGCGGCGCCGTTCGTCGGCAGGATGTGGTTCGAGCCGGCGATGTAGTCCCCGAACGCGGTGCCGGCGCCTGCGCCGACGAACAGGCATCCCGCCCGGGTGACGCGACCGGCCAGCGCCTCGGCCTCGGCGCCGACCAGCTGGAGGTGCTCGGGGGCGAACGCCTGGGCGAGCGCGAGCAGCTGCTCAGCGCCGGACGCCACGACCAGGCACGCCACCGCGCCCGTTTCGGCTCCCTGCGATCAGGCGCTCCTCGAAGGCGTCGAGGACTTCAGGAGTGTCGGAGGCCGCGACCACCAGCGTGCCGGGGCCGTGCTCGGCCTGGGCCAGCAGGTCGAGCGCGAGCGGCTCGGGATCGACGTCACCGGTGGCGATCACGAGCAGATCGCTCGGACCCGCGAAGCCATCGATGCCCACCTGCCCGAACACCAGGCGCTTGGCCTCCTGCACGTACAGGTTCCCGGGACCGACGATCACGTCGACGGCGGGGACGGACTCGGTTCCGTAGGCGAGCGCCGCGATCGCGTGGGCGCCGCCCATTCGATAGACGGCATGGACGCCGGCGAGCCGGCAGGCCGCGAGCACGACCGGATCGAGGTCGCCGTCGCGGCTCGGAGGCGAGCACACGGCGATGTGCTCGACGCCGGCGAGACGCGCCGGCACGGCGCCCATGACGACGGTGCTCGGGTATGGGGCGCGCCCGCCGGGGACATAGATCGCGGCGCGCTCGACCGGGGCGCGGCGGTGGATGACGCGGCTGCCGCCGAGCTGGGTGACTTGGTCCCCGCCCACCCCGCGCGCCCGTCCGGGATCGCCAGCGCCGGCCACGGCCTCGACGTTCTCGATCGCGCGCTCGATCCCGTGCCGGGCCGCCGGGTCGAGCCCGGCCTCGGCCACGCTCGAGCTCCTCGTCTGAGACCACCAGCGCCTGCGGCTCCCGCCCGCCGGTGTCGAGCGTCCGGGAGTAATCGCGGACGGCCCGGTCACCGCCCGCGCGGACGGTCGCGACGATCAGCGCCACCCCGTCGCGGACCGACTCAGGGGGCGGGGCCAGCGTGCGGATCGAGGCTGCCACGCGGGCGGCATCGTCGGCCAGCGTCAGCCGCTCACATCGCATCGAGTCGCTCCAGCAGCGCGTCGATCGTCGGCGCTTTCAGCTTGTGGGCCACCGGGTTGGCGATCAGACGGGCGGTGCTGCGCGCGATCTCCTCGCGGACGACGAGCCCGTTCTCGCGGAGCGTCGTCCCGCTCGCGGTGAGATCCACGATGCCCTCGGCGAGCCCCGTCAGCGGCGCCAGCTCGACCGATCCCTTGACCTCGACGATCTCCGCCTGCCGGCCGGTCTCGAGGAAGTAGCGCGTGGCGATCCGCGGGTACTTGGTGGCGATCCGGACCACGCCGAGCCGCCGCAGCGCCTCGGCCGCGCGGATCCTCGCCGGCGACCGTCGCGAGCACCATCCGGCAGTATCCGTAATCGAGGTCGACGAGCTCGTACAGCTCGCGCTCGGACTGCTCCATGCAGCACGTCCTTGCCGGTGATCCCCAGGTCGGCGGCGCCCGCCTCCACGTAGGTGGGAACGTCCGAGGGCCGCATCGTGACGATGCCGGCGTCGTCGAACAGGAGCTTTCGGTCGTTGTCGCGCACCTCGCGCGTGTCGAGCCCGAGCCGGTCGAGCAGGTCGAGCGTCTCGTCGAACAGCGCCCCGCGCGGGACCGCGATGCGCAGCCCGGTCACGTCGGCCGTCCCTGGCAGACCGCGATGCTCACCGCAGCCTCCCCCGGCCCCGTTCCTCGCTCGTCAGCGCGATGTGCAACCGCTCGACGTTGAGCGCGAACCCTACCGCCGGTAGCGGCCGCCCGAACTGCCCCAGCAGCTCGTCGTAGCGTCCGCCGATTCCGATCGGCACGCCGTACGCGGGGTCGTAGACCTGGAAGATCGCGCCCGTGTAGTAGCCGAGGCTGCGGATCAGGCCGAGGTCGAAGATGATCCGCTCGGCCACGTCGGGCGCCAGTAGCGCGTGGACCGCCCGCATCCCAGTGACTGCGGCGTGGAGCGGGCCCTGGAGATCCTGGAGCACCTCGGGACCTCCTCGGGTCTGCGGCGCGCGCAGCAGCAGCTCGGCGTCGGCGGGATCGACGCCGAGCTCTTTGATCTCGCGCTCGAGCCCGACGAAGTCGCCGTCGACGAGCTCGGTGAGTATGTGCTCGCGCCGTGCGGGGTCGACTTCGAGACCGTCGAGCAAGGCGGGATACAGCGACGCGTCGCCGAGCCCGACCCGATAGGTCTCGAGGCCCGCCGCGTCGAGCGCCTCGCACAGGACCGACAGGACCTCGGCGGTGCCGTCGGGCGAGCCGGCTCCGATCAGCTCGACGCCGGCCTGGAGGAACTCGCGCGATTGGCCCCGCTGCGGGCGGACGCCGCGGTAGGCATGGGCGAAGTAGCAGAAGCGCAGCGGCGGCTCCGCGTCGCGGTAGCGCGTCGCGACCAGCCGCGCGATCGGCACCGTCATGTCCGAGCGGAGCACGAGCACGTTGCCCTGCTCGTCGAACATGCGGTACGCGGGCCGGCTCGCGTTCATGTTGGCGCGTTCGAACGTGCCCTCGTACTCGAGTGCGGGCGTGTAGACCTCGCCGTAGCCGGCTCGCTCGAACACCTCCCGGACGCGGTCGGTCATCGCGCGGAGCTCGCGCATCTCGTCCGGCAGGAAGTCTCGCGTTCCGCTTGGAATGCGATCGACCATCGATCCGGACTGTGTCAGTTACGGCTCGCCGGGGCGGCTCGGTCAGACCGAGACCGGTACGTCATCCTCGCGCTCGATCTGCGCGCCGAGGTCGCGCAGCCGCTCGTCGATGCGCTCGTACCCGCGGTCGATATGGCGGACGTTGCCGATCTCAGTGACGCCGTCGGCCGCGAACGCGGCGATCAACATCGCCATGCCGGCGCGGATGTCGGGCGAGTCCACCCGCTGGCCGTGCAGACGGCGCGGCCCCACCACCATTGCCCGGTGAGGATCGCAGATCGTGATCGCGGCGCCCATCAGGACGAGCTTGTCGACGAAGAACAGGCGGTTCTCGAACATCCACTCGTGGATCATCACCGACCCCTGGGCCTGGGTGGCGAGCGCTAGCGCGACGCTCGTCAGGTCAGCCGGATACGCGGGCCACGGGCCATCCTGAACCTTCGGGGTATGGTCGCCCTTGTCGTTGCGGATCACAAGCTCCTGGTTGCCGGGAACGATGATGTCCGCGCCGCGCACCTCGGTCCGCAGGCCCAGGCGGTCGAACACGAGGCAGATCATCCGGAGATCCTCGGGAACCGTGTCCCTGACGATGAGCTCCCCGCCCGTGACGCCGGCCAGCGCCATGAACGAGCCGATCTCGATGTGATCGGGAGCGATGCTGTGCGTGCACCCCCTGAGGCTGCCGACGCCGTGCACGGTCATCACGTTCGAGCCGATTCCGTCGATCGCGGCGCCCATCGAGACGAGCATCCGGGCCAGGTCCTGGACGTGTGGCTCGGAGGCGGCGTTGCGGATCACGGTCGGTCCCCGCGTCAGCGCGGCGGCCATCAGCGCGTTCTCGGTGGCCATCACCGACGGCTCGTCCATCAAAAAGTCACAAGGTCGCAGGCCCAGCGGGGCCTCGAGCCTGATCTCGCCGCGGTCCTCGTCGACCGAGGCACCGAGCGCGCGGAACGCGTCGAGGTGCGGATCGAGCCGCCGGCGGCCGATCACGTCGCCGCCCGGAGGCGGCATATAGGCCCGGCCGAACCGGGCCAGCAGCGGGCCTGCCAACAGGAACGAAGCGCGGATGCGCTCGGCCAGCTCGCGATCGACCTCACAGCTGTCGACGCTGGAGGCGTCGATCGAGATCTCGCCCGGGCCGAGCCACTGAACTCGGGCCCCGAGCTGCTCGATGAGCAGGGTCATCGCCTCCACGTCCCTGATCCGCGGGACGTTGCGGAGGATCACTTCATCGTCTGTGAGCAGGCACGCGGCCAGGATCGGGAGCGCGCCGTTCTTGTTGCCGGCGGGAGTGATCGTGCCCGACAAGGGCCGCCCGCCTTCGATTACGAACTTTTCCATAGGGGGCCGGAGCGTACCTTCTCGTGTCGGAAGACCCGGGCTCGACGGCGGTTTGCCCTGCTGGCGAGTGGATTTGGCCTGGCTGGCTCGCGAGTCGGTGTCGCGAGCGTCGAGGATCCGGATCCGCTCAGCTAGGGTTCCCTCCATGCAGGTCCAGCTTTCGCGAGTGCAGGCGTGGGACCTCCTTTGTGAATGGACTTCTTCTGACTCGCTGCGACGGCACATGCTGGCCGTCGAGACGGCGATGCGCGCGTACGCGCCGCGGTTTGACGGCGACGTCGAGCTGTGGGCGCTGACCGGCCTCCTTCACGACCTCGATTACGAGCGGTATCCGAACCTCGAGGACGGCCACCCTCGTTACGCGCTCCGCGAGCTCGAGGCCCGTGGCTTTCCGCCCGAACTCGTCCGCGCGGTGGCGTCCCACGCGGACTTCCTGGGGGTGTCGCGCGACTCGCCGATGGAGAAGACGCTGTTCGCGGTCGACGAGCTGTCGGGCTTCATTCTCGCCTGTGCCTACGTCCGGCCCGAGAAGCTCCAGGGCATGACACCCAAGTCGGTCAAGAAGAAGCTCAAGCAGCCGAGCTTTGCGGCCGCGGTCGACCGCGAGGAGCTGCGCCACGGCGCCGAGGAGCTCGGGGTCGACTTCGACGAGCACCTGACGATCGTGATCGCGGCGCTGGCCGAGAAGCAGGACGAGCTGATGCCCGCCGGGTCCGGTTCCAGTTCAGGCGACGGCGCGGAGCCGTCCGGCACCGGCGACGGCGCTCCGGCTTAGGCGCTCCGGCTTAGGCGTTCGTGGGGCGCGGCTTGTAGTCGGCGAGGCTCGGGACGACCCCGAGCGGCTCCAGCAGGCGGGCGAACTCGATCGCCCGCCGCACCGGCCCCTCGCCGCAGATCACGGTCAACGACCGCCGCTGGCGGGCCAGCCGGCGCTGGGTGTTCAGGAGCACCGTCAGGCCGAACGAATCGATGAACTCGGCCTGGCTTAGGTCGATGATGACGTCACTCTGGTGCTTGCGGACGATGTCGTCGAGCTGAGGCGTCAGCCTGCGGGCGGTGAGGACGTCGAGCTCGCCCGTGACCGTGACCGCCGTCGCCTCCGCGCCCTGCCGCGTGCTCAGCGCAAGCTGAATGGGCCCTCGCGGACGCAAAGAGCGGCCGAGCGCCGCGTGGTCTCCGGTTGGTCTCATCGCCACCGCGCTCCCTCCAACGATGATCCCCCTCCGGTCACGCACCAAAACTTGGGGTATCGGTCCTTGCGCAGGTCATGACCCCGATCTGCGTAGCCTGTACTCCTCGAGGCTGGCCAGCACGCCCAGCGGCTTGGTGAGGCCAAGCAGCTTGAGCGTGCGCAGCACGGGTCCCGGCGCACAGATGACCGCCAGATGGCGCCCCACGCGCTGGTGCGCCTGCAACAGGACGTGGACCCCGGCCGAGTCCATGAAAGTCGTCTCGGACAGGTCGATCGCGATGTGTCGCGTAGTCGTGCGGACGAGCTCGTCGAGCGCAGCCGTCAACTGCGGAGCGGTCAGCAGGTCGATCTCGCCGGCGACCGCCACGACCGCGGCCTCCGGCTCGTGCCGAACAACGACCGTCAGGTTGCCGGGCGGCTGGGGCTGGAGAGTGGCGGCGGTGTCCTCGGAATCGTCCATCAGTTCCGCCACCGACACCGTGTCGCTCGGAATTGGGCGTCTCCCTTGCGGCAGCAAGGCGTGACGCCCCGAAAAGGTAGCCGCCGCCCGCGCATTTACCGGCGGCGTTCGTCCGGTCCCGTACGTTCGAATTCGGACAACCCTCTCGTGCGGCCCGGATCCGCCCCTTCGGCTATGGTCCGCCGGCATGGCCGAGGCGGTCACGATCGTCGTCCTCGAGGGCGACCAGACCGGTCAGGAGTTGCTGGAGCAGTCCTTGCGGCTGCTCGATCCGGCGCTCCTCGGGATCGAGCTGGAACTCCAGCGGTTCGACCTCTCTCTCCAGCACCGGCGCGCGACCTCGAACGAGGTCGTGACCGACGCAGCCAGGGCAATGCGCGAATCCGGCCTCGGACTCAAGGCGGCCACGATCACGCCCGAGGGCAAGGATGACGTCGGCTCGCCGAATCGCATCCTGCGCGAGGAGGTCGACGGCAAGGTGGTCGTCCGGACCGGGCGCCGGCTGCCGGGGGTGGCGCCAATCGCCGGCGTGCACTACCCGATCTCGGTCGTCCGGATGGCGGTCGACGACGCCTACGGGGCCAAGCAGTGGCGCGAGGGCGACGCCGGGGCTCGGTCGGAGATCGCCTACCGGACGGAGAAGATCACCCGCTCGACGTGCCGCGCCGTGGCCGAGTACGCGTTCCGGGCGGCGGAGAAGATGAACGCCCGGGTCTATGGCGGTCCGAAGTGGACGGTGTCGCCGGTGTACGAGGGGATGCTGAAGGAGGAGCTCGACGGGGCCGCCGCGCGGCACCCCGGCACTGCCTACGAGCCGGTCCTGATCGACGCCACCTACGCCGGCCTCATGTCGGGTGCGACCGACACGCCGCTCGTGATCCCGGCTCTCAACCGTGACGGGGACTGCCTGTCGGATCTGGTCCTACCGATGTTCGGCTCGATCGCCGGCGCGGAGTCAGTGCTGCTGGCGTTCGACGACGAGACGTACGAGACGACCGTCGCGATGGCCGAGGCGCCCCACGGGACCGCTCCCGCGCTCGAGGGCAAGGACCTGGCCAATCCGCTGGCGATGATCCTGGCCTGCGGCGCGCTGCTCCGCCACGCCGCCGACCGGCACGGGCCGGCAGCCGAGCGGGCGTCCCGCGCGGTCTACGAAGCCGCACTGGAGGCGGTCGGGTCGGGCTGCAAGACGCTCGACCTCGGAGGCAACGCCACCACCACCGAGTTCACGACCGAGGTGGTCAAGCGGGTCGCAACGAAGATCGAGGTCTGGTCGTCGCTCGGCACGGCGGTGTGAGGACAGCGTGATCACCGGCGCGCACGCGATCATCTACAGCCGGGACGCCGACGGGGTGCGGGCGTTCCTCGAGAACATGCTCGAGCTTCCCTCGGTGGATGCCGGCCACGGCTGGCTGATCTTCGCCCTCCCACCCGCCGAGGTCGCCGCGCACCCCACCGATGGCGCCGGCCATCACGAGCTGTATCTGATGTGCGACGACATCCACGCGACGGTGGTGGAGCTGGAGGCCAAGGGCGTCGAGTTCAGCCGTCCGATCGCCGAGGAGTGTTGGGGCTTGGTCACCGCGATCGCTCTGCCGGGCGGTAGCGACCTCGGGCTGTACGAGCCCAAGCATCCGATTGCGCCGCACTGAGCTTCGGGGGCCGCCCTCACCGCACCGAGCTTCGCGGCCCCCCTCACCGCACCGATTCGAGGGCCGCCCTCACCGCACCGAGCTTCGCGGCCCCCCTCACCGCACTGAGCTTCGGGGGCCGCCTTCAGCGCACCGACCTTCGGAGGCCGCCCTCACCGCACCGGTGGCGGGGCCGCCGTCACACGCCTGGATCGGCCGCCGCCACCGGCCCCGCTGCCCCCGCCACCGGCGTTATGGAGCGTTCCACGGGGCCTCCCGTTCGGCTTGCGCAGCGCTTGCAAGCGCCCGCCCATTCCGTCCGGCCCTCCCCCTAGGGTCACGAACGTATGTTCCAGTCTTCAGCCACCCGCCTGCGCGCCTGGTTCGCGGTCCTCGACGACTTCCTCGGCGACCCACCGGCTGACGTGCGCGACGATCTCGAGCCTTGGGCCACGCACCCGCATCGTCGCCCGCTCCAGTGGGAGCGAAGGCGGCGCGCCGGCACCGTGCCATCCCCGCCCGCCCACTGCATTTGCCCGGTCCGGCATCCGCCGAACCGCGCAGAACGGAGCGAGGTGATGCGGTAGCCGCTTAGCACCCGGCCGGGACGGCGCCGAACACGGTTCCGGCTAGACGGACCTGGGAGCCCGCACCGAGGCCGTCGGAAGCCCGCTGCGAGGACTGGACACCTATCACGAGGCCGAGGCGGCTCAAGCTACGGCACGCCGCGCTTGGGAGGTCGGACGCGCGCGCGTCCAACCGGGCCTGCGTCGCCCGGCCTCGGGTGGGTGGACCAGCGCTCGGTGCCGCGGTGGTCGCGTGCGGTACGCGCCCACGCCAGGCGGCGCGGTGATGCGTAGGGGTTCCAGTGGCAATGGCGCGACCCGTAGGCGACCACCGCGGGCTGCGCTTAGGGTCCGCGACTTTGTAATTCACGGTTCCGACGGCGTCTGGACGCGCCTGGCGCCACCCGCTCGCCCTCATGTACCACCAGTACTACCGGGGCGAGCGAGCGGCGCAGATCACGCCCAGCCACTCGTCGGATCCCGCCACTTACTCAGTCGCGGACCCTTATCGCGAAACGCAGCAACGCGGACGGTGTGGGCAAGGCTCGTGTGGTCCGAGCGCCCCACCGGGCCTCCCGCCACAGTCCAGGCTGCACCACTGGGCTAAAGGATCCCGTGAGATCCGCCCGGTGAAATGTCCGGTACGAGAGGAGAATCCAGGTCTCTGTGCGGCCAAGCCTGCGCGCTCTGACGCCAAGCGTTGGTCGGAACGTTGCCGTTGGGGCATCGCCGCTGGTTCGGCGGGGACGCGCTGGGATGAGATCAGTTTGTCCCGCGCGCCCGTGCGCGGCAGGTCTGGGATGCGCCCACCGCCACCGCGGACATCCGGTTTTTTCACCCATGACCGTCGTTTCGGCCATAGAGGGGTACGGCCAAGATAAGCGCGAAACATGCAGTAGACCCGCGTGCGCCCGTGTCCGCCGGCCTGTAGGGCGGTTACTCGTCTACGGGGAGCAGGCCGACGGCCTTGCTGCGGTCTTCGGCGGTCGGGCGTGTGTAGACGCGCGTGGTCTCCAGTCGGGCGTGGCCGAGCAGCTCGGCGGCAATCACCAGGTCGGTGCCGCCGCGCACGAGCGTGGTCGCGAATGAGTGCCTGAGAGCGTGGGCGGTGACGTGGTCATCGAGCCCGGCGCGCTCAGCCATTCTGGTGATGACGTCGTGGGCTCCCCTCACGCTCAGGCGGTTGCCGCGGTGATTGAGAAAAAGCGCCGGACTGTCGCTCGCTCCCGGCCAGTCGTTGCGTTCGTGAAGCCAGTCGACCATTGCCTTGCGCAGGCTCGGGTGGATCGGGATCTCGCGGACCCGCTCGCCCTTGCCCAGGATCCGCAGCGTGCCTTTGCGGGCTGAGAGCCGCACGTCGTCGACGTCGAGCGCGACGGTTTCGGCGATCCTCGCGCCGGCGTAGAACGGGACCAGCGCAAGCGCCTGATCCCGCGGCGACGAGCATGCCTGGACGGCTCGCAGGTAGCGGATCTGGGCTCGCTTGTCGAGCGCTCGCGGGGCGGCTTCGGGGATCTCCATGCGTTTGGCGTTGGCCGGTCCGAGCCCGCGCCGGATGTAGAGGTCGTCGACAGCCGCCAGTGCGTTATTGACGGTCGCTGGCTGTCGTTTGAGCACCGCGTGCAGGTACGTGCGGTAGTCGCGTACCGCCCAGTCGCGCCCGTCGGCGCTGCCAAGTGGATCGCGGTCGAGCTCGGCGCCGGCCAGCCAGGCGAGGTATTGGCGGGCCTTGGAGGCGTACGTGCGGCGGGTCTGTTGGGCGAGCGGAGCAGCCGCCAAGTCGCTCGCGTACGCCGCCAGTACCGCCGCGTAGGGCTCGGACAGTCCAGCCGGTCGCCGCCCGCGCGCGGCACGGTTCGTGTTCTCTGAAGTGATTCCGGGGTGTTGCGATCGTCGAGTCCGCGTGTTCTCTGAAGCCACGCGCCTAGTTTACTTCAGAGAATGATTGTTCTCTGAAGCTTGCGCTGGCTTCGCGATCCAGAAGCAGCAGCGACCCCACGCCGCTCGGAGACAGGGGAAGAGACCCTGGCGACGCCTCCTTTGCTGCCCGAGCAGAACAGCGGGCGGACCACGGCGTCGCTCCCCCCCTTCCGTCAGGGCGAGCAGCAGTCTCGTTGCGGCGGCGCGCTTGAGTGCTGCAGGCCGTCCCAGGGAGCGACGAGATCGGCCACGGCTACCGCTGCTGCTCGCGTAGGATGCCAGGCAGGGCGTCCTGCTTGCCGTGCCTGGCAGGATGATGGTCCCCACCGTGTACTGGGCCAGGAGCAAAGGAGGAAAAGGTCGCGTGACTTTCGCTGGTGGCGTTCGGCGCTTGGCTAGGTCGGGCGGCGGTTCGGCAGTCCTAGGCCCAGCGAACTCCGTCGTGCTGCACACGCTCGACGGTACTGTGGTCAGCATTCGCGGCGTGAGGGGCTGCGCGAGCGTGCAGGGCATCGATTGCGACGGATGAGCGGCAAGTGCTCTGTGAGGACGATCGCTCTGAGCGGCGCGCTACCCAGCAAGCGCTCGAGCGATCTTCACTTCGCTGGCCGTCACTGCCGGCGGCTTCGGTAAAGGAGCCAGCTCCCCACCAGCACGAGCAGTAGGGGCGGCTGGTCGAGGTCGTACCCGATGGTGGGCAGGGTAAGGCCGTAGAAGGTCAAACCTCGTGCGATGGCCCATCCGAGACCGCCGGCGATCAGCGTCGCCGCAATGAGCAGTCGTGGCTTGGCGACTATTCGGCGCGAGTCCCGCGGCGTGAACTCGAGACGTGCCGTGGTGGTTGCTCGCCGGTTACGGATGGTGAGTACTACGGCTGCGCTCGCGATGGCGGCGGCGGCTAGCACTGACAGGGTGAGCGTGCTGGAAACGCCGCCTGTCTCTGATACCGACGAGATCGTCCCGACTGGGTGGCCAGCCGCGGCCGCAAGCTTGGGCACAGCCATGATTGCCGCCCGAGCGAGGTCGTCGCTCTGGCCGCTCCGGGGCTTGCTCAGCGATGCAGCGGCGGTCGTCGCGGCTTGACCCAGACCCTGAACTCCATATCCGTTGGGCATCACAACGAGAAGCAGTTGCTTCATGTTGAGAAAGCTGATCTCCTGGTCGAGGAATGCGGCGTATTGCTCAGGCTTGCCGAACAGGGTGGGGATCGCACCGAGATCTACGGGCGACTGGATGAGCGCGACCTTGAGTGGGAAGTGAGCGCGGCTCGCCGCTGCGGTTTCGGCGTTGAGCGTCTTTTGCAGCGAGGCCGAGACCGCCGGGGAGTACGGGTAGAAGACGTTCTCGCCGATCAGCACGTCGCTGGCTGGATCGCCGTCGGCGAGCGTCGCGGGCGGCGGCGCGAGCAGCGCGACCGCCAGGGCCACCGCGATGATCCGCAGCGAGCGCTTCGCCATCGGCCTACTGCAGCGGGGCCTGGGAGAGCGGGCGGTCGACCGAGACTGCGAGCGCCTGCAGCGCGTCCGCCGGTGTCCAGTCGGGCTGCGGTGCTTGCTTGAGGTGTTGCCGGCCGAGCGCGTCGAGGAACTTGTAGAGCTTCGGGTTGAGCGTGCCGTGGAAGTCTGGGGCCGCGTCCTGCACCACGCGCTCCGTGCCGTCGGGATCGATTACGAAGTAATTGTCGGTGTGGTCGACGTCGTAGGTGAGCGGCTTGCCGGTCCACCAGTCGCGCGCGTCCGGGTCGTCCTCGGGGACCTTCTGGTAGTAGAAGCCGAAGAACTTCGCCAGCCGCCGCAGCTCGGCGGGCGGCTCGGTCACGAGCTGCCAATCGGCGCCGGTGAGCTTCGCGTACGCCGCGAGCCGGGCGGGGGTGTCCCGCCCGGGATCGACCGTCAGCTCGACGATCTGAACCTTGGAGGCGGCATGGTCGGCTTGCAACGACTGCTCGACCGCGACCAGGTTCCCGGTGATCAGCGGGCAGACGTCCTGACACAGGCTGAGGAACGGCACCAGCAACACGGTCTTGCCAGGCCACGAGTCCAGCTCGACCTTCTCGCCGTGCTGATTGGTCAGCGGCAGTGGCAGCAGCGCCGCCGGTATCGGGCGGCTGATCGTCGTGCCGGGCCCGGCCGATCCGCCGCTCCCCGGGGCGGAGGCGGTCGCCAACGAACCGGCGGATACGGTGGTCGATGCGGACGTCGAGCTCCGGCATCCCGTCGTGCCGAGCGCCGCCGCCACCGCCGCCGCTACGAACACAATCGCTGTGGACGTCCTCACTTCGGTTCTCCTCTGTTAGCCAAGCGCGCTCCGCACGAGCAGGATCGCCACGATCACCGCGGCGACGCCGGCGCCGAGCGCGACGATGGCGGCGAACAGGCGGAGGCCAATTCGGGTGGACTTCACGACGCCACCGTGAGCGTGTACGGGGCGGTGACGATCCCTCCGCCGAGCTTCATCTGCAGGAACAGCCGCCACGTGCCCGGCACGGGTAACAGCACCCCGATCGTGAGCTTCCCGGGCGCGGTCGAGCTGCCCGAGATCCGCGATGAGGCGACGCCCGGCAGGATCCCGCAGTTGGGTGCGTTCGGGGCGCAGATGTGCGTGTGGAAGTAGTCGAGCGTTCCCTGGCGGAAGAAGATTGCGTGCGCGAGCGCGCCGAACCACAGGACGAACGTGGGCTTGTGCCCGTGCGCATCGGTCACCTCGACGTTCAGGAACTCCGCCTGGATTGCATGCACGGGCGGGTGGGGCGCGATATCGAAGTGGTAGCCATCGACGACCAGGTGGGACTTGTACGGCGGCAGCGGCAGCGGCCGGTAGGCACCGGTGACGTCGATCGTCCGGAACAGCTGGAAGTTGGCCTGCCCGCCGCGGATGTTCGGATACACGTCGACGAGCACCTTGTACGGGCCCGGTGCCGGGAACGTGACGGTCTGGCGGAGAAGGCCGTTCGGTCCGATCGGCGGATGCTGGTGGATGATGTAAGAGAGGTCATCGCGAACGATGATCAGGTGCACGCCGGTGTGGGGCCCGGGCCCGGTCTTGTACCGCGTGAGCGGCTTGCCGCTCGGGAGCACCACGGTGAACGTGACGGTGACCGGGTGGCCCGGGTTGACGGGCCCGCTCGGCTGAAAGCCGCCGAGTGAGTAGACCCTGGCCGGCGCGACTGTCGGCACGGTCAGCCCGCTGCCGGCACCGCCACAACCCGTGAGAACGACTATCGCGGCGACAGCCGCCGCGATGGTGGACGTGAGCCGGAGCGTACGGTTGGTCACGAGCGCTTCCCTTTCGCGAGGTTTCATCCGTTGGCCTGGTCGACGATCAGTGTCGTGAACGGCACGCCGTGCTTCGGGGTCACCTGGAACGTGAGCCCCCAGCGGCCGACCATCACCAGCGCCGGCGCCGCGCGCGAATAGACCCCGGGCTCGGTTTCGGTCAGCTGGTACTCCTGGGTCGGCATCTGCATCTCGAGGTGGTTGAACAGCAGCGTCACATCGGCTCCGCGCACCGGCTGTCCGCCCTTGGTGATCCGCAGCGCGAACGAGTCAGGTGCCGCGGCCTTGTTCGGAGAGACCAGGACCTGCAACGTGTACCCCGCGTGGTCGATCGTCTGAACGACCCGGCCGGGACCCACCTTCGCGAGCGCCGAGTTCTCGAGCGCGAACGCGGGTGGAGGCGGAGCGAGGCTCGAAAGCACGGCCGCGGCGAACACGATGCCGATGACGACGGCAACCTCGCCGCTGACAATCCCGCGCAACAGCCGGGCCGCGGGCTCGCCGAGCTCAGGGCGCCGCTGTGCGGCGATCAGCTGTGGCCGGGATCGCAGCAGGTTGCCCGACGCGATCAGCATCGCGCCGCCGAGCAGTCCCGCCTTGACGAGGATCGCCTGCCCGTAGCTCGTCTCCCACAGCGCGTTGACCGCCGGCATGTGCTCGATCGCCTCCCCGATCCCGGTCGCGGCCAACACCAGCACCGAGACGAGCGCCACGTTCGAGAAGCGGGGAACGCACACCGACAGCGCCGGCACTCGCACGCGCGAGGACACGCTCGACCACAGCACGAGCAGGCCGATCAGTCCGCCCAGCCACACCGAGCCCGACGCGAGGTGCAGCCAGTCGAACACCAGCATCAGCCCGCGGGGCGAGGTCTGCGCGGCGTGCCCCGCGGCGCCCGGCACCACCAGGACTGCCGCCGCGGCGATGAGCGCGCCGCACGACGCGATCAGCTCGGCCACCGACCGTCGCGGGCGGTCGGGGCGGTCGACCCACAGCGCGATGCCCGCCGCGACACAGAACAGGGCGAAGCACAGCTCGAGATCGACCATCGCCCGGCCGAACGCGGTCACCCGGTACAGCGGCACGAGCGCCGTCAGATCGAACACGAAGCGCAGCGAGTCGTTGGCTGTCGAGACGTCGAGATACACGGGGATCGCGATCAGGCCGAGCACCGCCGCGACACAGAACGCGACCGACACCGCCTTCAGTCTCACTCCCTCGACGCTCCGTACCGCCGGTCGTGCGACCAGCAACCGCATCGCGAACAGGCCGATCGCGGCCATCACGAACACGAACATCGCCCATCGCGTGATCAACAGCTGGGGGGTGGTGGCGGTCGCCGAGATGTTCGGGATCCGGAACTGGGGCGCCGGTCCCGGGTTCGGTCCCACCGCGTAGGTGAAGAACCCGTTTACCGGGTGACCGTCGACCGAGATCGCCCGCCAGTAGATCAGGTACCACCCCTCGGGCAGATTCGGCCGCAGCGGCACCACGAGCGTGTCCGGGTCTGACGGCGACCGGTGTACGGGACCCGTGGTTTCCTGGTGCCCGTCGACGTTGGTCAGCGAGATGATCGCGAATCGCGGCTCGACCGCCTCGTCGTAGGTGAGTTGGATGTTCGGCGGTGGCGCGTTGAGCACGACGCTCGCTGCCGGGACCGTCTTGACCAGGTATGCGTGCGCCGATGCGGTGCTCGGCAGTGCAAGTACCGCGGCGACCGCTGCCGCGACGAGCGCCGGCGCGATGCGGATCCAGCGGCTCACGCCAGCTCGCGCTCCCGCGAGCCGCCGATCAGCGCGAACCCGCCGGCAAGCAGTCCGAGCACGCCCACCACGAGCGCGATGATCGTCAGTACCGACACGCCGCCACCGCCGAGCGAGCTCGCCACCTCGATCGTCGGCGCTGGAGCCGCCGAAGACTCCGATCCCGCCCAGTTGACGATCGACCCGTCAGAGTAGGTCTGCTCGACCTGGAATGTGTACGTCTTGGCCGACGCCGGCTGCGCCAGGAACTGAAACAGCGAATCCTCCCCGGTTGGTGTCCTGCCGCCGGTCCACGTCACCTTCGTGACCACGGCACTGTCCCCCGAGCCGGTCTGCTGCTCCTGCATGCGCCACCCCGCCGGCGGCGGCACGAACGAATCGATCCCGAAGCCGGCCGGCACGGTCATCACGATCGTGCTGGTCGTCAGGCCGCTCTTCTCGGTCGGCACCGCCAGGCTGTAGAGCTGCAGCTTGCCCGACAGCGACACGGCCGGACTGATCCGGGCGTGGGCCGACGCCACCGCCGGCACCCACAGCCCGGCGCCGGCCACCAGGATCGCGGCGAGCGCGAGGAGTCCTCTACGGGACTTGGGGTTCAAAGTTGTCCTCCTTGTTTGGTGATCAGGACTGCGCCGTGGGCACGGCGCCGCGAGATCAGCTGGGAGGACCGCGACCGGACCAGCCGTCGGCGAGCGGTGCGAGCGCCGGCAGCAGCACGTCGAGCGCAGTGCGCGCGACCGCGGGCGGGCGCTCGGGGACGACCACTCGCCGCGCGTGGCGCTCGGCGACCACGTGGAGCACGCGCCGGGCGCTGTGGAACGCGGCCGCGAGCACGAGGGCAACGGCCAGCGCCGCGGGGATCGACCACCAGCCGCCGTAGCCGAAGATGCCGGCCAGGCCCCCTGGATGCCCGGTCGCGAACAGGCCTTCGAGGAACTCCTGCGTGGTGTACACAGCGACCAGACAGGCGGCGCACGACAGCCACATCGCGGCGAACGAGAGCGTGTAGCGGGGAAGCGAGCCGCCCCCACCGAGCGCCCGCCCGAGCGCCAGCAGGAACGTGCCGAACGCCAATGCGATCAGCAGCACGATCCACGGCACGACCGAATGCAGGTACGAGTGACCCTGCGCCGCCAGCTCGCCCCCGGCCCGGTTGCCATAGGCAAGCCAATACCGCAGCTGGTGGACAGCGAACGCCCCGGCCGGCATCAACGCCGCGGGCGCGAGGCGTCTGATCACAACGCCGCGCTGGAGACGGACCGTCATCCTGCGCGGAAGATACCGCCCCGTCACGTGCCGGGCGGGAACGTGTACGACCGGTGCGGAGGCACGTAGGGCCCGACCTCGAGCACGATCTCCGCATGCGACGCCAGCGGCACGCGCCCCGGCGCAACGCGCCACCGCCGGCCGTTCACGAACACCGCCACACGCGCGCCGGTGGATGCCGGGAACGACGCGATCCGCCGTGTCGACAACGGCTGGCCCCACGCCCGGAATAGATCGGTCAGCACCGGGTGCGACCCCGGACGCACGAGCACAAGCCCGGTTGGGTCGAGCGTGACCAGCTCGCCGTAGCAGCGAGCGCTCGAGATCCGTCCCGCCGAGAAGCTACGGGGCGGCCGCGTGCCGATACCAGCGGGCACGAGCAACACGCGGTTGGCCGCGAACACCTCGACGTGCACGCCCTTGCGCGGGCCGAGCCGGCGATCGCACGAGCCGAGCACAGGGCCGCCTGCCGCCGGCTGAAACCTGACGCCTCTCCCGATCGGACGCGCCTGCGCCACGAGCGCGGCTGGCGGCGTCGGCGTGGTCGCCGGCGGCTGGCCGGTGGATCCACAGGCCGCCGGGAGAATCAGTGCCGCGAGCGCCGCGGTGGGGGTCCAGCCGAGCCGCATCGTCCCACGGGCTACCGGCTGGGCTCGAGACCGGAGTCGCCGTAGTCGGACAGGCGGAACACGAGCAGGAGCAATCCCACGCCGGTACCGAGGCACACGATCGTCGCTACGCGCGCGAGGAACGCCGGGAGCGAGATCAACACGAACCCGTACAGGAGCGTCGTGATCATCTCGCCGCCGGCCCACAGCGCCGCGACCCCGATCAGGAAGCACGTGAAGTACCCGGGCCGGCGGAACAGCGCGGCCGAAAACCCCCACCCGACGAATGCCAGGATCAGCGCGAGCTCGACGAACTGGAGGATCGAGACCGTCGGGCGGCCGTGCAGCTGGAGGCCGAGGCCGGCGATCGTCACCGCGATCAGAGCCGCGACCGCGAGCACCCGAGCGACCAGCTGGTCGAGCGCTGGACGCCGCACTCGCCAGGCCGCCAGTACGCATGCCACCAGCACCACGATCCCCCAGAACCACACGATCGTCGGGTCGTCCGCGTGCCACAGACCGCCTGAGATCGAGTCGAGTTGACCGTCCACCCGGAGTGGAATCCTCCACCGACCGACGAACGAGACGCCGGGCGACAAGGCAACCGCGGCGAGCGCGTGCAGCCTGCCGTCATGCCACTCGTAGGAGTGTCCGCCGGTCACCCGATGCCAGCTCGGTGCCGCCGTCGGGCTCAGGTTCGCCGGAGGAGTCTGGGCGACCGGCGTCTCGTTGAGGTAGTACATCGACGAGTTGTGGTTGACCTCCACGCCGGCGGGCGAGAACCGCAGGTACGGGGCGCCCCGGTAGTCAAGGACCACCAACGTCTCGCTGCGCGGCACCTGGAGCCACATCCTCAGGTCGCCGTCCACCACCTTCGCCTCCAGGCCGGCCGGGAGCTGCAGCACCTTGGCGAAATAGCTCGAGGCCGCCGGCGCAATCGGGCCGTGAGCCTGCGCCGCGTCCGGGTAGACGGCGAGCGCGGCCACGAGCCCGGCCCATACAAGCACCAAGATGCGCGGGCGCCGGGCGACCCCGATCCGCCTATCCGTCCGATCCCTAGACTTGGCCGCGGCCTGGTCAAACCCTGACGGGTCCACGTCCTCTTGCTTCCGGGCTCATCGCAGTTGACGGACTCTACGGACAACCCGAACGGGCGCTGGCGCGCCCGCCTGCTGGCGCAAGTCGTCGCGTCAACCGTCATCTTGGCACTCGCCGCGGGCACGTTCGCCGCCACGGCCCGCGCCGACGGCGATCCGGCCAGCGACGTCCTCGCCACCCAGCCGCTGTTCCTGCCGCAGGACGCCGGCATCCCGCTCGCCCAGCAGAATCAGCTCACCGCGCTGCTCGGGGCCGCCGCAAGCAGCGGCTACCAGCTCCGCGTTGCGATCATCGCCTCCTCAACGGACCTCGGCTCGGTCACCGAGCTGTGGCGCCAGCCACAGACATATGCCCGGTTCCTCGGCCAGGAGCTGTCGCTCGTCTACCGCGGACCGCTGCTGGTCATCATGCCGAACGGGTTCGGACTCGAGAGCCTCAACCCGGCGGCGCCCGCCGGGCTGAAGATCCCGGCGGGCGGCGCGGGCCTCGGGACGGTCGCGCTGACCGCGATCCAGCACCTCGCCGATGCATCCGGCCACTCGGTCCCGATCCCGCCGGCAACCGCAAGCACATCCGCCAGCGGCGGGGTGGGCACGATCCCACTGATTGCGCTCTTCATCGGGGCCGCGCTGATAGCCGTCGCATGGACCGCGAGCCTGCGCGCCCGCCCACCACGCCTACGCCGGGGAAAGGCCTCTTCGACTTAGGCAATGGGTCCGGCGAACTGCCTCGACCGCGTCACATCGCGGGCCGGATTTGAACTTATCAGCCGACCGGCGCCGCGGACGTCAACAGGCAACAGCGTAAGGCGCGGCGCCCGAGGCTGGTCCGTCAACGAAGCAGGCGTCATGATCGAGTCGATCGGCCCGTGATGACCAGGAGCACTCTCGCGGACACCCGACCGACACGACCGGATCCGCAAGCAAAGGGGGAGTCAGACCCTACTCCGCCGAGGTCAAGCCAGACACGTGGCCATTCGGCAAAGCAGGCGTCAAAATCGAGTCGAACAGCCGCATCGACGCCGTCGCCTTGGACGAGCGGCAGAAGCCCTCCGAGCGGCGTCGGCCGCTGCCCGCTCAAGGATCGGGAGGCGAAAACGAGGGCCGCTCTGTGATCGAGTGCGTTACGCCGCCTCGGCGGCGGCGGGGCTGGCGAGCAACTCGAGGTGTGGGTCGAACGCTTCGGGCGGGTCCGTCAGCCCCTCGATCGGGTATTCGCCGAAGCGTTTGACTCGCTCGGTGATATACGGGGAGGTGCTGGCGAGGTCGTCCAGGTCAACGATCCACCCCTCGGCAATCAGCTGCCGGATCACGACGGTCATGTCGAGCGTGGTGTGGAAGATCGCGCAGTTGGCCAGCAGCGAGTTGAACTTGATCATCTTCTCCTGCTCGGCGGGGTCGTTGCGCTCGATCACCTCGCTCCCGAAAGCCAGCCAGCCGGAGAACGCGTTGTAGGACTCGGCCTTATTCGTCGCGGCGGTGATCTGCTCGCGCAGCTCGGGCTCGGAGATGAACCACAGCAGCGTGATCGTGCGGATCGCGCGGCCGAGCTCCCGGAATGCCTTGTAGACGTTGTTCTTGCGCGACTCGGTCCCCAGCCGCCGCAGCAACAAGGTCGAGGAGAGCCGGCCCTGGCGGATCGAGAGCACGACCCGCATCAGATCCTGCCAGTGGGTTTCGATCAGCCGCCAGTCGATCGCGTTCTGGCCGGGCTCGCCGAACAGCGAATCGATGTGCGCGTAACGGATGCCGGCGTCGGCCCGGTAGAAGGTCAGCTCCTTCCAGTTGCGGATCCGCGTCAGCAGCTCGAACCCGAACAGGTGCGCGAGCGCGTGCACCGGGTAGCTCTGGCCTTGGGTGTCGGCGTGGATCGTGTCCGGGTCCGCATCGGAGCGCTGCTTGAGCAGCCCCTCGATGATGTACACGGCCTCCCACACACCGCACGGGATGAAATGGCTGAACAGCGCGATGTAGTTGTCGGCCACGTGGTGGTAGGCGATCCCGCCGTAGCCGCCGTAGCGGATGTGCTGCTCGGCGAGCAGGTTGTCGATCAGCGTGTCGATCTGCGTGCCGTCGGCGGCGACCGACTTGGCGTCCCCCCACACCTTCGCTAGATCCAGCTTCAGGTACGCGTTGATCACGTCGGCGATCGCCCGGTCTAGCTTCTCGATCGTGAAGTGCCGGTTCGCGGTCGCGCCGAGTTCGTGCGCAGAGACCCCGCGAATGTGCCGCGCGGCCTGGGCGGGGCCCAGCAGGCTGCCGTAGGCGAACGTTGTCAGCACGTAGCGCAGCAGCGGTCTTGAGAGCTTCGGGTCAGACCCAGACGCCGGCCCGAACCGCCGCCACCATTCGATCCAGTACGCGGTGCGCGCGAGGATCTCAAGCAGCGACCGCTCCGGCATCCGCTCCTTGATCTGCTCCTCGAGCTCGATCGCGCTCTCGCTGCGCTCCTTGCCTTTTCGGCGCTTGAGCGACGGCACGCCGGTCTGCTCGTCGATCACCAGATCGCCGTTGTCCGGATACCCGGCGTCGACCTCCTCGGCCTTCGCGGTCAGCGCCGCCCGCAACGAGCCGACGAACTCGCTGGCACTGGCAGGCAGGCCCGCCTCCGCGCAGAACGCGCCCAGCAGCGGCTGGCACTCCTCCCAGCCAAGCAGCTTCGCGGCCCAGTTGGCGTATGCCTCAGACCCGCGGACCGCGACATCGCCCGTGCGCAGCTCCTGCGCCAAGTACGTGAACACGCACGCCTCGAAGTGACGGCGATCAAGACGGCCGGGGTGCTCGCGCGGGCGGATCAGCCGCTGCCACTGCTCCGAGCAGAACGACAGATCGAGCGCAACCCCGTCCGCCTGATCCGCGATCAGATCGCGCGTCAGATGCTGGTGTCCGAGCACGTGCTCGAGCGCGTCGAGCACCGAGCGGTCGGCGCTGGTCGCCTCCAGCTTCACCGTGCGCGCGAACGCGAACATCGTCGCGCGGTCCCGGCGCATCTGCCTCGCAACCAGCGGCATGAAGTTCTCTGCATGATGGGCGGCGACCGACTCGATATCCGCCATCTCCGCCTCAAACCCGCCTGCCCGCTCGATCGCCTCCCGCGCCAGCTCGAGCGCTCGCTCCCCAGACCCTGCTCGCGGATCGAGATGGCACAGAACCTCGCGGTAGTGATCGATCAGCCGCTCGGAGATCTCCCGCCCCTCGGCGCGGATCTCGTCAAGCTCCGCCTTTGCCCGCTTGACGATCAACGCGACCCGCTTGCAGAACATCTCCGCTAGCTCGTCGCGCGCCCGCGTCTGCGCGACATGGACCAGGCACGCCAACAGCGCCGTGCGCTTCGGCTGCGCCACATCACGCATCACCGCCGCGTCAGCGGCCTGGGCCTCGCCCGCGAAATCGGCGATCTTCGACTCCGCGATCCCCTCAAGCCACCTGCCGGTGTCCCCGAGCGAGTAGACCCACGCAAGGTGTGCAACCTGCTCGCGGAACCCCGACCACGACGCCCGGCCAGCCGCCTGCTTGAGCCGGTCATACGCGCTCCTGCGCGATCGGCCGGTGACCTCCAGCAGCGCGTTGATCCGCCGCGCCTCCAACTGCGCCATCCGATCGGTGATCTGCTCAAACAGCGCCGTGTTGACCTCGAGACGGATCTCAGAGGCCATCCGATCGTAGGCGTTCAGGGGGTCGTAGTCCTGTGAACAGGAGTGGGGGGTCTTGCAGGGAATGTTGCATGCGTGGGATCTGCAAGCCCGGATTCGGAGCGACTCGGTGATGAGGGGCTGGAGGCGCTCCTCGGGGAGCTGAGGGCGCAGAACGCGCAATTGAGGGCGCAGAACGCAGACCTGCGCGAGCAGAATCGCGTGCTGGCCGAGCGGGTTGAGGAGCTCGAGCGGCAGTTGGGGCGTGACTCGCGTAACAGTTCGCTGCCGCCGTCCTCTGATCCGCCGCTGACGCGGGCGGAGCGTCGTCGTCGGGCGCGGGAGAAGGCCAAGGAGCTCTCCAAGCGCAAGCCCGGCGGGCAGCCCGGGCACGAGGGCAAGCACCGGGCGATGGCACCGCCGGAGCGTGTAGATCGTCGCAGCGAGCATCTGCCGATTGTGTGCGGGTGCGGGCACCGGTTCACCGGCAGCGAGGAGCGGGTCGATGACCCGGTGGTCCATCAGCAGTGGGAGCTGCCGCCGATCCGCCCGCTCATCTTTCAGTATGACCTGGTCAGGTTGCGTTGTCCGTGTTGCCGGCGGCCGCGGCTCGCGCAGTTGCCGGTGGGGGTGTCGTGGTCGCCGTTCGCGCCAAGGTTGCAGGCGCATATCGGTGTGCTGGCGGGCGTTTACCGGCTCTCGCGCCGGCAGGTGCGCGAGGTCGTCGGCGAGATGTTCGGGGTGCCGATCTCGACCGGCGCAGTCGACGCATCGATCATGCGGATGTCCGAGGTCCTTGCGGATCCGTGGGAGCAGCTGCGCGCGAGTATCCAGGCCGCACAGCAGGTGCACGCGGATGAGACGGGCTGGCGGCTGCGCGGCGCGTATGAATGCCTGTGGGTCGCCACGACGGCGTTGGCGGCGTGCTACCGGATCGACCCGCACCGCAGCCAGGCCGCCGCGAAGGAACTCCTCGGCGAGGAGTTCGGCGGGTTCGTGATCTGCGACCGGTACGTCGGCTACCACTGGCTCGACGTGCTCCAACAACAGCTGTGCTGGGCGCACGCGATTCGCCAACTGGTCGCTGTCTCCGAGCGCGGCGGCGCGCCCGGCAAGCTCGGCAGAAAGCTGCTTGCGGCCGCGCGCGCGGTGATCAACGCTCACCGCCGCTACCTCGAGGAGGATCAGGATCTGGACTGGCTGCGCGAGCAACTCTCCCCGTGGCGTGAGCAGATCCAGACGCTGCTGGAGACGGGCGCCCGTGGCCGCGACCAGAAGACGGCGAACTTCTGCGCCGGCCTGTTGGAAGAGTACGACGCGCTGTGGACCTTCTGCGACGTTCAAGATCTCCAGATCCCGATCACCAACAACGCAGCCGAGCGAGCGCTGCGCCACGCGGTCATTCTCCGCCGGGTGCAGGGCGGGACCCAATCCGAACACGGCAGCCGTTGGATCGAGCGGATCCTCTCGATCCGCGAAACGATGCGCCTCCAAGACCGGCCAGTACTCGACTACCTGATCCAGGCCGCCAAAGCCGGGCGCGCCGGCCTTCCTGCCCCATCGCCGCTGCCGCCGTAGCCGCAGCCGTCTCGTCCGGCAGGAGCGCGATCATCCCGCCCCGATGGCCGCCGGTGGACAATCGCGCAACGCCCCCTGCTTCTGTGGGTCGGGCCGCAAGCTCAAGCACTGCTGCGCCCGGCAGCTGACCGCTGCACGCACCTGGAAGGACGCCACCAAGCCTTGCCGCTGGCGGTTCTGGCGACCCCACAACAGGCACGGACGGCACGGCAGCGAGGTTACCGAGCACATCTGCACCGGCGAACGTGTATGGATCGCCCGCGGCACGATCGACGGCACCACCTGGCTGATCGACGATGACCCCGTCACGCTGCTCGGCGTGCTCGACCACCTACCCCCACCGCACTACCACTGGGCGATCGAGCAGACCATGACCGCGCTCGACGACGCCGCGCCCGACGGCGTCGAGAAGGACCCCGACCGAGAGATCCCGCCCGAGATACGTCACCTGATGATCGAAGTCCTCGCGCTCGCGCACGCCAGCGACGCGCTCGATGCGCGCCTCAAAGCGACACTCAGACCCGGCACGCCTGCTGAGTTGACACTGCACGATCGCGCGATCATGCGGATCGCCTGCTGAACATCGCACCGCAGCCGACTACCCCCTGAACGCCTACATCCGATCGAGCGTCCAGAACCCCGGCAGCTCAAGCGACTCCTTGACCAGCAGCTCCAGCGCCACGTTGATCAGGTCCGGCGGGTGGTTCTTCACCTCCGCCGCCGCCCGGATCGCCCCCGCGGCAAGCGTCCGGGCGCGCTCGGGGTCGAACACCGCGCCGACCCGACCACGAACCAGCTCGCGCTGCCAAGCAGCCGTGCGCTGCCCCGCCGCCGGCGTGGTGCCCGCCGACAGCCCAAGGCACCGACGGACATGGCCGATCACAACCTCAGGCACCTGCTCGCTCGTCGGGAAGTACCCAAGACGCTGAAAGCACTTCAACGCCACCACCAGCGCCAGCAGATGCTCATCCGACCGGGTTCGCTCCCGCGCCCACTGGATCTCATCCGGCGGCGGGGTCAGCACCTCCAGCTCCCGAGCCGTCACCACCCGCCCAAACCTCGGGTAGGCCGTCCGCTCGATCGACGTCATCGCTCCGAGTCCACGACCTCACCCACAGCGCAGGCGACCCTACCAGCGCCCCCCGACATCACCCATCCAACGACGCCGCGAGCCAGGACCCACTCGTCCACGCGGCTCGGGGCCCTGCTGAACTGCACGTTTCGCGCTTATCTTGGTCGTACCCCATAGAGTGGCGTCCACCGCTCACCGCGATCTGGATTAGGAGAGGACGCCATGAAAGCGCTTGTGTACCACGCTCCCGGCGAGAAGTCCTGGCAGGACATGCCTGAACCGCAGATCCAGAGGCCCACGGACGCCGTCGTCAGGATCGACACGACGACGATCTGCGGCACCGATCTGCACATCATGAAGGGGGACGTGCCGGCCGTGACGCCGGGTCGGATCCTCGGCCACGAGGGCGTCGGGGAGATCGTCGAGCTCGGCAGCGACGTGACCCAGTTCGCCGTCGGCGACAAGGTGATTATCTCGTGCATCAAGTCGTGCGGCCGCTGCAGCTTCTGCCAGCAGGGAATCTTCGCGCACTGCCTCGGCAACGAGGGCGCGTCAGGGATTGGCTGGGTGTTCGGTCACCTGATCGACGGCACCCAGGCCGAGTTCGTGCGCGTGCCGTACGCCGAGACGTCGCTGTACAAGGTGCCCGACACGGTCAGCAACGCGCAGGGCGTGATGCTGTCGGACATCCTCCCGACGGGCTTTGAGATCGGGGTCCAGTACGGTGGCGTCAAGCCCGGCGACGTGGTCGCGGTCGTCGGCGCCGGTCCGGTCGGACTGTCGGTGATGTCGACCGCCGGCCTGTACGGCGCCTCGCGGATCATCGCGATCGACCTCGATGCCAACCGCGTCGCGGAGGCGAAGAAATTCGGGGCGACCGATGGCGTCGATCCAGCCGCCGCCAACTGGAAGGACCAGGTGCTGGCGCTGACCGACGGCTGGGGCGTGGACGTCGCGGTCGAGGCGGTCGGCGTTCCGGACACGTTTCAGATGTGCACCCAGATCGTGCGGCCGGGCGGGCGGGTCGCGAACGTCGGCGTCCATGGCAAGCCGGTCGAGCTGCAACTGCAGGATCTGTGGATCCACAACATCACGATCTCGATGGGGCTCGTCAACGCCAACACGACGCCGATGCTGCTCAAGCTGGTCGCCAGCGGCAAGCTGAACGTCGACAACTTCGCGACCCACCACTTCAAGCTCGATGAGATGCTGGACGCG
This sequence comes from uncultured Solirubrobacterales bacterium, assembly GCA_963836715.1. Taxonomy (GTDB): domain Bacteria; phylum Actinomycetota; class Thermoleophilia; order Solirubrobacterales; family Solirubrobacteraceae; genus Palsa-465. The sequence continues at coordinate 124,556 of CAWIKH010000003.1, forward strand.
TATGACACTTTCGGGAGGGCCGCGGAGACCGGGGCACTGAAAGTCGTGATCGACCGTTAGGCCCAACCGCTCAGCAAGCCGACGGCTGACCCGACCGCCGACGACTAGCGCAAGCCCCGGCTAAGTGGGTAAGGACCAAGGGGGTGTGGATTGAGCAGAGCCTTCCCCAGAGTAGCTGCGGCTAATTCTGCTTAGGGTCCGCGCCTTTGTAATTGACGGTTCCGACGGCGTCTGAGCGTGTCCCTACGCCTGGACGCTCCACCCCGCGGTTAGGCGCCGCGTGCCACAGCCACTGCCGCCTGCAGAGCGTGCCACGCCGTTTGCGCGCCGAGAATCGCCCCACTCGGCTCGCCCGTCGTCTGATCGCGTCGGCGCGGTCAAGAGCAGCGAAGATCACAGCGAGGAACGTGCCGAGTCCGAGCACGATGCAGATCACTAGCAGCACCCCAACCTGCGGGTTGGCGCGAAGGAACCGGATCACTGCCTGCATCTACAAGTTCCTCCGAATGCTCGCTGCTTACGGCTGTAATGAATAAACCGGCGGCGACCTACTCTCCCAGGCCCTTGCGGGCCAAGTACCATCGGCGCTGAGGGGCTTAACTGCTCTGTTCGGAATGGGAAGAGGTGTTTCCCCCTCGCCATAGCCACCGGAAACTGGTAGAGACCAGCGCCCTCCCCGGGCCTTCAAAACCACACAGTGCCAATGCACGGATATCAAATATCCGTCAAGCCCTCGACCCATTAGTACCGGTCTCCTACGAGTGTCACCACTCTTCCAGATCCGGCCTATCAACCTGGTGATCTTCCAGGGGTCTTACTCCCTCAAGGGGATGGGAGAGCTCATCTTGAGGCCGGCTTCCCGCTTAGATGCTTTCAGCGGTTATCCGATCCGCACGTAGCTAACCTGCGGTGCCCTTGGCAGGACAACAGATACACCAGAGGTGCGTTCGTCCCGGTCCTCTCGTACTAGGGACGAATCCTCTCAACTCTCCAACGCCCACGGCAGATAGGGACCGAACTGTCTCACGACGTTCTGAACCCAGCTCGCGTACCGCTTTAATGGGCGAACAGCCCAACCCTTGGGACCTACTTCAGCCCCAGGATGCGACGAGCCGACATCGAGGTGCCAAACCGGGCCGTCGATGTGGACTCTTGGGCCCGATAAGCCTGTTATCCCCGGAGTACCTTTTGTCCGTTGAGCGACGGCGCTTCCACTTGCTACCGCCGGATCACTAAGGCCTGCTTTCGCACCTGCTCGACCTGTCAGTCTCGCAGTCAAGCTCCCTTGCTGCCTTTACACTCTACGCACGATTTCCGACCGTGCTGAGGGAACCTTTGCGCGCCTCCGTTACATTTTGGGAGGCGACCGCCCCAGTCAAACTACCCGCCTGTCACTGTCCAGCGCCCGGATTCACGGCGCACTGTTAGAGATCCAATACACCAAGGGTGGTATCTCAAGGTTGCCTCCACACCAGCCGCAGCCGGTGCTTCCAAGGCTCCCACCTATCCTGAGCGAGATGCATCGAACCCCAATACCAGGTTGTAGTAAAGGTTCACGGGGTCTTTCCGTCTAGCCGCGGGTACTCGGCATCTTCACCGAGACTGCAATTTCACCGAGCCCCTCGTTGAGACAGCGTTCAAGTCGTTACGCCATTCGTGCAGGTCGGAACTTCGCCAATCTCCCTGTTTCCAGAGAGGGCAGACTATCCCTTCACCTCATCAGCGCCCTTAGGAGATCGTCCCGCGCCAGACGCCGCTTTCCGAGATTCATCTCGTAGGCGATGTCGATGATGCTGCGCAGGCCGTCCCGCCGCAGATGATCGCCTTGCTCAATCATCCGGCAAACGTCCGCGAACGCCGCAAAGCTACGCGCTTTGGCTCCCCGAAGGGGATGGCGCTCGAAGTGCGGAATGATCGGATCGAGGAGATCGCTAACCGCCCGCGCCTCAAACTTGAAGGTGCGATCGGTCTTCGACTCTCGGATCCATCCGCATCCGAAGAACGCTTGTAGATCCCGTAAGAGCTCCAGGTCCTTCTCGTTCAGCGATAGCGAGAACGATGGACGAACCTCGAGCCCGGTCCGCAGCTTCGGCCGCAGGGCAAAGGACACGCAAAAGCATCCTTCGCCCTCCGACAAGCCGCTGACGAACCACGGGTCCAGCGGAACTCTTTCTCCATAGGCTGCCCTTGTCGTGATGAGGGCCGGCGTATTGCAGGTCGATCCTTCTCGCCGCCGAGCGGCGCTTCGACCCGCCTCTCCTTTCGGATCAGTCGTTACGGGGTCACTAGGACTTCCCTCGGGATTACCCTTCGCCAGAGGCGGGAGGGCTTCCCCGATATGAGCCGGTACTCGGCCGCTCCTCACGGAGCGGCGGGGCAAGTAATTCTTACCCGACAAGGAATTTCGCTACCTTAGGACCGTTCATTTTTGTTACTACGCACAACCAAATCGGCTGCGCGCGGCTGACACATTTCTGGTCAGCTCTCATGGTCGCCCATGAGATCGGACTATCTCATCTCAGCTCCCGATTGGGTGCCGAGCTCGGCGTATAGTCTCTGAGGATTCCGCGCGATACTGCATCGCACGGCCTTTCCTGCTGATTGTCCGCACCCGTCACATTGTCACTGTACCGCCCACTTCGGACGGAACTAGTAGTGCGGGATACTCGGAGTTTCCAGCATATAGCCGAGTTTTATAACTACCTCGGTTGATAGTTACGGCCGCCGTTTACCGGGGCTTAGCTTCGGTGCTTCGGGCCGAAGCCCTAACACCTCCACGTAACCTTCCGGCACCGGGCAGGCGTCAGCCCCTATACGTCGTCTTACGACTTAGCAGAGACCTGTGTTTTTGGTAAACAGTCGCTTGAACCTATTCACTGCGGCCCTCTCGGGCTCCCCTCGCGAGGAGGTTCACCCTACTGGGGCGCCCCTTATCCCGAAGTTACGGGGCGATTTTGCCGAGTTCCTTAACGAGGGTTATCTCGATCACCTTAGTGTGCTCCACTTGCCCACCTGTGTCGGTTTTGGTACGGGCACGCGCTTTCTCCCTAGAGGCTTTTCTCGGAGGCAGGGCTTCCGGGACTCGCCGGCTTAGAGCCAGCTGCATTCGCACCTCAGGTTATGCGGCTCCGGATTTGCCTAGAGCCACCCCTACATGCTTAGCCCAGGACGACCATCGCCTGGGATCCCATAGCCTTCCTCGTCCCCCCATCGGTCAAACGAAAGCGACGTGGTACGGGAATATCAACCCGTTGGCCATCGACTACGCCTTTCGGCCTCGCCTTAGGTCCCGACTGACCCTGAGCAGACGAACTTTACTCAGGAACCCTTGGGCAATCGGCGGAGGGGATTCTCACCCCTCTTTCGTTACTCATGCCGGCATTCTCACTTCCGCCGCCTCCACGGCTGGCTTACGCCGCCGCTTCACTGGCGCCGGAACGCTCTCCTACCGCGCAAGAGGTCCGAAGACCTCTCACACCCGCAGCTTCGGTGACTAGCTTGAGCCCCGTTACATTGTCCGCGCTCGAACACTTGACCAGTGAGCTGTTACGCATTCTTTCAAGGATGGCTGCCTCTAAGCCAACCTCCTGGTTGTCTCTGCATTCGAACATCGTTTCCCACTTAGCTAGTACTTAGGGACCTTAGCTGGCGGTCTGGGCTGTTTCCCTCTTGACGCTGAAGTTTATCCCCCAGCAACTGACTCCCGGAGTAACCGTGACGGTCTTCGGAGTTTGCCTGAAGTCGGTAACCTGGTAGGGCCCCTAGTCCAAACAGTGCTCTACGGCCGCCACGGAATTGATCCGAGGCTATACCTAAATATATTTCGGAGAGAACCAGATATCACTGAGCTTGATTAGCCTTTCACTCCGACCCACAGGTCATCCGCCCAGTTTTCAACCTAGGTCGGTTCGGTCCTCCACGAGGTCTTACCCCCGCTTCAACCTGCCCATGGGTAGCTCGCTCAGCTTCGGGTCTACCGCCTACGACTAAATCGCCCTATTCGGACTCGCTTTCGCTACGGCTCCGCTCATCGCTTAACCTTGCCGCAGACGAGTAACTCGCCGGCTCGTTATGCAAAAAGCACGCGGTCACGGCACAAGGCCGCTCCCACCGCTTGTAGGCACGCGGTTTCAGGTACTATTTCACTCCCCTTCCGGGGTACTTTTCACCTTTCCCTCACGGTACTAGTCCGCTATCGGTCACCAAGGAGTACTTAGCCTTGGAGGGTGGTCCCCCCAGCTTCAGTCCGCGTTTCACGGGAGCGGACTTACTCAGGAACGCCTGCAGAAGACCGCGCGATTTCGTCTACGGGACGATTGCCCTCTGTGGTGCGTGGTTCCACACGCTTCGACTATCACGCGATTTTGTTACTTCTGCCGGATCGGCCACGATCCGGACCAGGCGCCCTACAACCCCCGACGTGCAACGCGTGGCCGCTTACACACGCCAGGTTTGGGCTGTTCCCTTTTCGCTCGCCACTACTCAGGGAGTCTCTGTTGATTTCCTTTCCTCGGGGTACTGAGATGTTTCACTTCCCCCGCTTGTCTTCGCCGCGCCTATGTGTTCAGCGCGGGATAACGTCGCATTACCGACGTTGGGTTTCCCCATTCGGGCATCCGCGGGTCACTGGCCATTCAGCGCCTCACCGCGGCTTATCGCAGCCGTTCACGCCCTTCATCGACTCTTGGTGCCAAGGCATCCACCGTGTGCCCTTAATATCTTGACGGTGATCTGGGAAACTCTGACGAGTTTCCCTTCGGAGAAATCGTAAGGTAAACGCCGCTAGGCGTTTACCCAATTTCTCCAAGGCAATTCGCCGCCAGGCGAATTGCCCTGATACCCGTGTCATTGGCTACTGTGCAGTTTTCAAGGTCCGAGAAGAGGCGCGCTCGCCTGCCAATGCCCGCGGACCGAGGTCCACGAGCGCCGGCGGCAAGCCGGTCTCTCAAAACTCAACAGCATGCGAGCCGCGTCACCAGGGCATAAAGCCCGAGCGCGCAGCCTGCCAGGTCCGGTCGACATTGCTAGAGCTGATCGCTCGAGGCGATCGCTGCCCAAAAAGGGCTCCCTAGAAAGGAGGTGATCCAGCCGCAGCTTCCGCTACGGCTACCTTGTTACGACTTCACCCCAGTCGCGAGCCCCACCTTCGACGGCTCCCTCCCAAAAGGGTTAGGCCACCGGCTTCGGGTGTTGCTCACTCCCATGGTGTGACGGGCGGTGTGTACAAGGCCCGGGAACGTATTCACCGCGGCAGTGCTGATCCGCGATTACTAGCAACTCCGCCTTCATGCAGGCGGGTTTCAGCCTGCAATCCGAACCGAGACGCGCTTTAAGGGATTCGCTCCACCTCGCGGTATCGCAACCCTCTGTACGCGCCAATGTAGCACGTGTGTAGCCCTGGACATAAGGGGCATGATGACTTGACGTCATCCCCACCTTCCTCCGGTTTGTCACCGGCGGTCTCGCATGAGTCCCCAACTAAATGCTGGCAACATGCGACGGGGGTTGCGCTCGTTGCGGGACTTAACCCAACATCTCACGACACGAGCTGACGACAGCCATGCACCACCTGTGATCCTGCCCCGAAGGGAGACCGTGTTTCCACGGCTGTCAGGAACATGTCAAGCCCAGGTAAGGTTCTTCGCGTTGCGTCGAATTAAACCACATGCTCCGCTGCTTGTGCGGGCCCCCGTCAATTCCTTTGAGTTTTAGCCTTGCGGCCGTACTCCCCAGGCGGGGCACTTAATGCGTTAGCGTCGGCACGGAGGGAGTCGACACCCCCCACACCTAGTGCCCATCGTTTACAGCGTGGACTACCAGGGTATCTAATCCTGTTTGCTCCCCACGCTTTCGCGTCTCAGCGTCAGTACCGTCCCAGCGAGCTGCCTTCGCCATTGGTGTTCCTCCTGATATCTGCGCATTTCACCGCTACACCAGGAATTCCACTCGCCTCTTCCGGACTCTAGCCCGACAGTTTCCACCGGCTTTCCAGGGTTGAGCCCTGGACTTTTACAGCGGACTTACCGAGCCGCCTACACGCTCTTTACGCCCAATGATTCCGGACAACGCTTGCCCCCTACGTATTACCGCGGCTGCTGGCACGTAGTTAGCCGGGGCTTCTTCTGAAGGTACCGTCACTCCAACCGGCTATTCACCGGCGGAGCTTCGTCCCAACTGAAAGGGGTTTACAACCCGAAGGCCTTCTTCCCCCACGCGGCGTTGCTGCGTCACGCTTTCGCGCATTGCGCAAGATTCCCCACTGCTGCCTCCCGTAGGAGTCTGGGCCGTGTCTCAGTCCCAGTGTGGCTGATCGTCCTCTCAGACCAGCTACCCATCGTCGCCTTGGTGAGCCGTTACCTCACCAACAAGCTAATGGGCCGCGGGCCCATCCCGATGCGGAGGCCGAAGCTTCCTTTCCCCAGCGGCCTTATGGCCGGAGGGCACATTCGGTATTAGCCCGAGTTTCCTCGGGTTGTCCCAATCATCGGGGCAGGTTACCCACGTGTTACTCACCCGTTCGCGGCTTTGCCCCAGGCCGAAGCCTGGTTCGTCGCTCCACTTGCATGTGTTAGGCACGCCGCCAGCGTTCGTCCTGAGCCAGGATCAAACTCTCCGTGAAGAACTACTGAGACGGGCCGCCAAGGGCAACCCGCTTCACAAAGAGTCGTCGAGGTCCGCGCATCCACCTAGCGCGGTGGGCGGACCCGGGCCTGTCCCTGGTGGGATCAGGCCCCTGCGTCCTCACAAGGGGATCCGATGTACACCATGGATCCCGGGACGCAAGACGGGGTTTCAATCTGGCACCGTCGCCGATCGCGCTGGCCCCCGAGGGGGCCGGTCGATGCGACGGCGTCGAACCTGGACACACTCCTCGACCGAGGGTCGGTCGAAGGGTGCGCATGCTGTTGAGTTTTCAAAGACCGTCGCACCTCGTCGGAAAGAGGTTTCCTTTCCAGGGCGCGCCCGAGAATGCTTCCGATCTCGGAGCGGACCGATGAGTATAGCGCCCGTTCCGCCGCGCGGGGGAGGAACGTCGCTCTGCCGAGGCTGAGCCGGAGCGGGCGAAGTCTCGCCCGTGGCTGCGACCGACTCGGCCGTCCAACGACCCCGACGGACGCCGGGGCGCCCCGACCGAGCCAGGACCCTACGACAGGACCTGCACGGTCACCGTCCGCCGGCGCGGCCGGTCGTCGAAATCGATCAGGACGACCTGCTGCCAGGTGCCGAGCTGGAGCTGGCCGTCGACGATCGGGATCGTCTCAGAGGGCCCGATGACGGCCGCCCGCAGGTGAGCGTGGGAGTTCGTGTCGTGGTTGAGACGATTGTGCTCGTAGTCGCCGGCGCTCGGGATCAGGCGGTCGAGGAGCTCCTGGAGGTCGTGGACGCCGCCGGGCTCGTACTCCATCGTGGTCACGGCGACGGTCGATCCGGTGGCGAACACGGTCACCACGCCTCGGTCGACGCCGGCCGTGTTGACCACGCTCACGATGCCGGCGGTGATGTCGACGATGTGCCCGTTGCCCGGCGTCTCCATCCGGAGCAGACCGCCCTGGACCGTCACCGCCGCGAACCGCCCGGCCGTACAGCGCGCAACCGCAGGCCGCTCATTCCGCGCGCACGCGCGCGAACCGCCGCTTGCCGAGCTGCAAGACCTTGCCGTCGACGTCGAGCGCCGGCACGTCGAGCGATCCGTCGCCGACTGGCTGCCCGTCGAGCTTGACGCCGCCCTGGGCGAGCGCGCGGCGCGCCTCGGAAGTCGAGATCCCGAAGGCGGTCGCCAGCAGCGCCGGCAGATGCACGTCGGGCTGTTCCGCCGGCCAGTTCACGGTCGGCATCTCCTCGGGAGCCTGCCGCTCGATGTGGACCCGGTCGAATTCCCGCTCGGCCTCCTGCGCGGCGGCCGCGCCATGGAACCGAGCGACGAGCGCCCGGGCCAAGGCGCGCTTGGCGTCGCGCGGGCCGAGCTCGGGCGGAGGCTCCGTTCCCAGGAGCAGCTCGTACCACGCCGTCAGCGCCGCGTCGGGGATGCTCAGCGTCTTGCCGTAGATCTCGTCGGGCGGCTCGGTGACGCCGATGTAGTTGCCGACCGACTTGGCCATCTTGCGCTCGCCGTCGGTCCCGACCAGCAGCGGCATCGTGAGGATCACCTGCTCGGGCTGCCCGTACAGCCGCTGGATATGGCGCCCCAGCAGCAGATTGAACTTCTGGTCGGTGCCGCCGAGCTCGACGTCGGCCTGGACCGCGACCGAGTCGTATCCCTGAAGCAGCGGATACAGCAGCTCGAGTACCGAGATCGGCTCCCGCGCGGCAAACCGCTTGGCGAAGTCGTCGCGTTCGAGCAGCTGGGCCACGGTCGTCGTTCGCGCCAGCGTGAACAGCTCCGCCATCGTCATGTCCAGCCACTCGCCGTTGAAGCGGACCTCGAGACGGTCGGAGTCGAGCACCTTCAACGCCTGCTGCCGGAAGGTCTGAGCGTTTGCGTCGATCTCGGCCGGCGACAGGACGGGGCGCGTCGTGGAGCGGCCGCTGGGATCCCCGACGCGTGCCGTGTAGTCCCCGACGATCAGCACGACGACGTGGCCGAGATCCTGGAACTCCCGCAGCTTCTGGAGGACGACCGTGAACCCGAGGTGGATGTCCGGCGCGGTCGGGTCGATCCCGAGCTTGACCCGCAGCGGGCGGCCCTCTGCAAGCTTCCGTTCGAGCGCCCCCTCGGGTAGGCAGTCCACGGCGTTGCGGGTTAGCCACGCTGCCTCCTCGGAGGGACTCGAGCTAGATGGTTCAGGCAGCAATGCGGCTCCGTCCGGACCTCGGACTCCATGCGGGCCAATGCTAGACTCTCGCCGCCGCGGGACCCTGTTGCCGCCACGTTCCGCGACGCGCCGAGGCCGTTGGACCGGTCCCTCGCGAGCAACCCCGATTTGCATGATCGACGACGTCGAAATCCCGACACAGGGCGATCAGCCGCAGCCTCCGAGGCCATCGGAGCCCTCGCGCGGTTGGAACCGGCGCCGCGGCGGGAATGGTGGCAGGCGCGGGAACGGGAACGGGGGCCGGCGCGGCTCACCTCGCGGCCGGTTCTGGCGTCGGCGCCGGGGGCCCCGCACGAAGCCGCGGGTCCGCAAGCTGCGGCTGCTGCTGATCCTGATCGGCCTCGGCGCGCTCGCGGTCGTCTCGACCGTATTCGGGATGATGATGGCGGTCGCCTCCGACCTCCCGCAGATCGAGAACCGGCAGGTGTACCGGGCGGCGGCGAACTCGTACCTGTACGACGACCACTGGCATCTGATCGGGCAGTTCGCGCCGCCCAACCACGAGGTCATCGACAGCTTCCAGCAGATCTCGCCATGGATGAGGCGCGCAATCGTGTCGGTCGAGGACCGGCGGTTCTGGACCGACCCGGGGGTCGACCTGCGAGGGATCGCGCGCGCGGTCCTTTCGGACGTCACCGGCGGATCCAAGCAGGGCGCGTCGACGATCGCCGAGCAGTTCGTCAAGAACGCGCTGTCCGAGCAGGACAACCGCACGATCTTCGAGAAGTTGCGCGAGGCGGCGCTCGCCTACCACCTCACTCGCAGGTGGCCCAAGCAGGAGATCATGACGCAGTATCTGAACTCGATCTACTTCGGGAACGGCGCCTACGGAGTCGAGTCGGCGGCGCGCGTGTACTTCGGCAAGGTCCACGGCTACAACTCCGCCGTCTCTTCTTCCTCTAGCCAGGCCAGCTCGGGGTGCGGCGACGCGCCGCGATCCCCGTGTGCGTCTGTCCTCGAGCCGTGGGAGGCGGCGCTGCTCGCCGGGATGGTCGCCGACCCCACAGCGTTCGATCCCTTGCTCCACCCCCACGCGGCGATGCAACGCCGCAACCGCGTCCTCCAGGACATGCTCGAGCAGCACTACATCACCGAGCAGCAGTACGTCTACGGGAAGCGCCGGCCGCTCCCCACCGCGGCGCTGATCCAGCAGCCCCAGGAGCCCGCCGCGGCGCCGTACTTCACGAGCTGGCTGCGTCCGCAGATCCTCGCGTCGATGGGGCTGGGCCAGCCCGGAGTCCCGGACAGCGTCGCCGAGTACCGCGCCTACTACGGCGGGCTCAAGATCCGCACCACGATCGACCTCGGGATGGAACAGGCGGCCGATCAGGCCATCTCGGCAGGAGCTTCCGTCCGGCTCCGGCCTCCCCAGTGCCTCGCTCGTCGCGATCGACAACAAGACCGGAGAGGTCAGGGCGATGGTCGGCGGGCCGATCGTGAACGGGCAGGAGGACTACAGCCAGTTCCCGTTCAACCTGGCCACGGAGGCTGAGCGCCAGCCCGGCTCGGCGTTCAAGCCGTTCACGCTGGCGATGGCGCTCGAGTCCGGAAAGTACGGGCCGGACTCGATCATCGACTCCGCCCCGCAGAACTTCATCGTCCCGAACAGCGGCGGCAAGGAGCACTTCATCGTCCACAACTTCGGCGACACGTACTCGGGCCCGATCACGCTGCAAGATGCCACGGACATTTCGGACAACACCGTGTACTCGCAGGTCGGAATCAACGTCGGGACAAAGAGGATCGCCCACTTCGCCAGGCGCGCCGGGATCCGCACTCCGGTCTCGGACAACTACGCGATGATCCTCGGCGGGCTCAAGATCGGGGTCTCGCCGCTTGATATGGCCCACGCCTACGAGACGTTCGCCGAGGGCGGCCGGAGGGTCTACGACCCGGTGCTCGGGGCCCCGAACAAAGGCCCGACCGGGATCGCCCAGATCTACTGCCCGAAGGTCTGCCCGCAGAAGAACTTGGTCGACACGCCGGAGTACGAGCGGGTGCTTCCGGCTTCGATCGCGGCGGTCGTCCACCAGATGCTGACCGGGGTCGTGCAGTCCGGTACCGGCACCTCGGCCGCGATCTCGGGCGTGGACGTGGCCGGCAAGACCGGCACCACCACCAACTACGCCGACGCCTGGTTCGTCGGCTGGACGCCGCAGCTGACGACGGCCGTGTGGGTCGGCTATCCGAACAAGCTCGTGCCGATGACAAGCGATTACAACGGAGCGCCGGTCGAGGGCGGAACCTACCCGGCGATCATCTGGCACAACTTCATGGTCCAGGCGCTGCAGATCCTCGCGAGTGAGAACCCGCACCAGAAGATCACGACATCGACCACGACCGACACGACCAGCGCTCCCGCCGGCGTGTCGAGCGGATCGGGCTCCGGTGGAACTCCGACCTCGACGACGGCGACGACCCCGACGGGCGGCGCGACCGGCGGAACCACCGGCGGCGGCGCGGCCGGGACCGGTGGCGGCGCGACGGGCAACGGAGGCGCGGGCGGCGCCGGCGGCGCGACCGGCGGCGGTGGCGGTACGCGCAGGCGGCGGCGGAGGCACCGGCGCGACCGGCGGTGGCGGCGGCGGCGCAACCGGCGGTGGCGGCGCAACCGGCGGGCGGCGGCGGCGGCGGCGGAGGCGGGGCGGCACCACTGGAGGCGGCGGGTCGGGATCAGGTGGCGCCGGCCTCGGAGGCGGCTAGCCGGCTCCGGTGCGCCTCCCGCATCGGGTGACCGCGCGCCGTCAATCTCGGATCATCGGCGTGCGGTGTCGGGCGCGAGTCGCCCGAGCGGGACCCACCTACGCAGCTTTGGCGAGCGGCCGGGAAACCTGCCGTTCTCAGGCTCGCGAGAGCGCCGGCCGGGACAGGTACCGGCTGCCGAGCGCCGAGAAGCGCCAGGGCAACTCGGCGGCCTTCGTGATTCCGATCCGCTTGCTCGCGACGACCTCGACATCCCGCCACGCCGACTGCCGGCGGGCGATCACGATCGGTCCTCGGATCAGGTCGGAACCGTTGAGCTCGAGCCCGATCCCCAACGCCTGCGTCAGCTTGCCGGGCCCCGAGCACAGGTCCTCGACGCGCTCGAGGCCGCGGCGCTCGCGCATCAACTCGATCCCCTCGACGGGCTGGAGCGCCCGGATCAACACTGCGGCCCCGACGCCCTCGGGCTCGCACACCGCGTTCAGGCACGCGTGGATCCCGTAGGAGCGGTACAGGTAGGCGCGCCCCGGCGGCCCGAACAGAACTCGCGTGCGATTGGTCAGACCGACGAACGCGTGGGAGGCGGGCTCGGAATGGTGATACGCCTCGGTTTCGACGATCACTCCCGAGCTGCCGGCGTGCGAGACCACGCACCCGATCAGGTCCTGCGCGACGTCGAGCACCGGGCGGTCGTAGAAGGCGCGCTTCATCCGAGCGCGGCCCGCGCCCGCTCGAGCTGCTCGCGGACGCGCGGCAGGCTCGTCCCCCCCTGCGAGCGCTTGGTCTCGAGCCACGCGCCGTCGCGCAGGAGCGCATAGAACTCCTCGTCGAGCAGCGGCGACTGGCGCGCGAGCTCGTCCCGCGTGAGCGCCGACAGCGGCTTGCCCTGGTCGATCGCGCTCCGCACGAGGCCCGCCACGACGCCGTGGGCCTCGCGAAACGGCAGCCCCCGCCGGACGAGCAGGTCGGCGACGTCGGTCGCCGCCAGCAGCTCGTCCGCCGCCGCGCCGGCCAGCCGGTCGCGCCGGAAGCGTGATCGACGAGAGCATCCCGTCGGCCGCGTCCAGGCACAGCTCGACCGTGTCGGCCGCGTCGAACAGGTGCTCCTTGTCCTCCTGCATGTCCTTGTTGTAGGTCAGAGGCAGGCCGTGCAGCACGCCGTGGAGCGCGACCAGATGCGCGGCCAGCCGCGGCGCCTTGGCGCGCAGCAGCTCGGCGGCGTCGGGGTTCTTCTTCTGGGGCATGATCGAGGACCCCGAGGCCCACGCATCCGCGACCTCGCAGAAGCCGAACTCCTCGCTCGACCACAGCACGATCTCGGCGCCGAGCCGCGACAGGTGGGTCGCGCAGGTGGCGGCGGCCGCGAGGTAGTCGAGCACGAAGTCGCGGTTGGAGACGGCGTCGATCGAGTTCTCGGCCACCGACTCAAAGCCGAGCTCGCGCGCCACCAGCTCGCGATCGGTGTCGAAGTTGACGCCTGCAAGCGCCCCCGCGCCGAGCGGAAGCGGCGCGGTCGCGGACACCACGCCGGCGAACCGGTCGCGATCGCGGATCAGCATCCAGCAGTACGCGAGCAGGTGGTGGCTCAGGTAGACCGGCTGGGCGCGCTGCAGATGGGTGTATCCCGGCATCGGCCAGTCGAGATGCGCCTCCGCGACGTCGGCGAGCGTCCGGCCGAGCTTCCCGGCCCGCTCGAAGGCGGTCTGAGCGTGGGCGCGGACGAACATCGCGACGTCGGTCGCCACCTGGTCGTTGCGCGAGCGCGCGGTGTGGAGCTTCCCGCCGACCCTGCCGGCGACCTCGGTGACGCGTCGCTCGATCGCCATGTGGATGTCCTCGTCGCCGTCGGCGAACGGGAAGCTGCCCTCGCCGAGCTCGCGCTCGACCTGGTCGAGCGCGACGTGCAGCTCGTCGCGCTCGCCCTCGGAGATGATCCCCTGCGCCGCGAGCATCGACGCGTGCGCGCGCGACTGCTGGACGTCGTAGGGGCCGAGGCGCCAGTCGAACGACAGCGAGTCGTTGAGCGCGCGGAACGCGGCGTCTTGAGGCTCGGCGAAACGAGACATCGAGCGCGGATTATCGCCCGGCTAAGGCGCCGCCGTAAGGCGTCGCCGAAGAACGCCGGTATGCCGCCGCCGTCAGGCGCCGCCGACCATTCCAAGAACTTCGCGCAGCGACTCGGCCACCTGCTCCACCTGCGACTCGGTCATCTCGGGGAAGAACGGCAGCGCGATCGAGCGCGCGGCGACGTCCTCGCACACGGGGAACTCGCCCTCCCGGTGCCCGAACATGTCGCGGTAGTAGCTCATCAGGTGAACCGCGGGGAAATACGGCTTGCTCGGGATGCCGCGCGCGGCCAGCGCGCGGACGATCGAGTCGCGGTCGACGTCTCGCGGGAGCTGGATCACGTACACGAACCAGCCGCGGCGTACCCGGCCAGCCTCCGGCGCCGGCAGCTCGACCCCGTCGATATCCGCGAGCGCCTCGCCGTAGGCGGCGGCGACCCGTGCACGGCCGGCGAGCATCTCGTCGAGGCGCTCGAGCTGCGCGAGCCCGAGCGCGCAGGCGATCTCGCCCAGGCGGTAGTTGAAGCCGAGCCGGTCGTGGTCGAGCCAGTCCATGTCGGGGGCGCGGCCCTGGTTGCGCTCGGAGTCGATCCTCTGCTTGAGCTCGGCGTCCATGGTCGTGACCATCCCCCCCTCGCCCGTCGCGATCTGCTTGTTCGCGTAGAAGCCGAACACCGCCGGGTGGCCGCGGCCGCCGACGGGCACCCCGTCGGCATCGACCGCGCCGAGCGCCTCGCACGCGTCCTCGACGATCGGCAGCCCGAGCCGCTCGAATGCCGCGAGCTCGGCCGGGTAGCCGAAGATGTGCACCGGCAGGAGGGCGGTCGTGCGATCGGTGACGGCCGCCGTGGCGGCGTCCGGGTCGAGGTTGAACGTGACCGGGTCGATGTCGGCGAACACGGGGCGAGCGCGTTCGTACACGACCACGTTGGCGCTGGCCACGAACGAGAACGGGCTGGTTACGACCTCGTCGCCGTCGGTGACGCCGACCGCCCGCAGCGCCAGGTGAAGGCCGGCGGTGCCGCTCGAGACGGCGCTCGCGTGGGCGGCTCCCACCCGCCGGGCGAACTCTTGCTCGAACTCGGCCAGCAGCGGTCCGAGCGACAGGCGTCCCGATCGCAGCACGTCGAGCACGCGTTCGATCTCGAGCTCACCGATGACCGGCCGCGCGAGCGGGATGGCCTCGCCGACGCGACTGGCCACGCTCTCCCTGGACGAATCAGTCACGAACCCGTGGTGAGGCTGCCTCGTCGGCCGACCGCCGGGTGGGCGGGCTCGATATCCGCATCCCGTACTCGAGCGAGTCGACCAGCGCCTCCCACGACGCCTCGATGATGTTCTCGGATACCCCGATCGAGCCCCACACCTGGTCGCCGTCGGAGGCGTCGAGCAGGACCCGGGTGACCGCGCCGGTGCCCTTGGTCTCGTCGAGGATCCGCACCTTGAAGTTGACCAGGTCGATGTCGCGCAGGTGCGGATGGATCTCCACAAGCGCGTCCCGGAGCGCGCGGTCCAGCGCGTTCACCGGGCCGTTGCCCTCGGCCGTCCGTACGTAGCGCTCGCCGTCGAGCCAGATCTTGATCGTTGCCTCGGTCTCGACGCGGCCATCGGCGCGCTTCTCGACGATCGCTCGCCAGGACTCGAGCCGGAACAGCGGCTCGTAGTCGCCGGTCTCGCGGCGGAGGAGCAGCTCGAACGACCCGTCGGCGGCCTCGAAGTGGTAGCCGCGGTGCTCGAGCTCCTTGACCCGCTCGACCAGCCGCCCGGCCTCGCCGTCGCCGAGCGAGATCCCGGCGTCGCGGGCGCGCGCGTGCACGGTGCTCTTGCCAGAGAGCTCTGAGATCAGCAGCTCGCGGCGGTTGCCGACGACGTCCGGGTCGACGTGCTCGAACGTCGCCGGGTCGACGTTGACGCCCGCGACGTGCATGCCGCCCTTGTGCGCGAATGCGTTGCGGCCGACGTACGGCTGGTCAGGGTCGGGGGTGAAGTTCAGGATCTCGTCGAAGAAGTGCGCGGCCTGGGCGAGCGAGGCGAGCTGCTCGGCGTTCACGCACTCGTAGCCCAGCTTCAGCTGCAGGTTGGGGATGATCGTGACCAGGTTCGCGTTGCCGCATCGCTCGCCGTAGCCGTTCATCGTCCCCTGGACGTGGACCGCTCCCTGCTGGACCGCGGCCAGCGTGCACGCGACGCCGCACCCCGAGTCGTCGTGGCAGTGGATCCCGATCCGGGCGCCGGTGGGCGCGAGCGCGGCGACGACGTCAGCCACCGCGGCGGCGATCCGAGGCGGGAGCGTGCCGCCGTTCGTGTCGCAGCACGTGACGGTGTCGGCACCCGCCTCAGCGGCCGCGACCACACAGCGGAGCGCGTACGACGGGTCGTCCGCGAACCCGTCGAAGAAGTGCTCGGCGTCATAGATCACGCGCTTGCCCTCGCCAACCAGGAATGCGACCGACTCGAAGATCATCCGCAGGTTCTCCTCGCGATCGACCTTGACGACCTTCTCGAGGTGCAGGCCCCAAGACTTGCCGACGATCGTAGACACGGGCGCGGCCGACCCGGCGAGCACGCGAAGCCCCGGATCGGCGTGGGCGCGGGTGTCGCGCCGGCGGGTCATACCGAACGCCGCAACCTGGGCGTGGCGGAACGACTCACCCGCGAGAAGGCCGAACAGCTCGAGCTCCTTCGGGTTCGAGCTGGGGAAGCCCGCCTCGATCACGTCGATCCCGAGCTCGTCCAAGCGGTGTGCCACGCGCAGCTTCTCCTGCGCGGACAGCGACATGCCCTCCCCCTGCATGCCGTCGCGGAGAGTGGTGTCGTAGAGCTCGATGTGAGTCATGTGAGTTTGTCGGCGGCGATCTGATTCATTTGGTTCGTCGGCGGCGCCTGACGGCGGCGCCTTGGGCGGCGCCTCAGCCGGCT
Organism: uncultured Solirubrobacterales bacterium; assembly: GCA_963836715.1. Lineage (GTDB taxonomy): Bacteria > Actinomycetota > Thermoleophilia > Solirubrobacterales > Solirubrobacteraceae > Palsa-465. Next base: position 141,057 of record CAWIKH010000003.1, read on the forward strand.
GCGGTTCGGCTTGGCACCTCGACCACGTCGAGCCACTCGGCGTAGCGCGGGTCGCGCCCGTGGAGCGCGTCGTCGAACACGCGCTGGATCTCGCGGGTAATTGGACCCACCCGCCCTGGGCCCACCCGTCCACCCCCACCGGGCTCGCCGGCGCCGATCTGATGATCGTCGACCTCCCGTACCGGGACGAGCTCAGCGGCCGTGCCGGTCATGAACACTTCGTCGGCGAGGTAGAGCTCGGCCCGGGCCAGGTCGCGCTCGACGACCTCGATCCCGAGGTCCCTCGCTATGTCGATGATCGACTTGCGATTGATCCCGTCGAGGATGCCGGCGGTCTGCGGTGGCGTGAGCATCACTCCGTCGCGGACGATGTAGATGTTCTCGCCCGAGCCCTCGGACACGAAACCGTTTGAGTCGAGCAGGATCGCCTCCTGATAGCCGGCCTTCGAGGCCTCGATCTTCGCGAGCACGTTGTTGAGGTACTGACCGGACGCCTTCGCGTGCGGGATCAACGCGTCGTGCGGGATCCGCCGCCAGCTCGAGACCTTGGCGCGGATGCCGCTCGCCTTGCCCTCCTCCCCGAGGTACGCGCCCCAGGGCCACACCGCGATCGAGACCTCGACCGGGGCATCAAGCGGGTACAGCCCCATCTGGCCGTAGCCGCGGAACACGATCGGGCGGATGTAGCACTCGCGCAGCTCGTTGGCGGCGATCAGCTCGTGGGTGGCCGAGCGCAGCTCCGCGAGCGTGTACGGGATCGGCATGTAATAGAGCTCGGCCGACTTGAACAGGCGATCGAGGTGGTCGTGATGGCGGAAAATCGCCGTTCCCTTGGCGGTCTCGTACGCGCGGATGCCCTCGAATACCCCGGTCCCGTAATGCAGGCCGTGCGTCAGTACGTGAACCTTCGCGTCCTCCCAGGCAACCATTTCACCGTTGTGCCAGATGAGGTCCGCTTGTTGCACGACTGACTCCTTATTCGAATTGTCGGCGGCGCCTGACGGCGGCGCCTTAGAGGTATTTGACGACTGCCTGGGTGGCCTCTGATGTAGTTGCCGTACCCCCCAGGTCGGGCGTGCGCAGCCCCTCGGCCAGCGCTCGCTCGACGGCCGATTCTACCGCCGCCGCCTGGGCCTCCATGCCGAGTCCGTGGCGCAGCATCATCGCCGCCGACAGGAACATCGCGAGCGGGTTGGCGGCTCCGGTGCCCGCGATGTCGGGGGCCGAGCCGTGCACGGGCTCGAACACACCCGGGCCATCGCCCCCCAGGGAGGCGCTCGGGAGCATCCCGATCGAGCCCGTCAGCATCGCGGCCTCGTCGCTGAGGATGTCGCCGAACATGTTCTCGGTGAGGATCACCTCGAAGTGACGGGGCGCCGCGATCAGCTTCATCGCGGCGTTGTCGACGAGCAGGTGCTCGAGCTCGATGTTCGGGAATTCCGCGGTGTGAATCTCGCGTACGACCTCGCGCCACAGCCGGCTCGTTTCGAGCACATTGGCCTTATCGACGCTGGTGACTCGGGATTTCGCGGTGTTGAACGCGACCCGAGCGATCCGCTCGATCTCCTCGCGCGTGTAGACGCATTCGTCAGAGGCGCGGTCGGAGGTGCGGGTCTTCTCGCCGAAGTAGATGCCGCCGGTCAGCTCGCGGATCACGATCATGTCGGTCCGCTCGATCAGGTCGCGCTTGAGCGGGCTCGCATCGTAAAGGGCGGGCAGCGGCCTGACCGGCCGGAGGTTGGCGAACAGGCCGAGGCCCTTGCGGAGGCCGAGCAGGCCCTGCTCGGGGCGCGGCTTATCGGGGTCGGTCGTGTCCCATTTCGGGCCGCCGACCGCGGCCAGCAGGACGGCGTCGGCGTTCTTGCAAGCTGCGAGCGTCTCGTCGGTGAGCGCGGTGCCATGGGCGTCGATCGACGCGCCGCCGAACGGGTGCTCCTCGTACTCGAGCTCCACACCGGCGGCACTCAGCACGTCGAGCGTCGGGGCGATGACCTCGGGCCCGATCCCGTCACCGGGGAGAAGGACGACGCGCGGCGCCATGGTGGCGGGACGCTACCAATCGCGAGCGCTGGGAGCTCACCCCGGGCCGTGCATTACTCGCCAAGCGCCGCCGCCCCCGCCGCGCGCCCGAGCATCAGCGCCGTGACGATCAGCACGGGGAACATCGTGGCGCGGTAGATCACGTCGACCCTGGCGCCACCGGTGACGGTGAACGTCAACGCCGACGATGAACCCGAGGATCGCGAACACGGTCGTCCCGGGCGCCCCTTGGCGGTAGCGGGTCATGACCGCGCCTCCCCGCCACGAGCGAGCGGAAGCGCACGACCCCTCGCGCCAGAAAGGTGTTGTCGATCGAGAATCTGTTCATGAGGTAATGGTCGGCACGAGGGCCGGATCTGTCGTCCCCCCTCCGGGGGACATCGATGGTCGCCCTCAAGGGGGATCTACGCGACGAACGCCGCCACGGCGCGCTCGAGTGCCGGCGAGTCGTGCGCCCACATTGACGCCAGCGCGGCCGCGACGATCACGCTCTCGCCGGCGGGCGCGTGGACCAGGCACGCGATCTCCTGGTAACGGGTTCGAGTGGTCCGGTAGCGGTCGATCACGCACGAGCCCCGCCCGTTCCGGAACCGCAGATCGCGCGCCGCCGCCAGCACCTGCTCCTGGCTGTCGCCCTCGTTCCGGTTGTGCGCCGTCCGGAAGCTCGCCCAGTTCTGGAGCGTCTCGTTCGCCTGCTTCGGCGTGGCGTTCAGGTACTCGGTGATCAAGCCCGTGCGCGCGACCACCAGTGCCGCGGACACCGTTCCCGGGTCTGACTCGATCCGATGCCATGACGGCGGGTATGCGAGGGCGGCGGTACCGCTCAGACGGGCAAGCGACCACGCCGCGGGCGCCGGCGCCGGGCGGAGCCAGGCGAACGCGAGCGGGTTGCCGGCGCGAGGCGGGGCACCCCCCGCGCCACACCCTGATGTGATCGCCGCGATTAACAGCACCCCGATCGCCGCCATGCGGTTCAGCGTCATATCCGTCCCAGACGGCCCCCCGGAGCGGAACCTTCCCCGGTCGATCCAGGATCGCCGTCTCGCACTGGCAGAGGAGCGTACGCGCATCGCGCGGGACCTGCACCACTCGGCGGCGCACCCGGTGGTCCCCGTTCACCTTTCCTACGGGGACCCGTGCGCCGGGGTTAATGCTCGGCGCGTTGCACCAGCGAACGTAGCTTTGAGTATGCTCACCGAGCGCGGCGGCACGGAGGCAACCCGCTCGCCACACGCAGTAAATTGACCCGGAGCACCTGAGCAGTCACCCGGGCCGCGACACCCTGCCCGTACACGCAGCTTGTTCCTGCCTGCTGGCCGAGCTCGGAGAATCGCGGCAGGTATTACAGAGCGGCTGAGTGTGAGCGCGTGATCGCACTTGGGGGTGTTGGGCCTGATGTTTTCGTTCCGCTGAAGCCCATCTGTGAAGAGGCCCGCCCAGGCGGGCCTCCTTCACGTCTCAAGGACGCGATCCCGCGCGCCCCAGGACGTCCGGCTCACGACAAGGACCGGCGGGCGGTCATGTTCAGGCGCACGTACTCGAGCACGAACGGCTCGCCGGCGCGTTCGAGCACGCGGTCGACGAACGGCTCTCGCAATTCGGATGGGAGCGGGTCCAGATGCCGGACGAGGCACACGGTCTGGATGAACGAGCGAGGGTCCTCGGGCGTCACCGACTTGGGCTCGATCCAGCACGAGACGTCGGTGAAGCCGGCGGCGCGCAACCGCACGGCCGTCTCGTCATCGGTGGCGTAGTTCCACGGTCGCTGCCAGTCGGAGAAGTACGGCGCGAACGGCTCCTCCCCCGCGATCGCGTCGGCGAGCGTGCGGAACGCATCGATGTTTCCGCGCCCGCCGCACTGGGCGACGAGCTGGCCGCCCGGTGCGAGCGTCCGGTGAAGCGCCGCGAACAGCGCGTCGTGGTCGTGGACCCAGTGGAACGTCGCGTTGGAGAAGACCGCGTCGACACGCTCGGGCAGGTCGAGCTCGACCAGGTCCTGACAGAGCACGGTGGCGCGATCGCCGAGCGCCTCGCGGGCGTGCACCACCATCGACGGCGCCACGTCGACCGCGTACACCCGACCGCGTGGAACCAGGTTGGCCAAGAGCGCGGTTACCCGTCCGGACCCGCAACCGGCATCCAACACCACCTCTTCCCCATCCAGGTCCAGCCGCACGAGTTGCTCGCGCGCCCAGGCCAGCTGGGGATCCGAGACGCGGTCGTAGGTGGCGCCGTCCCAGTCGCGCTGTGCTCCGGTGGCCATCAGATCGCCGTCGTCACCGGCCCGGCACGCTCACGGTCGTGCTCGTAGGAGGCGATCGCTTCATCCTGCTCGAGCGTGAGCGCGATGTCGTCGAGGCCGTTCAGCAGCCGGTGCTTGATCTCGGAATCGATCTCGAAGGTCGCCGTCCCACCCGGCCACCGCACCTCCTGCGCGGCGAGATCGACCTGCGCCTCGCCGGCATCCGCGATCGAGGCGCACTCATCGGCGCTCAGCACGACCGGAAGCAATCCGATCTTCGTGCAGTTCGAGCGGAAGATGTCGGCGAAGCTCGGCGCGATGATCGCCTGAAAGCCGTAGTCCTCGAGCGCCCACGGGGCGTGCTCGCGGCTCGAGCCGCACCCGAAGTTGCGTCCCGCCACGAGAATCGGGTTGCTCGGGAGATCCCACCCCGACTGCTTGGCCCAGTCGAAGAATAGGAACTCGCCGAAACCGGTGCGCTCGACGCGCTTGAGGAACTGCTTGGGGATGATCTGGTCGGTGTCGACATCGTCGCGGTTGAGCACCGACACGCGGCCGGTGATCGTCTCGATCGCCCTCATTGCCCGTGGGTGGGTGGGAGCCAATTCCGGATGTCAACGAATCGGCCCTCGATCGCGGCGGCGGCCGCCATCTGCGGCGACACCAGATGCGACCTGGCCCCGCGTCCCTGGCGGCCTTCGAAGTTCCGGTTCGAAGTCGAGGCGACGCGCTCTCCCGGCGCGGCGACGTCGGGGTTCATACCGAGGCACATCGAGCATCCCGCTCCGCGCCAGTCGAAGCCGGCGCGCGTGAAGACCTCGTCGAGCCCCTCCCGCTCGGCCTGTGCCTTGACCTGCTGGGAGCCTGGGACGACCATCGCGTACACGCTGTCGGCGACCTTGTGGCCCTTGACCACGTCGGCGGCCGCGCGCAGGTCCCCGATGCGCGAGTTCGTGCAAGAGCCGATGAACACGCGGTCGAGCTTGATCTCGCCGATCGGCGTTCCCGGCTCGAGCGCCATGTACTCGAGCGCGCGCTCGTCCTGATCGGAGTGCGGCTCGGGCACTGCGCCCGTAACCGGCGAAACCATGGCCGGCGTCGTGCCCCAGGTGACCATCGGACTGATCGCGGACGCGTCGACGTCGACCTGCTTGTCGAACGCCGCTCCCTCCTCGGTTCGAAGATCTCGCCAGGCGTCCGGTACCGAATCGGGCGCCGCCGCACGGCCGATCACCCACTCGTACGTCGTGTCGTCGGGCGCGATCATCCCGGCGCGCCCGCCGCCCTCGATCGTCATGTTGCAGACGGTCATGCGCCCTTCCATAGACAGCGTCTCGATCGCCGGCCCGGCGTATTCGACGACGTGGCCCACGGCTCCGTCCACTCCCATCTGGCCGATCGTGGCCAGGATCAGGTCCTTGGCGGTGACGCCGAAGCCGAGCGACCCGTGGTAGAGGATGCGCATCGAGCGGGGCTTGGACTGAACCAGGCACTGGGTGGCGAGCACATGCTCGACTTCGCTCGTCCCGATGCCGACCGCGAGTGCACCGAACGCCCCGTGTGTGGCGGTGTGCGAGTCGCCGCACACGATTGTCATCCCCGGCTGCGTGACGCCGAGCTCTGGGCCGATCACGTGGACGATCCCCTGATGATCGGAGCCGAGCGAGAACAGCGGGATGGCAAACTCCTCGCAGTTGCGCTCGAGCGTCTCAACCTGCACGCGCGACAGCTCGTCCCGGATCCTCGCCGCCACCGGAGTCCCGTCGGTCGGGACGTTGTGATCGGCCGTCGCCAGGGTCCGGTCGGGACGGCGCACCTTGCGCCCTGCGAGTCGAAGCCCGTCGAAGGCTTGCGGGCTCGTGACCTCGTGCAACAGGTGCAGGTCGATGTAGATGAGATTGGACGCGGCCCCATCGATCACGTGCGCGTCCCAGATCTTGTCGAACAGGGTCTTTGGCATCAGCTCCTCCGCAGTCCGGCGCTGAGCACCGCCAGTAGCACGGCTTCCCAAGGGCCTGGATTTTCAAAATGATGATTCAGGTCTGCGTCGAACGTGACGCAGTCGCCATCGAGCAACTCGTACCGCTGTGAGTCGCAGTGCAGGACGACCCTCCCGCGCTCGACGAGAGCGGTCTCCCGGCTGCCGGGCTCGTGCATCGGCGGATCGCCGGGTCCACCGGTGACCGCCCCCGGGGCGAGTGTGTGACGCGAAAGCTCGGCGCGCTGGCCGGGCAGTGGCGGCGTGAGGATCTCGTAGCGGTGCCCGTCCACGGCGCTCGGCGCCTTCCGCCGCTCGCCGGCTCGGACGACCGTCACGGCACCCTCCTCGTCGAGCCGTAACAGCTGCGAGAGCCTCAGCTCGAGCCCGGTGGCGATCCGTTTGGCGACCTGGAGGGTCGGGCTGGTCTCGCCGCGTTCGACCTGCGAGAGCATCGGCGCGCTCACGCCCGAACGCACGGCCAGGTCACGGAGCGACAGGTCCATGGCCTCACGCAGCGCCCGGATCCTCAACCCCACGCCGTTCTGTGCCGTCTCGGTCGTCGCCATACGGATGTACGTTATCGCATACGGCCACATAGCCGGGGGACAGCGGGCGGTGCCACGCGGGCTTGCCGCGCGCTCGGCGTCCGGCCTCGCCCATCGCGCGGCGCCCGCGGTCATCCCGAGCGCACCTCGCGCCCGGTTCGTTTGCCTCGCGTGCGCCGGGGGGCGCGGTGCGCACGGCTGGCAAGCCCGCCGGTCCCCGCCGCTAGCCTCATGCGTCATGCGCTCACGACCCGACGTGCTGGTCCTCGGCGGCGGTGGGGTCCTCGGCGAGGCCTGGATGATGGGCGTTCTGGCCGGGATCGAGGACGGCACCGGCTTCGACCTGCGCGACTGCGACTACTACGTCGGGACGTCGGCCGGATCGATCGTCGCCGCTCACCTGATCGCGGGTCAGTCGCCTCGCCGCCCCTCGATGATCGGCTCCGAGCTCGAGGAGCGGCCGAGCGCTCCCCGGCCCGCCGACGGCCTGGCCGCCGCCGGACTCGCCGCCGCGCGCCGCGCCGGCGAGTGGGCGCTCGCGGTCGGCGCCACGTTCGCGCCGATGGCGCTCGGCTTCGCCGCTCCGGGCGGCGCGATCGTGCGAGCGGCGATGCTGCGTCGGCTCCCCCAGCCCGCGGACACGCTCGCCGGTCTGCGCCGGAACGTCGAGCGACTCGAACCGCGCTTCGACGGGCGCCTGCGGATCGTGGCGGTGGACCGCCGCAACGGTCGCAGGGTCGTGTTCGGTAGTCCCGGCGCTCCGCGTGCGACGGTCGCGGAGGCCGTCGCCGCCTCGTGCACGGTGCCATGGCTGTTCGCGCCGGTCACGATCGGCGGCCGCGAGTACGTCGACGGGGGCGTGTGGAGCCCGACCAACCTCGACGCCGCGCCCGCCGGTCGCGACACGCACGTGCTGTGCCTCAACCCGACAGCGAGCATCCCGGCCTCGTCCAGAGTCCTGGGGATGGTTCGCAACGTGTCACGGACGGCGGTCTCGGTCGAGGCGCTCGTGCTCCGCCGCCGTGGCGCCGCGGTGCGGATGCTGGCGCCGAACGTGGAATGCGCCGAGGCAATGGGCACAAACTTCATGGACCGCGAGCCCAGCGGCCGCGTCCTCGCGGCCGCCTACCGACAGGGGCTTCAGTTCGTCACGGCGTCCGCACCGGTGGCCCCGAGGCCGCCCCAGCCGTCGCTTCCTCTGCCTCAGCCATGACCCCGCGGCGCCGGATCGCATTCGAGAGCGCCCGTACGTACGCGCGTGCGGCCGCCTCCAGGATGTCTGTCGAGACACCCTGACCCGAGCCGCTGACCCCGCCCATCTCGAGCACTACCGAGGTCTCGCCGAGCGCGTCCTGGCCGCCGGTGACCGCGTCGACGCGGAACTCGCGGAGCCTGGCGTCGGAGCCGGTGGCGGCGTTGATCGCGCGGAAGATCGCGTCGACCGGGCCATCGCCGGTGAACGAGCCCGTGACCTCCTCGCCGTCGGGAGTCCGGACGCCAACGGTCGCGTGCGGGGGCCGGCGTGTGGACGCCTCGACGTCGAACCACTCGAGCTGGTAGTCCGCGATCTCCTCGCGCAGCTCGTCGGTGACGAGCGCTTCGAGATCCATCGCGGTCACGTGCTTCTTCTTGTCCGCGATCTCCTTGAAGCGCCGGAACGCGGTGTTCAGACCCTGCCCCGAGAGCTCGAAGCCCAGATCGGCCAGCGCCTGCTGCAGCGCGTGGCGGCCGGAATGCTTGCCGAGGACGATCGAGTTGGCCTCGAGCCCGACCGTGGTCGCGTCCATGATCTCGTAGGTGGTCCGCTCCTTGAGCACACCGTCCTGGTGGATGCCGGACTCGTGCGCGAACGCGTTCCGGCCGACCACCGCCTTGTTCGGCTGCACGGGGTAGCCGGTCAGCCGGGACACCAGCCGCGAGGTTCGCGAGATCTCGCGCGTCACGACGCCGGTGCTCAGCCCGACGGCGCGCTCGCGCGTGTGGAGCAGCATCACGATCTCCTCGAGCGACGCGTTGCCGGCGCGCTCGCCGATCCCGTTGATCGCGCACTCGACCTGGCGCGCACCCGCGAGCAGACCGGCGAACGAGTTGGCGACGGCCAGGCCCAGGTCGTCGTGGCAGTGGACCGACAGCGCGATGTCGCGCAGGTCGGGGATCAGCTCATACAGCCGCTCGAGGTAGGCCGTGTACTCGTGCGGCATCGTGTACCCGACGGTGTCAGGGATGTTGATCGTGGTAGCGCCCTCGTCGATCGCGATCTGGCACACCTCCGCCGTGAACTCGATGTCGGCGCGGGTCGCGTCCATCGGCGAGAACTCGACGTCGTCGACGTACCGTTTGGCGTGCGCGACCGCCGCGCGGGCCTGGCCCTTGACGTCGTCGCGCGTGGTCTGGAGCTGGTACTGGATGTGTATGTCGGACGTCGAGATGAACGTGTGAATTCGGGCCCCACCCGCCCCCGTCGCGTCCTTGACCGCGTTCCACGCCGCGTCGATGTCGGCCAGGTGAGTCCGCGCAAGGCCGGCGATCACGGGTCCTTCAACGCTGCGCGAGATCTCCTGTACGGCTTCGAAGTCGCCCGGCGAGGTGATCGGAAAGCCCGCCTCGATCACGTCCACGCCCAGTCGCGCCAGCTGCTGGGCGATCTCGAGCTTCTCCTGCGTGTTCAGCGATATGCCGGGCGACTGCTCTCCGTCACGCAGAGTTGTATCGAAGATCAGTACTTTGGAATTGTCGGCGGGGCCTGACAGCGGCGCCTTATGGGAATTGTCGGCGGCGCCTGACGGCGGCGCCTTATGGGAATTGTCGGCGGCGCCTGACGGCGGCGCCTTATGGGAATTGTCGGCGGCGCCTGACGGCGGCGCCTTATGGGAATTGTCGGCGGCGCCTGACGGCGGCGCCTTATGGGAATTGTCGGCGGCGCCTGACGGCGGCGCCTTCGGCCTTGGGTCTTCAGGCTTAGTCATGTCGCTCCTAAGTGTCTCGATCTCGGTGTCTTCTCGGTGCTGGTCTCGCGGCTACGTGCGGCCGCCCACGCGCTATTCCCCCCGAGGGGGGAGGAGGAGAAGTCGGAGATCGAGGCGGAGCGCCATTCCGTGAGAAAGCGTACCAACTGGGAATTTTTCGGCGGTTGCCGCCTTAGCAGGTTCGGCATGATCTGGGCCGTGCGCACAAGGCGGCAACCGCCGAAAAATCGTCATATATCGTTGATCGTCAACCCGGTCGCCGGTGGGGGCCGTCCCGCGCGGGCGTTGCCCGATGTCCAGTCGGCGCTGCGAGCGCACCGGCTCGAGCACCGCTTCGAGTACACGAAGAGCCTCGATCACGCTCGCGAGCTCGCGCTGGAAGCGGCCGGGAACGGTGAGGTCGCGGTCGCGTTCGGAGGCGACGGGCTGATCGGCGCGGTCGCCGGCGCGCTCAAGCGCACCGATGGCGTGGTCGGGATCCTGCCGGGCGGGCGGGGCAACGACCTGTGCCGCGCGCTCGGGATTCCGCGCAAGCCCGTGGCGGCGTGCGCGGTGCTGGCCTCCGGGGTCGTCCGGGAGCTCGATCTCGGCGAGGCCGGCGAGCGGACCTTCGCCGGCATCGCCAGCTGCGGCTTCGACTCAGTGGTCAACGAGATCGCCAACGACACCCGCGTCGTGCGCGGCAGCCCCGTGTACGCGCTGGCACTCGTGCGAGCGCTGCCTCGCTGGGAATCGGCGGCGTTCGAGGTCACACTCGACGATGGGGTACCCCGGCGGTTCACCGGCTACTCGGTCGCGGCCGCCAACTCGAAGCAGTTCGGCGGCGGGATGCTACTCGCGCCGAACGCCTCGCTCACCGACGGTCTGCTCGACGTGGTCATCATCGAGGACATGTCAAAGCCTCGCTATCTGCGGCTCGCGCCCACCGTGTTCAGCGGCCGCCACCTCCGCTTTCGCGGCGTCGACGTCGTCCGCGGGCGCGAGGTGCACATCAGCGCGTCGCAGCGATTCACCCTGTACGCCGATGGGGAGGCGATCGCCCAGCTCCCGGTCACGGTTCGCGTACTCCCGGGCGCGGTTCGGATGATCGTGCCGGCATGACGCTGCTCGGAGCCAAGATCGCGGCGGCGCGCGCGGTGGGCGAACTCGCGCGGCGTGCCGGGCGGGGAGGCGGGACGAGCCTGCCCGGCAAGGTGCTGATGGCGCTCGAGCCGGGCGCGATCTCAGAGCTGTCGTCGCGGCTGGCTCGAGGTTCAGTCGTGGTCTCGGCGACCAACGGCAAGACGACGACCGCGGCGATGGTCGCGTCCGTGCTCGGGCACGCCGGCATCCCGGTCGTACACAACCGCGCGGGCGCGAACATGGCCGGCGGCGTCGCTTCGACCCTGCTCGCCGCCGCCGGTGTCGGCGGGCGGATCGACGGGGAGCTCGGGCTGTTCGAGATCGACGAGTTCTGGCTCGACCGGATCACCCCCGAGATCGGGCCGCGCGGGATCCTGCTGGGCAACCTGTTCCGCGATCAGCTCGACCGCTACGGCGAGCTCGAGACGATCGCCGACCGCTGGGCCGCCGTCGCGTCCGCGGCGTCCGCGACCGGTACGCAGCTCGTCCTGAACGCGGACGACCCGCTGATCGCCGATCTCGGACGTGAGGCGCCGAACGTGACCTACTTCGGGGTCGAGGACCCGTCGGTGGCGATCCCCGAGATGCAGCACGCCTCGGACTCAAAGCACTGCCGCCGGTGCGGCGCGCCGTACGTGTACGACGCGATCTACCTCGGCCACCTCGGTCGCTACCGCTGTCTCGCGTGCGGCCAGCGGCGACCCGCGCCGGCGGTCGCGGCCGAGCGGATCGAGCTCGACGGCACGCGGCGCTCGAGGTTCGAGCTGACCACCCCGGTTGGGAACGTCACCGTCGAGCTGCCGCTTCCCGGGCTCTACAACGTCTACAACGCGCTCGGCGCCGCTGCGCTGTGCCTCGGCCTCGAAGTCCCTGTGGACGCGGTCGTCGCCGGCCTTCGCGACGTGCAGGCCGCGTTCGGCCGGGCCGAGCGGATCGCGATCGGAGACGTCGAGCTCCAGGTCCTGCTGATCAAGAACCCGGCCGGCGCGAACGAGATCCTGCGGACACTCGTACTCGAGCACGACGAGCTCGACCTGCTGGCGGTCCTCAACGACCGCACCGCCGACGGGCGCGACGTCTCGTGGGTGTGGGACGCGGACTTCGAGATGCTCGCCGGACGGGTCCGCCGTGTCACCTGCGCCGGCACGCGCGCCGCCGAGCTCGCCGTCCGCTTGAAGTACGCCGGCGTGCCGACCGAACGGCTCCACGTCAGACCGGAGCTCGCGCCTGCGCTCGATGAGGCGCTCGCGGCGGTGAAGTCCAGGCACCTGTACGCATTGCCGACGTACACGGCCCTGCTCGAGCTCCGTCAGGAGCTAGCTACGCGGGGGCACGCCGTCCGCTTCTGGGAACCTGCCCCTGTGGGTCGGCGATGAGCGCGGTGGTTTGGCCATGAGCGTCATCTGGCACGACATCGAGTGCGGCGCCTACGCCGAGGACCTGCCGCTGTGGCGCGCGCTGGCGGCGGAGCACGGCGACCCGGTGCTCGACGTCGGCGCCGGCACCGGCCGGGTGGCGCTCGACCTGGCGCGCGCGGGGTATCGGGTGACCGCGCTCGATCGCGACTCCGAGCTGCTCGGGGCGCTGGGGGGGCGCGCCGGTGCCGTCGTGCCCGACTCGGGAAGAAACTCGGAAATAGTCCGAGTTTCTTCCCGAGCGCTCGTTACCACCGTTGTCGGCGACGCTCGGGACTTCGACCTCGGCGAGCGTTTCCCGTTGGCCATCGTGCCGATGCAGACGATCCAGCTGCTCGGAGGAGCGGACGGCCGCGCCGCGTTCCTGCGCTGCGCGCTGCGCCACCTACGCGCCGGCGGAGCGGTCGCGATCGCCATCGCCGAGGCACTCGACCTCTACGACGCGACCGACGGTCTGCCCTCCCCGCTGCCCGACATCCGCGAGCTCGACGGGATCGTGTACTCGAGCCAGCCGGTCGCAGTCCGCGCCGAGCGCGACGGGTTCGTGCTCGAGCGCCGACGCGAGACGGTCGCGATCGCGGGCGAGCGGACCGTCGAGCGCGACCTGATTCGCCTCGACCGTCTGACCGCCCGCGGGCTCGAGCGCGAGGGCCGCGCCGCCGGCTTCGCCCGCGTCCAGCGGGCCAGGGTGCGCGAAACCTCCGACTACGTCGGCAGCGAGGTGGTGATCCTCCGTGCCCCAGCGCAGTAACGGGGAGGGCACCTCGCTGCGGGTGTGCGCGCTGTATCCGGACCTGATGAACATCTACGCCGACCGCGGCAATCTGCTCCTGCTCGAGCGCCGCTGTCGGTGGCGGGGAATCGACTTCAGCGTCACCGCGAGCAGCCTCGGCGAGCGGCTGGACCCCGACGGCGCGGACCTCTTCTACATCGGGGGCGGACAGGACCGCGACCAGCAGCTGTGCGCCCTCGACCTGGCCGAGGTCAAGCGCGACGCGTTGCATGCCGCGGCCGACCGGGGCGCCGTGATCCTCGCGGTCTGCGGCGGATATCAGCTGCTCGGATACTCGTATCAGCTCGGCGACGAGACCCTGCCGGGTACGGGGCTGGTCGATCTCGTCACCGTCCGCTCGGACGAAGCCCGACTGATCGGCAACGTCGCGATCGAGGTCGAGCTCGATCCGGGGGTACGGCGGGTACTCGCGGGGTTCGAGAACCACGGGGGACGCACACAGCTCGGGCCGAGCGCGACACCGCTCGGCCGGGTGCTCAAGGGACGCGGCAACAACGGCGTCGACGGCTATGAGGGCGTCCGCCGCGCGAACGTGATCGGCACCTACCTACACGGCCCCCTGCTCCCTAAGAACGCCTGGTTCGCCGATTGGCTGATCCAAACTGCGCTCGGCCTCGACGAGCCGCTCGAGCCACTCGACGACCGGCTCGAGGCCGATGCCCACGCCGACGCGCGCCGCGCGGCGGGAGTGTGAGAGTCTGAGGGCGATGTCGCGCGGGGCAACGCTAATGGGCTCGATCGGGTCGGCGGTGATGTGCGGGATCGCCGCCCTGGGGCTCGGCGGCTGCGGTGCCGGCTCGCGGCCGGCGACCGCGGCGGTGCCGAGCGTCACCACGGTCACGACGACGGCGACGACCACGACCACGGCCACGGCCACGGCCACCACCACGGTCGATCTCCCGGGTGCTGGGAGGCCACCGGCGACGATCGGCGACGAGAATACCCCCGAGCAGTTCCTGCTCGGACAGCTCTACTACCAGGCGCTCAAGGCTCAAGGCTTCAACGTCTCACTCAATCAGAGCATCGGGCCTACCGAGGTGATCCAGCAGGCTCTCGCGAACGGCCAGCTCGCGATGTATCCGGAGTACCTCGCCACATGGGACACCGGCGTCGCCGGCCTCCAGCGCGCGTTCGGGTCCCGTGAGGACGCGTACCTTGCCGGCCAGCATTACGCGCTCAAGCACGGTCTCGCGCTGCTCAACGCGACGCCGTTCAGCGACACCAACGCAATCGCCGTGACGTTCGACTATGCGGTCGAGAACCAGGTGCAGTCGATCCCCGACCTGATCAAGGTGTCGCCCCAGCTCACGCTCGGGGGCCCGCCACAGTTTCAGCAGAGCCCGACCGGCCTGCCGGCGCTCCAGAGCACCTACGGCGTGGTTCCGTCCGCGTTCACGCCGCTCGAGCTGGGCTCGCAGTACCGGGCGCTCGACCAGGGGATTGTGCAGGCGGCCGTCGTCCAGACCACGGATCCTGAGCTGCTCAGCGGGAGCTATCCGTTGCTGCACGACCCCGACAACATCTTCGGCTGGGGCAATGTCGTGCCGGTGGCGTCCGTGCGCGCGCTCGACGCGGAGGGCCCCGCGTTCGAGGCGACGATCAACCGCGTCAGCGCGCTGCTGACGCTCCCGGCGATGCGCGAGCTGAACGCCTCGGTAGAGCTCGACGGCCAGGACCCCGCGACCGTCGCGACCCAGTTCCTGCAGGCGAATGACGTCCTGCCGCCGCCCTCGTCCAGCGGCTAGTCAACTAGCCGCTCGAGCCGAAGCCGCCGGCGCCGCGCTCCGAGACGGCGAGCTCGTCGACCTCGACGACCTCGGGCGTTTCGATCCGCACGAGCACGAGTTGGGCGATCCGTTCGCCGGCGGAGATGGCGAACGGCGCCGTCTGGTCAGTGTTCAACAGCAGCACGCGGACCTCACCGCGGTACCCGGCGTCGATCAGGCCGGGCGCGTTGACCAGCGCGATTCCGTGCTTGGCTGCCAGCCCCGACCGCGGCAGCACCAGACCGGCCTGCCCGTCGGGGATTTCGACGGCGATCCCGGTCCGGACCGATGCCCGCTCGCCCGGCCCGATCTCCCCGTCGTCGAGTGCATAGAGATCGAGCCCGGCATCGCCCGGATACGCCCTGGTCGGCAGCCGCGCGCGGTCGTCGAGCCGCCCCACGAAGAGGGTCATGCGAACGGGCGGCTGAGCGCGAACTCCTGGTAGCGCGCGGCGACGGCCGCGGGCAGCCGGGCCAACACGCGCACACCGTCGGGCGTGTCCTCGCGCTCGAGGTCGCCGGCGATCGCGTGCAGCTCGGCGAGGCGCGCGCCGGCGTCATACGGGATCAGCAGCTCCACATCCTGGAGGGTGCGCGTGAACCTCTCCTCGATTTGCTGCTCGAGCGTCTCGAGCCCCTCGCCGCTCACCGCCGAGATCAGCACGGCGTCGCGATGCCGGCGCTCGAGCTCCGTGCGCCGCTCGTCGTCGACCCGGTCGGCCTTGGCCAGCACGAGGATCTCGGGCACCACGTCGGCGCCGATCTCGAGCAGTACGTCCTCGACCGCACGCGTCATCGCCACCAGCTCCTCCTCGGGAACCGAGGCATCGACCACGTGCAGGATGAGGTCGGCCAGCCGGGTCTCCTCGAGCGTCGCGCCGAACGCCTCCACGAGCTGGTGAGGAAGCTTGCGGATGAACCCGACGGTATCGGTCACAAGGTAGTCGCGGCCGCCCGTGCGAAGCAACCGCGTGGTCGGGTCGAGCGTCTCGAACAGGCTGTCGCGAACGCCGACGCTCGATCCGGTGAGCGCGTTGAGCAGCGTCGACTTCCCCGCGTTGGTGTAGCCGGCAAGCGCGACCGAGGGCAGCTGAGTCCGCTCTCGCTCGGCGCGCATCACCGAGCGGCTCGAGCGGACCTGGCCGAGCTTGCGCTTGAGGGCCGAGATCCGGTCGCGCGCTAGCCGGCGGTCGGTCTCGATCTGGGTCTCACCGGGTCCGCGGGTTCCGATTCCGCCGTCGATTCGCCCGGCGCCGAGCCGCTCCAGGTGGGACCATAGCCCGCGCATGCGGGCGAGGTTGTACTCGAGCTGGGCGAGCTCAACCTGAAGCTTGCCCTCCGCGGTGTGCGCGTGCGAGGCGAAGATGTCGAGGATGATCGCGGTACGGTCGATCACCGGAAGCCCGAGCGCCGCCTCGAGGTTGCGCTCCTGGCGCGGGGACAGCTCGTCGTCGCAGGCGACGAGGTTTGCGTCCGACGACGCGAGCTCGGCCTTCAGCTCGTCGATCTTGCCGGGACCGAGGTAGGTGTTGGGGTGCGGGTGATCGCGCCGCTGCACGAGTTCCCCGACGCCGGCGACCCCAGCAGTCTTGAGCAGCTCGCGAAGCTCGGCGAGCTGCTCCTCGCCACCGTCCGGGACGACCGCGACCAGGAAGGCACGCTGGCGGGCGCGTCCGCGCGGGCGCTGCCCATTCAGCTGGCTATTGACTTGGGGGTTCTGCACAAAAGGTGATGGTAGTTCGGGCCCAACCTTAACCTCTTACCCGGCGGCGGACGCGATCTCGGTAGGCGCAGTGCTACGCGGGGCTACAGCCGACGGATCCGCTCGACCGCCTCGAGCAGCCGTTCGTCGGAAGTCGTGAGCGAGATCCTGAAGTAGCCCTCGCCGCTCGGGCCGTACGCGCCACCGGGCGAGATCACCACCGCGGCGTGCTCGAGCACGTGCTCGCAATACGCCGCGGAGGAATCGAAGCCGGCCGGGATCGGCGCCCATATGTAGATCGTTCCCTTCGGGGGCGTGACCTCGACTCCCGCCTGGGCGAGCGCGTCGCACACGAGATTGCGCCGGCGCTGGTAGATCGCGTTCATCTCGCGCTTGTTGGCGTCGAGCTCGGGCGCGAGCGCAGCCGCGCCGGCCAGCTGGATCGCCTCGAACAGCCCCGAGTCGATGTTCGACTTGAGGTGCCAATAGGACTCGATCGCGTCGGCGTTCCCGACGATCGCGGCGCAGCGCCAGCCGGTCATGTTGTAGCCCTTCGACAGCGAGAACACCTCGATCCCGACTTCCTTGGCGCCCTCGGTCTGCAGGAACGACGGGGCCACGTACCCGTCGAACGTGGTCTCGCTGTACGCGTTGTCGTGCACGGCGAGGATGTCGTGGCGCCGGGCGAACTCGACGACCTCCTCGAACAGGCCGTCGGGAACGGTCGCCCCGGTGGGGTTGTTCGGGTAGTTGAGGAACATCAGCCGCGCCCGCTCTCGCGACTGCGTGGGGATCGCGTCGAGGTCTGGACCGAACTGCCGGTCGGGCAGCAGCGGCAGCAGCACCGGTTCGCCGCCGGCGAGCAGTGGGCCACCGGTGTACACGGGATAGCCCGGGTCCGAGGCGAGCGCCACGTCGCCGTCGTCGAGGAACGCCAGGTTCAGGTTGAAGATGCACTCCTTGGCGCCGATCGCCGGCATCACCTCGGTCTCGGGGTCGAGCTCGACCCCGAAGCGCCTCAGGTAGAACGCGGACACCGCCTCGCGGAACTCCTGGCGCCCCCGGTTGCTCGGATACTGGTGCGTGCTCGGATCGGCCACTGCCCGCTGCGCCGCCGCCACGATCGGCGGATACGTCGGCATATCGGGATCGCCGATCCCGAGGCTGATCACGTCGACCCCGGCGGCGCGCTTGAGGCGGACCTTGCGCTCGAGCTCGGCGAACATGTACGGGGGGATTCGGTCCAGGCGGCTACTTCGTCGCATGCAGCTCCTCTATGAACGCCTCGGCGAGCGTACCCCGGTACACGGGGACGGCCCAGCCCGAGAGCTTGATCTCCAGCTCGTCGCCCACCTCGACCCGTAGCTCGCCGCCGTCGAGCGCAACCGTGACCGGCGAGCCGCCCCCGTCGAGGACGTAGGCAACGGCGGCACCAGTCGCGCCGGTGCCGCTGGCCGAGGTCTCCCCCGCTCCGCGCTCGAAGATCCGCGCGCGGATCCGGGGGTGGGCGGGGTCCGAATCGAGCTCGGCGAACCACGAGACGTTGGTCCGGTTCGGGAACAGCTCGTGGTGCTCGATCTCGGGTCCGATCGCTCGCAGATCGAGCGATTCGAGCTCGTTCAGGTCCGCCATCCGGATTGAGCACTGTGGATTCCCAACCTGAACGTGTTGGAAGGGCCACGCGCGTCCGCCGGCTACGAGCTCTCCCCGTCCGTCGGCGGCGCCGGACGGATAGCCGGCGCTTTGAAGGTGCGCGCGGCCCATGTCGACCGTGCACTCCGTCTCCGAGGTGATCTGCGGCCGGATCTCGCCGGCGCCGGTCTCGATCGCGAACGAGTCGGCATCCGTCCAGCGCTGCTTGCGCAGGTACATGACCGCCTCGCGGGCCCCGTTCCCGGATAGCTCGGCCTCGGATCCGTCCGGGTTGAAGATCCGCAGGCGGGCTACATAGCCGGTCTGCTCGGGCTTGGACAGGAGCAGGATCCCGTCGGCGGACACGCCCGTGTGCGAGGCACAGATCGCCTGGATTCGCGGAGCGGTCAGCTCGAACGGCAGATCCGCCGCCTCGACAATCACGTAGTCGTTCCCGAGGGCATGCCACTTCTCGAACTCCACGGGGCGCCAGTCTAAGGCGCCGCCGTCGGGCGCCGCCGACTCTCGATCTAAGGCGCCGCCGTCGGGCGCCGCCGACTCTCGATCTAAGGCGCCGCCGTCAGGCGCCGCCGACCATCCATCTAAGGCGCCGCCGTCGGGCGCCGCCGACTCTCGATCTAAGGCGCCGCCGTCAGGCGCCGCCGACCATCCATCTAAGGCGCCGCCGTCAGGCGCCGCCGACCATCCATCTAAGGCGCCGCCGTCAGGCGCCGCCGACCATCCATCTAAGGCGCCGCCGTCAGGCGCCGCCGACC
Organism: uncultured Solirubrobacterales bacterium; assembly: GCA_963836715.1. Taxonomy (GTDB): domain Bacteria; phylum Actinomycetota; class Thermoleophilia; order Solirubrobacterales; family Solirubrobacteraceae; genus Palsa-465. Next base: position 160,036 of record CAWIKH010000003.1, read on the forward strand.
ATCCATCTAAGGCGCCGCCGTCAGGCGCCGCCGACCATCCATCTAAGGCGCCGCCGTCAGGCGCCGCCGACCATCCATCTAAGGCGCCGCCGTCAGGCGCCGCCGACCATCCATATCTGTACCGTCGCGCGCGCAATGGTGAAGCGGCTGCAAGCCTGGGCCCGGCGCCGGCAGTCGCTGCCGCTGTGGCTGCTCGGCGCCCTGCTGTTGGTATCCACGGTGGCCCGGCTGGCATGGATCGCCGAGCCGTGCCGCGCGCCATGCCGCTTGTCGACCGACCACATCCTGATCTTCGACGAGGACTACTACGTCAACGCCGCGCGGGTGATCGACCGGATCACGCCGCCGACCGGCGCCCCGTACGCGAACTCGCCGCTCGGGACCGATCCCAACTCCGAGCACCCGCCGCTGGCGAAGCTGATCATCGCCGGCGGGATCGAGCTCTTCGGTGACGGACCGATCGCGTGGCGCCTGCCGAGCGTGCTTCTGGGGACGGTGGCAATTCTCGGGATGTTCGCGCTCGTGCGGGCGGCGGGCGGAGGCCCGTGGACGGCGCTGGGGGCGGCGGCGCTGATGGCCGCGGACAATCTCCTGCTGGTCCACAGCCGGATCGGGACGCTCGACATCTACGCGACGGCGGCGATGATCTGGGCGGCGGCGCTGTACCTGCGCGGCCGGCCGATCCTGGCGGGGGTCGTCGTCGGCGTCGGCGCGTGCGCCAAGGAGGTGGCCCCGTATGTGCTGCTTGTTCTGGTCGTACTGGAGGTGCTGCGGTGGCTTCGCCGGCGGGGCGGAGCGGTGGCGGCGCTGCGGCGGCTGGCGTGGTGCGTGGTGGCTTCAGCGGCGGCCTTCATTGCGGTACTCGCCGCGCTCGAGCAGATCGTTCCGCCGTACGACCCCCAGACGGGCAAGCTCGTGTCCGGCCTCCCTTTCGGTGAAGTCTGGCGCATCCTCACGTACGCCTCGCATCAGACGAGCCCGCACGGGCCGCAGGGGATCGCGTCCTACCCGTGGGACTGGCTGGTGGACGTCAAGCCGATCACCTATCTGCGGATCGACCCGGCGCACCCGACCACACAGCTGAACCAGATCGAGCCGGCGGTCCACTTCCTCGGATTGATCAGCCCTCCGATCCTCCTGCTCCTGATCCCCGCGATGCTGTTCGCCGCGATCAGTGCGACCGGACGCCGGTTCAGGCCGCGCGGCGAGGTGGGGCTCGTGGGCCTGGCCTGGTTCCTGGGAACGTTCCTCCCGTTCGTGCTGCTCAGCCTGCTCGAGAGCCGGACCAGCTATCTCTATTACATGGTGATCGTGATGCCTGGGGTCTACATCGCGGTGGCCGACCTGATCGGGCAGATCGGGCCGGGCCGCATCCTCTGCATCGCGTGGATGGCGACCGTGGCCGCCGCGGTCGTAGTGATGTACCCGTTCACCCCGTTGCCCTGAGGCTGACGGGGAGCGCGCTCAGGCGCAGTCGGTTGGCGAGGGCCTTCGCCGAGGTGATCGTGAAGCTGCCGCTGATGTCGGCTCCGTTGTCGCCGGTGATGCCGTCCGGGTACTGCTTGAAGTCGATGAACGGGACGGTGATCAGGCGGTTGTCGAGCGCAACCGCGAAGTGCTGGTTCAGCGTCTGGCCTTGGCCGCTGACGAGGTCTCCGCGGTGCGCGATGTTCGCCGTGACGTCCTGGAACTCTCTTTTGCCCTTGCTGCTGAACCCGAACGTGACATCAGGTTCACGGGTGCCGGGATCCGTGCTCTGCTGCGGGTTCGTGATGTCGCTGCCGCGCAGCGACACGTTGTCCTTGAGCACGAAGAACTGCGCGGTCGGATCGCCGATCGGCGTCGGCTTTGAGAAGTCCTGCGGAATCGCCTGCAACACGACCGTCCCACGAGGCACCGTCAGAATGTGGCCCTCCGAGGCGCTCACCCCTGCCGGCAACCCGGACAACAGATCCGACTTGTTGTCATCCGGCCCGGACAGCAGGCAGTGCTGCACGGCAGCCGGCACCGTGCCGGCGGCCTTCGCCGCCGCCTCGCACGTCGCGCTCCCGGGCCCCCCGAACATGTAGTACTGCGGACCGATCCGCGAGTTGTCAGGGCTCGAGCTCTCGGGCTGCTCGGACGCCAGCTGCACCGCGTCGTACAAATTCATGCTCCCCGCACCCGGCGAGCCCGGCGCGTGGCTCGCAGCCCCCTGGCTGATCTCGGTCGCAGTCGGATCCTGAGTCTGAAGCTGGCTGGCGACCGTCTTGCTGTTCGGCGTGATGACGTTCCCCTCCCAGTCGTAGAACGCCAGCCGCGCCGTCGTTCCGACTAGGGCGAGGATCCTGGCGCGCGCACCCGCGTTCGCGTTCGGCGTGGTGACGACGATTTCGTTCCCGGCGCGCGATACCCGGACGCCGGGAAAGACATAGGCGAGACGATCTCGAAGGATCGGGATCGACCGGTCGATCGCCGCTCCGAGCTGTGCCTGCGGATCGATCGTCGACGCGGTGAACGAGACCGTGACGGTGTGACCCGCGGCCGGCGCCGGTGCCGGCACCGGGCTCGAACCGCGGGCGAGCAGGAACACGCCGGCGACGACGATCACCACCAGGACGGCGGCCACCGACGCCAGGTATCCGAGCGCGGCGGGCAGGCGGGACGATCGCGGCCGGCCTGCCTCCACGTTGCGCACGATCTGGCGCTCGACCCGTTCGAAGTAGTCGCTCATTGGTCACGCTCCGTCAGTTGATCTCTCAGCCGCGAGAGGCCACGACTGACGCGCTGCCGAGCCACCAGCTCTGAGCAGTTGAGCTCGCGCGCGATGTCGCCGTACCCACGATCGTCGATCACCCGGGACCGGACCGCGTCGCGCTGGCGCTTGGGAAGTTGCTCGACGAGCTCCAGCACCCCGTGCTCAGACGCGGCGGCGAGCTCGTCGACGCGCGCGAGGTCGTCGTCGTCGAGTATCTCGGGCTCGAACGCCAGGCGGCGGCGAGCGCGATCCTCGACCTGGCCACGGCGCCAGCTTTCGAGAAGCTTGTTGCGGGCGATTCCAAGCACCCATGGGCGTGCCGAACCTGGACCGCGCGGGCGGAAGCGCCCCGCGACCAGGAAGATCGCGGCGAACACCTCGGCGGTGAGGTCCGCGGTCACCTCGCGATCTCGGGTCTCGCGCAGGAGAAACCCGACCACCGCCGAGAGGTGTCGACGGTAGAACGCGGCGAACGCCGTTCCGTCGCCGGCCACCACCGCGGCCAGAAGCTCCCCGTCGGTTCGGTGCGTGTCGAGCGGCATCTCAAGAGAAGACTTTGCGCGACCCCTCGTCGGTGTGACGTTTTGGGGGGTGAAGAATCGAATCCGCTAGTCGCCGCTCCCGAGCCAGAGTGCGAGCACTTCGCCGGCGGTGTCCGCCGGCGAGCGGCCGGTCGTGTCGACCGTGTTCACGTCCGCGAGCTTCCGCATCCACGTTAGCTGCCGGCGCGCGTAGTTCCGGGTCCGCCGTTTCATCGAGTCGACGTCCCCGGTCAGCAGCTCCTCGAACCCGAGCGCCTTGCGCGCAGTCGCCGACGCTCCTGCGGCGTAGGCGCGGCGCACGTCTGCCTGTGCGCCGGCGGCGACCATCGCGTCGACGCGCGCGTCGATCTTCTCGTACAGCTGCCGGCGCTCCAGCGCGAGCCCGACCAGCAACGTGCTGTGGCGCACCTCGCTCGTCCACAGCTCGGACTCGTCGGCGTGGCGATCGAGCTCCCCGGCGTCGAGCAGCTCGAGCGCACGAACGATCCGCTGGCGGTCAGCTGGATCGATCTCCGCAGCGGCCCATGGCGCGCGGTCGCGCAATACGCCGTGCAGCGTAGGGGCCCCGCGGCGCTCGAGCTCGCCGACCCAGTACTCGCGCGCACCCTCGGGCGGCGGCGGGCGAAGGCGGAGGTCGGCCAGTGCGGCGCGCAGGTACAAGCCGGTCCCGCCGACCACGATCGGCCGCGATCCCTCGTCGAGCAGCGCGTCTATCTCCGCGTGCGCGAGCTCGGCGTACTGGCCGGCGCTGAAGCTGGCGTCGACGGGCAGGAACGAGATCAGCCGATGCTCGAGCTGCGCCCGCTCGGCCGCAGTGGCCGCTCCGGTCAGCGTCTCGAGCTCCTGGTAGACCTGGAGCGCGTCGGCCGATACCGCGACCGGCCGCTCGCCGCGCACCCGCAGACGCCGAGTGAGCTCGATGGCGACATCGGTCTTGCCGACACCCGTCGGACCGAACAGAGCGATCACCTCCGCGCGCGGCATTGGCCGGAGTATGGTGGAGCGATCAGGATCGGTACTGGAATCTCGACCGAGCGCGACCCGCTCGAGGCCGGGACGGTCGCAGCGCAGTCGGCAGCCTCGGGGCTCGGCGACGTTCCCGCTGATCTTGCGGTGGTGTTCGCCAGCGGCTCGCATCTGGTCGCACCCGAGGCCACGCTCGAGGGGGTGCACGAGGTTCTCGCCCCCGAAGCCCTCGTCGGCTGCGGAGCCGGCGGAGTGCTCGGCTCCGGACGCGAGCTCGAGTCGGGCACCGCCCTGGCGGTGTGGGCCGCCGCCTTCGACGGCGACGGCGGGGTGTCCGCTTTCCACGCTACGGTCGAGGAGGAGGAGCTCGAGCACCGCATCGTCGGACTGCCGGACCTCGACGGGTCGAGCGGGATGCTGTTGCTCTCGGACCCGTATTCGTTCCCCACCGATGCCGTGCTCGAGATGCTCGCCGAGCACGCGCCCGCGGTCCCCGTACTCGGCGGGCTGGCGAGCGGTCGCACCGCCGCCGGCGACGGAGCGCTGTTCCTCGGGGACCGCGTCTACGACAGCGGGGCGGTCGGCGTCATCATGCACGGCATCGAGATGCTCCCGTGTGTCTCGCAGGGCGCCGCGCCGCTGGGTCGGGAGGTCACGATCACCGCAGCGGAGGGAAACATCATTCACGAGCTCGCCGGGCGGCCCGCGCTCCAGACCGTCGAGCAGATCATCTCCGAGCTCGCGCCTCGCGAGCGCGGGCTGGTCGCGGGCGGACTGTTGATCGGAGTCGTTATCGACGGCGGCAAGCCCGAGTACGAGCAGGGCGACTTCCTCGTGCGCGGCGTGCTCGGAGCCGACTCCGAGACCGGTGCGCTCGTCGTCGGTACCCAGGTCATGCCGGGGCAGGTGGTGCGGCTTCATGCCCGCGACGCGCGCTCGGCCGACGACGACCTTCGCGAGGCACTCAGACTCCGGATCCAGGCGCTCGCCGGGGAGCGCCCCGCCGGCGCGCTCGTGTTCTCTTGCAACGGCCGCGGCAGCGCGATGTTCGGCATCGCCGACCACGACGCCGAGGCGATCGAGCGCGAGCTCCAAGGCGCGCCATCCGCCGGGTTTTTCGCGGCCGGGGAGATCGGTCCGGTCGGAGGTCGGAGCTTCCTGCACGGCTTCACGGCGACGCTGGCCGTGTTCCCGCGGGTTTCATGAGCCGGCTTGGCGGCAACGTGCTCCTCACCGGTGCCAGCGGCGGGATCGGCCACGCGATCGCCCGGGCGATCGCGCCGCGGAGCGCCGACCTGATCCTGACCGCACGCCGCACCGACGTGCTCGGTCCGCTGGCGGCCGACCTCGGGGCCCGCGTGGTCACCTGTGACCTCGCGCGCCAGGCGGACGTCGAGCAGCTGATCGAGGAGGCCGGCAGGGTCGACGTGCTGATCGCAAACGCAGGTCTGCCCGCGTCGGGCCTGCTCCTCGACCTCACGCAGGCGGAGATCGACCGCATGCTCGATGTCAACCTCCGGGCCCCGATGGCCCTTGCCAGGGCGCTCGCGCCCGGAATGGTGGAGCGCCGCCGGGGCCACCTCGCGTTCATCTCCTCGCTGTCGGGCAAGACCGCGTCGCCCGCGTCCTCGGTCTACTCGGGGACGAAATTCGGGCTGCGGGGATTCGCGCTCGGGCTGCGCGAGGACCTGCGTCGCCAGGGCGTGGGCGTGTCGGTGGTCCTCCCCGGCTTCATCCGCGAGGCGGGGATGTTCGCCGACTCGCGGGCCACGCTACCGCCCGGCGTGGGCACGCGCTCGCCCGAGGAGGTGGCACGAGCGGTTATCTCCGCGATCGACCGAGACCGAGCGGAGGTCGTGGTCGCGCCCCTGTCGATGCGAGTCGGAGCGACGATCGGCGGGGCGGCGCCGATGGTCGCGTCGGCCGTCAGCAGGTTGCTCGGCAGTGAGCGGATCGCGGCCGATATCGCCGCCGGGCAGCGCGACAAGCGCTCCTAGTGGGCAATCCCGGCAGACCTCGGCAAGTCTCGGGTCCCGGCGTGTTCGGCGCAGGCGATCATGGGTACGATCGCCACATGAACGATGCCGCCTTCTGGCGCGAGCTCGGACAGCAGCTCCGCGTCGACTCGATCAGAGCAAGCGACGCCGCCGGCTCGGGCCATCCGACGTCTTCGATGTCCGCCGCCGACCTCATCGCCGTGCTGCTCGCCAATCACCTGCACTACGACTTCGGACATCCCGAAGATCCCCGCAACGACCATCTGATCTTCTCCAAGGGTCACGCCTCTCCTCTGTACTACAGCTTCCTCAAGGCCGCCGGCGCGATCACCGACGAGGACCTGCTGACCTTCCGCAAGCTCGGGAGCCGCTTCGAGGGCCACCCCACACCGGTGTTGCCGTGGGTGGACGTGGCGACCGGGTCGCTCGGCCAGGGCCTGCCGATCGGCGTCGGCGTCGCGCTCGCCGGCAAGCGCCTCGACCATCTGCCTTATCGCGTCTGGGTGCTTTGCGGTGACAGCGAGATGGCGGAGGGGTCGATCTGGGAGGCGTTCGAGCACGCGGCTTACAACGGGCTCGACAACCTCACGGCGATCATCGACGTGAACCGGCTTGGCCAGACGCGCCAGACGATGCACGGGTGGGATCTCGACTCGTACGCCGAACGCGCTCGTGCCTTCGGCTGGCACGCAATCGAAATCGACGGCCACGACGTCGAGGAGATCGACGGCGCGTTCGCGGAGGCCTCGCACATCGAAGGCCGCCCGGCCGTCGTCGTGGCCAGGACCAAGAAGGGAAAAGGAGCCAGCGAGGTCGAGGATCTCGAAGGCAAGCACGGCAAGCCTCTGTCCGACCCCGAGAAGGCGATCGAGGAGCTAGGCGGGGTGCGCTTGCTGCGGGTCGAGGCGTCAAAGCCCGAAGGCGACGGCGCGCCTCGGGAGATCGACCCGGGTCACGGCGTCCAGTGGCCGCGCTGGGGTGCGGACGATAAGGTCGCGACCCGCCGGGCCTACGGGGAAGCGCTGGCGGCACTCGGGGCCGAGCGCGCCGACGTTGTCGCGCTCGACGGCGAGGTTTCGAACTCGACGTTCTCTGACCTGTTCGCGAAGGCGCATCCCGAGCGCTACTTCGAGATGTTCATCGCCGAGCAGCAAATGGTCGCCGCGGCGGTCGGTCTGCAGGTGCGCGGCTACCGGCCGTTCGCCTCAACGTTCGCGGCGTTCTTCACGCGGGCCTATGACTTCGTGCGGATGGCGGCGATCAGCCGCGCCCGCATCTGCCTGACCGGTTCGCACGCCGGCGTCTCGATCGGTGAGGACGGGCCGTCGCAGATGGCGCTCGAGGACCTCGCTATGTTCCGCGCCGTCCATTCGAGCGTGGTCCTGTACCCCTCGGACCCGAATCAGGCGGCCGCGCTCGTCCGCCTGATGGCCGACCATCCGGGGATCGCCTACATGCGCACGAGCCGCGGCGCCACCCCGACGATCTACGGGCCCGACGACCGGTTCGAGATCGGCGGCTCGAGCGTCCTGCGCTCCTCCGACGAGGACCAGGTGACGCTGATCGGCGCCGGCGTCACGCTGCACGAGGCGCTGAAGGCGGCGGACGAATTGAGCGCTCAGGGAGTCGCCGCGCGAGTGATCGATCTCTACTCGGTCAAGCCCGTCGACGAGGAGACCGTGCGCCAGGCGGCCGCCGACACTGGTGCGATCGTCACCGTCGAAGATCACTGGCCCGAGGGCGGTCTCGGCGACGCGGTGCTGGCCGCGCTGGCGGAGGTCGACGGGGTTCGCGTCACCAAGCTCGCGGTTACCGACATGCCCGGTTCCGGAAAGCCCGAGGAGCTCATCCACGCCTACGGGATCGACGCCGACGCGATCGTCGCCGCCGCCCAGGACCTGGTGCGCACGCCCGCCGGCGCGTAGCCGGAGCGGGCCCTCAGGGCACTTAGTTCTGGCGCGAGGCCGCGCCCACCTCCGGGCGCGTCTGGCTGTCCGCCTGGGCGTCGTCGCTGTTGACGACCACCGGGTGCTCGCCGGTCACCGATGCGAGCGCGTCGATGATCTCGTCCGCCAGCCGCGCGCCGTCGTCCGGGCGATCCGGGGTGGCCTTGACCCTGACCACGACGTCGTCCCCGTCGAGCTGCTCGAGCAAGACCGTCGCCGATCGCCGCGTCGGCGTCTTGACCTTTTCGTCGAGGAGCGCCTGGACCTGGGCCACGCGGATGCCCGTGCCGAGACGGACCTTCACATCAACCGAGTCGGGCTCCCTGATCGGGACGACCACGGCCGATAGCACGACGTTGTTGGGCACCATGATCCGGTCCTCGCCCTGAGCGAGCGTCGTGTAAAGCAGGCCGAGCGAGCTCACGATGCCTTCGATCTGTCCACCGACAGCGCCCGCCTGGAAGCGGACGCGCTCGCCGACGCGGAACGGTCGCGCGCTCAGCAGCACCATCCCGGCGAACAGGTTCCCGAGCGTCTGCTGCGCGGCGAGACCGAGGATGACCGCGGTGAACGCGCTCGTGGCGACCAGCGAGGCCGCGCTCACCCCGGCGATCTCGAGCGCCACGAGGAGCGTGATGCCGACGGTCACGAGGCGGACGAGGAAGCCAACGGTCCCGGCCGTGCCCGGATCCATTCGGCGGAAGAAGGTCGGCCCGGCGACGCGCCCGATGTCGCGGGCGATCGCCCAGCCGAGCGCGAGCAGCGCCAAAACCGTCGCGACCGTGATGGGCGTGACCCATCCGCTGGCCCTATGAGCCGGCGTCGTCTTGGCGTAGATGCCGAACCAGCTCTCGTAGTTGTTGTAGAAGACGATCACCGCGATGAACAGCGGCACCAGAATCGCGACGCGACGTCGAGCGCTGCGCAGGCTCTTCTGGTCGAAGTCGACCGCCAGTCCGACGCGCTCCCACTCCTCGCTGTGGGTGTCGAACATCTGGTCGAGGCGGAAATCTGGCCTCGATGGCTTCCTGAAGCGTTGTTGTGGCATCTGTCTCTTTACCAACCTTGCGGGTCCTGTTTACTACCACCGCCGGGCGGCGCGGGTTTCACCCCCGATCAGAATAGGCGACCTTGCTCCGGTGACCACACTGGTTCATTTCGTCCGGAGTTTCCGTCCTCGTCGTCGGTAGCCGGCGGCCGATATCGCCCTCGCATTCTCTCCCCCGGCGGCAGATCCGGGCCCTTGACGAGCTCGCTGAGTCGCCTGCGCTCGTCCGGGTGCGCGTAAGCGCCTCGCTGATACAGCCGCTTGTAGCGGTCGACGAGATCCGGGCGATGGCTCCGAAGCCATTCGAAGAAGAGCCCCCGCACCTCGCCACGCAGGTGGAGCGCGATGCCGCTCACGTACGCTGCACCCGCCTCGGAGGCAAGCTCGAGGATCTTCGCGACCTGCTCGGGCCCATCGTTGATTCCCGGCATCAGCGGCGCCACCAGCACTCCGGTCCTGATGCCGGCGCGGGTCAGCTCGGCCACGGCCTCGAGCCGCGCGTGCGGGTTCGGCGAGCGCGGCTCCGTGGCCCGCCACGCGCGCTCGTCGAGCGTCGGCACCGACAGCGCGGCGCTGAACTCCGTCCGCTCCGCGATCTGCTTCATCAGCGGCAGATCTCGCAACAGCAGCGGAGACTTGGTGAGCACCGAGCACGGATTGGCCGCATCGCGCATCGCCTCCCAGATGCCCGGCATCAGCTTGTACCGCCCCTCGACCCACTGATACGGATCGGTGTTGGTCCCAAGCGCCACGTGCTCGTGCGTCCACTTCGGCCGCGCCAGCTCGGCGCGTAGCAGCTCCGGCGCGTTGACCTTGACCACGATCTCCCGCTCGAAGTCCCGTCCAGCGTTGAAGTCCAGGTATTTGTGCGTCGGGCGGGCGAAGCAGTTGTGGCTCACGACGCCGTTGGCGATGAAATCCCCGGTTCCGGTGGTGATGTCGTACAGCGTCAGCGCCCGACCCAAGGGCTCGATATCGGCCACCCTGAGAGCCGCGAGAGTCTTGACCATCTCGCCCTCGATGCCGCGCTTTCGAACGATCGCCGGGTCGGTCATGTGGAAGAAGCGGAGGTGCTCGGACAGGCCACCGCGGATGCGGATGCACTTGAGTCCGTTCGCACTGTCCGTGTGGTCGATCCCCACATCGAACCCGAGGCGCCGAGCGCACGCCTCCGCCCAAGCGAGGATCTGGGGATCGGTGTTGCCAATCCGCAACGCAAAGTCGTTGCGGCAGCCTTCCGCATCGAAGATGCCAGCGAGGAAGCCGCGACACCACTGGATGCTCGGGAGCACCGGCCACTCGATCAGCTCGCCGATCCGTTCAGATGGCGCCGCGGCGTGGCTGGAGATAGCTGTCGTCTCGCCTTGGGCGCACGCCGCCATTTGGAACACGCGCTGGCCGATGTCGACATCGGCGTCAGCCAGGAACCGCCGCGCCCGGCGCAGCGCCTCGAGGTCGCCAAGCGCCAGCCGGGAGCGGTATCCCGCGTACCGCCCGCCTCGGGCCAGCCCGCGTTCGTAAGCGCGCACCGTCCCGCCGCCTCGGATGACTCCGCCCAGGTAGCCACGACGGTAGTCGGCGTCGTGGATCGGCTGGGGCGCGAACCGCCCGGTCCCGACGAGCCGGTTGCACTTGGTCAGGTGCGGGCGATCGGGGTGACCGCGGGCGCTGTTCACGATGTGCTTCCAGCCGCGGTTGGTCAGCAGCCTGTGGTCTCCGCTCACGATCAATTCCGTCCCGCCCTCCAGCGTGACGCGGTACGCCGCTTTGACCGTGATCCACTTGTCGAGAACTGTCGTGCGGACGTAGCGCCGGTAGCCCGATTCCCCCACCTGCGTCCCGTAGATGGCATCCCCCGGATCCAGTTCGGAGATCGGCTTGTGACGTCCGTCGGCCGCCAGAATCGGCGTTTCCGGACCCATGCAGTAAACGCATGCGTGCGTGCAGCCGCGGTAGACGTTGATAGTCCACCGGAAAGGCATCTGCGATGCCTCCGGGACGTGGTTGAGGATCGATTTGGCCCGAACCTCGTAGAACCTCGTCTCGACCGCCTCGGGTGCGTCGAAATGGCGTACGACCGCGTCTTCGCCATAGCCGGGTAGACGGGCGCGCTCTTCGACCTCGGTTTCCAGGTTGCTCCATCGCACGAACGGATGTTCGCATGTGACCCGGACGGAAGCGCAGTCTGGCGTGCGCCGAAGTCGCCGGAGTCCGCGGCCGGCGTGCGACTACTTGCCGAGGCTGAGCAGGTGGCCGAACCGGCCCAGCTGAAGCGCGGAGGCCTCCAGCGAGAGGCTAGGGCAGGCACATTCGTGACCGCCGGAAGGGTGGCCATCACCGCTCCACAGATCTGTGGAGCGCTCCCACAGACAGCGTTTCGGCGCGCCATGAGCCCGGAAACGTTGCCGTACCAGCTCCTGGACGGATGTCCACTTCACCGGGAGCGGCGAAACTGGACGAATGATCAACCGGCGGCCCGGCTCAGGATCGATTCCTGACCGGAAAGCGTCTGGCTGGTGGCCTCGAGAATCTCGACCTCGACCAGCTCTCCCGGAGCGCCGAGGCCGGCGAAGTTCACGACCTTGTTGTGCCGCGACCGTCCCCGCAGGCGAGATGGGTCAGTCCGCGAGGGTCCTTCGACGAGCACCTCGAGCGTGCGCCCGACGAATCGCTGAGCGCGCTCGAGTGCCCGTCGCTGGACGACCTCCACGAGCCGCTGCACGCGCTCCACCTTGAGTTCGTGCGGCACCTGGTCGGGCAGATGCGCGGCCTCCGTTCCGCGGCGGGGCGAGTAGATGAACGTGAACGCCCCGTCGTAGCCGACCTGGTCGGCCAACTCGAGCGTCTGCTCGAAGTCCGCATCGCCCTCGCCAGGAAACCCAACGATGATGTCCGTCGTCAGCGCGCAGTCGGGCACGTACTCGCGGATCATCGCCACGCGGTCCAGGTAGCGTTCCCGCGTGTAGGTGCGGCGCATGCGCTTCAGCACAGCGCTCGACCCGGATTGGACCGGCAGGTGAATGTGCTCGCACAACGCGGGCAGCTCCGCGTGGGCGCGAATCACGTCTTCGCGCATGTCCTTCGGGTGCGGGCTGGTGTAGCGAATCCTGTCGATCCCGTCGACCGCGTCGATCTGCCCGAGCAGTTCCGCGAACGTCGTGCGTTGCTCACGCGGCAGGTCGCGTCCGTAGGAGTTGACGTTCTGACCGAGCAGCGTCACCTCGCGGACGCCGTCGTAAGCCAGGGCCTGCACCTCGGCGACGAGCTCGTGCGACCGTCGGCTGACCTCGCGGCCACGGGTTGATGGGACGATGCAGTACGAGCACACGCAGTTGCAACCGACGCTGATCTGTACCCACGCGTGATAATCGCGCGCGCGTTTGGCCGGCAGGTGGCCGGTGAACCCTTCGAACTCGAAGTAGCCCTGGGCGGTGAGCGAGTCGCTGACCAGGAACTCGGCGAGCTTGTGAACCTGGCCGGGTCCGAAGGCCACGTCCACGAACGGGAACCTCGCGAACACTTCCTCCTTGACCGATTGCGCCCAACACCCGCCGACGCCGACGACCACGTCGGGACGCGCGGACTTCAGCCGCTTGGCCTCACCCAGGTGCGCCACGAACCGGCTGTCCGCCTTCTCGCGAATCGAGCACGTGTTGAACAGGATCAGGTCGGCCTGATCACGCGTCGGCGCCTCGGCGTATCCGAGCGAGTCAAGCATCCCCTTCATCCGTTCGGAGTCGTGCTCGTTCATCTGACACCCGAACGTCGTGACGTGATATGTGCGCATCGCCGCCTAGAGTAGCCCTCGGCCACTCCCGCGGGTGGCGGAGGACGATGGGGGCGGGCCTTCGACTGCATCAGCGAGCTCGCTCGTCTGCCGGAATCAGTCGGTTCGCCGTTTTCTTAACAGCTTGGGCCGGGGACGTTCGGCTCGAACGTGTCACGGCCACGAACCGGCTGATCCGAGGATCTCAGCTGGTCTCGAACCCGGGCAGCATGAGCTCGATCGCGGCGCCCCGCCCGTTCTGCGAGTCCCGCACGCGAACGCTGCCCTTGTGGGCCTCGGCGATCGCGCGCACGATCGCGAGACCGAGGCCGGCGCCGCTGCTGCTCGTTCGAGTCCGGCCGCTGTCGGTCCGGTGAAACCGCTCGAACACGCGCTCGCGCTCGTCCTTCGGGATGCCGGGACCATCGTCCAGGACGACGAAGCGAATCCGGTCGGGCGCCACCCGCGTGACGTCGAGGCGCACGAGGCCGTCGTGCCCATCGGTGTGCTCGATCGCGTTGCGGGCGAGGTTCCGCAGCGCTTGGGCGAGCCGGTCCGGGTCGGCGTTGAGGGATCCGTCCGCGATCGTCCCGAGCTCGAATCTCCGATCGGCGGTCAGGCTCATTCCGTCCCAAAGCTCGGTCACGAACGGACGTACGTCGATCGTCTCCGCGCGCAGGAAGTCGGTCCGCTCGGCCTGAGCGAGCACCAGCAGATCGTCGACGAGCCTCGAGACCCGCGTGATCTCCGCTTGCACCAAATGCTCGACGCGCGTCACCTCGGCGCTCGACGGATGCTCTTGGGCGGCGAGCACCTCGAGCTGGCCGCGGATCACCGTGAGCGGGGTTCGCAGCTCGTGCGACGCGTCCGCGACGAACTCCCGCTGGCTGGCAAACGCCTCCGAGAGCCGGTCGAGCATGCGGTTGAACGCATCCGCCAACACCCTGACCTCGTCGCGGCGGTCGCCCGAGATGTCCATCCGTGGACCGAGGTCGCCGGCGTCGACGCGCGTTGCCACCTGCGCCATCCGCCTTAGCGGCGCCGATACACGGGCCCCGGCGAGGTACGACGCGACCAACGCGAGGAGCAGCACGACCACGCCCGCGACCACGAACGCCCGGGCCACCCCGTGCTGCGCGCGCTCCACCAGCGCGAGCGGCTCGCCGGCACCGGCAATCACCTGCGCGGTCCCGAGATCGGCATGCCGCTCGTAGATCCGCATCTTGCCGACGTCCGCGATCGGCGTGGTCGAGAACCCGAGGCGCGGCACCTCGAGTCTCCGCCCCTCGGCATTCTCGATCGCCTGTTGAGCCTGGGTCTCGCCTTCGTCGGGGGGGCCGCCGCCGAACACCTCGGGGTGGTTGCTCGTCGGCGGCACACGGGGCATCAGCACAAACAGCAGCGTCGAGGTCGCGTTGTACGGCTGGGCGAGCACGTAGCGCGCCGCCGCGGCGGCGATGCTGCTCGGCGTCTTCCCGCTCGACGAGTCCAGCGACTGGATCAGCTGGGTCGTGTCACCTCTGATGTCACGGTCGATCTCGCTCTTCAGCTGCGCGCCGGTGTCCTGGTAGACGACCAGGAACACGACTGCCGCCGAGACGATCATCACGCCGGCAACCCATGCCGTCAGCCGCCACCGGAGTCCCGACGGAAGCACCGAATGCAGTCGCGCGCGCACAGCGGACAGCGACGGCCTCGACCGGTCGCTAATGGCTCGCTTCCAGCCGGTAGCCGACCGAGCGGACGGTGACGATCGGCGGGTTCGTGCCCTGGCGGCGAAGCTTGCGGCGGAGGTATCCGATGTAGACGTCGACGACGTTCGTGCCCGGGTCGTACTCATAGCCCCAAACCGCGCGCAGGATCTGCTCCCTGGACAGGACGTGACCGCGGTTGTGCATGAGATAAGCCAGCAGCTCGAACTCAGTCGTCGACAGCCGGACGAGCTCGCCGTTGCGGCGAACCTCACGCGTCAGCAGGTTCACCTCGATGTCGCCCGCACTGAGCGTCGTCCGCGGCGAGTGCGCCGCGGCGCGCAGCTGGGCACGGATCCTGGCCGCGAGCTCGGTCAGCGAGAACGGCTTGGTCAGGTAGTCGACGGCGCCGGCGTCGAGGCCGGCGACACGGTGCTCGACTTCGCCGAGCGCGGTGAGGACGATCACCGGCAGCGCCGGCTTCGCGTCGTGCAGCGTCGCGAGCACGTCGAGCCCGCTCCGACCGGGGAGCATCAGGTCGAGCACGACCAGATCGACGTCCTCGTTGAGCGCCGTCACGGCGCCGCTGACCCCATCCGTCGACGAGACCACGTCGAACCCCTGAGCGCGTAGCCCCCGCTCGAGGAAGTCCACGATCCCCGGTTCGTCCTCGATGATCAGGATCAATCCGGGCACGACAAATTGCCCCCGCCTCCGACGTCACGCATCGGCCGATGATAAAGCCCGGCCTTATGGCGGTTCGACGTGGGGAAGAGGTTTCTCATCGACGGCTCACGCAAAACTTCGATCGCGCGCCGAGTATTTACCGCGATGCGGACGAGCGACGATGTCATGATTGCGCGACGCGAGCGCGAACGCGCGCCTGCTCGCGCGAGGCCTGCGCCATTCCGGCATGCTGACTCGCTCACAGCCGGTGGCCCGGACGGGAACGAGCAGCTGACCACGGTCACCGGCACGATCCTGATCGTGCTGCTCGCTGCGATCGGCTTCACGATCCCGCAGCTGCGCCAATTCATCTGGATGCACCTGTTCGTCGGGCTGTTGCTGATCGGCCCGGTGCTGCTCAAGATGGCGAGCACCGGCTACCGGTTCATGCGCTACTACACGCGCAACGCCGAATACCGGCGCAAAGGCCCACCCGAGCTCGCCCTGAGGCTGATCGCGCCGATCGTGGTGCTGTCGACCATCGGCGTATTCGTCACCGGCATCGGGCTGCTGATCGTCGGCCCGACGGATCGCAACCCGATGCTCCTGCTGCACAAGCTCACGTTCATCGTCTGGGTCGTGTTCATGAGCCTGCATGTCCTCGGTCACCTGCCGGCGGCGGGCCGGGCGCTCGGGATCGGCGGGCGTGAGCAGACCCACCGGGGCGCGAGAACTCCGGGTAGCGCAGGCCGGTGGATCGCCCTCACCGGTGCGATGGTCGGCGGGCTGGTGCTCGCGGTCGTGCTGATCCCGGACTTCGCGGCCTGGACCTCGCATGGAGCGTTCCTGCACCATCATCATTACCACTGACCCCGTCCGCCAAGGTAATCACCACCGAGCGTGGGCGAGTAGAAGCACGCGGGCCACCCCGCGCACACGCGCGATGGGCCCCGGCCAGTGCGTGTGCGTCAGCTAAGGGTCCGCGACTGAGTAAGTGGCGGGATCCGACGAGTGGCTGGGCGCGGCGGATTGCCGGAGTGTCTATGTGCCGGTCCGGTGTGTCAGCGTGCGTACTCCACCGCGCGCGACTCCCGGATCACCGTCACCTTGATCTGCCCGGGGTACTCGAGCTTCTTCTCTATCTCCCGTGCGATCTCGTACGAGAGCGCGGTCGCGGCGTCGTCGTCGATCGCGCCCGGCGCGACCATCACACGGATCTCGCGGCCGGCCTGCATTGCGTAGACCTTGTCCACGCCCTTGTGGCGGGTGGCGATCTCCTCCAGATCTCGCAAGCGCTTGACGTACTGCTCGAGCGACTCTCCACGAGCCCCGGGGCGCGCACCCGAAAGTGCGTCGGCGGCTTGGACGATCACTGCCTCGATCGTCTGCGGCTCGACCTCGTTGTGGTGCGCCTCCATCGCGTGAGCCACCGCTTCAGACTCCCCGTACTTGCGTGCGAGCTCGCCTCCCACCAGGGCGTGCGGTCCCTCGACCTCGTGCGTGACGGCCTTGCCGATGTCGTGGAGCAATGCGGCACGGCGAGCCGTCCGCGCGCTGGCTCCCAGCTCGTCCGCCATCATCGCCGCCAGCTGCGACACCTCGATCGAGTGCGCGAGCACGTTCTGGCCGTAGCTCGTTCGGAACCTGAGCCGGCCGAGCAGCTTGATCAGCTCGGGGTGAACCCCCTGGACGCCGGCGTCGAACACGGCCTGCTCCCCTATCTCGACGATGTGGCTCTCGAGCTCGGACTTCGCCTGGTAGTACATCTCCTCGATCCGCGCCGGATGGATCCGGCCGTCCTGGAGCAGCTTCTCTAGCGTCATCCTGGCGATCTCGCGTCGCACGCCGTCGAAGCCGGACAGAACGACTGCGCCGGGAGTGTCATCGATGATGAAGTCGACGCCCGTGAGGTTCTCCAGCGCGCGGATGTTGCGACCCTCGCGGCCGATGATCCGGCCCTTCATGTCGTCGGCCGAGAGCTGCACGACCGACACGGTCGTCTCCGCGGCATGTCCTGCCGCGAGACGCTGCATGCAGACGGACAGGATGTTCCGAACCCGGCGCTCGGCCTCGCGCTTGGTCTCCTCCTCTATCTGACGGATGCGACGGGCGGCGTCGTGCTTGGCCTGGTCCTCCACCTCCTTGAGCAGCAGTTGCTTGGCGCGGCCGGCGGACAGGCCCGAGATCTGCTCGAGCGAACGCTCGAGCTCCTGACGGGACTCGCCGAGCGCTGCCCGCTCCGTCTCGAGCTCCGCCTCCTTGCGCAGGAGGGCGTCCTCCCGGCGGGTGACCGCCGCTGTGCGCTCGAGCAGCTCGGCGTCGGGGCGCCTGGAGTTGGCAGGCGGCGCCTCGACGACCGGCGCGCTCGGGGCCGGACTCGCCACGGCAACCGTCCGGGCGCCGTGCATCCGACCGTAGATGATGGCCGCAACCACGATTCCCACCGCGATCAGCGCTGCGGCCCCGATGATTTCCATGGTCGATCCTCTCCGTGCGGTTCTGGCGCACTGCCGAACCTACTTCAAAGCTTTGATTTTCGGAGCGACCGATCGGCCCGCGCACCGCTGCACGAACGGATGCCGGGATGGCGTCTGCGCCTGCGTTCAGTAGGCGGCTATCTGGCGGGTTCTAGGTCTTGTCTGAATGGACCAGGCGGCCCGATGATGTTTGCCGTCAACACTGAGTCCGGAATCCAAGATATACGAAATTTGCTGGTGTTCTTTGCGGCCCGTGGGCCCTTCGTTCGCTGACAGGATCGTAGTACCGGCGGGCGGCGGGCGCAATGACACATCGCGTCGGTCAGCCCGCATGGGTGACCGGCGGCCCGCCGTGAGAGTCATCCGGATGTGGTTGCGGTGGTTCAGGCGGCTAGTAGCCCACCTCCGCGTCGCCCACGTGGGCGGCGATCGCCTCGAGCGCGAGGTCCGTCTCGTAGCCCTTGCGCAGCAGCACTCCGAGCGCGCGCTCACGCTCACGTCGATCCCCCGCCGGCGAGGGGAAGCGCCGCCGCAACACCACGAGGGCACGTTCGATCTCGCTGCCACAGTCCACCTCGTGCTCGGTGAGCGCAGCTTCGACGACGTCGTGATGTACGCCCCGGGAAAGCAGAGCCTGCCTGATCCGGTCGGCGCCCCAGGCATCAAGCTCGCGCTTGTCCTGGACGAACAGGCGCGCGAAACGGGCGTCGTCCAGGTGACCTTGCTCGACGAGCACCTGGATCGACTGCTCGGCGTCCCGCGGATCGATGCTCGTGCCCTGGAGGTGGGCGCGCATCTCCGCCCGTGTGCGCTCCCGCGTGTTCAGATAGCGGTAGGCGATCGCGAGCGCCAGCTCCAGCCCGGCATCGGCGTTGAGGGCGCGGTCGAGACCGGTATCGGCGTCGAGCACGCGTTACGCGGCGCGCCCTTCGGCGGCCGGCTCCGCGCCCACGGATTGGAGCGCCGGCCCCTCACGCTCGATCACCTTGACCAGGTCGCGATCGATCCCCAGGGCTGCGTAGATCTTGGATTCGATCTCCTTCGCCATGTCGGGGTGCTCATCGAGGTACGCCTTGGCGTTGCCGCGTCCCTGACCGAGCCGCTCCTCGCCATATGAGAAGAACGAACCCGACTTCGTGATGATGTTGTGCTCGATGCCGTGGTCGAGCAGGCATCCCGACGTCGAGATGCCCTTGCCGAACTCGATGTCGAACTCGGCCTGCTTGAACGGCGCCGCGACCTTGTTCTTGACGACCTTCACCCGGACGCGGTTGCCGACCGCCTCGGTGCCGTCCTTGATCGTCTCGATGCGGCGGATGTCCAGCCGCTGGGAGGAATAGAACTTCAGCGCGCGACCGCCGGGCTGGGTCTCGGGTGAACCGAACATCACGCCCACCTTCTCCCGGATCTGATTGGTGAACACGCACAGCGTCTGGGTGCGATTGAGGCCACCGGTGAGCTTGCGCATCGCCTGCGACATCATGCGGGCCTGCACGCCGACGGTCTGGTCGCCCATCTGGCCCTCGAGCTCTGCCCGCGGGGTCAGCGCCGCGACCGAGTCGATCGCGATCACGTCGACGGCTCCTGACCGGATCAGCATGTCGACGATCTCGAGCGCCTGCTCGCCATAGTCGGGCTGGGACACCAGCAGCTCGTCGATATCGACGCCGATCTGCTGGGCGTACAGCGGGTCCATCGCGTGCTCGGCATCGATGAACGCGCACACGCCACCGAGCTTCTGGGCCTCGGCGAGGATGTGGTAGACGAGCGTCGTCTTCCCGGATGACTCCGGGCCGAAGATCTCGATGATCCGACCGCGCGGAACGCCACCGATCCCAAGCGCCAGATCCAGCGGCAATGCGCCGGTCGGGATCGCATCGACGGCCACGCGCGCCCCTGGGTCTCCCATGCGCATGACCGTGCCCTTGCCGAACTGCCGCTCGATCTGCGTCAGAGCGCCCTGAAGTGCGGCCTGTCGCTTGGCATCCGCCTTCGGGTCGGACGTGGCCCCCGACTTGAGGTCGGCCTTGTCTTGCTCGCTCATCTCCGTTCGGCTCCTTGTCTCATGCGCTTTGGTTCACCACGGTAGGCGGGGTGGCGGACGGAACCGGCACGCTAGGGCCGGTGGCTGCAACAGAACAAGGCTCGTTCGTCTCGGAACGCGAACAGCTTCGCGCCAATTGTGCGGCGGCGGTCGGATGTGGCGGCTCGGGGACTGGTGGCGGAGGCGGATGGCGTGGGCAATCGCGAGGGTGACGGCGGCTGGTGGGTGGGTCTTGGTGGGCTCATGGCGGGGCGGCCGGCGCCAGGAAAGACGGCACCCAAGGGAGCGTGGCCGGCCGCCGCCGCCAGGAAAGACGGCACCCAAGGGAGCGTGGCCGGCGGCCGGAGAGGAGCCGACACCCGGAGAGGAGCCGACACCGAGAGCGTGGCGGCGCCGGGACCGAGCATGCATAGCACGACAATCGCGGAGCTTCGGCCGGACCGTGGCGTGTCGCGCATGCCCCACATGCATAGTCCGACACGGTCCGCGGCCCGCGGCTGAATTGGCGTGTTATGCAGGTCGAGGGTGCCGCCGCGGGGGTGAAGGCGCCCGGGGGCGCTGTTGTCGGCGGGGCTGCGCTGCTAGAGATGGCGCCGGCGAGGCGGACAGAACGCCGGCGAGGCGGACAGAGCGCCGGCGAGGCGGACAGGAGCGCCGGCGAGGCGGACAGGAGCGCCGGCGAGGCGGACAGGAGCGCCGGCGAGGCGGACAGGAGCGCCGGCGAGGCGGACAGGAGCGCCGGCGAGGCGGACAGGAGCGCCGGCGAGGCGGACAGGAGCGCCGGCGAGGCGGACAGGAGCGCCGGCGAGGCGGACAGGAGCGCCGGCGAGGCGGACAGGAGCGCCGGCGAGGGGGACGGGACGCCCGGCGAGGGCGCCGACCCCCGTGGACGAGGCCGACCGCGAACGCCTCAGGTGCATCCGACGGACGCCGGCGAGGGCGCCGGCCCGGCGCGCCGGCGAGCCGACTGCGAACGCCTCAGGCGCGTCCGAGCACGTCTCGCAGCGCCGGCTCGAGGTCGGGGTGGCGGAAGCCGTAGCCGAGCTGCTCCAGGCGCGCCGGCACCGCGCGCTGGCCGGTGATCACGATCTCCGCCATCTCGCCGTAGAGCGACTTCACCGCGAGCCCCGGCACCGGGAGCAAGGCCGGCCGCTTCAACACGCGGCCGAGCACCTTCGAGAGCGCGGCGTTGGTCACCGGGGTGGGTGCGGTCAGGTTCACCGGCCCGGCGGCCTCGGGTCTGCCGGCGCAGAACAGCATCGCGCCCACGACGTCGTCGAGGTGCACCCACGGGACGTACTGGCGGCCGCCGGCGACGGGCCCGCCGATCCCGAGACGGAAGAACGGGAGCATCTTGGCGAGCGCCCCGCCCGAGGGAGACAGCACCACGCCGGTGCGCGTGACCACGACCCGGACGCCCGAGGACGCGGCGGCGAGCGCCTCGTGCTCCCAGGCGGCCACGACGCCGGCGAGGAAGTCGTTCCCGACCGGCGTGTCCTCGTCCAGCCTCTCGTCCCCGCGCGGGCCGTAGAAGCCCACGGCGGACTGAGAAACAAGCGTGCGTGGCCGGCTCTCGGGCGACAGTGCGAGCAGCCCCTCGACCAGCGACCGCGTGGACCGAACGCGAGACTCGCGGATGGCCTCCTTCGCCTCGTCGGTCCAGCGCTGGGCAATCGGCTCGCCGAGCAGGTGCACGACGGCGTCGGCGCCGGCGAGCGCGGCCTCGGGCGGAGGCTCGTCCATCGGCCTCGGCCAAGCGTGCGGCTCGACCTCATCTCCGAGCGACTGGCGAGCGCGGCCGGCGTCGCGAGAGAGCGCGACCACCTCTTCGCCTCGCGCGAGCAGGGCGCTCACCAGCGCGCTACCGATCGTGCCCGTGGCTCCGCTGACGACGACGCGCATCAGCGCCTGGCCAGCCGTTCAGGGGGTGTCGAGTTCACCGCCTCCAAGATTGCCGTATACCCAGGATCCATGTCCTACGACCAGATCTGGTCGAACGCCGCCTGGTCGAACGGCACCAGCCAGCACTCGGCGATCCTTCCGTCGGCCACCCGGAAGACACCGACGGTCTCCCAGCGAACCTCCCGGCCCTCCCGCGAGGCACGCCCGCCGGCGAGCTGCACGACGCGCCCGGCGATCATCGCCACGCCGTCAACGGCAACGCGGAACGTGGAGTTGGTCATCCGCCGGCGTGCGTCCAAGTATTCGAGCACCGCTTCGATGCCCCGATGCTCGCCGGCGATGACACTCGCCCCCGGTACATGCCACACGACCTCCGAATCCAATACGTCACGAAGCTCATGCGGAGACGACTCGCCGGCGTATACACGAGCCTGCATCGCATGGAACCGCCGCACCACCGACACCGGATCGGCGGCCCCCGGCGCGGATTCGAGCTCGACGGCGCACAGCGACTGGTACCGCGCGCCCGCCGAGCTGAGCCGCGACCGGTACAGCGTCACGCGTGAGCAACGCACCGCAGACGCCGGTGGCGCGGGCAACTCGACCGGCCGCACCCGGGCATCGCGCCGGACGCGCGCCACCGAGACGTGGGCCAGGAACGGCCGCGACTCGGGCGCGTACCAGCCGCCGGCCACCAGCGCGCTCGACAGCACCGATTGAATACGCGCAATCGCCCCGTCCGGATCCGACAGCGATACCGCCAGCACCCGAGGACGCCGCGCCGGCAACCACAGGATCTGGCCGAACGCCGACTCGGCGACGGGCTCGCCCGCCACCACGCCGCACGCCGCGGCGATCTGATCGATCTCGTGCTCAAATCGCGAGCCCAGGAAGCACAGCGTCGCGTGGAGATCGTCGGGACGAACGGCACGCAGACCGGGTACCTGATCGACAACCTCCGATCGCCACCGCGCCAACGCGTCCCGAGGCGCGGTGGCCAGCTCAAGTGCGACGAACAGCCGGGCCACTGGCGCGCGCGACGTCGCACCCGCCGGCGCCTCCCCCACCGGGCCGGCGTCACTCACGCCCACTCGGCGCGCATGCCAGCCTCCGGCACCGCCCCGGCGGCGTCCAGGAGCACGCGTCGCAGCAGGTGCATGGCAACCGTGGTCGAGCGTTCGCGGATGTCGGATCGGCTCCCGGGCAGCAGCGTACGCCGCGTGATCCGCGCGCCGTCGCGACTACACACCGAGAAGCACACGGTGCCGACGGGCTTGTCCTCGGTGCCGCCGTCGGGACCGGCGATCCCGGTGATCCCGATGCCGTAGTTGGCGCCGAACCGTTCGACGGCCCCGGAGGCCAGCGCGTCGGCGACCTCGGTCGACACCGCCCCGAAGCGCGTGATCAGGTCGGGGTCGACGCCCGCCATCGCCGTCTTGGCCTCGTTCGAGTACACCACGACCCCGCCGGCGAAGTAGGCCGAGGAGCCCGGCAGCTCGGTCAGTCGCGCCGACATCAACCCCCCCGTGCAGGATTCGGCGACCGCGACCATCCGGCCTGAGAGCAACGAAGCCACCTGCGAATCCACAGTCGATCCGTCCCGCGAGAACAGCTGATCGCCGTGCCGGTCGGCGATGAACCCGATCAGCGACTGATAGGCCGCCTCCCCCGGTGGTTCGTAGCGCGTCGCGACTTCGATCTCGCCGCGGCGCAGGCAGGTCGTGATCTCCAGCGGTTCGAGTGGCACGCCGGCCTGCTCGGCGGCGCGGAGCGTGTTCGCGATTTCGGACTCGGGCAGCCCGTACAGGCGCAGGATCCCGCGGCGATACGACGTGGCGCCGGCGATCGCGGCGCGGAACGCGTCTGTCTCAACGGCCTTCGCCCACATCGCGTGCAGCTCGCGAGGTGGCCCTGGAAGTACCACGACCGCGGGCCCAGAACCGGCGGCGGGCGGAACCACCAACCCCGGCGCGGTCCCGACCGGATCCAAGATCGTCGCCCCGCGCGGGACCACCGCCTGCTTACGGTTCGATTCCCGGATCGCGTCGGGATCGAGGTCCCGCCAGCGGTGCATCAGCGGCCTCAGTATCTCGGCGATCCGCTCCTCGAGCGCGTCGTCGAGCACCATCTCGCGGCCGGCGAACCGACCGACGACCTCGGCCGTCAGATCGTCGGCCGTCGGGCCGAGGCCGCCGCTCGTCACGATCAGCGCCATCCCCTCATCCGCCATGAACCGCAAGCCCGCGAGCAGGTCGTCGGCCCGGTCGCCGACGATCTCGATCATCGCCGCGTCGACGCCGATCTCGACCAGGCGCTCGGACAGCCACGGACCGTTGCGGTCGGAGATGATCCCGGTCAGCACCTCGGTGCCGGTGATCAGGATCCCGGCGCGGGGGGAGTCAGTCATGCGCAGGTCGGCAGCTGGCCCGCCGGCAGCGGGGTGGTCTTCGCAGGCGTCAGCTCGTATCCGATCGGCGACGAGTTCCTGACGGTCACGGTCTTGCCGTTCACCTTCATCTGCACCGAGGGGTTGCCGAGCGTGATCATGAGCTTGCTCGCGGTCTCGGTCGGGATCGTCTGGCCGGCGGCGAAGATCACCCCGGGGATTAGCTTCTTGCCGTTGCCGTCCTCCACGCACACGTACACCGAGCTCGTCGGCACGAGCTTGAGCGTCACGGTCGTCGGCTTGGCCGGAGCAGGACGGTGGTGGTGGTGCCCCGTCGTGTTTGTGTGCTTGGTCGCCGTCGACGTGGACCTCGAAGCGGCGGTCGTCGGCGGGGTCGTCGTCGACGACGAGCTGTTCGGGCTGAGGCTGCCGACGAGGAACAACGCTGCGACCACCGCGGCCAGCACCAGCACGACCGCGGCCACCGGCCCCAGCCGGGGGCGCCGGCGCTTGCGCTCGCGCTCGCGCCCGAGCGGGGTGATCGGCCGCAGGTCCTGATCTGCCGGGCGCTCGTACTGGCGCTTGTACTCGTCAACGAGGAGGCGCGAGTCGACCCCGAGGAAATCGCCGTAGGTGCGCAAAAAGCTCTTTACGTACACGGGCCCGGGGAGCAGATCCCACTCCTCGTTCTCGATCGCGCGCAGGTACTTGGCGCGGATCTTGGTGCGCGCCTCCACCTCGCTTATGTCGATCCGCGCGCGCATCCGCGCCTCTCTGAGTGTGGTGCCGATATCGGCCATCCCCCTGCGAAGGCTAGCGGCGGATGGCGCCTGGACAGCAGGACTTTTGCGCCGCTCGCGCTGGCCGCGCAAGGGACTACTGCTCGTCGTCGGCGTCGTCGGGCACGCGCACCGGCGGCGGCGCGGCGGGACCGTCGGCTTCGGCGAGATGAGCCAGGATTCGGGGCACGTCGGCCTCCGTGATCAACACCTGTCGCGGCTTGGATCCCTCGTAGCCGGAGATGATCCCGCGCCGCTCGAGCATGTCGATCAGCCGCCCGGCGCGCGTGTAGCCAAGGCGGAGCCGGCGCTGGAGCATCGACGTGGAGGCCGTGCCCATCTGGGCGACGAGCGCGATCGCCTCCTCGAGCAGCGGGTCCTCATCCGGGTTGAATTCCGAGTCCTCCGAAGAGGACGAATCGCCGTCGGCGGCCGCGACCTCCGCCAGTAGCTCGTCGTGGAACTCCGGCTCGCCCTGGCGACGCCACGCGTCGGTCAGCTCGGCGATCTGCTCCTCGTCGATGTAGGCGCCCTGGATCCGCTGTAGCTTGCTCGTGCCGACCGGCGAGAACAGCATGTCGCCCTGGCCGAGGAGCGACTCCGCGCCGTTGTGGTCGAGGATCACCCGCGAGTCCGTCTGCGAGGACACCGCGAACGCGATCCGCGACGGCACGTTCGCCTTGATCATCCCCGTGATCACGTCGACCCTGGGAGACTGGGTCGCCAGCACCAAGTGGATGCCCACCGCCCGCGCCTTCTGGGCCAGCCGGATGATCGAGTCCTCCACGTCCGCCGGCGCGACCATCATCAGGTCCGCGAGTTCGTCGATCACGCAGAGGATGTACGGGAGTGGCGGCTCCCCGCGTTTCTCACGCGCACGATTGAGCTCCGGCAGCGAGCGCGTGCGAGCGAGCGACATCGTCCCGTAGCGCTGCTCCATTTCGCGCACCAGGTTCTGAAGCGCGTTGGCCGCCATGCGAGGGCTGGTGATCACGGGCGTCAGAAGGTGCGGAATGCCCTCGTAGTGGTTGAGCTCGACCTGCTTGGGATCGACCAGCACGACCCTGACCTCGTGCGGAGTGGCCCGCAGCAGGATGCTGCACAGCATCGCGTTGACGCACGCCGACTTGCCCGCGCCGGTCGTGCCGGCGACCAGCAGGTGCGGCATCTTCGCCAGGTCGGCGCCGATCGCCCGACCCGCGATGTCCTTGCCCAGCCAGACCGTCAGCGGCGACCAGTCCGGCGGAGGGTCCTGGAACACGTCGCCGAGGTGGACGATGCGCCGGCGCGCGTTCGGGACCTCCACCCCCACCGCCTGCTTGCCCGGGATCGGGGCCAGGATCCGGATCTCCGTCGCGGCGAGGGCGTAGGCGAGATCGTCCTTCAGCTGCGCGACCTTGGACACCTTAGTCCCGGGCGCCAGCCGGAGCTCATAGCGGGTGATGTGCGGGCCGGTGACGCGGCCGATCACCTTCGCCTCGATCCCGAAGTGCCCGAGCGTCTCGAGCAGCGTCGCAGCCACCTGCTCCTGGCCGGCGGTGTCGGGCTTGGCCGCCTCGCCGGTCGCGCGAACCAGGAAGCGCGACCGCGGCACGTGCCATTCGAAGCTCGGATCGTCGGTTATGCTGGCCCGGTAGCGACCCTGCGGGGTCAGGTCCTCGGGATTGGGTGGAGTCGGCTCGGGCGGCTCGTTCTCGGCGGGGGTGCCGTCGCGACTTGGAGGCCGATACTCCGGTACCTCGTCGTCGTCGATCTCGACCGGGCCTGGCGGCGGAGCTTCCACATGAGTCGCCCGGACCACGAGCTCCGAGGTATCCGGCTCGGGGGGTAGTAACGGCTCGATCGTCTCCGACCCCGCCGGACGGGACGACTGCGCGACCCGGGCCTTGGCCGCCTCGGTGGCGGGTCGACGCGCGCGGGTCGCGGCCATGCCCTCGGTCGAGCGCCGCAGGGCGCGGGTCGTGCCGGCCACCCCGGCGCCGGTCGCGCGCACGATCCCCGCGAGCGTCGCGCCGGTGACCAGGATCAGCCCAGCCACGAACAGGAACACGGCAAGGATGTCGGCGCCGGCCGTGGAGATCAGATGCGAGGTCACCCACAGCTCGCCCTGACCCACGACGCCGCCGCGGGTCTCGAACGCAGCCGCGCGCCAGAACTGTGCAGAAGGCACCGGACCCGGTCCGACGCCGAGCGTTCCCGCTGCGAGCGCGAGCGTGGTCGAGCACGTCAGGCAGATCGCCCCGGTGCGGAGTGGCCGCCCGGGCGGACGCACTTCGCGCACCAGCACCAGCGCGCCCGCGACAACGAGCGCGGCCGGGACCACGTACCCGAGCGCGCCGAGCACGAACCGCAGCCCGGTGACGGCGCCGTTTCCCAGCGTGCCGCCGTCCCAACCGCCATAAGCCACCCCTCCGAGCAGGATGCCGACCGCGATCAGGCCGAGCCCGAGGATGTCGACGTGATGCGGCTCGAACTCGACGTGCGGCAACCGCAGCGACGGCCGGCCAGCCAGCAGCGAGCGCGTCGCGCGCTTGGGCGGCGGCCTCTTTCGCTTGCTGGTGGCCATTTCGGAGGGACTGGCTTCGACGCGACCGGCCCGCTTCCTCCCATAACCCGATGCTCACGGAACCGACACGGCGCGCCGTACCATCTGCATACAGGAATGGCGGACTACGAACGGACGCCCCGAGTGCTGGTCGTCGAGGACGACGATGCGATCGCGCAGGTCCTCCAGCGCTCGCTGCGCATGGAGGGCTACGAGGTTCGAATCGCGGGCGACGGCGTGGCGGCGCTCGACGAGGCGCACGCGTTCCTACCCGATCTCGTGATCCTCGACCTCGGGCTGCCGCGACTCGACGGCGTCGAAGTGGCCAAGAAGCTGCGCCTGACCGACGACGTCCCGATTCTGGTCCTGACCGCCCGCGACGGCGTCGAGGCCCGCGTCGAGGGCCTCGACGCGGGCGCCGACGACTACCTGGTCAAGCCGTTCGAGCGCCAGGAGCTGCTCGCGAGGCTGCGCGCACTGCTCAGGCGTCGCCCGCCCCGGGGCCAGGCGACGCTGACGATGGCCGACCTCAAGCTGAACCCCGATACGCACGAGGTCACGAGGTCGGGCCGGACGATCGACCTGACCCAGCGCGAGTTCGAGCTGCTCGAATACATGCTACGCAACGAGAGGATCGTGATCTCGCGCCAGCGCCTGCTCGACGAGGTGTGGGGCTATGACCCGTTCTCGATGACCAATACGATCGAAGTGTTCGTATCGAACCTTCGGAGGAAACTCGAAGCCGATGGCGAGCCGAGGCTCCTACATACGATCCGCGGCGCGGGCTACGTTCTCCGCGTATAGGTCGATCCCGATCCGCTGGCGCCTGGCCGGCGGCTCGGCGATGCTGACGTGCGTGATCCTCGCAAGCTTCGCCGCGCTCGTCGGGGTGCTCACCGACCGACAGCTGCGCCGCCAGTTCAACGACGAGGTTCGCAGCAACTCCGAGCAGTTGGCCCGCCAGCTGCGCCTCAAGTGGATCACCAGCCTCGAAGCTCTGAACTGCAACAGCCAGCCGGTCTCGCTCAACGATTACACCAGCGCCGAGCACGTCCAGCTCAGGATCTTCAATGAGCAGGGCGCCCTGCTCTGCACACAGAAGGACGTCAGGGTCAAGGGCGCCGAGTTCCCGTCGACGACGCCGACGTTCGCGTTCCCGGCAAGAGCCGGGGCCTACCAGGAGAAGGGCTATCAGGTCCAGGCCACCCTGCTGAACGTCGAGTACAGCCGCGGCCCGCGCCACGTGGCTCAGGTGGCGCCGGGCCGACCACCTCCTCATGCTGCTGGTGTAGGGGGCCCGGTCTGGTTGCTCTACGCCCGTCCCGTGTCCGACATCGACCGCACGATTGCGCGCGTGCAGGTCATCCTGCTGCTCGGGGTCCTCGGCGGCACCGTGCTCGCGCTGCTGGGGGGCCTTGCCACCGCCGCGCGAGCGATGCGGCCGATCGTGCAGCTGACAGAGGCCACGCGCGAGATCGAGCGGACGCGGGATCCCACGCTGCGGCTCCCCCACGTCGAGGCCGACGACGAGGTCGCCGAGCTGGCCCGGACGGTCGGCGGGATGCTCGGATCGCTCGACGCCGCGCGCGGCGAGACGCACGCCGCGCTCGAGCGCCAGCGGGAGTTCGTCGCGGACGCCTCGCACGAGCTGCGAACGCCGCTGACCAGCCTGCTCGCGAACCTCGAGCTGCTGGCCGAGGAGCTCGACGGAGATCAAGCCGACACGGCCCAGGCCGCGCTGCGCTCCGCCAGGCGGATGCGCCGGCTCGTCGGCGACCTGCTGCTGCTCGCGCGCGCGGACGCCCGCCGAGCCCATTCGCGCGGTCCGACGGACCTCGCGGACGTGCTGCTCGAGGCTGCCTCCGAGCTCGGGCCGATGGCCGACGACCATGAGCTCTCGATCGAAGCCCGGGCGGCGGTCGTGCCCGGCGTGCGCGACGACCTCCATCGCCTGACGCTCAACCTGATCGAGAACGCGGCTCGGCACACTCCGCCGGGAACGCACATCCGCGCGGCCACCGGAGTGCAGGACGGCATGGCGGTGCTGACCGTCGAGGACGATGGGCCGGGGATTCCGCCCGAGCTCGGCACGCGCGTGTTCGACCGCTTCGTCCGCGGCGCACCCGGGACCCGCGGCTCGGGCCTCGGCCTTGCGATCGTGCGCGCGGTCGCCGAGTTGCACGGCGGCACGGTCGCGCTCGAGCGGCCCGAGACCGGCTCGGGGGCGCGGTTCGTGATCACGATCCCGCGTGACCCGACCGCCGGCCGTCGACCCGCGCCCGAGCCGGTCGCGAGCCGCCGCCGCAATCGCGCATAACGACCCGCCCCGGCCATCGCCGGCGCTCATGTGCGCCCTGGGTGGCCGTGCGCGGACTCCTCGCGTCCGATACATCGCGCACCGCGATCGCAGCTGGGCAGCGCGGGAGTCCCCGGACGGCCACCAGGGTGCTACAATTGCTTGCCAGTAAGCAAGTATTTACGAACCGTCAGAGATCTTGTCGCTCATCCTCGCCACAGTCGACATCGAAACCACGCCCAGGCTGCGCACGGTGATCGGCAGGCTGTCGCGGCGCCTGCGCCCGACCGCCGCCGCCGTCGCCGCGGGCCTCACCCCGACGCGGATCTCGGTGCTTCTCCACGTGGCCCGCGCCGGCCGGATCCGGCTGTCCGAGCTGTCTGACGCGGAAGGGATTAACCCGACGATGATGTCGCGGGTAATCGCCGATCTGGCCGACGCAGGATTAGTTACGCGGGCCAGCGATCCGAGCGACCGTCGCGCGGCGCTGGTCGAAGCGACAGCGCGCGGGCGCAAGCTCGCCGAGCGCATCCGTCGCGAGCGCACCGACGCTCTGAACCTAGCCCTCGAGGGGCTGGACGAGCACGAACGCAGCCAGATCGAGGCTGCTCTGCCCGCACTCGAGCGCCTGGCCGAGCAGCTCAAGGGAGAGCGGTCGTGACGCGGGTGATCCGCGCCAGCCGTGTGACCTTCGCCGCTCTCTCGGTCCCGAACTACCGTCGCTATTACGGCGGCCAGGCGATCTCGCTGATCGGCACCTGGATGCAGATGACGGCGCAGGCCTGGCTGGTCCTGAGCCTCACCCACTCGAGCACGGCGCTCGGGTTGATCGTCGCTCTCCAGACGCTGCCGGTGCTGCTGCTCGGCCCCTATGGCGGCGTGATCGCCGACCGCGTCGACAAGCTGAAGTTGATGATCGCGCTCCAGAGCGCGATGGGCGTGCAGGCGCTGATCCTGGGCGTACTCACCGTCGCCGGCGTCGTGCACGTCTGGGAGATCGGCGTCCTGGCGGCGCTGCTCGGCCTCAACAACGCGTTCGAAAACCCGGCGCGGCAGTCGTTCATGCTCGAGATGGTCGGCCCCGAGCACCTACGCAACGCGGTCAGCCTGAACTCGGTGCTGGTCAACACCGCCCGGGTGATCGGACCCGCCGTCGCGGGGATCCTGATCGCCACCCTCGGCGAGGGAGTCTGTTTCCTGCTCAACGCCGCGAGCTTCGTGGCCGTGGTGGCGTCGCTCAGCACGATGAACCATGCGGCACTGGACAGGATCGAGCCCACGCCCCGGGCCCGCGGCCAGCTCCGCGAGGGCCTTCGCTACGTCCGCAGTACGCCGGAGCTGGCGGTGCCCCTGCTGATGATGGCCGCCGCCGGCTGCCTGACGTATGAGTTCCAGGTGACGCTGCCGGTGATGGCCAGCCGCGGACTCCACGCCGGCTCGACCGGCTTCGGCTTCATGACCGCCGCGATGGGGCTTGGCGCGGTGCTCGGCGGCCTGCTCGTGGCCGCGCGCGGCAAGACCGGGGTGCGACCGCTGATGGTGGCGGCAACCGGGTTTGGCGTCGCGCTCACGTTCGCGACGCTCGCGCCCAGCCTCGCGCTCGAGCTGATCGCGCTCGTGTTCGTGGGCTGGGCCAGCATCTCGTTCATGTCGATGGGCAACTCGACGCTGCAGCTGACCGCGGACCCAGCGATGCGAGGCCGCGTGATGTCGCTGTGGTTCGTCTCCTTCCAGGGATCGACCCCGATCGGCGGCCCGCTC
The DNA here is from genome assembly GCA_963836715.1 of uncultured Solirubrobacterales bacterium. Classification (GTDB taxonomy): domain Bacteria; phylum Actinomycetota; class Thermoleophilia; order Solirubrobacterales; family Solirubrobacteraceae; genus Palsa-465. The sequence continues at coordinate 191,585 of CAWIKH010000003.1, forward strand.
GTCGGCTGGCTGATGGCCGTCATCGGCGCCCGCGCCGGACTCGGGATCGGCGCGATCACTTGCTTCGTGGTCGCGCTCGCCGGGCTCGCCGCGCTGCGCGGCCTCCCCCGCCGCGGCCGTCCGAGCCGCGTGGGCACTGAGGTCAGCGTGGCCGGGCGTACTACCTGAGTCTGACCTCCCGCTGCAAAGCATCCTGACCTAGCATCGTCGTCTTCGCCTACGAAACCGGGCTGGTACGGCCGTCGGGGTGAACCGGACCGCGCGGCGCGGCCTCAGACCTCGACCACGACCGGCAGCACCATCGGCCGACGCCTCAGCCGGTCGTACACGAACGCCGCGAGGTCGTCGTGCAGCTCCTGCTGGAGCATGTCGATCTCGCGGACGCCGTCGCGGGCGGCGCTGGCCAGCGAGCGCTCGACCTCCGCGCGGATCTCCTCGACGAGGCTGTCGGCCTGCTCGACGAACGGGACGCCGCGGAAGATCACTTCGGGCGGCACCACGGATTCGCCGCTCTGCTCGGACACGGTCGCAACCACGATGAAGATCCCGTCGCCCGACAGCATCCGCCGGTCGCGGAGCGCGACGTCGGCCGGGTCGCCGATGTCGACGCCGTCGACGAAGATCATGCCGGACTGCTCGGGCTCGCCCCAGCGGGCGCTGCCCTCGTCGAGCTCGAGCGGCAGCCCGTTCTCGCCCTGGAACACGTCCTCGGGGTCGATCCCGACCGCATCGGCAAGCCCGGCGTGCAGGCGGATCCGCTTGTAATCGCCGTGTATAGGCATCACGTAGCGCGGCTTGAGCAGGTTCAGCATCAGCTTCAGCTCCTCGGCGTAGCCATGCCCGGAGGCGTGAATCGGCGCCTCGCGGGGGGTGATCACCTCGCAGCCGATGTGGAACAGGCGGTCGACGGTTTCGTTGACCGCGCGTTCGTTGCCGGGGATCGGGGTAGCCGAGAACACGACGGTGTCGCCGCGATGCAACTTGATCATCCGGTGGTCGTTGTGTGCCATCCGGCGCAGCGCCGACAGCGGCTCGCCCTGTGATCCCGTCGAGATCACCACGATCTTCTCATCCGGCCAGTCCTCGACCTCCTGAGGCGGTATCAGCGTTCCCTCGGGGAACTCGATGTGGCCGAGCGAGCGTCCGATGTTGACGTTCTTGCGCATCGACCGTCCGACCAGCGACACCTTGCGCCCGAGCTCGGCGGCGGCGTCGATCACCTGCTGCACGCGATGGATGTTCGACGCGAAGCTCGTAACGATGATGCGTCCGTCCGCCCGCGCGAACACCTCCTGGAGGTGCGGTCCGACGTCGCGCTCGGACGGCGAGAAGCCCGGACGGTCGGCGTTGGTCGAGTCCCCGCACAGGAGCAGCACGCCTTCCCGGCCGAGCTCCGCAAGCCTCGACACGTCGGCGGGCAGCCCGTCGACCGGGGTCTGGTCGAACTTGTAGTCGCCGGTGACGACGATCGTCCCGAGCTCGGTCGTGAGCGCCACCGCGCATGAGTCGGGGATCGAGTGCGTCATGTGCACGAGCTCGAGCAGGAACGGGCCAAGCTCCAGCTGCTCTCCGGGACGCACGTCCTCGAGCGAGGCATCGCGCAGCTTGTGCTCGTCGAGCTTGGAGCGCGCCATCGCGACCGTCAGCCGGCCGCCGTACACCGGCGGGGAGTGGCCGAGCTCGCGCAGGACCCAGGGCAGCGCTCCCAGGTGGTCTTCGTGGCCGTGCGTGACCACGATCGCCTCGATCTCGTCCGCGCGCTCGCGCAGGTAGGTGAAGTCGGGCAGGACCAGATCGATCCCGAGCATGTCGGTGGTCGGGAATCGCAGTCCGGTGTCGACCACGACGATCCGCCCGTCGTACTCGACGACGGTCATGTTCTTGCCGATCTCGCCCAGTCCGCCCAGCGGCAGGACGCGCAGGGTACTCACGCCCGGATGGCTTGCAGCAGCCCGTGGCGCTCGAGCATGGCGCGAATCACGTCGAGTTCCCCTTGGTCGAGCTCGACGTACGGTAGGCGCGGCATGGCGGAAGGCAGGAGCCCGAGCAGGTTCAGCCCCGCCTTGGTGGCGCACGCCAGGGGCGCGACGGGCATGTCGGCGTAGACGTCTTTCAGCCCGGCGTCGATCTCCCGCCGGCGTTCGGGCTCGTCGACCATCCGGTGCATCTCCTCGCCGAACAGGTGGCTGGCGACGAGGATGCCCCCGGCCTCGCCCAGGTCGAGCACGTCGGCCAGCAGGTCGTCGTTGCCCGCGTAGATCCGCAGGCCGTCGATCTTGGCCAGATTGTCGGCGTTGGCCTGCTTGACCGCGACGATGTTGTCGAGCTGCGCGAGCTCGGCCAGGAGGTCGTTGGACATGTCCGAGCCGGTCCGCTGGGGGATGTTGTAGAGCACGATCGGTAGATCGGTGGCGCGGCAGATCTCCTCGTAGTGGCGGACGATCCCGCGCCGGCTGGGCCGGTTGTAGTACGGGTTGACGTGCAGCAACGCATCGGGGCCGATCTCGGTGGCGCGCTCGGTCAGGTGGATCGCGTGGCGCGTGTCGTTCGACCCGACGCCCGCGACGATCGTGCACTCGTCCCGCATCTCCTGCACCGCGAGGCGGATCATCCCGAGGTGCTCCTCGTCGTCGAGCGTCGAGGCCTCGCCGGTGGTGCCGCAGATCACGAGCCCGTCCGAGCCGTGCTCGACCAGATGATGCATCAGCGCGACGGCCGCGTCCTCGTCGACGTTGCCGCCGGCGTCGAACGGGGTGACCATCGCAGTCAGAACGGAACCGAGGTTCTCAGCCATCGGACGATTATCGCAGGGCCGGAAGCGTCCCCGCGCCGTGGACGCGGCCTACTTGCGAGCGCCCCAGCTCAGGACCGTCAGCGGGCCCATGCTCCGGTCGGGATGCGCCGGCGGCGGTGCGACCTCGTGTGCGGGCTTGGGCGGTTGAGAGACCACGTGGGTGACGGGAGCGTCGGTCAACTTCGCGATGCGCTCGGGCAGACCCGCGTGGAGCCACTTCGAGAAGCGCATCGGCAGCGTCGAGACGACGATCTCGTCGTACCGCTTGGGATCCCACGCGTCCGTGACCGCCAGGATAGGGTCGGCGTTGCCGACGCTGCCGTCGGCTTCGAGACCGGCCTCGCGAAGCTGCTCGAGCGCTTCGCCCAGCATGCTCAGCGCCGCCTCTCGCCCGCCGCCGAACGGTGTCGCGGGAATCACGAGAGTGAAACTCGCGGGAACCTCCGCGGCGCGCCCCTTCAGCACCTCGATCAATTCGTCGGAGGTCGCAGTCACGTTTGCGACCACGAGAAAGCTCCGTTTCCACGTCACGACGTCCTCCTGAGTCCGTTAGCGCTCACAGCCCAAGATAGCGCGCGGGCCAGCGGTCGCAAGCGGCCACCTGGACAGAGTCGCCGCGGTCGGTTGGGCCAACTGGAGTTGGGGGCCGCTTCGCGGCGTCCGTGGGGCCATCCAACCCCGTCCGGACGGGGTTGGATGGCGGTCGCGGCGACGGCCCCGAGCTGCACGGAAGCCCGTGGCGCCTGGTGGCTCGACCATCCCGAGGTGGCGCGAGACGAGGTCGCGGCCTGGTACCACGCGGTCGTGCAGGCGGTCCTGGCCGACCCCCGCGGCCGAGCCGCGCGTCCAGCTAGTTGCTCAGGCCCAAGAGGCGCTCGAGGCCGACCGTCGGCGACTCGGTCAGATCGCCGACCTTGCGGACCGCGAGCAGCACGCCTGGCATGAACGACTCCCGGTCGGTCGAGTCGTGGCGGATCGTGAGCGTCTGCCCGACGTCGCCGAGGATCACCTCTTGGTGGGCAACCAGCCCGGGGAGGCGAACCGAGTGAATCGGGACGGGTTGGTCCGACCCGGATGCCTTGGTCATCAGCGCGGCCGTTCGGGCCGCGGTGCCGCTCGGCGCGTCGACCTTGGTGTTGTGATGGAGCTCGATGATCTCGGCGCTCGCCATGTGCCGGGCGGCCTGAACGGCGAACTGCATCATCAGCACCGCGCCTATCGCGAAGTTGGGCGCGACGAACACGTTGGCGTTCGCCATCCCAAGATCGTCCAGCTCGTGAGGATCGAAGCCGGTGGTGCCGATCACGACGTGGACGCCGGCCTCGACTGCCTCGTGGGCGTTGGCGACGGCGCTGGTCGGGATCGTGAAGTCGACGAGCACGTCGGCGTTCGGCAGCACATCGGCCAGCGGCGTGTCGAGCGCGGGGTCGGCCCGTCCGGTCAGCTCCATGTCCCGCGCGCCCTCGACGGCCCGGCACACGGTCTGCCCCATCCGGCCCGCTGCGCCCGCCACCGCGACCCGGATCGGGGGCACTAGTGGGTCTCCACGAGGGCGGGCCCGATGGCGGACAGCGCCTCGTCGAAGCGCTCGTCGTCGGGCCCGATGCCCGCCGCGGACAGCCGGTCGGACGACCACAGCTCATCCACGAGCCCGGCAAGGTCCTCGAGCGTCACGGCGTCGATCCGCTCGACGGTCTCATCCAGCGACAGCAGCGGCATGCCGGCGAGGATCTCCGAGCCGAGACGGTTCATGCGAGCGCCGGTAGATTCGAGCGCGAGCACCACCCGGCCCTTCAGGTTCTCCTTGGCGCGCTCGAGCTCGTCCGGTGTGGCCGGCTCCTCTCGCATCCGCGCAAGCTCGGAGCCAACGACCGCGAGCCCTTCGCCGATGTTGTCGGGCCGGGTGCCGATGTACAGCCCGACCTGGCCGGTGTCCTGGTAGGCACTGGTGAACGAGTACACCGCGTAGGCCAGGCCACGCCGCTCGCGAACCTCCTGGAACAGCCGTGAGGAGGAGGTGCCACCGAACACGTTGTCGAGCACCCGCAGCGCGAACCGCCGCTCGTCGTGGCGTGCCAGGCCAGGCCCGCCGAGACACACGTGGTACTGCTCGGTGTCCTTGCGCTCGAAGCGGCGGCGGCCGGCGCCTGGGGCCGGGGCCGGTGAGCTCGCCGACGCGGGACCTCGCGTCCTGTCGGCGATCGACTTGGCCGCGAGCTCCACGAACGCGTCGTGGTCGACCGCGCCGGCGGCTGCGATCACGACGTTCTCGGGGCCGTAGCGGTCGGCGTGGAAGCGGGCGATCTCCTCGGCCGGGGTCTCGGCGATCACCGACGCCCGCCCGATGATCGCGCGACCGAGCGGATGGTCCCCGAACACCGCCTCGCCGAGCAGGTCGAACACCTTCTCCTGCGGGTCGTCCTCGTACATCGCGATCTCCTCGAGGATCACGGCGCGCTCGGAGTCGATGTCCTTGAGGGTCGGGCGGAACACCATGTCGGCCATGACGTCGAACGCCTCGGGGACGTGGTCGTCGATCACGCGCGCGTACACCGAGGTCGTCTCCTTCCCCGTGCCCGCGTTCAGCTCGGCGCCCATCCCGTCGAAGATCTGGTCGATCTCGAGCGAGCCGTACTTCTCGGTGCCCTTGAACAGCAGGTGCTCGAGCAGGTGAGACAGCCCGGCGTGCTCGTCGTCCTCGGTCCGGGAGCCGGTGCCGATCCAGAACCCGACCGACACGGATCGGACCGAGGGCATCGCCTCGGTCACGACCCGTACGCCCCAATCGAGCGTGGTCAGCTTGTGCTGCTGGAGCACTGCCGGCTTAGCGGCGCTCGGGATCGCGGTCGCGCACACGACCGCTATCACCGTCGCGCCCCCGGTCGCCATCGCGCCCCCGGTCGCGATCGCGATCACGATCGCGGTCGCGCGGTCCGCGACCGCCCCGGTCGCGGCCCTCGCGTCCGCCGCTGCGCTCGCGGCGCGGCGGTCCGCTGTCGCCGGTCCCGACCGCGGCCAGCTCCTCGACGCTCTTGCCGGCGATGTCGGGATCGTCCGCCAGCCGCAGGCCGATCCGGCCGCGCTCGCGATCGACCTCGACGACCCGGACGTTCAGCTCGTCGCCCTTGTTGAGGACCTCCTCGACCGAGGCGATCCTGCGACCCGGCGCCACGTTGGAGATGTGGAGCAGGCCGTCGGTGCCCTTGGCGAGCTCGATGAACGCGCCGAACGCGGTCGTCTTGACGACCTTTCCGGTGAACTCGTCGCCGACCTCGACCTCCTTGGTCATCGACCGGATGCGGTCGACGAGCGCGTCGCCGCGCTCGCGGTCGGCGGCGTACACCAGCACCATCCCCTCGTCGTTGACGTCGATCTGGGACTCGAACTCCTCCTGGAGCGCCCGGATCGTCTCACCGCCCTTGCCGATCAGCAGGCCGATCTTCTCCGGGTCGATCTGGACCGAGGAGATGCCCGGCGCGTACTTGGACAGCTCCGCGCGCGGGGTATCGATCACCTTCGCCATCTCGCCCAGGATGAAGGTCCGGGCGGACTTGGCCTGCGTGAGCGCGTCGCGCATGATCTCGAACGTGACGCCGGTGATCTTGATGTCCATCTGGAGCGCGGTGATGCCGTTGTCGGTGCCGGCGACCTTGAAGTCCATGTCGCCGAGGTGGTCCTCGACGCCGGCGATGTCGGTGAGGATGATGTAGTCCTCACCCTCTTTGATCAGCCCCATCGCGATCCCCGCGACCGGGCGCCCGAGCGGGACGCCCGCGTCCATCAGCGACAGGCTCGAGCCGCAGACGCTCGCCATCGACGATGACCCGTTCGACTCGAGGATGTCCGAGACGACGCGGACCGTGTACGGGAACTCCTCCTGGCTCGGGATCATCGGGACCAGAGCGCGCTCGGCGAGCGCACCGTGACCGATGTCACGCCGCTTCGGGCCGCGCATCGGGCCGGCCTCGCCAACCGAGAACCCGGGGAAGTTGTAGTGGTGGAAATACCGCTTGGAGGTCTCCAGCCCGAGCGTGTCGAGCCGCATCTCCTCGCGCGTCGTGCCCAGGGCGACCGCTGACAGTGCCTGGGTCTGTCCGCGCGTGAACAACGCCGAGCCGTGGGCGCGGGGCGAAACGCCGACCTCGATCGAGATCGGCCGTATCTCATCCGCGCTGCGGCCGTCGGGACGCTTCTTCTGGACGGCGATCCGCTCGCGAATCAGCGTCTTCTCGAGCTTGTCGAACGCACGCTGCGCGTTCGTGCGGTACTCCGCGTAGGTCTCGGCCTCGGGATCGCCCGAGTACTGGGCGAGGACCTGCTCCTCGACCGTCTTGCACGCATCCTGGCGCTCGAGCTTGTCCACGACCTGGGTCGCGGCGGTGAGTGACTCGCCGTGCGAGGCCTTGATCTGCTCGTACAGGTTCGCGCTGACCTCGGGGATCTCGACGACGGTCTTCTCCTTGCCGGCGCGCTCGGCGAGCTCGCGCTGGAGCGCGCAAAGCTTCTTGATCTCGCCGTGGGCGATGTCGAGCGCGTCCAGGATCTCCGCCTCGGGGATCTCGCTGGCGCCGGCCTCGACCATCAGGATCGCCTCGTCGGTCCCAGCCACGATCAGGTCGAGGTCGGTGTTGTCGACCAGGTCCTCCTCGCTGGGATTGACCACGAAGTTGCCGTCGACCTTGCCGATCCGCACCGCGCCGACCGGCGTCGGGAACGGAATATCGGAGAGCATCAGCGCGGCCGACGCGCCGTTCATCGCGAGGATGTCGTACGGATTGACGTGGTCAACCGAGATCGGCAGCGCCACCAGCTGGGTCTCGTACCGCCAGCCCTTGGGGAACAGCGGCCGGATCGGACGGTCGATCAGGCGCGCGGTCAGCGTCGCCTTCTCGCCGGCGCGGCCTTCGCGCTTGAAGAACGACCCGGGGATCTTGCCGGCGGCATACATCCGCTCCTCGACGTCCACCGTCAGCGGCAGAAAGTCGACGTCGCGCAGATTGCCGGCAGTCGCCGTACAAAGGACCATCGTGTCGCCCGCACGGACGACTACGGCGCCGGAGGCCTGCTTGGCCAGCTTGCCGGTCTCGAACGAGATCTCGGTACCCTCGATCTCGACGGACACGCGCGTAACGGCGTCACTCATATTCAATTCCCTTCTACCCCGCCCTTCGGTCGGCGGAGTCCTTCTCGTTCTCATCGTTAGTTCCGAACGGGGTTGATGGTAGCGGGCACTCGCTCACCGGCGCAGCGGTGGGATTCGGTCCGCGGGTCGGCGCCGGCGGTTCGCGCGGTCGCAGCGAGGTCGCGGTGGCGGCGGGCGCGTTGGGTCACGCAGCCGGCGGTCGACGCGAGCGGTTCGCGGCGGTGATGGTGGCGGGCGGCGGGTGCCGAGAGGCGGGCGCCGGCCCGGCGCGGTGGCGAAGGCGGCGGCGGCCGGCGCCGGCAGCGTCTCCGGTCTGGACCTGCACGACACGACAATCCAGGCGACCCGCAGGGACGGTGCCGTGTTATGCACGTGGGGCATGCGGGACACGACACGGTCGGGCACGGCCGCGTCAAATGGCGTGTAATGCAGGTTGATCCGGGCGTCGGCTCGGCCCCGGACGTAGCGGTCCCCACCCTCCCCGAGGTGCCCCGCGGCCTCAACGATCCGCGCGCAAACCCACCAAAGCCAAGCAAAAACGAGTTAAGCGGACCGGCGGGTCCGGTTCTGGTAAGCTAAGCGGACCGCACGGTCCTGCTAAGCGGGGCGCGCAGCCCAGATTACCACGCAGACAGGGAGTTCTCCGATGACAGAGACTGCGTCCGCCGGGCGCGCCAACGGGCGCCCGGACCTGAGCTCTCCCCCCGGCTCGGGCCAGGCAGAAACCGGCGCTCAGACCCAAAACCAAGCTCCGGCTCAGACACCGACCGCCCAGCGCGCGAACCGGACTCTGACCTCGAACCGCTGGCTGGTCCTCGTGATCGCCTGCCTCGCCCAGTTCATGGTCGTGCTCGACGCCACCGTGGTCAACGTCGCGCTGCCGTCGATCCAGCGGGGCCTGCACTTCTCGCCCTCGAGCCTTCCGTGGGTCGTCAACGCCTACACGCTCGTCTTCGGCGGATTCCTGCTGCTCGGTGGGCGCGCCGGCGACCTGCTCGGCCGGAAGCGCATGTTCCTGGTCGGCACCGCCGTGTTCGCGGGCGCGTCGCTGCTCAACGGGCTGGCGCAATCGTCGGAGATGCTGATCGTCGGCCGCGGGCTCCAGGGCCTCGGTGGCGCGCTGCTGTCCCCCGCCGCCCTGTCGATCATCACCACGACCTTCACTGACCACAGTGAGCGGACCAAGGCGCTCGGCGTGTGGAGCGCGATCGCGGCCGGCGGCGGCGCCGTCGGACTGATCCTGGGCGGCGCGCTCACGCAGCTGGCGTCGTGGGAGTGGATCTTCATCGTGAACGTCCCGGTGGGCGTCCTGACCGTCCTCGCCACCTTGCGCTACGTCCCTGAATCCCGGGCGGACCTCAAGCACCGCACGTTCGACCTCGCCGGCGCAGTCACGGTCACCGCGGGCCTGGTCGTGCTCGTGTACGCGATCGTCAAGGCGCAGTCGTTCGGCTGGGGCTCGGCGCGCACGATCGGACTGATCGCCGCTGCGTTGGTGCTCCTGGCGGCGTTCGTGGCAATCGAGGGACGAAGTGTCGCTCCGCTGATCCGCCTCAGCATCTTCCGCGTCAAGACGCTGACGGTCGCCGACATCGTGCTGCTGCTCGTTGCCTCGGGTCTGTTCGGAATGTTCTTCTTCGCGTCGCTGTATGTGCAGGAGATCCTCGGCTACAGCCCGCTGCGGGCCGGGCTGGCGTTCCTGCCGGTGACCGGCGGCATCATCGTCGGCGCCGGTATCGCCCAGCCGCTGGTCAAGCGCGCGGGCGTTCGCAACGTGGCGCTGCTCGGAATCGTCCTGGCGACGATCGGAATGGTGGTGCTGTCCCAGGTGCCGGTGCAGGGCACGTACGCCGGGAATCTGCTTCCCGGCCTGCTGCCGATGAGCATCGGGATGGGGCTCGTGTTCGTGCCGATCACGCTGATGGCGACCGGTGGCGTCGACGACAACGATGCCGGCCTCGCCTCGGGCCTGTTCAACACGGCCCAGCAGGTCGGCGGGTCGCTCGGCCTGGCGATCCTGGCAACGCTCGCGGCAAGCAAAACCTCGAGCGTCCTGGGCGGTCTCCACGGGAGCGTGCCAACAGCCGCGACCAACGCCGCCAAGGTGTCGGGCTATCACGTCGCGTTCATCGCGGCCGCGGTGATGCTCGCCGCCGGCGCCGTGATCCTCGCGGCGACGGTGCGACGCCGCGACCTCGAGAGCATCGACCTCGAGCTGGCGCCGTCCGCCGCCGCGGCGTAGGACAATCCACATCGATGACGCCAGGGGAGCGAGCCCTCCGTGCCGATGCCGAGCGCAACCGCCGCCGGTTGCTCGATGCCGCCGAGGCACTGTTCAGCGAGCGTGGCCTCGACGTCGGCGTCGCTGAGATCGCCGAGCGGGCCGGCGTCGGTCGCGGCACGCTGTTTCGCAACTTCCCCTCCAAGGAGGACCTGATCGCAGCGATCGTGGTCGAGCGGATGCGTGAGGCTGTCGAGCAGGGACGGACGCTGCTCGACGCCCCCGATCCCGGTGAGGCGCTGTTCGAGTTCCTCGCCGAGATCGCCGGCCGCCAGCAGCTAGACCGCGCCCTATTCGAGGCCGTCGGGGACACATGGCTCGCCAACGACGAGATCAGGGCGGCTCACGCCGAGGTCGTGGGAGTGGTCGGCGGGCTGCTCGCGCGCGCGCAAGACGCGGGCGCGGTGCGCGACGACATCGGCGCGATGGACGTGCTGATGCTGTTCAAGGGCGTATGCGAGACCGCATGCGCGTTCGCGCACATCGACTCCGAGATCGTTCCCCGCCACCTCGACCTGCTGCGGGCCGCGCTCAGGGCGGACTCCGTGCAGCAGGCGCTGCGCGGTCGGGCGCCGACGCTCGAGGACGTCGAGCGCGCCGCGCGCGAAGGGGTCGAGCCGGTGCCCTCGATCAGCAGCGAGGCGTCGGCGGCGAGCGCCGGCTCCGCGTCGACCGCTTAGGTACGCCGTCGTCTGGCTGCGGCTCGGGCTCAGCGCAGCGCGGCATCGACCCCGACCGCGACGAACAGCAGCGCGAGGTAGCGCAGCGAATAGTGGAACAGGACGCCGGCCCGGGGGGCGTGCGGTCTCGCCACCGCCGCGAGGCGAGCACGATCAACGCTCCGCCGAGCGCGAGCGCGGCTCCCAGATAGAATCACCCCGCACGTCCCGAGCAGCCCGGGCACGAGCGACGACCCGCCCGACTTCCTGCAGATCGAGCACGTCGAGATCGAGCCGTTCCTCGAGGACGTGTTCATGCGATGGTCGGAGGTGGCTCCGCGGGCATGGCGGTTGGGCCGGCTCGCACCCGGCACGGTCGCGGTCGATCCGGACCGGCTGCGCTCGGCACTCGAGGCGCTGGTCGAGGACGCGATCAAGGACACAAGAGCGACGCGATCGAGCTGCGGGCGACCAGCGACGGGACGGGGCAGCTTCGGATCGAGGTCGAGGACGAGGGCTGCCGGGTGCACGAGGACGCGCTCGCGCGGATCTTCGACCGCTTTGCCCGGGCGGGGCCACTGATCACCGAGCGGCCGGCAAGCCGCTCAGCCCCCACCGGCGCCAAGCTCCTCGAGCGCATGGACATCGACCTCGCCGGTGTGCAGGGCGCCGTTCGCGACCAGCGTCGGCGTCGTCACGACACCCCCCCTCACTCCTGATTCGAAGTCCCCCCGGATACGGGCCGCCACCGGCGGGCCGCGCCGGTCGGCGTCGAACCGCTCGAGGTCCAGTCCGAGCGTCCGCGCCCGCGCCCACAGATGCGGATCCTCGAGACGTCCCTGGTCGGCGAACAGCAGGTCGTGCATCTCCCAGAAGCGGCCCTGGAGCCCAGCCGCCTCGGCCGCGCACGCCGCCGGCCACGCCCGTGGATGGCTCGAGCGAACGGGAAAATGCCGGAACACGATCCGCAGCCGAGCGCCGCGAAGCTTGGCTTCCGCGGCCGCGCAGTACGGGCACTCGAAGTCTGCATAGACGATCACCAGCGGGGCATCCGCCGGCCCTCTGACGTGGTCGTCGACTCGCAGTCCGGGGACCGGAGCCGAGCTCAGGCTGCTCAAGCCGATCGAATCCGGCGCTCAGGCGTTGCCGGATCCGGCTGCGACCGCGTCGAGGCCGTCGAAGATCAGGTTGGCCCCGGGAAGCTCGGCCGGCGACGGGGCCTGATAGCTCCACCCCACGACGGCATCGGCTGCGACGATCACCAGCGCGCGCTGCGGGAAGCCGCCGGGGTGGTACACGCCGAAGGCGCGGCAAGCCGCCCCCTTGGGCTCGAAATCCGACAGCTGCGGGATGCTCACGCCGAGCTTCTCCCGAAACGCCGTCTGCGACCAGCGCGCGTCACAGGAAACGCCGTACATGGTGACGCCGCGCTTGGCCAGGTAGTCGCCGAGCACCTCCTCGTAGAGCCCGATCTGATCGGTGCACACCGGGCTGAACGCGAACGGATAGAACACGAGCACGGTCGTGTTGCCCTCGAGATCGGCGCGCGTGAACTCGCTGCCGTCCTCACGCGTAAGCGTGAACTCCGGGGCCGGGGATCCGGCCTGGATCGGGACGTCGGCCGGGAGCTCGCTCACCTTCGCAAGCCGAGCTCGCGCAGGATCGCGCGGTAGCGCTCGAGATCCTCGTGCCGCAGATAGTTCAGCAGCCGGCGGCGGCGGCCGACGAGCATCAGCAGCCCGCGACGCGAGTGATGATCCTTGCGGTGCTCGCGCAGGTGCACGTTGAGGTCGTTGATCCGCTCGGTCAGCAGTGCGATCTGGACCTCGGTCTTACCGGTGTCGGCAGGGGTGTCGCCGTACTTGGCGGTGAGCTCATGCTTGCGTTCTTGGGTGATGGCCATCGGCTCGATGAGGCTAGCAGGCCGCACGTTGGCACAACTCGCGCGTGCGCGCCACGTCGCGGCTCATCTGCTCGACCAGGGCCTCGGGCGAGTCGAACCGGCGCTCTCCGCGCAGGCGCGCGAGAAAGTCGATCCGCAGCGTTCGGCCGTACAGATCCCCGTCGAAGTCGAGGAGGTACGCCTCGACCAGCAGCGCCCGGCCGGTGCCGAACGTCGGCCGGACGCCGATGCTGACCGCGGCGCACGCCTCGGAGGTCCGGGCGGCGTAGATCCCGTGGCCCGGGCACACGAGAGCCTCGTCGGGGACGATGTTGGCGGTCGGGAACCCGAGCGTGCGGCCGCGCTGGTCGCCCTTGACGACCTCGCCGCGGAGCTGGAATGGAGCCCCCAGGAATCGCATGGCGGTCTCGACTTCGCCGGCCAGCACGAGCCCGCGGATCTGGCTCGAGGACACGATCTCGCCGTCGACCTCGACCAGCGGCACCACCCGCGTCTCGAACCGCCCGTCCGCGGCGAGCATCGCCGGATCGCCCGCTGCGCGGTGCCCGAAACGGAAGTTCTCCCCGACCGACACGCGCGTCGCGCGCAGCCGGCCGACCAGGACGTGGTCGACGAACTCCGCCGCGGTCTGGTGGGCGAACCCCTCGTCGAAGGGGATCACGACGAGTTCGTCGACGCCGAGCTCGTGCACCAGCTCCGCCTTGGCCTCGAGGCTGGTGAGCAGCTTCGGCGCGGCCTCCGGCCTGACCACCCGCAGCGGGTGCGGCTCGAACGTGAGCACGGTGTCGCTCCCGCGGATCACCTCCCGGTGACCGAGGTGGACGCCGTCGAACTCGCCGACCGCAACTCGCCGCGGCCGCTCCCGGAGCTCGGAGAGCATCGTCACTTGCATCGGCGCGGAAGGCTAGTGATCTGGGATCAGCCTCGAAGGCCGACGACAGGTCCGAGCAGACCCTCGCCGCGCGGTGCCGCGAGCGCGATCAGTCCGTCCTCGTCAACCAGCCTCACGACGTCGGCACCGGCGGCTTCCCCCGGAACCGCGCCACCGTGCCCGGCTCGCCGTGCCGACTCGGGATCGAGCCAGACCTCGGGCATGAACGAAAGCGCGTCGGACAGGCCGATGATGCGCTCGGGATCGGCGTCGGCCACCTCGAACGTGCCGACCGCGGTACGGCGGAGCTCCTCGCAGAAGGCATCGCCGAGATCCGCGATCAGGCTCCGCACGTACGTTCCCGACGAGCACTCGATCGTAAAGCCACGCCGGTCCCCGTCCCGCCACCGCTCCTCGAACCGGTAGACCTCGACGACGCGCTCGGCGAGCTCAACCTCCTCGCCGGCGCGGGCGAGGGCGTACGCGCGCCGGCCGCCGACCTTGACCGCCGAGAACGCCGGCGGACGCTGGCGAACACGGCCCGTCGGCAGCTTCAGGTCTCCCTCCGGGACCACGCCGGTCTGCACGATCTCGCCCTCCGTGTCGCCCGTCGAAGAGACCGCCCCGAACCGCGCGATCGTCTCATACCGCTTGGGCAGCGCCATCAGGAAGCGCTGAACGCGCGTCGCGCGGCCGACCAGGATCAGCAGCAGCCCCGTCGCGAACGGATCGAGCGTGCCCGCGTGACCGACCTTGCGCCGGCCGAGCCCGCGCCGCATCCGCGCGACCACATCATGTGAGGTGATCCCGGCCGGCTTGTCGACCACGATGACGCCGTCGGACGACGCGGCAGGGCTCACTTGGACAGCTGCTGGGCGACTTCCTCGCGCAGGAAGGCGACCAGCTCGTCCCGCTCCAGCGACGTCGAGAAGCCCGCCGCCTGACGGTGGCCGCCGCCACCCTGGACGCGCGCGATCGCCGAGACGTCCACGCGCTCGTCGCTCGCCCGGAGCGACACCTTGCGGGCCCGCCCGCCGTCGGAGTTACCGGTCCGCTCTCGGATCAGGGCCGCCACCGCCGTTCCCTCGACCGCGCGCAGGTGGTCGATCACCCCCTCGGAGTAGCTCTCCTCCGCGCCCGACTCGGCGAAGTCGCGCGCGTCGAGCTCGGTCACGGTCAGCCGTCCGCCGTCATAGCGGTGGACCTTCGCGAGGCCGCGGGCGAGTAGCGCGAGCTTGCCGTACGGGATCCCCTCGTAGACGCGCCGGTAGATCTCGTGAACGTCGACGCCCGCCTCGATCAGGTCCGCCGCCATCTCGTGCGCGCGCGGACCGGTGTTCTCGTACATGAACCGGCCGGTGTCGGTGATCAAGCCCACGTACAGCGCCTCGGCGATCTGGAGCGTCGGCTTCACGCCCAGTCCACGCATAAGGTCCCACATGATCTCGGCCGTGCACGACGCCTCCGGCAGCACGTAGTTGACCGTGCCGAACAGCGTGTTGTCGTGGTGGTGGTCGATGTTGACGATACGCGCTCCCGGCCGGTGGAACGCGACGGCGGGGTTGCGCTCGAGGTTTCCGCAGTCGAGGAACACGATCGTGCGCTCGTCGAGATCGTCGGGCGGCGCGCTGACCAGACCGGAGAGCTCGAAGAACCGGTACTCATGCGGCAGCGGAAACTCGCCCGCGGCGATGAACATCAGGCAATCGCTACCCGCAAGGGTCAGAATCTCCTGCGTCGCGATCAGCGAACCGAGCGCGTCGCCGTCGGGATTCTCGTGGGTGATGACGACGAGCTTCTCGGCGGAGCGGAGCTCCGCGAGCACCTCATCGCGGTCTGCCCCCGCACCGTTGTCACCCATCCGGCTCCCGTCCCTGGTCGATCAGCTGCGTGATTCGCATGCCTCGATCGATCGACCCGTCGTACTCGAACGTGATCGCCGGCGTGTTCTTGAGCGACAGCTCGGCCGCGACCCGCCCCTGCAGGAAGCCGTGGGCCGAGCGCAGTCCGTCGAGCGTATCCGAGCGCGCCTGCTCATCCCCGAGGACGCTGACGTAGACGCGCGCATGGCGCAGATCAGGGCTGGTCTTGACTGCAGTCACGGTCACGAATCCCACGCGTGGATCCTGGAGATCCTTGGCGATCGCCTCGCTGAGGACCGCTCTCACGGCCTCGTCGACGCGGCGCATCCGGCCGTCGGCCATCCTACCCGCTCCCCTGCAATCGTGTGCTGAGAGCGTTCACACTCATTCCGTCAGCTCCTCGACCGAGGTCACGATCCGCCACACCGAGACGTTGTCGGGCCACCGGGCCTCGAGCCATCGCTCCACGTTGTCGGCCGCCGCGGTAAGCACCGCGAGCGAGCCGCCGGTCAGCGCCGCGGTCAGCCGCGCCCGCTGCCACAGATCCTGGTGAGCCACCTCGGAGACCGCGGCTCCCAGACGGCCGTGCAGTTGCGCCTTGATCGACGACAACTCCTTGCGCTTGCTCTTGAGGCTGCCGGCGTCGGGAAAGTGCAGGTCGATCACGAGCACCGCGACGAAGCCGCTGTCCGACATCGGCGCCCACCTTAGAACTAAACGAGCTCGCGTTCGACCTGGCGCGTGGCGTAGGTCTCGAGCACGTCGCCTTCCTTGACGTCGGCGAAATCTCGGAGCACGATCCCGCAGTCATAGCCGGCCGCGACCTCGCGTACGTCCTCGTTGAAGCGGCGCAGGCTCTGGATCTCGCCGTCGTAGACCACGGTACCGTCCCGGACCAGGCGGACCTTCGACCCGCGTGTGATCCTGCCGTCGGTGACGTGGCAGCCCGCGATCGTGCCCACGCGCGAGGCCCGGAAGATCTGGCGCACCTCGACCGAGCCGAGCGCCTCCTCGACCTCCTCGGGGACGAGCATTCCCTGCATCGCGTCGCGGAGCTCCTCGATCGCGCGGTAGATCACCGCGTAGTGTCGGATCTCGACGCCCTCGCGGTCGGCCACCTGCCGGGCGTCGCCGACCGGCCGGACGTTGAAGGACAGGATCACGGCGTCGGAGGCGGAGGCGAGCATCACGTCGGACTCGGTCACGGCGCCGACCGCGCCGCGGATCACGTTGACCGACACCTCGTCCTGCGGCAGCTTGGCGATCTCGTCCTCGATCGCCTCGAGCGAGCCCGCGACGTCTGACTTCAGCACCAGGTTCAGCTCCTGAACGCCGCTCTTGAAGATGTCCTCGAGCGAGACCTTCTTGCCCGAACGCCGGGCCAGCGCCTCGGCCTTCAAGCGGGTGGCCCGCTCGCCCGCGAGCTGGCGTGCGCGCCGCTCGTTCTCGACCGCGCGAACGTGCTCGCCGGCCTCGGGCACGCCGTCGTACCCGAGCACTTCGACGGGCTCTCCGGGCAGCGCCGCGTTGATGCGCTGGCCGAGGAAGTCGTGCATCGCCCGCACCCGGCCCCAGTGCGCGCCGGCGACGAGCGAGTCGCCAACCTCGAGGGTGCCGCGGCCGATCAGGATCGTCACCACCGGGCCGCGTCCCGGATCGAGCTTGGACTCGATCACAGTTCCCGACGCCGGGGCGTCAGGGTTGGCGCGGAGCTCCTCGACCTCGGCCATCACCAGGATCGTCTCGAGCAGGTCCTCGAGCCCTTCCTTGGTCTTGGCCGAGACGTTGACGAACTCGGTCTCGCCACCCCACTCGACCGGTTGGAGCCCGAGCTGGGCCATCTCGGCACGGACGCGGTCGGGCTGCGCGCCCTCCTTGTCGATCTTGTTGACCGCGACCAGCATCGGCACGCCCGCCTCCTTGGCGTGATCGACCGCCTCCTGGGTTTGAGGCTTCACGCCGTCGTCGGCCGCGACCACGATCACGGCGATGTCGGTCACCTTGGCGCCGCGGGCGCGCATCGCGGTGAACGCCTCGTGACCGGGCGTGTCAAGGAACGTGATCATCCTGCCGTCCTGCTCGACCTGGTAGGCGCCGATGTGCTGGGTGATGCCGCCGGCTTCGCCCGCAGCCACCTGGGTCTGACGGATCGCGTCGAGCAGCGAGGTCTTGCCGTGGTCGACGTGGCCCATAATCGTCACGACCGGGGCTCGCTCGACGAGCGTCTCCTCGGCGTCGTCGAACACGGGCTCGACGATCGTCTCGTCCTCGGAGTGAACGACCTCGACGGTCTTGCCGAGCTCGGTGGCGAGGACCTGGATCGCCTCGTCGGAGAGTGTCTGGGTCAGCGTCTTCATCTCGCCGAGCGCCATCAGCTGCTTCATGATCTCCGGGACCGGGACATCAAGATATTCGGCGACGTCCTTAACCGTCGAACCCGAATTGATCCGGACCGCGTCCGGCTCGGCCAGAGCGGTCTGCGACGTCGACGGACGCGACTCCGCCTCGTCGTCGTACACGCCTCGGCGCCGACGGCCGCGCCGTTGACGGCGCGGGGGCTGGTTGGTCTGGCCCGGGGGGCCGCCGGTGTTGCGGCGGGAAGCTTGCGAGTCGATCACCACGCGCCGCCGGCCGCCGGCGTTGCCGGGCGCGCGCTCGCCCTGGAGCGAGTCGCGGGTCGGGCGCTTGTGCTGGGTCTCGCCGCCGGACGGTCCGTTGTCGCCGCCGCGGGCGGGCGCGTCCCCGGCGTCACTAGGAGGCCGGTCGCTGTCCGGGGCATCGGCGCGAGGACGGGCCGGGGCGTCGGCGCTTCCGCGGGGAGCATCGCTGCGCCCCCGGCCGGGTGCATCGCTGCGACCGCGGGCGGGAGCGGAACTCTGCGCGCGGGCGGACCGATCGCCTGAGCCGGCGCCGTCACCACCGTCGCGCGGGGCCGCCTTCGCCGGCGCCGAGCCGGAGGCCTGAGCCGCGCCGTCGGCGAGCACACGCCGAGCCGCGTCCTCGTCGACCGACGAGGAGGCCGCCTTGACCTCCAGACCGGCCGCCTTCAGCCGCGCGAGGACCTCCTTGGCGGCTAGGCCGTGCTCCTTCGCGATCTGATGCACACGTTTGTTCATCTACATCCAGTGTAGGGGCCTAGTCACTGCCGTTTGCGGCGGCCTGCACCTGATTGGTGTCCTTGCCCTCGAGGGCCTGATGGGCTTCGATCCCGCAGTAGTGGGAGCCCGGAAGCGCCGCGTTCGGGCAGCGGCGGCCGTTGGACAGGATCGCGGCGCAGCGCCCCTGCGCCTCTTCCTGCTCGTAGCCGTGCTCGGCCTCCTCGGCGGCGAACTCGGTCTCGGAGCGGATGTCGATCCGCCAGCCCGTCAGTCGCGCGGCGAGGCGGGCGTTCTGACCCTCGCGACCGATCGCCAGCGACAGCTGGTCGTCTGGCACGATCACGGTCGCCTGCTTGCCGGCGTCGTCGACGAGCACTTCGCGCACGCGCGCGGGTGACAACGCCTTGGCCACGAACCGGGCCGGCTCATCGTTGTAGGGGATGATGTCGATCTTCTCGCCGCGCAGCTCGGACACGACCATTCGAACCCGCGAGCCGCGGGGGCCGACGCAGGCCCCGACTGGATCGACGCCGTCGACGTGCGAGACCACGGCGATCTTCGATCGGTAGCCGGGCTCGCGTGCGACGTTCGTGATCTCCACCAGCCCGTCGGCGATCTCGGGCACCTCGAGCTCGAACAGCTGCTTGATCAGCTCGGGGTCGCGCCGGGAGACGATGATGCTCGGGCCCTTGGTCGAGTTCGAGACGTCCTTGATGACGGCCTTGATCCGCTGGGAGTGGTCGTAGCGCTCGCCCTCGACCTGCTCTGACTTGGGCAGCAGTGCCTCGACCCGCTCGCGCAGCTGGACGAGCGTGTAGCGGGAGTCGGACTGCTGCACGATCCCGGTGATCAGTTCGCCGACGCGGTCGCGGTACTCCTCGAACATCATGTCGCGCTCGGCCTCGCGGATCCGCTGGAGGATCACCTGCTTGGCGGTCTGCGCCGCGATTCGCCCGAAGTCGTGCGGGGTGACGTCCGCGGTCTCGATCTGGTCCTCGTACTCCTTGAGCTTCTCGAGGTCGATCTCGGGCTCGGGCGGCTCGCGCATCTCCCCGGTCTCGGGATCGACGGTCGGCTGCTGCTCAGGCGTGGCCTCGACCAGGAGCTGCTCCTCGAGCTCAGGCGGGATCTTCAGTTCCCAGACCTTGAAGTCGCCGCTGTCCCGGTCCATTTCGACCTTTGCATAGCGCGCCGCGTCGGGCGTCTTCTTGTACGCCGACAAGAGCGCATCTTCGAGCGCCTCCATCAGCTTCTCTGAGGAGATGTTCTTTTCAGCGGCGAGGCCGCGAACGGCCTCGACGATCTCTCTCGACATGGCTTCAGTCTCCAGGTACGAGGTTGGAGCGGGCGATCTGCTCGTAGGGAATCGTGACCACGCCATCCGGCGCCGCGATCGTCACATCGCTGTCCGATGCGCCGACAAGCTCCCCTGTCACGCTCTTGTGGCCATCCCGGGCCTCCCGCAAGCGCACGCGCGCGCGCCGGCCGAGGAAGCGGGTGTAGTGCTGCGGCTTGGTCAGCGGGCGGTCCTGCCCAGGGGAGGACACCTCGAGCGAGTACCCGTCGCGGTAATCGTTCAGGAGCACTGAGACGCGCTCGCACAGTGCAAGCGACACACCCCCGGGATGATCGATGAACAGCCGCAGCGTGGCGGGAGAGACGACCTCGGCGAGCAGCACCTCGACTTCCGGCTCGCTGGCGGCGAGCCGGCCTTCGATCTCCGTTTGGAGGTGGCGGTCATTGGGCTGCACTTCGGATCTCCTCCATCGCAAAACTCATAAAAAAAAGCGGGCACTCAGCGCCCACTTTGGGTACTGCCGCCGGACGGTCCCGGCGCGTCGACTTCGATTTCAGATTAGCACCGGGGCGCGGGCCTAACACACCTCGGCGCCCCGCTTCGAGTTATCGTGCTCGGGCGCATATCGCGCTTCACGCGAGTGGGCGCCGACGCATGTCCAGGCCCGCGCCCCCTTCCAGACGCCGGCGTGCCGGGGGTCCGCGGCGGCCGTCACCTCGCGCGGCGCCTCGTTTTAAGCCGGGCCTCGCTGCGCTCGGCGTCCGTGGGGCCGGGTGCCCGTCCGGACAGGGGTCGCGTTACTCGTCGGGGGAGTCGCCGGCCGCGCGGGCTCGGGCGCGGTCGCGGTAGATCCGGTAGTCGTGACGGCCGGGCTGCATGCCCGCCGCCTGCGCCAGCGGCTGGCGCGCCTCGGCGTGCCGGCCGAGCATCTGCAGCGAGCGGCCGAGGCAGAACAGCGCGTAGTCGTTCGTGGGCGCGCGGTCGATCACCGCCTGGAACTCGTCGGCGGCCTCCTCGTAACGCTGAGCGCCGAACAGCGCCCGGCCCAGCGCCTCGCGGATCGAGGTCTTGTCGGGCGCCAGGTCGCGCGCCCGCATCAGCGGGACCGTCGCCTGGTGGTTGTGCCCCGCTTCGAGCAGCTCGGTGCCCCGTATGAAAAGCTCGTACACGCCTTCCATTGGCTTCTATTTTAGGGCCCGCGCGCGGCGCGCCGAACGCCCTCGCGCGCGGTGCGGACGCGGCGGCAGCGCCCACAGGGCGCGGATGGCGCCACCGAGACCGAGCCCGGCCCGGAGCTGAGCCCGCAGGGCTCGCCGCTGCCCGAGCGTCGGCATCTCGGACCCGCCTCCGAAGCGGGCGGCGCGCAGCTTGCGCACGTATCCCGCGGCCTCGGGCGACGTGCGGAAGCGGCGCTCGACCGCCGCGAGCGTGACCCCGTCGGAGATCGGGCGTCCGCTGCGCGCGAGCGCCCGCTCGAGCTCGGCCAGAAGTCCGTCGGGCCCGAGCGGCGCGGTGCGACGCCAGAGAAGGAACGCGGCCCCGAGCACCACGACGAGCACGCCGAGCGTCACCGGGAGGACGATGCCGGCCGGACTCGTGCCGTGCCCCGCGGAGCCCCCGCCCGACGCCCCCGCCGCCGTGTCGGCGCGCCGGACGGAGTTCGGGAACTGGCCCGACCCGAGCAAATTGCCCGACGACGAGATCGGGGCGCGGCCCCCGCGCGCGGGCGCGGCCGCCGGAGTCGGATCGAACGTGACCCAGCCGTAGTGCGGGAACCAGGCCTCGACCCATGCGTGCGCATCGACGTCGGTCACGAGCCAGCGCTTGGTGGCCTGGTCGTAAGTGCCCGTGGTGAACCCGGTCGCAACCCGCGCCGGGAGCCCTCCCATCCGCAGCATCAGCGCCATCGATCCGGCGAACTGTTGGCAGTACCCGAGCTTCTGCACCAGCAGGAAGGTGGCCAGCGGATAGCGGGTGAGCGGCGGGAACTCGTTGTAGCTGAAGCCGTTGGCCGGCGAGAGGTAGCGCATCACCCGCTGCACGAACGCGTACGGCGTCTGGGCCTCGCGCGCCAGCGACTGCGCCAGCGCGTACACGTGCCAGTACGGCGAGCTCCGGATCGCCGCGGTGCCCGTGAAGCTCGTCGAATTGGTCTGGTCCTCCGGGGCGCCGTGGCTGCGGAAGGTGGGAAACAGGACGGTCTGCGGGGCGACGCCGTCCGACGGCGGGTTCTGCGGCATCGTCAGCGCAAGATCCGACCGGGCGATGTCGACTGGGTAGTTCGTGCCCGCCTTGCGGAGCAGCGCGGTGCTCGGATGCGGTGCGTAAACGGACGCCGTGTAGGTGTCGCCCGGACCGAGCGGAGTCGCCGTCGCCCACGTCCCCGCGCTGTCGCCCGGCTGGGGCACGGTCGTTAGATGGGCCGGCGAGCTCGCCGCGTATCCGGCGGCGATCACCTGGTTCGTGTTCATCTTGCCGATCGTGACCGTGAGGTTCTGGGTGTAGCGATCGAGCGTGCGGGCGCTCACTTCCTCGAGGCCGCCGCCGGTGGTGGGGCTCCCCGCCGCCCAGCCCGAGCCGTCAAACGTGTCGAGGTTTTCCGACTTCCAGTACTCCCCGGTCCACGCTCCGGGGGCAGCCTGCACTTCGAGCACCGTGTTGCCGGTCCGCGGCCAGAGCAGCGGCCCGTAGCGTTGCGTCCAGTCGAACCGCTCCACGTGCGCGGACGTGAAGGCCCCGGTCAGCGCATGCGTGTTGATCCAGGGGGAGTGCTCGTCGAGAACGGGGGCGACGATCATCCCGACGACTCCAGTCGCCGCACAGGCCAGCAGCACACCGCCGCGACGGTCGGCCGGCACCCGCTCACCCCACATGAAGAAGGCGAGCAGGGCGAACAGCACGAGGCCCTGCAGATACGCGAGCTGAGGATATACGGACACGTCCGGCACCACCACGAGTGCGATCAGCGGCAGCGCGGCCCCTGCGCGGCGCAGATCGCCGAGCGCCGGCGGCGCGAACGCCAGCAGCAGCGCGGCGTCGAGCAGCAGCACGGCCGCCCCGAGCAGGATCACGGTCCTGACCCACTCGTTGATCCCGCTGTAGGGCACGAGGATGCCGGGCAGCGCCGACAGGCCCTGCCCGATCCCGTCGGCGGTGACAGACACGCGCAAATGGATCGTCCACTCGAGCGGCACCCCCGCGATCGGGAATGCGGCCAGGATCGCGATCAACGCCAGCGGGCCGCCGACAACCGTCAGCGGCTGGGGTCGGCCCTGGGCCCCGGCCACCGTGCGTTCGCGCTCGAGGAGCGCCGGAGCGATCCCGGCGAGCGCCACGGCCACCGCCAGCAACCCGAGCAGGCGCCAGGTGGGCGCCGGGTTCATGAGCGTCCCCCAGCGGAGCACGCCGAAGAGCCCGAGCGCACCGAACGCCACGAGCCTGATCACCGGGCGATCATTCACCTCGGCGACCCCCGGGTGTCGGGGCCCGGCGCTTTTGCGGACCGGCGCCAGTACCGCGACCTGCGTGGTCGAGCTCACGCCGCGCGCTCCCTCGCGCGGCGGCCGGCGCCGACGACGAAGCCGACGCAGCCGGCCACCTCGAAGCTGGCCAGGTGACGCGGCTGGGTCGCCAACGGCTTCGGGACCACCAGAATCGCGGCCCGGACGCCGGCGCCCGCCAGCCCGGCGGGCAGGACTGTTTGCGGCCTCGCCGCGACGTACAGGACCTGGGAAGATCGAGCGCCTCTGGCGAGTCCGGGAGCCCTCGTCCCGGGGCCGCCCTCGACCAGGGCCAGCTTGGCGTGGGCGACCGGCCAGGCGATCAGGTCCGGCTCGACCTCGAGCGGGCGGAACTCGCCGGGCAGCAACAGTCCGCAGCCGGTGCGGGTGCCGAGCTCGAGCACGAGCGAGGCCGCGGCCCTGACCGCCGCGTCGAGATGCTCGGGCGGGTCGGCGGGTCCGTCAGTCCGGGCGTCGACCACGACCAGCGGGCGCGTCTCGGTGTCGGCGCGCAGCCGCCGCTCGAGCAGTCCGGCCCCGCGCGCGAGCGCCGGCCAGTGAATCCGGGACGCCGGCGTGCCCTGCCGATAGGGCCGCAGGCCGTCGACCTCGGTGGCGCCGAACGGCTCGACCGGGGCCGCACCGCTGGCCCGGCGCCACTTCTCGCCCGCCCCCGGGACCCACGTCACGCGCTCGGTGCGCGGCAGCACGAGCAGCTCCTGTGCCGGCGACGGACTCTCTCGTACGACGCGCGCGAGCTCGAGCGCGTCCGAGACGACCAGCGTAGGAGGCTCGAGTCGCCTCACCCCGCGCCGCGGGAACGAGGCGATGATCCGGACGCTGGCGCTGCTGGCACCCGAGACGATCGACATCGATCTGCGGATCGACACGGGCTCGCCGACGATCGGATCCAGCACCGCCCCGCCCGGCAGGCCCCAGGGACCGCGCCGGACCTCGATCGTGGCCTCAATCGGCTCTTCCTCGATCACCCTCTCGGTGTCGAGCGTGCGCTCGATGCTAGCGCCGCGGGCGGCGAGCACGACCCAGACGGGCGCGACGACGCCGAGCAGGGTGATCGCAACTCCGGGGACGAACAGCGGAGCGGCTTCGAACATTAGCGCGACAAGGATCAGCGCCAGCCCGGCGACCACCACCGCCGCCGCCCGTCTCACCGCAGACGCCTCTCCTCGGCTCGGGCGTGGACGGACACGCACTCGGCGCTCACAACGCTCGCACCGACGAGATGGCGTCGCTCACGACGTCCGCGGCCGCCCTCCTGGCCGACTCGGGCGCGAGCACGAGTCGGTGGGAGAGCACCGGCTGGGCCAGCGCCTGGACGTCGTCGGGCAAGGCGTGGTCCCGGCCTTGCATCATCGCGTATGCCTTGGCCGCGCGCAGGAGCAGCAACCCGGCACGCGGACTCGCGCCGAGGTCGACGCGCGGGTCCTCGCGGGTGCGCCACAGCAGGTGCACGATGTAGTCGCGCAACGGCTCCGACGCGCGCACGCGCTTGGCCGCATCCTGGGCGGCCAGCACCTCGGCCGCGGTGGCGACCGGCGAGAGTGTCAGCACGCGGTCCCCGGCCTCGTGGTCGGCGAGCATCCCCGCCTCGGCACCGCGCGACGGGTAGCCGAGCGAGATCCTGATCATGAACCGGTCGACCTGTGCTTCGGGCAGCGGGTACGTACCCTCGTACTCGAACGGGTTCTGGGTGGCGAGCACCACGAACGGGCGCGCCAACTCGTGCGTGTGAACGTCGACGGTCACGCGGCGCTCCTGCATGCACTCGAGCAGCCCCGACTGGGTCTTGGGCGATGCGCGGTTGATCTCGTCGACCAGCACCACGTTCGCGAACACCGGACCGGGCCGGAACTCGAAGCGCTGCTCACGCTGGTCGTAGACGTTCGTCCCGACCACATCGGCGGGGAGCAGATCCGACGTGCACTGCACACGCGCGAACTGGCAGTCGATCGAGCGCGCCAGCGCCCGCGCCAGGGCGGTCTTGCCGACCCCGGGATAGTCCTCGATCAGCACGTGGCCCTCGGCGAGCAGCGCCACCATCAGCTGCGTCAGCGTCTCGGTGCGAACCTGCACCGCGGTCGCGATGTTTCCCGCGATCCGCCGCGCCACCGCGGCGTGGGCCTCACACCCTTGCTGGGCTACGGGTGTCTGCTCGGGTTCCATCCGTCCCACCCCTGGCGGTGCGTATTCGCTCCACTTCGTCAATGACCGCCTGCGCGATCCGTTCCTTCCTGGCCCGCGGCACGTGGCGCTCGACGCCGTCGGCCGTCAGGATCGTGACCTCGTTGTCGTCGGACTCGAACCCGATCCCCGCACCGGCGATGTCGTTGACCACCACCGCATCCAGGCGCTTGCGCTCGAGCTTCCCGCGCGCACGCTCGACGGCGCCTGCCCCGTGCTCGGCCGCGAACCCGACGAGCGTCTGATCCTGGCGCCGGAGCTCGACCAGCGAGCTCAGCACGTCTTCGGTTCGCTCGAGCTCGATCTTGGGGATGCCGTCCTCCTTCTTGAGCTTGCGGTCGACCGGGCCCGCTGGCCGGAAGTCCGCGACGGCGGCGCTCATCAGCAGCACGTCGGCGGCTGGGAGCTCGCGCCGGCAGGCCTCGGCGAGCTCCGCGGCCGTATGGACGGCGGTCACGCGGGCCCCCGGCGGCGGCTCGAGTGTCACGTTCGCGGAGATCACCGTCACCTCGGCGCCACGGCGGGCCGCCTCGCGCGCGAGCGCGAACCCCATCCGCCCCGAGGACCGGTTGCCGACGTAGCGGACGCTGTCGATCGGCTCCCGCGTCCCGCCGGCCGTCACCAGCACGCGCAGCCCCTCGAGCGATGGCCGCGTGAGGAGCGACTCGCATGCTTCGAGCAGCTCGGCCGGCTCGGCCATCCGTCCGATCCCGTGCTCGCCGTGCGACGCGAGCGCACCTTCGCCGGGCGGGATCACCGTGATGCCTCGGGCGGTCAGGAGCTCCAGGTTGGCCTGGGTGGCCGGGCTCAGGTACATCCGGTTGTTCATCGCCGGCGCGACCGCAACCGGGCACGCGGCGGCGAGCGCCGCGGTGCTCACGAGGTTGTCGGCGTGGCCGTGGGCGAGCTTGGCGAGCGTGTTCGCGGTCGCCGGCGCGATCAGATAGAGGTCGGCGCGCTCGACCAGCGCGAGATGGCTGATCGGGGCCCGCTCGGGCAGCGCCTCGCCGGGATACGAGCCGCGCGCGGGATCGGGCTCGAACTCGCCCGTGAGCACCGGCGCCCCGGTGATTCCCTCGAACGAGGCGCGGCCGACGAGCCGCTGACTCGCCCGCGTCTGGATCACCCGCACCGCGTGGCCACGCTTGACCGCCAGCCGCGCCGCCTCGAGCGCCTTGTAGGCCGCGATCCCGCCGCTCACGCCGAGGAGCAACCGCGCCATTTACGGTCAGGCTCCGCCCGACCTCATCGGTAGTGGTACTTGAGCTTGCCCTGGGCGACCTCTTCGAGCGCGATCGTCAGGTAGTTCTTCGATCGCGTCTCGACCATCGGCGGCGGGAACTCGTCGAACGTGCCCTCGCCCAGGTTGTGGTAGTAGGAGTTGATCTGGCGTGCTCGCTTGGCGGCAACGATCACGCTCGCGTAATCGGAGTCGACATGCTCGAGCAGCTTGTCGATGCGGGGTGAGATCAAGGGTGGTCCGTCCTTCCCAGAAGTGTGTTGGGCACAGGTTAGCGGGGGGACCCACCCCGGGCCCCAGCTTCCGATGCCTTTGCGGGCGTTACGGGCCGCGAGCGTCTACGAGTCCGTCGCTCTAAGGCGCCGCCGTCAGGCGCCGCCGACCATCGCTCTAAGGCGCCGCCGTCAGGCGCCGCCGACCATCGCTCTAAGGCGCCGCCGTCAGGCGCCGCCGACCATCGCTCTAAGGCGCCGCCGTCAGGCGCCGCCGACCATCGCTCTAAGGCGCCGCCGTCAGGCGCCGCCGACCATCCCATTAGTCCATCGCCGCGCGGACGATCGAGACGAGCTCGTCCGTGGCCTGCTCGAGCCGGTCGTTGACGACCACGTGCGCGAACTCGGGCTGGGCCTCGAGCTCCCGGCCGGCGGTGCGCAGCCGCTGGTCGACCTGCTCGGGGCTGTCGGTTCCCCTGCCGACGAGCCGCGCCCGCAGCGCACTCTCGGACGGCGGGGCGATGAACACCGCGACGGCCTCGGGCATCGCGGCGCGAACCTGGCGGGCGCCCTGGACCTCGATCTCGAGCACGACGCCGGCGTCTTTGGCCATCCCTCGCTCGAGCTCGGAGCCGAGCGTCCCGTAGCGGTTCCCGGAGTAGCTGGCGTGCTCGACGAAGTCGCCGTTGGCGACGCGGGCTTGGAACTCGTCAGGGGTGAGGAAGTGATAATGGACGCCGTCCCGCTCTCCGGGTCGCGGGGCGCGGGTGGTCGCCGATACGGACAGCTCGAGCCCGGGCATCCGCTCGAGCAGACCGCGGATCAGCGTGCCCTTGCCGACGCCGGAAGGCCCGGTGATCACGAAGACCTTGCTAGTGGTTCCCACCGTGGAAATGTGCCATTCGAGGATCTCGCGGGAACCACCGTGGTCCCCACCGGTCGCGGTCGGTCAGCGGCGAGGCGTCAGCGCCGCCGCATGAGCGCGACCAGCTCCCGCCGCTGGCGCTCGGACAGACCGCCGACTGTCTTGCTCGGCGAGATCTTGCACTGACCGAGAATCTTGTTCACCTTCACCCTACCGTACTTGGGGACGGCGAGCAGAAGATCGAACACCTTGGCCGTGGCGAGGTAGTCCGGCGGCTCGAGCAGGAGGCTGTCGATCGGCTGGCGGCCTGCTTTCAGGTCGCGCTTGAGCTGCGCCCGGCGGGTTCGGATGTCGTTGGCGCGTTGAAGCGCCTCCATACGTTGCACGAGAGAACGCTCCGGCGCTGCCGTGGGCTTGGAGAGCGATTCACTGACCGGCGGCATGGGCGGCGACTATACATCTTGGCGCAGGCCGATCAAGCCAAATCGCCCATATTCGACTCGACCTCAAGCTGAGCTAGAGCATTGTCGAGGATGGTTCCGGTAATACCCTAAGTTTGCAGGGGGTTTTTTGCTGTAGCCAAAATGTTCACAGTGCGAACAGCAGAGGGTTGCCGGCGCTGCCGCTACCCCGCCGAGGGCCCCATCTGCACGGCGGTATTTGCGAGGAGTTCCGCGAGCTCCGAGCTGACCCGCAGGCCGGCGGCCGGGTCGCGGAAGCTCTCCGTGCCGACGGCCATCAGAGTTGCGCCTGCCAACATCAGATCGAGCGCGTCCTGTCCGCTCTGCACGCCCCCCATGCCGATCACCGGGATACCGACGGCTTGCGCGACGGCGTGGACCTGGGCGAGCGCGATCGGGCGCACCGCCGGTCCGGAAACTCCACCGGTGACGCCACCGAGCCAGGGCGTGCCCGTGCCAGGGTCCAGCGCCATCCCGCGCAGCGTGTTGATCAGCGACACCGCGTCGGCGCCCGCGTCCTGGGCCGCGACCGCCACCGCCGGTACGTCGCTGGCGTTGGGCGTGAGCTTGACGATCAGCGGCTTGCCGGTCAGAGGTCTGACCCGGTTCACGAGCCGCGCGGTTTCGTCGGGGTCGGCGCCCATCACGAGCCCGGTCTCGACGTTGGGACACGAGACGTTCAGCTCGAGCGCGCTCACCTCGGGGCACTCGGCGAAGGCGTCGACGAGCCGGGCGACCTCCTCGCGGCTGAAGCCCATCACGTTGACGATCAGCGGGACCGGCAGGTCGGCGAGGATCGGAAGGTCGTGCTCGAGGTAGCCTGCCAGCCCCTTGTTGGGGAGGCCGATCGAGTTGATCAGCCCGCCGGCGACCTCCCACAGCCGCGGAGGCGGGTTGCCCTGCCGCGGCTCGAGCGTGACCGTCTTCGAGACGAACGCAGCGAACGGAAACCGCTCGAGCAGTTCGTCGCCGAACGCGCGACGGGCGGCGATCGCGTCGAACGTCCCCGACCCGTTGATGATCGGGTGGGCGAGCTCGAGCCCGCAGAAGTCGACGCTCAATGCCCCGCTCCGGCGACGTGGGCACTGTCGAGCGCGTGGGCGTCCAGAACGGGACCGTCGACGCACAGCCTGATGTAGCCCGCGACGGTCGGCACCACGCACCCGAAGCAAGCGCCGAAACCGCAGGCCATGCCGGACTCGAGCGCGAGCTGAGCCGGGGCTCCGTGGTCGCTGCACAGCTCCCTCACCGCCTCGAGCATCGCCGGTGGACCGCAGGCGTAGACCTCGACGGCGTCGGCGCGCGCGGCGAGCTGATCCTCGAGCAGCTCGGTGATGAGACCGTGGTGGCCGATGCTCCCGTCGTCGGTGGCGACCGTCGCGCGTCGCAGCAGGCCCGCGCCGTGCGCATGTCGCTCATCGCGGAATCCGAGCAGCACCGTCGGTTCGCAGCCGGGGGTCAGTTCGAGCTCGTCCTGCCAGACCGCGAGCGGCGCGATGCCGACGCCGCCACCAGCGAGGACCGGCGCCCGGTCCTCGCGTGGCGTGGCGAAGCCGTTGCCGAGCGGGCCGACGATCGCGAGGTCGTCGCCGGGTCCGAGCTCCGATAGTCGCTTGGTGCCCGGGCCCACGTCCTCGATCAGGAAATGGAGCTCGATGCCATCCGGGCGTGGCCGCGCACGCAGGACGCTGAACGCGCGCGGCAGGAACGGGCGCTCGCCCTGTCCCCCACCCCAGCGCTCGGCGGTCCGCAGCATGTAGAACTGCCCGGCCTGCGGCGTCGGCCCGTTTGAATCGTGGCAACGGACGACGACGTACGCGCCGTACCGCTCGCGAGCCGAGACCCGCGCAGCGCGGCTTCCGAACGGCGCGGTGACGCGCGTCACCTGACCTCGCTCGCGCGGCGGTGGTGGTGGATCTCCTGGAGGGACAGCACCTCGGGCTCGCCGCGACGAGCGGCCGCGATCGCGCGGGCGGCCGCCATCCCCCCGGTCATCGTCGTGATGCACGGGATGCCCCGGGCAATCGCGGCCGACCGGATCTCCCAGCCGTCGGCGCGCGCGCCGGTGCCGACCGGTGTGTTGATCACGAGATCGACCTCGCCACGTTCGATCCAGTCGACGACGTGCGGCGAGCCCTCGCCGATCTTGTTGATCGTCTCGGCCGGGATGCCCATCTTCCGAATCGCCTGGGCCGTCCCCCGGGTGGCGACGATCTCGAACCCGAGATCGTGGAGGATCGTGGCGATGCCGGTCGCCGCTGGCTTGTCGCCGTCGGCCACCGTGATGAACGCCCGGCCGTCGTTCGGCAGCTGGGCGCCGGCGGCGGCCTGCGCCTTGGCGAACGCGGTCGGGAAGTCGCGGGCGATCCCCATCACCTCGCCGGTCGAGCGCATTTCGGGGCCGAGCAACGAGTCGGCGCCGGCGAACCGGTCGAACGGCAGCACCACCTCCTTGACGCACACGTGGCCGTTACTGGTGTCCGGCGGCAGGTCGAGATCGGCGAGCCGCTCGCCGAGCAGCACCCGGCAGGCGAGTTTGGCCACCGGCAGTCCGATCGCCTTGGACACGAACGGGACGGTCCGGGACGCGCGCGGGTTGGCCTCGATCACGTACAGCACCTCCTCGCGGATCGCGAACTGCACGTTGAGCAGGCCGACCACCTCGAGGGCTCGCGCGATGCCCTCGGTCTGGGCGCGGATCTGCGCCGTCATCTCGGTGCCGAGCGTGTGCGGCGGCAGCACGCACGCGGAGTCGCCCGAGTGGATTCCCGCCTCCTCGACGTGCTGCATGATCCCGGCGATCCACACCTCGGTCCCGTCTGACAGCGCATCGACGTCTACCTCGATCGAGTCCTCGAGGAATCGGTCGAGGTAGATGGTCGTTCCCGCCTCGGGAACGACACGGCTGAGATAATCGGCGAGGCCGTCGATGCTGTAGACGATCTCCATGGCGCGGCCGCCGAGCACGTAGCTCGGGCGGACCAGCAGCGGGAACCCGACCTCTGGCGCCGTGCGGAGGGCGTCGTCCGCGGAGCTTGCGGTCGCGTACGGGGGCGCCTTGTAGCCGAGCTCGTCGAGCAGCGGCCCGAACCGCGAGCGATCCTCTGCCAGATCGATCGCCTGGACGGTCGTGCCGAGGATCGGCACGCCGGCCTGCTCGAGGCCGGCGGCGAGCTTCAGCGGAGTCTGGCCGCCGAACTGGACGATCACCCCGGCGGGATCCTCCTGTTCGCAGACGGCGAGGACGTCCTCGAGCGTCAACGGCTCGAAGTACAGGCGGTCGGACGTGTCGTAGTCGGTGGAGACCGTCTCCGGGTTGCAGTTGATCATGACCGCGTCGCGACCCTGCTCGCGAACGGTCTCCGCCGCGTGCACGCAGCAGTAGTCGAACTCGATCCCCTGGCCGATGCGGTTCGGCCCCGAGCCGAGGATCACCACGCTCGGGCGGTCGCCGCGCTCGACCTCGGTGTCGGGGCCGTGATCGCCGGTGTGGCGCTGGCGCTCCCAGGCGGAGTAGTAGTACGGCGTGCGAGCCGCGAACTCGGCCGCGCAGGTGTCGACCGACTTGTAAGTGCGGTTGTACGTGCGCTCACCGCCGAACCGAGGTGGGGGATCCGTTACCAGCTCGGCCATCTCCCGCAGGAACCACGGATCGATGCTCGTGCGGCGGTGGAGCTCTTGGCCGGGGAGGCCGCGGCGAAGCGCCTCGAGCAGGTGGTCGAATCGCTCGGCGCCGGGTTGCTCGAGGGCGTTCAGCAGAGCTTGGTCGTCGTCCGGGTGGCCGGGACGCGAATCGAGCTCGCGCGAGCGCAGCGCCTTGACGAACGCCTGCTTGAACGTCCGCCCGATCGCCATCGCCTCGCCCACGGACTTCATGTGGGTCGTCAGATCGGCTTCCGCCCCCGGAAACTTCTCGAACGCGAACCGCGGCCATTTGACGACGCAGTAGTCGATCGCGGGCTCAAAGCTTGCCGGCGTCGCCTTCGTTATGTCGTTGGGGATCTCCTGCAGCGTGTACCCGACGGCGAGCCGGGCGGCGATCTTCGCGATCGGGAACCCCGTGGCCTTGCTGGCGAGCGCGCTCGAGCGCGACACGCGCGGATTCATCTCGATCACCACGATCTCGTCGGTGGCGCGGTTGACCGCGAACTGGACGTTGGACCCGCCGGTCTCGACTCCGACCGCGCGGATCGCGGCGATCGCCTGGTCGCGGAGCTTCTGGTATTGCTTGTCGGTGAGGGTCTGCTGGGGGGCGACGCACACGCTGTCGCCGGTGTGCACCCCCATCGGGTCGAGGTTCTCGATCGAGCAGACGATCACCACGTTGTCTCCTCGATCTCGCATCACCTCGAGCTCGAACTCGCCCCACCCGAGCACCGACTCCTCGAGCAGCACCTGCGAGATCGGCGATGCCTTCAGCCCGCGGCCGACGACTTTCTCGAGCTCCCGTTCGGTCCGGACCACGCCACCGCCCTTGCCGCCGAGTGTGAATGCCGGCCTGACGATGAACGGAAGGCCGACCTGGGAGATGGCGTT
The DNA here is from genome assembly GCA_963836715.1 of uncultured Solirubrobacterales bacterium. GTDB lineage: Bacteria > Actinomycetota > Thermoleophilia > Solirubrobacterales > Solirubrobacteraceae > Palsa-465. The sequence goes on from CAWIKH010000003.1 coordinate 224,509, forward strand.
GCGAGCGTCGTCGATCGTGTGAGCGATCGTGCTGCGCGGCACGCGCAACCCGGCCTTTTGCATCGTCTCCCGGAACATCTCGCGGTCCTCGGCGCGTTCGATCGCGTCGTAGTCGGCGCCGATCAGCTCGACGCCGCTGCGCTCGAGCGTGCCGTCCTCGTGCAGCGTCTTGGCCAGGTTGAGCGCGGTCTGCCCGCCGAGCGTCGGCAGCAGCGCATCGGGACGCTCGCGCTCGATCACCCGGCGCACGGGGCCGGCCAGCAGCGGCTCGATATAGGTCGTCGTTGCGACCTCCGGGTCGGTCATGATCGTCGCCGGGTTGGAGTTGACGAGCACCACCTCGTAGCCCTCCTGCATCAGCACCCGGCAGGCCTGCGTGCCCGAGTAGTCGAACTCGGCGGCCTGGCCGATCACGATCGGGCCCGAGCCGATCAGCAGGATCTTGTGGAGGTCGTCTCTACGCGGCATCTTCGGGTCTGCTCCGGGGCATCCGGCCCCGCGTTCTGATGGTGTTGGTCGGCCTCCGGCCTACCTTGACCGGTCCGGCTTCGCCGAACCTCGTCCACGAATCGGTCGAACAGGTGCAGAGCGTCGTTGGGACCCGGTCCCGCCTCCGGGTGGTACTGGACGGTGGCGCCCTGCACGTCCTTGAGCGAGAGCCCCTCGACGGTGCGGTCGTAGAGGTTGATGTGGGTCAGCTCGGCGGCACCGAAGTCGGTGTCCCAGCGGACCGCCTCGTCCCGGTCGATCGTCTTTCGGCCATCCGGGCCGAGGACCGCGAAGCCGTGGTTCTGGCTGGTGATCTCGACGACTGCGGTCGTGAGGTCCTTTACCGGGTGGTTGGCGCCGTGATGGCCGAACGGGAGCTTGTAGGTCTCGAGACCGACGGCGCGGCACAGCAGCTGGTGGCCCAGGCAGATGCCGTACACCGGTCGCTTGCCGATCAGCTGTCGGACGGTATCCACGATGTAGTCGAGAGATGCCGGATCGCCGGGACCGTTGGCGAGGAAGATCGCGTCCGGGTCGCCGTGTAGGAGGTCGTTTGGGGTGGCCGTACACGGGTGCAGCTCCACGACCGCGCCACGTTCGGTGAGGTTGCGGACGATCGAGCGCTTGACGCCGGTGTCGATCATGGCGATTCTGGGCCCATCCGCGATTCGAGACCGGGTCGCACCCGCGCCCGAATCGCTTGCAAGTTCGCCTGGCGGCGAACTTGTGGCGGGCTTCACCTGGCTCGGGCGTTACTTCCCGAGCCAGGTCGCGGCCGGCCATGGCCGGCTCCCGCTCGATCAGCTCGCGCGCCTGGGGCTCGGGGAGGGCAGCCGGGAATACGCCGCCGCGCATCGCGCCCCGGTCGCGGATGTGGCGGACGAGCGCCCGCGTGTCCACGTCGGTTATTCCGGCAACTCCCTGGCCGGCCAGCCAGGTGAGCCACCCCTGCGTCGCCGACGGCGCGTCGTCGTGGTCGACCCCCGCGCGCATGATCGCGGCGCGCGCGTGCACGCGATCGGACTCCATCGCCTCGGCCGACACTCCGTAGTTGCCGATCTGCGGGTAGGTGAAGGTGATCAGCTGACCGGCGTAGCTCGGGTCGGTCATCGCCTCCTGGTAGCCCGACATCGAGGTCGTGAACACGATCTCGCCGACCGCGTGAGCGTGGGCGGCGCACGCGAGCCCGTCGAAGCGGACCCCGTCCTCGAGCAGGACGTAAGCCGTAGCGACCGTCACCGAACCGCCGGGACGACGTGGACAGTCGTGGCCGTCACGAAACCGCCGAGGCGTGCGCGCGCATCCGTTCCCTGAACGCCACCGTCCCCGCCGCCAGCGTCAGCAGCACCTTGCCTTGGAGCATCCGCCCGTGGAAGCAGCAGTTGTCCGAGCGGCTGAAGTAGCCGCCGGCGCCGACGTCGAACCGGGCGTCGAGGTCAATCAGGCACAGGTTGGCCGGCCGGCCCGGCTCGATTCGTGGGACCGGCAGCCCGTAGAGCGCGGCTCCCTCGGTCATGCGGCCCACGACGACCTCGAGCTCGAGCTCGCCCGGAAGGACGAGCTCGGTGAACAGGGCGGCGAAGGCCGTCTCGAGGCCGGTGGTGCCCATCGGGGCCTCCTCGAAGGGCACCTCCTTCTCGTGGTTGGCGTGCGGGGCGTGATCGGTGGCGACGCAGTCGACCAGGCCGCTCCGGAGCGCGCTGACGAGTGCGCGGCGGTCGCGTTCGGCGCGCAGCGGCGGGTTCATCTTGAACCGGCTGTCGAGCGTCCGGACCATGTCGTCGGTTAGCGTCAGGTGGTGTGGGCAGACCTCGGCGCTGACCCGGATGCCCTTGCTCTTGGCCTGCTCGAGGGCCTCGACCGACTCGACGCACGAGAGGTGCTGGAAGTGCACGCGAGCCTCCTCGTAGCCGGCGAGCGCGGCGTCGCGGGCGATCATCGTCGATTCCGCGAGCGAGGGGATCCCGGCGATGCCGAGCCGCGCTGATACCGCCCCCTCGTGCATCGCGCCGTCGCCCGAGAGCCCGGGGTCCTCCTCGTGGAGCGCAACCACCCCGCCGCACAGCCGCTGGTACTGAAGTGCCTTGCGCAGCGTCCCCGCATGGACGACCGGCTTGCCGTCGTCGGTGAATCCGAGCGCGCCGGCATCGCGGAGCTCGGCCATCTCGGTCAGCTCCCCGCCTTTCAGTTTCCTCGTGATCGCCGCCAGGAATCCGACGGGCACGTTCGCCTGACGCGTGGCTGCGTCGGCGACGGCTCTGAGTACCGTCGCCTCGTCGAGGACCGGGTCGGTGTTTGGCATCGCGATCACCGCGCAGAAGCCGCCGGCGGCCGCGGCCGCGGTGCCGGTCTCGAGATCCTCCTTGTACTCCTGCCCGGGCGTGCGCAGGTGCACGTGCGGGTCGACGAACCCCGGGAACGCGTGAATGCCCTCGGCGTCGAGCGTGTCGCCGTTTTCGGGGGCCGGCAGCGATCCCGGCGACCCCAGCTCGGCGACGACACCGTCGCGGATGAGGATGTCGTGCGGCTCGTCGAGCCCGGTGCGGGGATCCAGCACGTGCGCGCCGGCGATCAGCAGCTCGGCTGGCTCGCCACCGCGGTGGAAGAGGCGCTTGGTGTCCGCGCTCATCAAGCCACCTCCGCCAGGCTCGGAGCTCCGACGAGTAACTCGTACAGCACGGCCATCCTCACCGCCACTCCGGCTCTCACCTGCGCTCCGATCAGCGCCTGCGGGGAGTCGATCGCCTCGCCGGAAAGCTCGACGCCCCGGTTGACGGGTCCGGGATGCATCAGCAGCTGCCCGGGATGCAGTCGCGCGGTGGTGATCTGGTAGCGGTCGGCGTATTCGCGCAACGACGGCACGAACGAGTCGCGCATCCGCTCGTGCTGCATACGCAGGACGTACACGACATCGGCCTCGCCGATCTTCTCGAGCGTGGTGGCCGTACCGCAGCCGAGCGCCTCGATCTCCCGCGGGATCAGCGTCGGCGGTCCGCATACGGTGACGGTCGCGCCCATCTGCGTGAACGCGAGAATGTTCGAGCGCGCCACCCGCGAGTGGAGCACGTCGCCGACGATCCAGATGCTGGCGCCGTCGAGCGACCCGAGCCGCCGGCGCAGGGTGAACACATCGAGCAGCGCCTGCGTCGGGTGCTCGCGCTTGCCGTCGCCGGCGTTGATCACCGCGGCAGGGGTCCAGCGCGCCACCAGCCCGGCAGCGCCGGCGTGGGGCGAGCGGATCACGATCGCCGCCGGGTCGTACGCCGACAGTGTCTGCACCGTGTCCTTGAGCGACTCGCCCTTGTCGACGGCCGACCCCTGCGAGCGGATCGAGACGACGTCGGCGCTCAGCCGCTTGGCCGCGAGCTCGAATGACGAGCTCGTCCGCGTGCTCGACTCGTAGAACAGGTTGACGATCGTCCGGCCGCGGAGCGCGGGGACCTTCTTGATCTCGCGGCCGGACACCTCGTCGAAGGACTCGGCGCGGTCGAGGATCCGCTCGATCGAGGAGCGATCGAGGTCGTCGATCGAGAGCAGATGCCGTCCGATTCGATTCATGCCGCCACCTGGCGGGATGGGGGTGGGTGGGCGGGTGATTTGAACTCAGGTGCTGGTCCGATCTTCACTTCGTCTTCGCCGTCGACCTCGTCGACGCACACGTACACCCGTTCCTCCTGCGAGGTGGGGATGTTCTTGCCGACGTAGTCGGGCCGGATCGGCAGCTCCCGGTGGCCGCGGTCGATCAGCACGGCCAGCTGGACCCGCGCCGGCCGGCCGTAATCGAAGATCACGTCGATCGCCGAGCGCACGGTGCGGCCGGTGTAGAGCACGTCGTCGACGATCACGATCGTGCGCCCGTCGACCGGGAAGTCGAGGTGAGTGGAGTGGACGACCGGCGCGCCGGGGCGCGTTGCGAGGTCGTCCCGGTAGAACGAGATGTCGACGTCCCCGAGCGGCACCGCGGGCTCGAGCAATTCGCTGGTCAGCGCCTGCAGGCGCTGTGCCAGCACCGCTCCCCGGCGGTGGATGCCGATGAGCGCCACCGCGCCGTCCGGGTTCTTCTCAACAACCTCGTGTGCGATCCGCACCAGCGTGCGGCGCATATCATCGCGGTCGAGCACGACCGTGGCCATCTAAACGCGCTCCTTCCTGGCCTCGCGGGACCTGGTTAAAGGGGCCGACTCGAGTGAGCGTAACAGGGGGCTCGGCCGACGGTGAGTGGCTCGACTGATAGGCCACCGCGGTAACGGTACGGTTCGGCACTTCGCGATGGTTGCCGGGGCGCCGCAGCGAGGCCGGCTCCGGCCACCCAGGCCACGCGGCAGCTAAGCGTCCGGCTCCGGCCACCGCCACCAGGCCGGTGCGGGCGCTACCGACCTGCATAACGCGACAACGGGCGCCGGCGTGCGAGACCGTGACGGACTACGCACGTGCCACATGCATCCTGCGTCACAGCCGAAGGCGATCGCGTCGTTTGTCGCGTTTTGCAGGTGAGCCGCCCTCCAGATGCCCGCCGTTCAAGCGGCGCCAGATCACGCCCAGCCACTCGCCGGATCCCGCCACTTACTCAGTCGCGACCCTAAATCGGCTCCCGCCGCACATACAGCACGTGGGCCAGTTCCGCGTGGACGATGTCGCGCTCGTACTCGAACCCGGCCTTAACCATCACGCGCCGTGACGCCGCGTTGTCGGGAAGCGTGAACGCCACGATCCGCCGCAGCGCGAGCTGCTCGAAGCCGACCTCGACGCACGCCTGGGCCAGCTCGGTGGCGAGCCCCTGGCCCCACCGCTCGGGGACGATCGCCCATGCGGCCTCGACGTCGTGGAGGCCGGCGGTATACGTGTACTGGAGGCCGCCCCGCCCGACCGCAGCGCCCGTTTCGCGGTCGCGCAACAGCCATAGGCCGAAGCCGTGGCGATCCCAGTGCTCGGCCTTGGCGGCGAGGCCGTCGGCGATCTCGGCCTCGGTCGGCGGCGCCGGCCTGGACCACAGCGTGGCGCCGACCCGGGGATCGAGCAGGAGCCGGCGCTCCTCCGGGGCGTGTTCGGGACGCAGCCGCTTGCAGATCAACCGTGCCGTCTCGAGCCGGTCGATCGTGCGGGTGCTCATCCGGCCGTGTCCGCGATCGCCTCGGCCTCCTCGTCCTCGGCCGCCCGGCGGTCCTCCCACCTGACTAGCTCGGGCTCGCCTCGCTCGGGGAACGGGATCTCGATCGAGTCGAAGTCGCGCGGGAGTACGGTCCGGGGAAAGATCGCGCGGGCCTCGTCGCGTAGCACCCCGACCGGATAGCGGGTCGAGAAGTGGGTCAGCGCGAGCATCGTCACGCCGGCCTCCCGCGCCAGCGTTGCCGCCTGCGCCGCCGTCGAGTGGCCGGTCTCGACTGCGCGGTCGTGCTCCTCCTCGGCGAAAGTCGCCTCGTGGAGCAGCAGGTCGGCGTCGTGGCTGGCGACGGCAAGCGTCTCACACGGCGAGGTGTCGCCGGAGATCACGATCTTGCGCCCGGCCCGAGCGGGCCCGAGCACCTGCTCCGGGCGCACGCCCCTGATCGTCTCGCCACGTTGGAGGCGGCCGAATTCAGGTCCGGGGACGACCCCGAGCGCGATCGCGGCCTCCGGATCGAACTCCCCGGGGCGCATATCCTCGTAGAGGACGTACCCGAATGCGTTGCCGACCCTGTGGTTGACCGGGACCGGCGCGATCTTGTATCCGTCGCGCTCGAGCAGGTCGCCGGGGGCAAGCTCGACGAGCTGGAGCTCGTAGCGAACCCGGCCAGCAGCTCGCAAAGCGAGGGTGAGGAGCTCGCGCAGGCCCGGGGGCCCGTGAATCGCGAGCGGCCGCTCGCGCGCGCGCAAGTCGAAGGTCTTCAGCAGGCCCGGGAGGCCGAGCCAGTGGTCGGCGTGGAAATGGGTCAGGAACACCTCGGTCAGCTCGGTCAGCCCGACCGATTGCACAAGCTGCCGTTGCGTTCCCTCACCGCAGTCGAACAGGATGCGGTCGCCGCCGCGGCGGACCAGGACCGCCGGCAACCCGCGTCGGGCGGTGGGGATCGATCCGGCGGTGCCGGCGAAGAAGACCGAGAGGTCCATCCGGCCCAGTCTGTCAGCCGACGACGATGAGCTCGAACGTCAGCCGCCCGCCGGCGATGGTGGCGATCCCCATCGTGAATTGAGAGCCTGCCCACCCGATGCGCGCCGGCGCTCGGTCGGGCTTCCCGGGTTGAAGATCTGAAACCCATCCGGGTCTTGGTCGTGCAGCGGTATGTGCGAGTGGCCGAACACGACCGCATCGACGTCCGGGAATCGCCGGCGGAGACGCGCGAGGCGACCCGTCGCCGGGCCGGCATCGTGAACGAGGCCGATCGTCAGCCCGTCGGCCTCGATCGACACCACGGTCGGCAGCGCCGCGCGCACTTCGCTGTCGTCGACGTTGCCGTGGACGGCGACCAGCGGCCCATAGGACTCGAGCTCGCGCAGCGCCGGCAAGCGCATCACATCACCGGCGTGGAGGATCAGATCGGCCGCCCGGAGCCGCTCGACGCACGCCTCGGGGAGCCGGCGGTTCCCGCGCGGCAGATGCGTGTCCGAGATGACGGCGATCTGCAAGGTAAGCTCCTCCTGTTCTGAGCTGGTCCTCGGAACCCCGGCGCCCGTAGCTCAGGGGATAGAGCGTTCGCCTCCGGAGCGAAAGGTCGCAGGTTCGAATCCTGCCGGGCGCGTTCCTTACGGCCCCGCTAGGGCCAGCGAGATGCCCAGCGGGGCCCGTTTCGTGCCAGATCAGCCGGATTGAAGGGCTTTCCGGGATGTTTGCTACGCCGCGACGCTCGCGAACTCACTCAGCTTGGCCAGGGCAGCTCGCTCGATCCGCGAAACCTGCATCTGAATGCGCCGATGATCGGCGCGACATCCGACTGCGGGAGACCGTGGTAGTAGCGAAGCCTCAGGACCAAGCGCTCGCGTGCGGGCAGCCGCGGGAGTGCGTGCGCCAGCCGGTTCTCCTGGGTCGCCGGGAGCAGCTCGCACATCCAGCAGCCCGACGCGGCCTTCGCCCACCGGGACATCGAGGGACAACAGCGTTGGACGGTCATCCATGCTCCCACAGCATGCGTGGAAGCCCGCTCCGCATCTGTCGTCCGCGTCGGGTCGCGTACTCGATCCCGCAACGCGGCGTAGGCGGGGAAGCTCCCGCCGCCAGACTGGAACGCGCGAGCCGCGAGCATGAGGCCCTAGAAAGCATCCGAACGCGTGTCGTCCGGATCCTCCGATCCCCGCCGGCAACGGCTGCGAGCAATCCTCTCCGCGAGCCGAACGTGACCTTCTATGAGGCGACAGCGCTCGGCATCGAGCTGTCAAGCCTCCGTCGCAGCGCAACAGGCAACGGCTGCCATCTGACTCCCCAATCGGATGGTGGGCCGCGGTACCGGCAGAAACGCTCCGCGGCGCAGTGGACGGTTCGACAGTTTCTCGGTATTCGCCCGATGCGACTCCAGTCGGCTCCGCGAACAGCGGAGCTTTCCGGTCGCAGTCTTTGCGCATAGCGGAACTCCGGTAGCGCATCTGCACGATTGCGTCGAGCTGGCACTGGTGCGCCCTCTGTCCGATGGGTCCCGCGAACTCTTCCTCGAAGCGAACACGCCGGAACCCCGCGGACCGACGTAGTGGGCCCCGCGCGGTCGGCGCGCCGACGCGGCACCCCCTGGGCTCGAGCAGCGGGCGCGAATCAGGTCGGCGGCGCCGTCTGGCTGAGGATTGCGGCCAGCGCCAGGGCGCCGAGCAGGAGGCTCAACTCGACCGCGAGCGTGCGTCGGATCGTGGCGGCGGGCGCGCCGGCCGCGATCCGCGACACCGCGAACCGGCGGTGGTAGCCGCCTAGGGCGAGCGCGCCTACAAAGACGACCGACTTCAAAACCAGCGTGACGCCGTAGCGGCTCGTCAGCAGAGCCGACGCTGACGGCAGCTCGCGCAACGCAAGATACGTGCCGGCGATCGCGAGCATGGCCACGAGCGGGACGGCGACCCTCGAGAACCGCAACAGACACGCCAGCAGAAGCCCGTCGCGGACCGGGCGGGACATGGGACGCGCCACGCCGGCGAGGATCGCGAGCGCGATCACCCCGCCGACCCAGAGCGCGCCGGCGACCAGGTGAACGTAGTCAGCGAACATTGCGATGGTCCCTCGCGCGGCCGGATGACTGGCCCAGCTGATGCCGAACGCGATGCCCAGCGACAGGATGCCGGCAGTGGCGAGCAGCGGCTCTCGCCGTCGCGGCGTGACCCACGCGCCGACAAGCAGCGCCAGCACCCCCAACCAGGCGAACGTAGTCAAGGTCCATGCCTGCCCCAGATGCGTCCCGACGCGGATCGGGATGATCTGGGTGTTTATGACATTGACGAGCCCGCCGCCGACGATCGGATACGCACCGACGAGGAACCCGAACAGCCCGGCATGCAGCGCCACCGTGGCTCCCACTACCCCGACCCAGATGGCCAGGCCTGACTCGCGATCGCCGAGCGCGCGCGCGGCGGGCACCAGCACGAGCGCACGGAAGGTCAGCGCGCCGCCAGCCAGCACGACCCCCACGAACTGAAGCCACGCGAGCACCTCCGGCGCTACCGGAACGCCCACTCCGCTCGCGGGCGCCGGGGGCAGCGGCTTGGCCCGCACGCCGAAGCTGAACGCGCCCTCGGTCACGTGGCCGTCGTCGCTCGCCACCATTCTCCACCGCAGCGTGTAGCTGCCCGTGCGACCGCCCTCCAGCGGGACCACCACGACGCTGCCGCTCACGCGCGGCGGGCCGGACACATCCGCTCCGCCAGGAGACACGACGGCGACCCGGGCGTACCGCGGGACGACGTCCTCGTCGTATCTCAGCGTGACGACCCGGGGGGCGGCCGCCAGGACCGCGTTCCACCCCGGGTTGGAGTTTAGAAGGACCGCGTGGGCACCGGCTGACGAGGGGACGGCGAGCAGCAGCAGCAGCAGCAGCACGGCTGACCATCCAGCGACCCGGGGCGTTCGCGGCACCCGAGGCAGCCGGATGGGAGCGGTCACGAGGCGGCCGCGACTGGGATCGCGATCAGCGCCAGCGCGAAGCCGGCAAGTGGCAGCAGCGCCAACGGCACCAGTGACACCTGGCGGCGGCCGACGCGAATGAGGTCGATCAGCCCTGCGGCAATCAGCAGGAAGCCCATCGCCAGGTGCCAGTGCGCGCCCTGTCCCGACGGGTCGATCAGCACATGGACGAGGTACAGCACCCCGCAGCTCAGGAAGGCGAGCGACAGTACGTAATCGAGCCATGGCCGGTCGTACACGCCGCGTCGGCGCGCCAGCTCGAGCGCTCCCGCAGCGAACAGGATGTCGCCCCAGAGAAAGTGGATGAGCATGTCGTGCACGACGTCGGCGAACACCACAGTGGCCCAAACGCCGGCGGCGCCGATGATCAGCGCCCACGGGACGACCGACGACCTCGACCGCACCGGCACGCCGTCGCGGCCGACCAGCGGGAGGTACTCGTCGAGGATGATGGCGAGGAACAGCGCCCCCAGGATCCAGTGTGCGCGGGCGATCTGGATCTGCGGGAGGATCACCGGCGACGGTTCCGGTAGAGAAGCCAGCCGCTCACCAGCACGAGCAGCAAGGGGGGCTGGTCGAGGTCGTATGCCAGGTGGGTGGGGCTGACCCCATAGAAGTGGAGCCCGCGGAAGATTGCCCACACGGCTCCGGCGGCAACCAGCAGGAGCCCGACCGGAGCGCGAGACTCGACGAGCGTGGCGCGTAGGCCGGATGCGACCGAATGCACGGGTCCTCGCCAACCCGCCCGCGGGCGTGTGGCGGAGTCGGCAGACTCGGTCACGACGCTCCGGGCGCGCTGACTGAAATCAACAACGGGAGTGTCCGGCGTGCTGCATTTCGAGCCCTGTCGAACGGTACCACCCCACCCTCCTGGCCGGGTGGGGCGAGCTGGAGAACCCCTCCGTCGCCGGGGGCGCTCGCGATCGGCTACGAGCCGCTTGACCCCTGCCACGCACGGAGCCGTTAGGACCTGCATCTCGTCGTACGGGCCTGCGGAGTCGGCGGACCGAGCTCGGGGCCGGGGAAAGAGCAGGCGGTGCCGACGCATGTGGGCTCGCCGGTGGTCGCGCCGGCAGACCATGCCGGCAGCCCGGAGTCGCTCACGAACACCCCGTTCGGCCGGTAACCCTCCCACTCGCCGGGATCGGCCACCTCGACCATCTGCCCGACGCGGTCGTGGTACACGGACCGATTCGTGTCGGGGTCGATCAGCATCTCGAGAATCTCGTGCGAGAAGTCCCGGGGCCACAACTCGACGGTGCCGCCCCCCGTCCACACCAGCGCGTAGGGCTGGCCGTACCAGAGGCGGACACCGTGCGGCTGACCGCCGAGCATGAGATACCCGCACCACCCGCCGGGCCGAAAGCTCGCGCAAGGGTGCCCCACGCCGCGCGCAGTTGCAGCGACTGAGTGGTGCTCGCCCGCATCACCTGGGTCAGATGACGGACGCGATCATGCGGTTCGCCGACCGCGGCTGACCGCTCTGGAGCTCAGCTGACGGGATACGCGGACTCGGGCACGACCACCGAGTTCGCGGTCTTGTCGTGCCAGCACTGCTTCTCCCGGTCCCACAGCATCCACAGGTACCCGATGTAGATGATCAACGCGGAGACGATGCTGGTGACGTAGCGGATCGCGGCACGCCCGTACCCGATGCTGCCACCGCTGTCGAAGTCGATGACCCTGATTCCGAGCGCGCGCTTGCCGAACGTCTGGCCTCTCGGGCCGCCCTCGAAATATGTGTAGTAGGAGATGGCCACGATGAAGCCGAGCGCATAGCCGCCGCCCTTGAGAATCTCGACGAGGATGCCGGTGACGATGCCGAGCAGGATCCCGTCGACGAACACGGCGCCGAACCGGCGCCAGAACCCGGAGCGTGGACCGGTTGTCCTGCCTGGGGCTGTGTACGAGCCTGTCGACATGACCCCCCTTTTTGGACGGCTTGCGAATCGAACGGGGCGAACGCTAAACGCCCGCCGGGCAGCCGTGCAACCTTCCTTCGACCGACCGTCGGCGGGCGCCTACTCTACCGGCTGCTCCCGGATGACGATCGTCCCGGCCGCGACGCAGCGCGGCCGCTGGTTGCGGCTTGTCACCGCGAGCCGATCACCGCCGGCAACTCCGCGACGCGCTGGGGCCCGACACCGATCCTGCGGCTGCCGAGGTGATCATGGTCGCGCCGGCGTTCGCGCAGAGCGCGTTCAGGTTTTGGACGTCGGACGCCGGGGAGGCGATCGCGAAGGCCGAGGCGGTGCGATGGGAGAGCGTGGAGGAACTCGCTGAGCGGTTCGGGGTGCCCGTCGACCAGGCAGTGGTCTAACCGTGTCGCCGAGCCGGGCCAGCAGCAGCTTGGCGTTGGCAGGCGCGAACCCGCGCCAGTCGTTGTTGAAGTACGCGAACACCTCCTCCCGCCGCCGCCACTGCGCGATTCGCCGCGCCCATGTCTCGATCTCGCTCGCCGAGTAGTTGCCGGCGCGGCCCCGAGACCCGTAGTGAAACCGAACGAATCTCCAGGAGGCGGTGGCCTCGTAGGTCTGAAACGGCCTTGATGGGTGATCGCCGATCGTGAGCGCCACGCCGTGCGCCCGCAGAGCTTCGAACACCTCCGGAGCAAACCAGCTCACATGGCGAAACTCGATCGTGTGCCGGGTGGGCGGAACCGAGTTGAGCAGCTCGAGCCAGCCCGCGAGCCGCTGATCGTCGCGATGGAAGTTCTCGGGCAGCTGCCACAGGACGGGACCGAGCCGGCCGGCCTCGCGCATCGGCTCGAGCGGCTCGTAGAACCGCTCGATCCCATCGCGGATGTCGAGCAGCCGCTTGACGTGGGTCAGATACCGGCTCGCCTTGACCGCAAACAGGAATCCCGCCGGCGTCTGCGCCACCCAACCGGCGACTGCGTCGCGGCGCGCGAGCCGGTAGAACGTGGAGTTGACCTCGACGGTGTCGAACACCGACGCGTAAACCTCGAGCCAGCGGCGCTTGGGGACCCGCTCGGGATAAAGCCGCCCCCGCCAGTCGTCGTACATCCAGCCCGAGCAGCCGATGCGTACCGGCTTCATCGGCGGGGTAGGGGCTGGTTTGGATGACCGCGCTCGATCTCCCACCCGCCCCCGTACCCGAGCGCCCGACGCTGGCAACGCTCCGCGACAACGTCCAGGCCTGCCGCGCCTGCGACCTGTGGAAGGCCGCCACGCAGGCGGTGATGGGCGAGGGCCCGAGGCGCGCGGAGCTGATGCTCGTCGGCGAGACTCCGGGTGATCGCGAGGACGTCGAGGGTCATCCGTTCGTCGGCCCCGCGGGAGGGGTGCTCGATCGTGGCCTGCCTCGGCTCGCAGATCCGAATCGGGCGAGACCGGGGAAGGCGGTTCCAGTCCGATCTCGCGGAGCTGGTCACGTTGACCACGCACCCGTCCGCGATTCTGCGCATCCCGGACGCGGACCGCGATCGGGCGATGAGCAATTCGTCACCGGCAGTCGCCGATCAGCGCGTAGTTCGCGATCGGCAGGTATTGGTCGGCGTCGGACACGGAAGGTGACTACCCGGAACGGGTCCGCGTCCCTTCCGGAACCTGTTTTGTGACCTACCGGCGGGTAGCGCGAAAGCGTCGACCAAAAACGAGTGAGCCTGAACATGGGCATCATTGACAAGGTCACAGGCAGGATCAAGAGGGCGGCCGGCGACCTCGCCGACGACCCCTCGCTCAAGCGCGAGGGACAGCGGGAGGGAGAGCGGGAGGAGCGAAAGGGCGAGGCCAAGGACGAGCTGGCCTGCGACCAGGAGCGCGCCGACCGCAAGGCCGAGGAGGTCGCCAGCTTGGAGCGCCACACCTAAGGGACGCATCCGCCTCCGGCACCCCCGTGCGCCTTCCCGCTCTCGGGCGCGACGGGTGCCGGACGCGGCTCGCGTCCCTTTGGAACAGCCGGTTAGCGATGGGGGTCGCCGGCGGGACCGTCGGTATTGTGGACGGGGCCTTGATCCGTCGCCGCCGCCGAACCGAACGCCCTCGCCCGGGCGGCGAGATTTCGCGTGAGGCGTGGATGCGTCTGGCCGCGTGCACCGGCGCGGCCGCCCTGCTCCAGCTCGACGGAACCCTGATCACGGTGGCGTTGCCGACGGTGGGGCACAGCTTGAAGGTCTCGAGCGCTTCGACGGCGGCGATTCTTAGCGCCTACTTCGGGGCATACGCGATCGTGCTCCTACCAGGCGGCGCGCTGGTGGACCGGTTTGGCGCGCGTCGCCTGGCGCTGATCGGCCTCGCGGTGTTCGCCGTCGGAGCGGGCGCCGGCGCGCTCGTATCGAGCATGGGGGCGCTCATCGCGACCCGCGTCGTGCAGGGCGCCGGTGCCGGCCTGGTCAGCCCAGCGGCGCTTGCCGGCGCCGTGAGTGGCTTTCCGCCCGAGCGCCGCGGCAGCGCGCTCGGGATCTGGGGCGCATCCGCGGGCGTCGCCAACCTGCTCGGGCCGCTGCTCGGCGGGTTGCTGACGGTGGTGTTCGGGTGGCGTGCGAACTGGTGGGCACTGGTGCCGCTCGCGCTGATCGCCGCGGCGGGAATCGTCCGGTTCGTGCCTGCCGTCGGTCACGGCGAGCAGACCGGGGCCGGTGGGTACACGCTCAACCGCGTGGTGTACGCCGCCACGCTGGTCGCCGCGCTTACGTTCGCGGTGATGATCGGCTGCTTCTACCTGGCGTCGCAGTACCTCCAGCGCGATGCGGGGTACTCGGCGCTCGGCGCCTCGAGCGCGCTGGTGATCGTCGCCTTCCTGGTGGGGGCGGCGGCTCCGATCGCCGGTCGCCTCGTCGACGAGCACGGGGAGCGGCTGCCCGCGATCCTCGGCTTCGTGCTCGCCGGCGGCGGCCTCGCCATCCTCGCGATCCCGGGCATGCCGCTCTCGAGCCTGGTCACAATCCTGCCGCTGATCCCGGTCGGTTTCGGGCTCGGGATGCTGTTCGTCCCGACCTCGCGCGCGGCGCTGAACGCCACGCCGCCGGCCTCCCACGGTCGCACGTCGGCGGTCCTCTCAGTGGGTCGGCTGGTGGGCGCCGGTGTCGGCGCCGGGCTCGGCGGCGTGGTTCTGTCGGGTGGCACCGACGCATCGACGGTGCACGACGCGATGCTGCTCGCATGCGTCCTGTGCGTCGCGGTGGGAATCCCCGCATCGACTCGCCTCGGGACCCCCAGCGGCGCAGTCGCGCGCCGGACACAGGTGACATAGCGACTTCCGGACCGCCCGCGGCAGCGGCACGGAAGTGCGGTTGGGCTTCGATCTGCGCCACGATCCCGCCGGACGGACGTGCTCGTGCGCCTGAAGGACGCCGAGGACCTCGAGGCCTGGGTGCCGTGGCGCCGCCCCCGGGACGCGTCGGCTACTCCTGATCCTCGTCCTTGTCTTCGTCCTCGTCGGGGTCGTCCCACCCGTCATCGTCGCCCTCGCCTTCGTCGCCCTCGCCTTCGTCGTCCTCGTCCGAATCATCATCGTCATCCTCGGGCGGGGCGCCCGGCACCTTCGGGTCAGAGCGCTTCTGCGCCCAGTCACGGGCGACTTCTTCGGTGCGGTGCTTGAGCTCCACGCTGCGGTGCTCGAGATCCTCGGCCTCTTCGTCGAGGCGGTCGGCAGGTTCTCTGGCTTCTGTGTCTTCGATGACCCTCATGATGGCGGGCTACCCGAGCCGGGCGATCCGCACACGCGGCCGGCGGCAAACCCGACGGTTAGATTAGGGTCCGGAGGGAAATACGCGGCGGGAATTGACGAGTGGCTGGGCGCGTCTGGCGCCTCCGACGCGCACGATAATACCGGGAGTATTTGAGTGCGAGACGGTGGCGCCAGACGCGTCCAGACGCCGTCAAAACCGTCAATTGTTCCTACGGGCCCTTAGCCGTGGTGTGGCGAGCCCGCCGCCCCGCGGCGGCAACGGCACCAGGCCGTCGCGGTTAGCGGCGCACCCTGACCGCGAGTCCCTCGGCCGCCGTGCGCCGGACCTGCTCGAGCGGCGTTCGTTCGCTTCCACGCTCGAGCGGCCTGACCCACAGCTCGTCGACCAGGACGCTCACGGTTGCGATCAGCGGCACGGCGATCAGCAGCCCGATGAACCCGAACAGCTGGTCGACCGCGACCACTCCGATTGCGACGACCGCAGGGTGGAGCTTCACGGTCCGCGCCACCACGAGCGGCTGGATCATGTTGCTCTCCACCTGGTGGGCGACAACGTAGATGATCGCGACCAGGACGGCCTCCTTTGGTGGAGATCGTGAGCGCGTACGCGATCGGCGGGATCGAGCTCGCCAGCGCCCCGAAGTAGGGGACGATCATCGCGATCGCCGTCAACACGGCAAAGAAGGCGGCAAACGGCAAGCCGACCAGCTCGAGACCGACGTACGTCAGGCTGCCGAGTACGACCATGCCCACGAGCAGCCCGCGCAGCCAGGCGATGTAGGCCGTCCGCAGTCGCAGCAGGATGTGGTGGACCTGCGGCCGCGGGGGATCGGAAACATGCAGACGAACCCGTTGATCAGCGGCTCGGGGTGGATCGCCGTGTACAGGGCGGTCAGCAGCACGACGATGATCGCCGCCACCGCCGCCGCCACGCTCGCCCCGAACGACGCCACCGGGCCGAGCAGCTTGGAGGGGTCGCGCGTGTAGCCGGTGACGAAATGCTGGACCTGCGCCGTGATGTGACCCGGCGATGACCCGGTCAGGCGCCCGAGCCGGCGGCTGAGCGAATCGCCGATGGCCGGCAGGGACGCCGCGAAGTGGTTCACCTCACGTGTGAACACGGGCACGATCAGCGCGACCAAGCCGGCGAGCGCGGCCAAGCCGAGCAGCAGCCCCAGCGTCGCCCCGATCGCCCGTGGAACGCGCCGGCGCTGGAGCATGTCGGCGAACGCCGACAGCGGCGTGGCGATGATCGCGACGATCAGCACGCCGAGCACGAGGCTGGCCAGCGCCTGGAAGATCATCCCGGCGATCACCAGCCCGAACGCGAGCAGGACCGCCTTGTAGACGACCCCGGAGGTCACCTTCGAATCGGACGTCACAACTACAAGGCTGCCCGCTCTCGGCGCACGTCTACCGTATTGGGCCGACTCGGGTGGCAGCCTATGCGTCGTGCCCCGGCTCAGCAGCGAGCGGCTCACTCTCGCGAGGTCCGGCGATCTGGTCGCCGAGCGTGACCCGCTGCGCCCGGCCGGACGGCTGCTGCGCCAGGGCGGCATGGACGCCTCCTACGTCGACCTGGCCGATCCGTCGCACCTCGAGTTCGACTACCTGCGGTGGATCAGGATCGTGCTGCGCGCGGCTCGCTCGCGGCGCGTCGTCCATGTCGGCGGGGGGGCGTGCGCGCTGGCGCGGGCGCTCGCGGCCGAGGATCCGGGCGGCCGGCAGGAGGTGTGCGAGGTCGACCCGGGCGTGCTCGCGTTGGCCCGCGAGCATCTGGGGCTGAGACGCGCCCCGGGCCTGCGAGTGCGCCTCGCCGAGGGACGCGCGTTTCTCGCCGGCCAGGGCAGTGCCGGCTGGGACGCGGTCGTCGTGGATGCGTTCGTCGCCGCCACCGTGCCCCGACGGCTGATCACAGTGCAGGCGCTCGCCGAGGTGGCGCGAGTGGCGCCGCTGGCGCTGATCAACGTCCTCGACAACCGCGCCGCCCGCGAGGTGCGTACGGTCGGCGCGGGCCTGGCCACGGCGTACCCGCGCGTGTGGGCGCTCGGTGGCCGCGCCGGCAATACGATCCTCGCCGGCTCGGTCGCCAGCCTGGACCTCGGCCGGATCGCCGCCCAGGCCGCCGCGGACCCCTCCCCCGCCCGCCTCACCCCGCCGGACGCGCTGGCGCCGCGCCTCGCCGGCACGCCCGCGCTGCGCGATGAGGACGTCGCCGAGGCGTGATGTTCGAGCGGTTCGACACCCGCGAGCTGGAGACCGAGCGGGGCGCGATCCACGCCCGGGTCGGCGGCATCGGTCCCCCGCTGCTGCTCCTGCACGGCTATCCCGAGACCCACCTGATGTGGCATGCCGTCGCGCCGCCTCTGGCCGAGCGGTTCACCGTGGTCGTGACCGACCTGTCGGGCTACGGCGACTCACTGCGACCGGTTCCGGCCGCAGACCACGCGCCGCACTCCAAGCGCGCGCTCGCGCTCGATCAGATCCAGGCGATGGCGGCGCTCGGCTACGAACGCTTCGCCGTCGCCGGACATAACCGAGGCGGTCGCGTCGCCTATCGCATGGCGCTCGACCATCCCGATCACATCAGCGCGCTGTCGGTGCTCGACATCGTGCCGACGGCGGAGGTGTGGGCACGGGCGGACGATCGCCTGGCGCTCGTCTACTGGCATTGGGGGTTCCTCGCCCAGCCGGCTCCACTGCCCGAGCGGCTGATCGCCGGCGATCCCGACGCCTACTTCGAGTACCACCTGCGCTCGATCGGGCTCGACCGTGAGGCTGGCCGCTACCCCGAGCCGGTGATCGCGGCGTACCGTGCCCAGCTCGAGGATGCGAGCGCGGTGCAGGCGATCTGCGAGGACTACCGCGCGGGAGCGACGGTCGACCGGCAGCTCGATGAAGCCGACCGGGGACGGATGATCGACTGCCCGGTGCTCGTGCTGTGGGCAACCCGCGGCGCGCTCGGGCCGCTCTACGGCGACGTCCTCGAGGTCTGGCGACCGTGGGCACGGGACGTGCGGGGCCGCGGGGTCGAGGCGTCGCACTTTCTCGTCGAGGACCGACCGGAGGAGGTCGCCCACGAGCTGGCCGCGTTCTTCGAGAGCGTCACCGCCGCGAGCGATCGCGGGCGGCCTTGAACAGGGACGCGGTCTCCGAGTCCATGTAGTAGTCGGTCCCGCCGTCGGCGCGGCCCTCGGTCGCGATCGGCAGCACCCGGCCCAGGTGGCGGGAGTACCGGCCGGGCCAGGCGAGGATGCCGGCGACGCCGTGCGAGCCCTTGTCGAGCCCGAGCTGCCTGGCCACATGCTCGCCTCCGACCCGAGCTCCCGGGCTGTCCGCCAGCAGGTCGAACAGCTCGCGCGCCGGCGGAGCCAGCTTCCGGTAGAGCCAGGCCGCCGTCTCGACGTCGTCAGCCGACCACGGCAGTGCGTCGTCGTGGTGACGCATGCCGCGCGGGCCACGGCGACCGCGCCCGCCGAACGGGGGCGGAGTGCCCGGCTCGGACATCAGGAACGACGCGAACCATGCGTAGAACTCCGGCACCCGCTCCTCGGGCACGGCCACCGTGACCTGCTTGTCGGCCATCAGATCTCAGTCGCCTCGGCGCTCGGCTCGGACCGCTCGGCGCTCTGGCTCCGCCGACCGCAACCGCGGCCGTGATGCCCGTGCCCATGACCGTGACGGCCGTGGCGTCCACCCCGCCGCCGGCCACCCGGGCCCGCGAGGAACCGCGCGAAGAACGCGTGGAACTCGGCCACCCGGTCCTCCGGCACGTCGACTGTGACCTGCGTGTACTGGGAGTTGGGAGTGATATTCGACTCCATCTCTTTACTCCTTCCATTTGCTTACGGATGCAAGCATACCACAAGTAGATACTTAAGTAAAGAGACGCGGCCCCGACCCGGTGAGCCGGCCGGGGGCGAGCGAGACCTCGAGCCCCACGACACGCGGCTGAGCGACGCCGCGCTTTGCGCGATCCATCCGACCCGCCCGTTGCCGGCCTGCGGCGTCATCACCCCGAGCCAGCCGGGGACGCGAGTGACGACCACAGCATCTCCGGGGAGCCGAGCTCCGTGCGGGTGCGGAGCCGGTTCAGCAGAAATTCATCAGTCGGGCGACAGGCGCCAAGTACCCTGTGAGCATGTTTGGACTGCGAAGCAGGATGACGATGGTCGAGCCCCACCGGGCTCTGCCCGGACGCGATGCCGAGATGCCGGTCCCCGCCCGCCACGCGGTCCTCGGGACGCCGCTGAAGCCTCCGTTCCCGGCGGCTGTGAGGTCGGTTGCGCCGCGGGGCGTCGCGCGCTAATAGCTACCCCGGCGCCGTCGCCGCGGCGGTCGCCGGCGCGCCGGCGGCGCTCGCGGCGATCGCTATCCGCTGCGGCGGCGCTCAGCCGCCGGCGACGGCCGGCAGGATCGTCACCTCGTCACCGTCGGCAACGGGCGTGCCGAGCCCGTCGAGGAAGCGGATGTCCTCGCCGCCGACGTAGACGTTGACGAAACGGCGCAGGCCGCCATCCTCGGCGATGCGGTGACGCAACTCGCCGTAGCGGTCGTATAGAGCGTCGAGCACCTCGCCGACCGTCGAGCCCGAGACTTTCGCCGTCGCCTCGCCGTCGGTCGCGGACCGGAGTTGGGTTGGGATCTTGACTGTGACTGCCATGTTCCGCAGTCTTATCACGCCACCGCGACGAGTCGTTCCCTCGCCTGCTCGAACGAGTCGAGCGTGGGCTCGATCTCCCACGCCTCGAACGTCCCGCGCGCGCAGTCGAGGGTCTTGAGTCCCTCGCCGGTGATGTACGTGACCACCCGATCGCCGGGATCGATCTCGCCCCTCGCCGCTAGTTTGGCCAGCACCGCCACCGTGACGCCGCCGGCGGTCTCGGTGAAGATCCCGGACGTCCGCGCCAGCAGCTTGATCCCCTCGCGGATCTCGTCGTCGGTCACGGCCTCGATCGAGCCGCCGGTGCGCCGGGCCAGGTCGAGCGCGTAGGGGCCGTCGGCAGGATTGCCGATCGCCAGCGACTTCGCGATCGTGTCCGGCTTCACCGGCCGGCAGAAGTCCTGCCCGGCATCCCACGCGGTCGCGACCGGGGAGCAGCCGGTCGCCTGAGCCCCGTGGAACGTCGGCAGCTCGCCGTTCAACAGCCCCGCGTCGATCCACTCCTCGAACCCGCGCGCGATCTTCGTGAACAGCGACCCAGACGCGATCGGGGCCACCACCCGGTCGGGCAGCTCGAACCCGAGCTGCTCGGCGGTCTCGAACGCGAGCGTCTTGGACCCCTGCGAGTAGTACGGCCGCATGTTGATGTTCACGAATGCCCAATCGTGCTCCCCCGACAGCTCGGTGCAGAGCCGGTTGACGTCGTCGTAGTTGCCGCGCACCGACACGAGGTTGGTGCCGTAGACACCGGTGGCGAGCACCTTCGGCTCCTCGAGGTCGTGCGGGATGAACACGTAAGACTCGAGTCCGGCGGCCGCCGCGTGGGCCGCCACCGCGTTGGCCAGGTTGCCGGTGGACGCGCACGCGACGGTCTGGAACCCGAGCTCTCGGGCCCGAGCGATCGCGACGGACACGACGCGGTCCTTGAACGAGTGCGTCGGGTTGGCCGCGTCGTTCTTGATCCACAGCTCGCGCAGGCCAAGCTGCTCGGCGAGCCGGTCGGCCCGCAGCAACGGCGTCCATCCCGACGGCAACGTGCCGCGCGGCGGCGTCTGTACGGGCAGGAAGTCGCTGTAGCGCCACAGCGAGTGCGGTCCGGCCTGGATCCGGCGCCGAAGCTCGGCCGGATCCGTCGATGACCGTGGCGCGTACGCCACTTCGAGCGGGCCGAAGCACCGCTCGCAGACGTAGCGCGCGTCGAGCGGGTAGGTCGTCTCACATTCCTTGCAGCGAAGAGACTCTGGCGGCATATGTAAAAACCTCCGCCGGGGTCAGTGGTCCGGGTCGGAGGCTTGGAAACCGCCCTATCCACATCTCCCAGGCTTGTCGTTGGAGCCTGATGGAATTGGCACCTTTCCCTTGCGGGAGGTTGCCGGGGTTTCACAGGGCCAGTCCCTCCACCCCTCTTGATGCGTACAGCTATGTGCTGTCAATTATATGCAGACGATCGCCAGAGTTCGAGCCGTCTTGAGTGGGATGGTCGGCGGCGCCTGACGGCGGCGCCTTAGCGGGAGCGGCGTCACGGCGTGAAAGCTACGCGTAACGATCCTCGCCCCGTGGTGTTGAAGCGTCGGCATGGCCGCCACGTCAGTTGATCCGCTCGAGCGCCTGGAGGCGGCGCTGGCGCTCGATACGAGCGCGCCCAGCCGGCGGATGCTGATCATCGTCAATCCGTACGCGACGACCGTCTCGGACCGGTTGAAGAACCTCGTCGTGTACGCGCTTCGGGGGCGCTACGAGGTGGACGCGATCGACACCGCGTCGCGCGACCACGCGACAGAGCTGTCTCGCGAGGCGGCGCGCGAGGGCTACGACGTGGTCGTCGCGTTCGGCGGCGACGGCACGGTGAACGAGGCCGCGAACGGACTCGTCGGGTCGGACACGCCGCTGTGCTGCCTTCCCGGAGGTCGGGCGAACGTGTACTGCCGGATGTTGGGAATCCCGACCGACGTCGTCGACGCAACCGAGCACCTGCTGCTGATGGCCGACGACTGGCACCCCGAGCGGGTCGATGTGGGCTCGGTGAACGAACGCACATTCCTGTTCTCCGCCGGCGTCGGCCTTGACGCGAGCGTGGTCGAGCGCGTCGACGCGCACCCGCACCTGAAGGCGCGCTACGGCGAGTGGTATTACACGTGGACGAGCCTGGGGACGTTCACCCGGCGATACCTGCTCCATCCCCCGAGGCTCGAGGCGCAGGTCGGCGAGGAGACGATCGCCGGCGTGACGGTGGTCGTTCAGAACTCGACGCCTTACACCTACTTCGGGGACCGGCCCGTCGACATGGCCGAAGGCGCGACGCTCACCAGCGGCGACCTGGCCGCCGTGGTGCTCGACCGCGCCCGGCCGATCGACGTCCCGACGATCATCAGGCGCGCCCTGTCGGCTCGCCTCAAGGTCAGCCGTCACCATCACGTGCATCCGTTCTCCGGCGTCGCCGGGCTGCGCGTCAGGTCGCGTGACGACCGGGCGCTGCCGCTCCAGGTCGACGGCGACTACCTCGGCGAGGTCGACGAGGCCGTGTTCGGCGTGACCCCGAGCGGGATCGCCGTCGTCTCCTGAGTCGTGCGCCGGTTCGCGCTCGCCATGGTCTGCCTGTCGCTGATCGCGGCGGTCGCGCTGCCCGCGCTCGTGTCGGCCCACTCGCTTTCGGGAGCCTCCGGCTGCGCGATCTTCCCCGCGAACAACCCCTGGAACCAGCGGGTCGACGAGTTGCCAGTCGCCAGCAACTCGGCCAGCCTGATCGCCGCCATCGGCCGGGGCGATCCGATTCACCCCGATTTCGGGTCGGGGCTGTACAACGGCGAGCCGATAGGGATCCCGTACGCGGTCGTCTCGTCATCCGCCCGGGACGTGCCGGTCAGCTTCCAGTACGCCTCCGAATCGGACAAGGGGCCGTATCCGCTGCCCCGCGGCGTCCCGATCGAGGGCGGGTACGGCTCGAGTGGCGACCGGCACGTGATCGTGGTCGACCGCGATACCTGCACCGACTACGAGCTGTTCGCCGCCTATCCGCACGACAGCGGGAGGCGCTGGACGGCTGGCTCGGGCGCGATCTTCAACCTCCGTTCGAATCACATGCGGCCGGCCGGCTGGACCTCGGCCGACGCCGCCGGACTGCCGATCCTCCCCGGCCTGGCTCGCTTCGAGGAGGTCGCCGCCGGCCAGATCGACCACGCGCTCCGGTTCACCGCGCCGTGCACGGCGCCGCGGTACGTGTATCCGGCGCGCCACGAAGCCTCGACCTGTCACGGCGCGAACCTGCCGCCGATGGGGTTGCGCGTTCGCCTGAAGGCGAGCGTCAACATCTCCGGGCTGCCGCATCAGGCGCGCGTGGTGGCCGAGGCGCTCAAGCGCTACGGGATGATCCTCGCCGACAACGGCTCGCCGTGGTACATCTCGGGCGCGCCCGACAAGGGCTGGAAGAACGACGCCCTGCACCTGCTCGACCGGCTCACCGGCAAGGACTTCCAAGTCGTCGACACGAGCTCGCTTCCGCATCCCGGGCTGTAGCCGGCGCCCTGAGGGGGGCGAACCATGGGCCGCTCGCGGCTCTTGGTCTTGTGGGTTACCGGCTCACCGCGCGCGACGTCGAGCTTCTCGAGTTTCTCGCCGAGCACCGGCTGGCGCTACCGACCCATGTCGCGGTGCTGCTCGGCACCTCTACCGCCGCGGCCACGACTCGGCTGAACAAGCTGGCGGCCGCCGGCATGCTCAAGCGTCAGCCCGCCTTCCCCGGTGAGCCCCCCTGGTACCAGATCACGTCGGGCGGCCTGGCGATCATCGGCAGCTCCCTGCCGGCGCCTCGAGTCGACCTGCGCACCTACGAGCACGACGTCGGCGTCGCCTGGTTGTGGCTCGCCGCCCGCGGCGGAACCTTCGGTCCGCCCGAACAGATCCTCGGCGAGCGCCGGCTTCGCTCGCACGACGGCTCCCGCGACCCTGACGCCGAGCCTTGGGGGTCAGGATCGGCGGCTTCGGTCCCCACGGCCGCGAGAAGCTGCACTACCCGGACCTGATCCTCCGGACCGCCGACGGGCGGCGGATCGCGCTCGAGCTCGAGCTGACGCCGAAGAGCCGGACCCGCCTCGAGACGATCGTCGGTGGGTACGGCGCCGATCCCCGCTTCGACGGCGCCGTCTATCTCGTCGACCGCCCGGCGGTCGCGCGATCGGTGCAGTCCGCCGCGCGCCGGCTCGGCATCTCGGAGCTCGTGCGCATCCAGCGGGTCCGGTCGACCGTGTCCCGAAAGGCTTCGGCCGCCGCGCCCAGCGCGGAGCGCACGGCCACGAGGCGGCGCGGTGCCCGCACTCCCGTGGTGGCGAGGTGAGCGCGCGGCTGCGGCACGCCCTGATGCTCGCGGCATTCGTGGCGCTGATCCTCGCCCCGACCGGACTGACCATCCGGTTGCTCGCGGCGGCGGCGGCGCTTACCGCGGTCAGAGGCGCGCGCCTGATGAGCCGCCGCCTGCCGGGTCGTCCCGAAGCCGGGACGGCGAGGTCGTGCTCGGCGTCGACAGGCGCGGCAGGCTGGTCCGCCTGGGCGACGCCGAGCTGTCGGCCCACGGCCTGATCCTGGGCGCGAGCGGCGCCGGCAAGACCACAACGCTGCTCACGATCCTCTCCGACCAGATCCGCCGCGGCCGGCCCGTGGTGGCAATCGACATGAAGGGGTCGCCGGCGTTCGTGCGCGCCCTCGCGGAGTCGGCAGCGGCGGCCGGGCGTCCGATCAGGGTCTGGACGATCGATGGCGGCGCGTACTGGAACCCGCTCGCGCACGGCAATGCAACCGAGCTCAAGGATAAGCTGATGGCCACCGAGCGGTTCACCGAGCCGCATTATCAGCGCGCCGCCGAGCGCTACATCCAGACCGTCTTTCAAGTGGCCGCGCGGACCCATCCCGGCGGGCCGCCGACTCTGCACGAGGTCGTGGCGCTGATGGACCCGCGCCGCCTGGCCGCCTCGCTCAGAAATCTCGACCGACCGCTGCGCGAACGAGTGCAGGACTACCTCGCCGGCCTCACCCATGACCAGCTGAGCGCCGTCCGCGGGCTCCAGACGCGGCTTGCGGTCCTGACCGAGTCGCACACCGGTCGGTTTCTCGGGCCGCCGGCCGACCCGGGCGGCCACGTGATCGACCTACGCGCGGCGTTGTCAGGGCCCGAGGTGGTCGTGTTCAGCCTCAACTCGAGCACCTATGGGAAGCTCGCAGCGCAGATCGGAACGCTGGCGGTCCAGGACCTCGTGGCCGCGTCCGGCGATCGGCTTCTCGAGCCGTCGCGCGGCCGCTCGCTCGAACAGGCGGTGATCGGCATCGACGAGTTCTCGGGGCTCGGCGGCGATCACGTTGCCGCGCTCCTGTCGCGCGGCCGGGAATCGGGAATGCCCGTGTTCGTCGCGACCCAGGAGCTCGCCGACCTCGAGAGGGCCTCGGCCGGCCTTCAGGACCTCGTGCTCGGCGTCACCGCGGTCAAGATCGTGCATCGCCAGGAGGTGCCGAGCTCGGCGCTGACGATCGCCCAGATCGCGGGCACCGAGGAGGTCTGGGAGGAGACCCGGCAGATCGGCGGTCATCTGCTCGGCGGCCACAACACCGGGCGGGGGACCCGGCGCCTGGTCGAGCGGTACATCGTCCACCCGAACGAGATCAAGGCGCTGCGGACGGGCGAGGCGGTGGTGATCTCGAAGATCCGGGCGGGCCAGGCCGCGCGACCGTGCGGATCTACCGCCGCGCGACCAGCGGGGCTCGCTCGCCCGAGCCGTCACCGGACCGCCGCACCGGCTAGGACCGCGGTCCGCGTGGCTGGGCGGGGACCGATTACACAGACGAATCCGAGCGGCGTCTCGCCGAGCGCCTCGAAGCAATGCAGCTCATCGCCGGCGACGTAGACCACGTCGCCCTCCCCGACCTCGTGCACCTCCTCGCCGAGCGTGACCCGCGCCCGCCCGGCGACGATCATCACGCCGTGGTCGTGGGCGTGGCGCTCGCGCGCGGTCCGGCCGCCGGGCGGAACCTCGAAGTAGCGCATCCGGTACTGGCTGGCGCCCTCGGCCTCGCCGATCAGCTCGTGCTTGCGCACCCCGCGCAGCGACGGATCGTCATAGGCCTGCGGTCGACGCCCTCCCAGCGACGAGCCGGAGCGGCGATGGATCACACCCACGGCGCACGGGGCCCGGGGATCCGCTAGGCGGCGGCCGGGGTCACGCGGTAGGCGTCGAACACCGCGTCGATGTTGCGCAGCCGGTTGATCGCCTGGTCGAGCGACCGCGTGTCCCCGACCTCGACCACGAACCGGTTCTTGACCATCGGGTGGTTGACGATGCAGCGCGCCTCGAGGATGTTGATGCCGGCCTCGGCGAACGTCCGCGACATGTCCTCGAGCAGGCGATGGCGGTCCCAGCCGTCGACCTCGATCTCGACCCGGAACGAGGTCTCGGGATCGCCGTCCCAGGACACCGGGGTGAAGCGCTCCGGGATCCTTCTTGAGCACGGCGACATTCG
Source organism: uncultured Solirubrobacterales bacterium (assembly GCA_963836715.1). GTDB lineage: Bacteria > Actinomycetota > Thermoleophilia > Solirubrobacterales > Solirubrobacteraceae > Palsa-465. Next base: position 250,884 of record CAWIKH010000003.1, read on the forward strand.
GGCAGTCCTCGCGGTGGATCGTGATCCCGCGCCCAAGCGAGATGTAGCCCACGATCGGATCGCCCGGCACCGGCCGGCAGCACTTGGCCAGCCGCAGCATCACCTCGTCGATCCCCTCCACCGAGATCCCGAAGCGCGACGAGGAGGTGGTGGCGCGCGTGCGCCGGCGGCGCGTCTTCAGCAGGTCGTCGGCCGCGGTCGGCTCGGACTCGGCCGTCTCGCCCTGCTTGAGGCGCTGCATGATCTTGTTGACGACGACCTTGGCCGAGATCTTGGCGCCGCCGAGCGCGATGTAGAAGTCGTCGGCCTTGCGGAAGCCCATCTCGCGGATGACGTCGGCCAGGAGCGGCGAGCCGACGATCTTCTGCGCCGGCAGTCCCTGCTTGCGGAGGTGATCCTGGAGCAGCTCGCGGCCGGTGTGCTCGGAGTCCTTGCGCGACTCGGCCTTGAACCACGCCTTGATCTTGTTGCGCGCCCGCGTCGTCTTGACCAGGGCCAGCCAGTCCCGCGATGGGCCGCGCTCGCGCTTGGAGGTCAGCACCTCGACGATGTCGCCCGAACGCAGCTGGTAGGACAGCGGCACGATCTTGCCGTTGACCTTCGCGCCGACGCAGCGGTGCCCGACGTCGGTGTGGATCTCGTAGGCGAAGTCGAGCGGGGTGCGCCGGCGGCGAGCGACTTGACCTCGCCCTTGGGCGTGAACACGAACACCTCGTCCTCGAACAGGTCGACCTTGAGCGTCTCCATGAACTCGCGCGGGTCGGCCTCCTCCTGCTGCCAGTCGAGCAGCGAGCGCAGCCACTTGAGCTTGCCGTCGGAGTCCGGCGGCCCGGCCGCGCCGTCGCCGCGGGGCGCGGGCGGGATCTTCCTTGTACATCCAGTGGGCGGCGATCCCGTACTCGGCCAGGTCGTGCATCTCCCGGGTGCGGATCTGGATCTCGAGCGGCCGTCCCTCGGGCCCGATCACCGTCGTGTGCAGCGACTGGTACATGTTGAACTTGGGCATCGCCACGAAGTCTTTGAAGCGCCCGGGAGCGGCTTCCACAGCGAATGGATCACGCCGACCGCGCCGTAGCAGTCCTTGACCGAGTCGACGATCACCCGCATCGCGGTGAGGTCGTAGATCTCGTTGAACTCGCGCCCCTTCTTGGTCATCTTGGCGTAGATCGAGTAGAAGTGCTTGGCGCGGCCGGAGATCTCGGCGTGGATGCCGAGCTCGTCGAGTTCCTTGGTCAGGTAGTCGGCGGCCTGGTTGACGTAGCGCTCGCGCTCGGCGCGCTGCTGGGCGACCAGCCCCTTGATCTCGTTGTACTTGCGCGGATGGAGCGTCTGGAACGCGAGGTCCTCGAGCTCCCACTTGATCGCGTGGATGCCGAGCCGGTGCGCGATCGGGGCGTAGATGTCGAGCGTCTCGCGCGCCTTCTCGATCTGCTTCTGCTTGGTCAGCGCCGAGACGTGCGCATGTTGTGCAGGCGGTCGGCGAGCTTGATCAGGATGACCCGGATGTCCGTGGCCATCGCGACCATCATCTTGCGGTAGTTCTCGGCCTGCGCCTCGTCGCGCGACTGGAAGGTCAGCCCGGTGAGCTTGGTGACGCCGTCGACGAGGCCGGCGATCTCCTCGCCGAACGCCTCGCGCACCTCCTCGAGCGAGGCGGAGGTGTCCTCGACCGTGTCGTGCAGGAGCGCCGCGCACAGCGTCTCGGTGTCGAGCCGCATACCGGCGCAGATCTTCGCCACGCCGACCGGATGCACGATGAAGTCCTCGCCCGAGCGCCGGCGCTGGTCGGCGTGGTGGACGCACGCGTACACGAACGCCTCCTCGACGCGGTCGCGGTCGATCGGCTCGATGGACTCGTGGGCATGCTCCTCGACGATCGCGAACAGGTCCCGAGCAGGCGCCGCTCGATCGGGCGTCAGCTCGGAGCGCTCGACTCGCCCATGGGCGTCGGGCGGGCGAGCCGATCAACCGGCTGACGCGAGGCGGGGAACAGCGCCGAGCCCGGCGCGTCACGGCCGGCGAACCCGCCCATCCTTCTGCCGGGCCCGGCTCAGCCTCCGGGAAGATGACTTGCGCTGCTCAGGAATCGTTGTCCGTCCTCGTACCGCTGAGCATAGACCCTGTACGCCGGGGAACGCTCGAGCGCCGTCGGCGCTGCACCCACGATCGCCAGGGCCGGCAGGTGCCGGTCGAGGCTGACGAGCTCTAGCTCCGCGAGGACTCTTGATCAGCCGTGGCCGCCAGGCGAGCCGGGCGGGGGTGCGGACCGTCTCCGCGAAGCAGGTGCTCGAGCTCCTCGCCGGCCACCCTCCCCCGCAGCTTGAGGCCGCGGTAGAGGGCCACGAGCGAAGCCCGGAGACCGTACTCCAGCTCGTGCATCTGCTGCGCAAAGCGTAGCTCAGGCTCGCCCCACGCCAAAGGGGTAAACCACGCAGCCTGCCCGTAGCTTCGCCCCCGTCCGCACCCGCCGGCGGGTCGAGCGCGACGAGGTGCACGAAGCGCTCGGCGAGCCGCGGATCGCGCACGAGCGCGTGGTAGGAGATACAGCGCAAATCCGCCGGCCCTAGCGGTC
>CAWIKH010000004.1:0-146433 GCA_963836715.1 uncultured Solirubrobacterales bacterium
ATGTCAACGGCATTGACACCCGAACGCTCAGGCGCCGCCGAAGGCGTCCGCGACCGCCGCCGCCCAACTCCCGTACAGATCGATCGACCGTGGACGGCGCGGGCCATCCTCCGCCCTCTAGTCGTTTGAGCCCTTCGGCGCCGCGCCGGCGTGCGTGAGTGCGCGACCAATCGTAGGACGACGGCGCAGCGCCGTAGCGCGCTCGCCAGGCGCGCATCGCTTCGCAAACCCGTTCCCGCGTCCATTCCGGCGCAATCGCGCCGGGATGGCAGCGTTTGCAATACGCGTAAGCGTCGCCCTTGCCGTTCCGGGGCGCGGTGGGCGCCCCGCAGCCGCGACACACCCCCCGGTAGCGCGCCTTGACCGCGCGTGCCTTATCGCCGGTCGGATCGTAGAGATACGCCTTGATGGTTGCTTCTGCGCGTCCCAGCCGACGAGCGACCTCCGCGATCGACAGACCCTCCTGGTCTCGGTAGTGGCGGGCGAGTTGCGCCGCGCGGCGCCGTTCCGTGACCCGGCCGAGCATCAGAACCCCAAGCCTACCGGCAGTGCTGGACAGCCAGACCAGCGCAAAAAAAAGTCCGTCGAGGAAGGACGTCTCCTCCTGATGCCGCGGCGGGCGGGTGACTCCAGAGCTCGCGACCTCCTGGCTCGGCCTCCCGTTCCCAGCTGGGCCCTTTGTTAGCATCAGACGGGCCGTACAGGTACGCCTTGATCGTCGCTCTGCGCGTCCCAGCCGGCGCACGATCTCCGCGGTCGAGAGAGCCTCGTGATCGCGATAGTGACGCGCCAGCGCAGCCGCCCTTCGGCGCTCCTGCACACGATCAACGGCAGACATCGCCGGCGACGATACCGCTCACAACCGACAGTAACCGCAGGCGCTTAACGACGTCACCCCGCCTACCGACCAAAGGCCTTGGCTTTGGTTGCGCGGCGGCCGAGCCCGAGCAGATGCGCTTTCCGGGGCCACCTAAGTCCCGTGAGATGGCGCTGCAAGATCGAATACAGCTGGTCTTCGTCTTTGGGATCACGCCGCCGCTGCGGCGGTGAAGACAGAACTGATTCTGACCGCGCCCGAGGGCGTCTGCTTGCTCGTCGGCGGTTAGCACCGTGCCGTCCCGGGGTCGCGCTTGGTCGCCTTTGCGATCGTGCGACGCGAGGCGGCGGAAGAGTGAAAAGCGGTCGTGCAGATCGCGGCAGCCGGACGCTCGAGATTGGGCGGTTGCGCGCGTAGACGTTGCGGGCGCGGTGGTGGGATCCGTCGCCAGAGTGAGCGTCCGGGCCTCCGCCATTCAGTACGGAATGCGAGCGTCCCGAGTTCCGCGGTCGGCGTCTCGGTCCTCGATCTCGCGGACCCTCCCGAGCTCATCGCGTTGTTCGTCGAGCCAGAGCTGATCGGCAGCGGGATAGGTCCCGTGCTGCTAGGTAAATTAATCGATCGAGCACGGGCGGCAGGAGCGGAGCACTGCTGGTCGAGAGGGACCCCAACGCGGAGCCGTTTACCGCCTTGGCATGGCGCGCCAATGGCAACCCGTCGCATGTCTTCCTCAACGGGGCGTGACCTGCCGCAGCTCCTGTCGCTTCCCGTGACCGCGGTCGAACAAGCGATGCCGCCCGCGGACGACAGCTCGATCAGTCGAGGCGTTTCATCAGGCACAGCGACTCGGCCGTGTAGCCCATCTGGCGGTAGAACGACAATGCCGGGTCGTTCGTCGACCACACGTCGAGACTCAGTACGGGCAAGCGTCGCTCTCGCGCCCACGCTTCCCCGGCCCTCATTAGAGCCTTGCCGACTCCCATCCTGCGCGCGTTCTCCGTGACCGCCAGGTCCGCGACGTGACCCCGCTCAACGCCAGTGACGTCCTCGCGCACTCGTAAGGAAATGAACCCGAGCGGCGTCTCGTCTGCTGCTTGGGCGATCAACACCGTGGCCCGCGGGTCCTGAGCGCTCACCACGTGAGCGAGCACGTCACCGAACCCGGGAGCCAGAGTCTCCGCGTCTTCCCAGGCCGGAGAGCCGAACTCGAGCAGGCTCGAAACCAGGCTCACGACGAAGTCGCGATCACTGTCACGCGCAGGCCGGATGACGATCCGATCAGTCATGTCCAGTTCAGAGCGCACTGGGACGTGATCCGGATCGGCCCGCGGCGCCCGCACCGCTAGCCGTGCCATGGGAGCACGGTCGCTCCGGTCTCGGATCTGTCACCCGCTGTGCCCGTGGATCCTTCCTCGTGTCGGCGGTTGGATGACGCTGGCCTTGATCTGGCTGATACGGCAGTTAGCTGGAGCGCGTGAGGCAAGCGGTCTGCATTGGCGGGCGAGGCTAGATGGGTGACTCTGGATTGCGTGTTGATACCGAAGTTTAGCCTCTCCCAGTTTTCGCGCAGCTCCACGATGCACGTCTTGGCGTTCTTCAGTGTGAGGCCGATTCCGAGAGGATCGCCCGTAGCGCTTCGAGCGCGCGCCGGGCGTCATTTCGGCGTCGGCACATCGCGGCCACGTCATCCGCGTGGCGCACCAGGCCCCTGTGCCCGCGCTCTGTTGACTGCCGGGTCAAGCCGGTTCAGATCGTTTCACAGCCACGGCGAGATCACCCCGCGCTGCAGGGTTCTAGCGTCGCTGCGCCTGACCGCCCGATCCTCCATCACCCCCCTGCGCGTGTCATCGCGCGCAGCAGCTTTAGGACATGACGTTCGTTGATGTGACGGGGGAGTGTTGGTGCGTCTGAACGCATAGCTTGGGGGCGGCGACGACGGTGGAGGCATTCGCAGATGCTGGTTGGGCTGTGAATCGGTGCAGTCAGAGCCCGGCGTGGAGCGAGCCCTACCGAGCGATGATCGCTGCAGACGGGTCATCGGCTCCGGCAAGCCTGGAGTGGCAGCGTCGAGCCGTGTGGCGGACGCGGTTCCAGGGTTCGTTCTCGAGCGCATGCCCGAAGAGAAATTCGCGGGGCGCGGCGTCGCGCTCTTCGAGGAAGTCTTGATTTGTGTCAAGGTGGCGCATGACCTCTTCGCTCAGCTCGGTAACCAGAGCGACCTGTTCGGCGTCAATCTCACCCGCATTCTGCAGAGCGTCCAGTTCGTCGCCGATGCGGATCAGGTTTTCGATGGCTGGCCGCATCCAGCCCATTTGCACGTAGCGGCGCTGTGCCTGGGGCGCGCAGGCTAGTTTCTGGACTGCTAGGCGAAGCAGTTGCTTGCGCTGGGCGGTATCGCTGAAGTCGCTGCTCATCATGGTTGCTCCTTGGCTAGCGTGGAGAGAAACTGACTGCGCGCGCGATCGAGCCTCGCGCCGCGCGGACTGCATATGGCACGGTGGCAAAGCTGCGTCCACCGTCGGTGGAGCGGTAGATGTCGCCGGGCTCGGTGACGTAGACGAACTCGCCCGCGTCTCCCGCGGCGAGTGTTCCCATCGCTGTCTCGTCTCGGGGCGGAAGCCCGTCTGTTATCTCCTCGAAGCCGAGGTCCAGCTTGTGGCGATATAGGGAGGACCAGACGGGCATCTCGGGAATCACCGCGTGGCCGCTGAAGGGGTCGCGGGAGCCGGACAGCAGCACGTTGGCGGGGTCACCGGAGTCGACGGCAAGGCTGTAGAAGTAGCGGATCTCGTCGGGGATACCCTCGAGGTTTCGCCGCCAGCTTGCGCCTCCGTCGCGGCTATCGCAATATGACGCGCCACCACCTTCGTAGACCCGGTTTGGTTGGGTCGGGTGGATGCGTAATGTGTGCGGGTCGGGATCGGCGCTCGTCTGAGCCCAGGTGCGTCCGCCGTCGGAGCTGTGGTAGACGCCGCCGAGCTCGACGCCGAACAGGATTACGTCGGGATCCTCGAGATGCAGCGCGATCTGATGTACGTGATGCGTATTTGGAGCGGGGGGGAAGCTCCATTCAGACCGACTCGGTATGTGTTGCACGGTCGTCAGCTCTTCGAACGATTCGCCTGCGTCGGTCGATTTGAACACGGCCGACAGCTGGGTGCCGAGGTACAGCGCGCCTGTCGCGCCGGTGCGCTCACAGGGACTTACAGTCGCGCACCAGGTCAGCGGCGATTCGAAGTCGCTCTCCTGAAAAGTCGCGCCTCCGTCGCGGCTGCGCCACAGGCCCGCACCGAGCGTCGCCGCGTAGACGAGGTCGGGCTCATGTGGATCGACAGCGACGCTCGCTACGGGTGGTCCCTGCAGCACGAACTGTGCCTCGGCCACGTCGGTCAGCTTCACTCGTGCTAGCCCGTCGTTGTAGCCGATGAATATCGTCTTCATCTGTCTCTCCTTTCAGGATTTGTGTGCGGGAGGATGGATGACGGTCATCCACGCGGGCTCGGGTCTATCTCGCACGATGCGGGTCGCAGCCCTAATGTCCTCAAGGGCGAAGCGATGCGTGATCAGGTCATCGAGCACCAGCAGCCCATCGCGGATCCAGTTGGACACCTGCAGCGCGTCCTCGCGCGTGCAGTTGCGGCTTCCATGGATCTGCCAGCAGTTGATCATCAGCGCGATCGCCGGCAATGGGGGCGGCGCAGGGTTTCCAGCCATCAGGGCAGCGCGGCCGCCGGGTCGCAAGGAGGCGATCGCCTGCCAGCCTGCGGGCCCCTCCGGGATGCAGTCGATTACGCCGTCGACGCCTTCGGGAGCCACTTTGCGCAGCGCCTTGACAAGACCTTGCTCAGCGGGCCAGCTTGTATCGAGCTCCTCGAGCGCGACGATCTCGACGAGATCGGGGTTGAGGTCCTTGACCTGCTCAAGGCGCGCGCGCGACCGTGCCACGGCGATCAAGCGCGAGATTCCGAACAGCGGCGAGAGCCGCACGAGCGATGTTCCGATCGTTCCCGTCGCGCCGGTCACGATGAGCACGCCGGCGGCCGGAGGGTCAACCGTGCGTAGCGCGTGCAGCGCGTCGGCCACGTCATGAATCTTCGCGCCGACATCGAACGAGATCTCGTCCGGCAAGAATTCGACGGCCCATTCGGGTGCGACGACGAACTCGGCCAAAGCACCGTGGTGGTAGCGCCGATACAGCGGCATCGCGTCGCGGCCGAAGATGCCGTGCCCGATGACCGAGCACTCCCGGCAAAGCTGCTCGCGGCCCGTCAGGCAATAGGCACAGCGGCGGCAAACCAAGTTCGGATGCAGGCGGACCCGCTGCCCGACCGACAGACGCTCAACACCCGAGCCGACCTCCAGCACCGTCCCGGCGGCCTCGTTGCCGAGCGTGCGTGGCATGATCGGATACATGCCCCGTCGCCAAAGCTCGAGCACGCCCGGGGTTAGGCCGGCGGACTGCACATTGATCACAAGCTCGCCCGCTGCTGCCCGCGGCATATCAAGTTCCTCAAGACGGAACTCGCCTTCGCCCTCGTACGCCCGCGCGGCTAGCATCGGAGTCCTCCCGGGCCGAGCCGTCGATTGACGTCGACTCGTGTGCGAGTTCGGGTTTTCGCACGCGCGTCGTCGCGACCGGCGAGGTTCGCGTCGGCAGGGCACCGCAACTCGGGAAGGATCCGCGCATCGCACTCGGCCTGACTCGCCTGTGTTCGCTGCACGTAGGTCCCGATGTTCTCGAAGCCGACCGCCTGATCACGATCGCCCCACAACCCAACGGGACCGAAAGGCTCCTCCACGAGGATTGTGAATGTCCCGCCACACCAGCTCATCAGGCCCGCCCGACCGTCGCTGACCGGTGCGCATGATGGTCTTGCGTTTCGGATCTCGGGTGATTCACCAATATGATCCGGGGCTCTCGGCGTTGGGTCATGAGGAAATGATCGCGGCCGCGGGCGTGGTTGCCCAGCCGGGCAGCGGGAGTCTTGGCGGGTACGGCCAGCCGGTAGACCGCTCCGCCTTCCGGCGGGCTCCAGCGCGAGATCGGAAGGTCGGTACCGTGCCCGGCGGTGGTCGTTGGGCGACCGTGGAGGGCGCAGGGGCCGAGGACGTCATTGACGTGTCTTGCGACGATGCGCTTGGTTACCAATAGCTGTTGCGCGATCGCTTCCTCGACCCGCGTCGCCCATCAGGGCGAGCTCCCCTCGCTCATGGTCGGTCAGATGCTCGAGCCCGTCGTCTCTGCGCCTGCGCCGAGCGCTCAGCGACGCGGTGAAGCACTCGTCTGTGCGCTCGCGGCCCGCGCCGACGCGCTTGGAGGGGTTGGCCGTGTCGACCCGGCCGGGCCGAGACACGACTGTACCTGCCGAGTTCGGCTTGCCGGCGACCGGGAGTTCACGTCGAAGCTGATGCTCCGGGCGCTCGGCCCGGACTGGGCCACAAACGCTGGTGTTCGAACGTCTACTCGCGAGCGTGAAGCGACGCCGATTCTTCAACGGCCCGATAGAGATGCTCCACGTGTCGCTAGCTGTTCTCGGTTGGCGAAGAGCACGCGTGGTCGCTGCGCGCGTGTAACCACTCATGCTGGCGAGGATCTAGGTCGGCGCGGATTCTTCTCCCAAGCTGACGGCTAGCGCGAGGCCAAGTAAGCGAGTGCTGCTCGGGTGAGAATGTCGGCGCTCAGCCCGATCGAGCGTTCGTCGATATCGAAGTCGGGCGCGTGATGGGCGCCGCAGCCCACGCCGCCTGCGCCGACAGCGATGAATGCTGCGGGAACGCGCTCGGCGATGTGCGAGAAGTCATCGCTGACCGGGAGAACGCCGGGATCGATTACGGTCACATGCGCGCTGGCGGCCGCGGCGGCCAGCTTCGCGATCGGGTCCGGGTCGCACCGCAGCACTGGTACGGTTGCTGTTACCTGAAGTCGATAAGAGACACGTAGCGCCGCGCTCACGCCGGCGGAGATCTGATCCATACGGGTGAGCGCACGCTCGCGCACTGTGGGATCCAACCAGCGCAGGGTGCCGCGAAGCGTGACCTCGCTGGCGACGACATTGGCTGCGGTACCGCCAGCGATTGACGCGATGCTGAGCACCAGGGTCTCGCGCGGTGAGGTCTCTCGCGCGGTGATCGTTTGCAGCGCGCTGACGAGTTGCGCCGCGGCGAACACGGCATCGCGGGTTTCGTGGGCGAGGCCGGCGTGGCCCCCTCCACCGTCGACGGTGAGCTCGAACATGTCCGTGCCCATGAGCGCCGCGCCCTCGTGCAGAGCCACGGTGCCGAACGGCATCGCGCTGAAGACGTGCGCCATGATCGCTTCATCGACGCCTTCGAGCGCACCGTCGTCGATGACCGCGAGCGCGCCGAGCCCGATCTCTTCAGCCGGTTGAAACAGCAAGCGCACGCGGCCCGCGAGCTGTTCCCGGCAGGGCTTCAAAAGCGCCGCGACGCCCAGCAGCGCGCTGGTGTGCGCGTCGTGCCCGCATGCGTGCATGCGGCCCGCGACCTGCGAGCCGTACGAGCGCCCAGGGAGTTCATCCAGGGGCAGCGCATCCATGTCGGCTCGCATCAGCAGTGTCGGTCCCGGCGTGCGCCCTTCAACGTCTGCGATGACCCCGGTCTTGCCGACGCCGATCCGGGGTTCGTATCCCATCGCCCGGAGACGGCGAGTCACCACGCCGGCCGTCCGGTGTTCTGCAAAGGCCAGCTCGGGGCGGCGGTGCAACACGCGGCGGGTGTCGATCAGCTTCGGCTCGAGCGCTGCGAGATCACGCGCGATGTCATCGCCGGGGCAGAGCATGTTTCTGCCAGCTGTCTTCTCGGGGTTGACGCTCATGCGGATCCCGCGAGCGGCAGTGCCTGCAGCACTCCGCGTACGTACACGTTCGCGTCGCCCAGCTCGCTGTGAAGCCGCTCCGCGTCGTCGCGGCGGCAGGTATCGAGCACGCGATAGCTGACGTTCGACGGGTTCTCCGCACACTGGGCTCGCTCCACGGCGGTTGGTGAGATGTCGACGCCGAGCACGGTCGAGAAGTGGCCGGCGAGAAAGCGCGTCTGTCGCCCGTTGCCGCAGCCAAGATCGATCACCGGCAGCCGGCCGTCAAACCGGTCGCCGAACACGTCAAGGTCGGCGACGAGATCGCCCTCGTCGGCGTCCCAGACGATCTCTCCAGGAGTGCCGTCGAGTGCCGTCCACCAGGCCTCCCAGATCGTCACCTGCCTTTCGCGTGGACGTTCCTTGGCGTGGTTTGCTCGTGTTGATGTCGGCATGTGTTTTATGGGTTCACCGTTATCGTGTTGTCGATGTTCGGGTGGATTACGCACTCGAAGTAGTAGGTGCCGAGCTTGGTAAACGTGATCCGATCGGCCACTTCGGATCGATTGGGGGTGTGCGGATTGGTGTCGAGCATGCCGCTGTTCACGAAGCCGTTGCCGTGGTTGGCACCGGTGTGGATGAGCGGTGACCCAAACGGATCGCTGGATCGGCTCCGAGCGAATTGATGATCAGTGCGGTCGGTCGGCCGGCGCGCGGTTGCGGCTCGAGCAGCGTGCGCCCGATCGCACCGGTGTGTGCCTGCGGACCGAAGGTGAAGATGTGCGGCTTGTGGCTTGTGTCGACCTTGGACGCGACAGTGTGCCCGACCAGGATCCGCAGCCACGCGGGAAGGAATGGCATCCACGCGACCGGACCGGCGTTTTGGCAGGCCGGCGCGGTCAAGCGATTCGGATCGGGAAAAACGGGTCGGCGAGCATCGCTCCATCGTTGAGCGACAAAGCCGCGCGCAACCCACCACCGATCTCGGCGAGCAAGGACGGGCCAACTGAAACAGGGGGAGGAGCCCAACGCCACCAGGCGCTTCAGATCGGACACGTCGGACGGGCTGTAGACGCAGATCGTGACGACGGGCACCGGAGCAGGCCCGCTTGAGCGAGCGCTATCGAGTGCCGCGGCCTCGAGTCGGGCGTCGCGGTGGATGTCGTCAGGCCGCGCCTCGATTAGCAACCGCGAGCGAGTGTTCATGGCGTTGACGGTCGCACAAGCAGACCGGTCTGCACAGCCGGACAGCAGGAGTCTTTGGCGGTACCGCCAGCCGGTACAGACACTCGCGGTTGCGCGCTGGCGCTCGTCACATGCGCATTCTGGCGAGCCCCCTTCGCGCGTCAGGACCTCAAGCGATCGTCCGCCGCCGAGCACCAGTCCGCTCGCCCAGATCGGCGAGCCCGTGTCGGAGTCCGAGCCAACAGCGAGTACTTCGTCTCTCTTTTTCAACGACTCGCCGTCCGCAACGCCTACCGCCCTCATCACGGCCACGACAGCGGACTTGTTCCAAGCGGGCGACCGAGCGTCGCTGGACGCTCCGCTAGCGCTAGCGCATACCGGCTAACCGTACCGTGAAGGACTCCGGGTGCCCGGCTGGTCAGCGTCGCTCGCGACGTTCAGTCTCTAGTTTGTGCTCAGGCGCTCGTCACCCACCTCGATCTCGGCGATCGTCGCGTCCAGGTGCGGCAGCATCTTCGGTCAAATCGCGCGGACCGACGAGCCGTGATGACGCTCGCTCACTACATAATCGAAGGTGGAGCGGCCGGCAAGGTGCGTCTGGACGTCCTCTCTTCGGTGATGGGGCCGGTGACCAGCGCGCTTCTGCTCCGTGCTGGGGTCATGACCGGCGACCGGTGCGTCGACGTCGGCTGTGGCGGCGGCCACGTCACCCGGCAGGTCGCGAGGCTGGTGGGGCCGAGGGGCAGCGTGCTCGGGATCGACCTCGATGCGGATGTGATCGCGCTCGCTCGCCAGGACGCCAACACCGAAGGACTCGAAAACATCGCCTTTCACGTCGGCGACGCGACGAGCATCCCCGACGGGCCCTACGACGCCGCCTACGCCCGGTTCCTCCTCTCGCACGTCACCGACTCCGGAACGGTGCTATCAGCGATGGTCGACTCAGTCGCCCCGGGCGGGCTCGTCATCCTCGAGGACACCGACTTCGCTGGCGGCCTGAGCTACCCGCCATGCCCAGCGTACAACCGGTTCTGCGAGCTAGTCCGCCAAACAGTCCGGCGTCGCGGCGGCAACGCCGACATCGGGCCGGCCCTCCCCGCGCTATTACGGCGAGCGGGAATCAACCAAGTCACGCTGGGCGTATCGCAACCTGCAGCACTGACCGGCGAGGTCAAGTTCCTCATTCGGCTGACGCTGGAACGCATCCGACAGTCGATCCTCGACGAAGGACTGGCTACCCCGGCGGAACTCGAGCGGCTGCACGCAGAGCTTCGCGACTACTGCGAGGACCCCACGACACTAATGACCACCCCCAGGGTGATTCAGGTCTGGGGCCGAAAACGAGAAAACGAACGAGCGAGCTCGAAACGCAGGGGCGAAGACTGAGCACCTCGGTTTTGACTGACGCTTGACATAGGGCGACGGTGGCGGAGGTAAGCGTGGTCCACCCAGGCAAGAGCCAGCCCAGGCTGGCGAGTTCCACTTCGATCGGCCTCGCCGCTTGCTGGCCGATCCTCCGGCGGCTAGCGTTAACGAGCGAGCCTTATACCGCCGGGTGGAGAGCCGGACGGTTATTGAAGTTCGGTTATGAGCCTTGCTCGACGGGGCGCCTCCCTTGGGAGCGCTGTTGTGGGCCAGGGGGCCCGTGATTTCGGAGTTTGCGGAAGTTCGTTGCGGTGGTCGGCATCGCCGGTCGCGGAGGAGCGGTGGCCAGGCATAGCCTCCGTCCAGGGTGACGACGCTGGGTCGTCGGCAGACCGCGTAATCGCGCTGCGAGCCCGCTATTGTGGGGCGCCTAGCTTCGCCTTCCTGCGCCGCTCCGGGTCATCGCACCACTCCTCCGACAGATACAGCGCCCACCCCAACGGCACCGTCCCGTTGCGCCCGACGGCGTGCACGGACACGCCGATCTGGCAGTTGCCGGTCTTCCCCAGCGTCCCCGAGTACTGACGCTTGACCCCCGGCGAGTCCTTGCCGTCCTTCGGGAAGCCCGTGTCGTCCAACACCCGCGCCTGAACATCGATTGCCGGACCCACTCGCTCGGCGACCGATGGCCGAGCTCGCCATGCGACGCGCCCGCGATCGCGGCTTCGCGCACAAACTCACCCACCTGCGCTACCCCGGCGCGGGTCACAACTGCGCCGGCGTCCCCGGGATTCCGCTCGTCAGCTGGATCGAACACCCACTCACCGCTACAGGTACATGCCGACCTCGTATTCTGATTGTTTCATTAATTGCTTGGCGGGTTTGGGATGCTGTGAGCACACCGACTTCTACTGCTGTAGCAATCGAGTTGAGTGATGACGAACGCGCCCTCCCGGAGGGCTTCACCCGCCGGCGTAGGTGTGCGCACTGGTTGGCGCAGCGTGCGCGGATCGTGTTGACCTCGGCGGATGGTTTGTCGAGCGCCAAGATCACGGTGCGCCCAGGGTCTCGCGTCCGACGCTGACCATGTGGCGCGACCGCCGCGGTGCTGCGGCGGGTTGACGGGTAGACCTATGAGCGGGCTGAGGAGTTCATGGTCAGGACCCTGGAGACCAAGCCTAAGCTGAGGACACGACGCACTGGTCGACGCAGTCGATGGCTCTGGAGGTCGGGTCGACGCAAAACGCGGATTTGGCGGATCTGGCGGCCGCTCGGATTGGCGCCGCACCGCCAGGAGCGCTGGAGGCTCGCCAACGACCGGCTGTTTGTCGACTGGTCAGGACATCTGCGGTCTGTCCTGAACCCGCCCGAGCGGGCCGTGGTCCTCTGCATCGATGACCGACGGCGTGGCCACGTCCGCCACCTTGCTTGGGGCTGCCACTCCAAAATTGCTCGGGCCGATGTTCCATTCGCAGCGATCATGCTCGTTGACCGATCGTTCGACGCCTGCGACTTGACTCGGAGACGCTTTGAACGCACATCTACGAACGCCCCTCGTCCCTCGTCTGCCCCCTCCAGCTGCTCGCTAACCCGCACGCAATGCTTCCTTCTGAAGTCGACCAGGGTCACTGCGTCGCGTTGACAACGACCCGGCTAGTCAGGTAGCCGCCGGTGACTACGTGCGCCAAAGCGAGCCAGCGGTGCCGCGAGTCCGGTTTCGGATGCTTACCAAGCGGTGGTAGCCCGGGCCACCGGTGCTCTCGGTCCCTGAACTCGCGCTGACGAGTGCCCAAAGACAAACGGTCTACCGGCTAACCCTACCCGCGGAGACTCCGGCTGCCCGGCTAGGCAGCCCCGCCGTGCCACGCGAACATTTCGCGCGTCGAGCAAACATCCGGTCGATCACACGACGAAAGGACCACACGATGCGCACAAAGCTCAGCCTCAGTCTGAACGACGCGAGAGCGATCGCGGCGGCGGCCGAGACCTACGCCGATTCTCAGCAATTGAAAGTCTCGATCGCGGTCGTCGACGAATCCACCCACATTCAACACGTCATCCGGATCGATGGAGCTCCATACATGAGTACCGAGGGCGCGATCCAGAAGGCGCGGACGGCGGCCGAGGGCGGACACCCCACCACCTTCTTCGAAGAGCCGCTCAATGCAGGCCGGTACTCGATGCTGAAGATGCCGCACATCTACCCCGTCGAGGGCGGAATCCCCGTGATCGTTGACGGTCAGTGCGTCGGCGCGATCGGCGTGTCCGGGGTGCTACCTCACCTCGACGCCACGATCGCCGACGCGGGCCTCAAGGCGCTTGACCATGCCCGGCTGGCGGCGATACCAGCAGCCTAATAGGTGCGTGAGACTTGAGCCGGCATGTCACATCCGCCTCGACGCGTTTCACTCGACGGTCCCGTTCGCAGCGCATCCGGTTCGCCGGTCCGCGACATCCCGGCGCCGACCGAACGGCCAGACGTTGTGTCGTTCGGCGGGGCTGCCGGCTGTAGCGCACGCTTCGCTTGAGTCGAGCGACCCGTCGTGCTGTCCGGCACGGACCTTTTCAAGAACGTGATCGAGCCGGACACACGGACTGAACGATCACCCGTACCCAATGACAAACCGCCACGAGCAACAGGAGACGAACATGACAACAGCTGATATCGACAACGCGCTGGTGGGCGCGTGGCATGCACACCTGACCTTCACCGAGGGGGCGCGCCAGGGCGAGCATGAACGGCTGCGCCTGACCTTCCTTCCCGACGGGGTGATCGTCGGCGCCGCCGCGATCCGTGCGAACAGGAGTCAAGTTCCGCCCGCGAGCGGCGAGTGGACCGCCGAGGGCGATCGCTTCTGCTACTGGCTCAACGCCGTCATGAACGATCCCGCCGGCCGTCCGAGGACCGTGGTCCACGGCCACGGCCAGGGGACGCTCGCAGCCGACGGGCAGGCGCTCACAGCGAGCGGCGGAAGCGAGGTCTACGCAAGCAACGGAGAGCTGCTCGCCACCAACCAGGCCCACCTCCACGCCACCCGCGCAGAGGCATCCTAGCCGCACCGGGATCCATGGACCCCGAAAGCGACTTCGCCATTACTTCACAACAACGGACAGATCATGAAACTGAACACTGAGATTCGAGCTGTCACCGCCGTCTCCGACTCCGTCGCGGTCGCCTCGTGAGCAGATGATGGGATGACCCAGGGCTATTGGGTCTCGCAGATCTGCGGGACCACGGCGCGGATCGCTCTCGGCGACCACTCCACGATGGACCGCGCACCGTCTCCGAGCTGGCGAGCCTCACCTCCACCGACCCGGACGGGCTGGGCCGACTGCTGCGAGCCGGCGCCGCAGTCGGGCTCTTCACCGAACTCGAGGACGAGCACTTCGCGCTACGCCGCTCGGCGCACAACTCACCAACGGCGAAGCCGCGGGGTCCCTTGGCGACCTCGCGATCGCGCTCAGCGCCCCCGGCCGCTGGCTGCCCTACGAGCGGCTAACCGATGCCGTCGTCACCGGCCAGACTCAGCTCAGGCGCGGCAAGCGCTCGGGACGGACCCGTGGGCCCACTACGCGTCCCATCCCGAGGAGCGCTGGCACTTCGCGCGGGTAATGGGCAGCATCTCCGCCGAGGCATCCACGGCTGTCGCGCGCCACGACGACGTGGCTCCGTTCCGCCGCATCGTCGACGCCCGCGGCAGCCAGGGCGTGCTGCTCGCCGGTTTGCTGCCGGCCGCGCCCTCGGCCACCGGCGCGCTGTTCGACCTGCCCGAGGTGGTCGACGGCGCCCGCGAAGTGCTCGCCGCGAGCGGCCAGCCCGACCGCGTCGAGCTCGTCGGCGGCGACTTCTTCGAGCAGGTGCCCGCCGGCGGCGATCTGTACCTGCTGAAATCGATCCTCCACGATTGGCACGACCAACGTGCGCTGCAGATCCTGCGCAACTCCACCGCGCCTCACCGCCCGGCGCCAGGCTCGCGGTGAAGGTGCCGCTGCCCGCGCAGCCAGCTCCCTCCCCCGCGCACCTGGCAAAGCTACTGATGCTGCTCGTGCACGGCGGCCGGGAACGCACCCTCGAGGACTACGCACACCTGCTCGCCGAGGCGGGATTCCTGTCGAACGGACGATCCCCGCGCCCCGGCCGCCGTTTCCGTGGACCGTCATCGAGGCGGTGAGCCCGAGAGGACGGCAGATCAGCGAAAGACAGTTAGCCGCTCGGCACAGGTCCAGCGAGCACGCCCGAGTGCTTGCCGAGCAGCCATCCCGACGAGCGCAGCGAACGATCAGCCCCCATGGCGACCTATCGCTTTCGCCCACATCCAGTCGTGCGGGGACTGAGCGCGCTACGACTGCTTCGGCTCCCGCGGCCGCTCCGGCCTCGCTATGCCTTTGCCACGATCTGGATCGTCAGGGCCAGCCCAGCCGCGCGATCGCATTCGCCCGATCCGCGCGCCGCACGGGCGCCCTGTCAGCCGGCAGTCACGGACGGCGCTGCATAGGTAAAGCGCCCGTCCGCACGAGTTCTCGTGAGGCCCGCTTTCGTCGAGAAGCGCGTTCCGGGGGGTCGATCTCGCACGACTAGATCAGGTAGAGCACGAGCAGACGCGCCACTGCGTCGGCGAGCTCGCCAGGGACCAGCATCGGCTCACCGGCGGTGGCCGCGATCGCGCGTGTGAGCGCGATCGCACACCGTCGCGCTTCATCAACCAGCCGTCGTTCCCCGCACTCCAGATCGCCGCACAGTCGCCCGTGGGCGCGCTCGAGCGCCCGCTCGATCCAGGCGCCAGTCTGGTAGCCGAGCTCGTCTGCGTGAGTCTCGAGCGCGTGGTGCGTGAGCCGGAGAGCGCCGGCGGCGACCTCGCCAAACCGCGTGGTGACGATCGGCGGGACCGGCTCGATCGTCGGGTCCTCGTCGAGCGCCTCCAGCAGGTGCGCGTGCAGGTAGAGATCCGGTAGCCGCAGCGTCGCCAGCGTCAGCAGCCGCAACGTGCCGTACGCGCGCTCCTCCTCGGGCGTGCACAGCGTGTTGGCGGCACCGCGCGAGACTGTCTGCCCGTAGAGCGACCGCAGCCCTTTCTGATCGGTGGTCGCGGCGATCGCGACCGCCCGGTTCACGCTCATGTTCATCTCCGCGCGCGTTTGTTCATCGCTCACAGACCAGGTGGTACGTCGCCGTGGTCAGGCCAAGGACGATCGTCGTGCCCCCGGCCGGAAGTTCCAGACTCGACGGACGCGTAAGTCCAACGGCGGCCCGTTCGGCGCTTGGGTTCGCCGCAGACCGATGCGGGCGAAGCGCCGCGTGGACGGTGGGGTGGCCACTTGGTGTGGAGCCGAAGCTCGTTCCGTCACGACCACGAACCGCATTAGGTCGGTGTCGCGGCTGCCCGGGCTGCGCGCGCCGACGCCGAAAGCAAAGCCACCACTCATGAGTCCGACGAGCAAGCCCGCCGTCGAGGCGAGCAGGACATCTGAGGGCCTTCGCACAACACGATGGCAAAGTGCAGACGCTTCGCCGCGCGATGCAGTCCTAGCGGCCCGCGCCCTCAACGCTTGCCGGCGTCATCCGCTCCCCAGATGGCCGCCTCCGTCTCGTTGGCCGCCGTCTGCTGGAACGCCTGCTCAAGATGGCCGTAGTAGCGCTCGGTGATCGTGATCGAGCTGTGGCCGAGCTGGCGCTGCACATGGATCAGCGGCTGGCCGGCGAGCAGCCACGAGGCGGCCGCCGTGTGGCGCAGGGCGTGCAGCGGCATGTCGCGGAGCCCCATGTCCTCGAGCGCCGCCTTGTGCCAGTCCCGAGAGACCGTGCTGCGGTCCATCGGCCGACCCAGGCCCTTGGATTCCCACCGCCCGCGGTCGTTCTTGTGGCGGCGCACGGGCATGACGAAAACGTGCCTGCGCGGCAGGTCGCGGGCGTAGCGCTCTGACTGGCGGGCGTAGAGGTCGCGCAGCAGGGCCAGCAGACGATCGCCGACCGAGACCGCTCGAAACCGCCGGCTCTCGGTGTGGTCATCGGCACCGTCGCTGGTGCGCTAACGGTAGACGCGAACCACCTTGTTGGCGAAATCGACGTCGTCCCAGCACAGCGCGACGGCTTCGCTGATGCGCATACCGGTGGCGATCAGCAGCTCCGCCACGGGGCGATAGACGGCAGAGCAGGCGTCAAGGTACAGCGGGATCTCGTGGCGGCGCAGCCAGTCGCGCTCGACGTGGCGCTCGGGCAGATGCGCCACGTGATCGCATGGGTTCGACGGGATCTTGCCGAGCGCGACCGCGTCCTTCAGGCACGTGCTCAGGCAGCTGAGCGCGTTGTTCACCGTCTTGGGGGCGAGATCACCGGCCTCGACCAGCTCCACCATCTCCGAGACGAAGTCCCTGACCGTCTGCACAGTGATCGCCGGCAGTCGCATCGCTCCGAAGAACGGCTTCAGGCGCCGCTCGCCGTGGCGGCGGTAGCCGCCGCGCCTTCCGGTAGTCGATCCGAAAAACCCCGCTTTGCGGGATTTTTCCAGTGCGCCCGAGAGGACTCGAACCTCCACGGACCATAAAGTCCACAAGGCCCTCAACCTTGCGCGTCTACCAATTCCGCCACAGGCGCTGGAGGCGGCCAGTATAGCCCCGCACGGCGACCCGGAGGGCATCTTGGCCGGCTGATGGGGCGAGCGGCGACGGCATATTTGGTTGGTTCGGCGCGTCGATCGGGGCCTTTCGGGCCCGCCGAGTTGAGTCCGTCCTGAGGGAGCGCTAGAGTGCCGAACACATGTTCGACTCACTCCCGCGAAGCGAGCCAATCGAGCAAGGAGAGAACCGATGGATCTGACCAAACGGCAGCAGGAGATCTTCGACTTCATCAAGCGGTATTCCGCGAAGTACGGCTATCCCCCGACCGTTCGCGACATCGGGAAGGCAGTGGGATTGGCTTCGTCGTCCACCGTGCATGCGCATCTCGCCAACCTCGAGAAGATCGGTCTGCTCCGGCGCGACCCCTCGAAGCCCAGGGCGATCGAGCTGCTCGATCGGGCCGCCGCCGGTATGCGAAGCCTGGTGCGCCCCGGACTGCCGTTGGTCGGGCAGGTCGCGGCTGGCCAGCCGATCCTCGCCGAGGAGAACATCGAGGACTATGTGCAGACGCCGCCCTACGCCGGCGGTGCCGACGGCGAGTATCTGCTGCGCGTCCGCGGCGACTCGATGAAGGACGCCGGCATTCTCGAGGACGACCTGGTCGTCGTGCGCCCGCAGGACACCGCGCAGGACGGCGAGATCGTGGTGGCGCTGGTCGGGGAGGAGGCGACAGTCAAGCGCTTTTTCCAGGAAGCCGACCACGTGCGGCTTCAGCCGGAGAACGAGTCGATGGAGCCGATCCGGAGCAGGGACGTGCGCGTGCTAGGCAAGGTCGTAGGGCTGATGCGGAGCCTGACGTGACCAGCACATTGCTCGAGGCTCCCTCGCTGTTTGACCTCACCGGCGAAGGCGGGACGCTGGACGAGCTGATCGTCCCGCTGTGGGAAGGACTCAACGCGCACCGGGATGTCGCGTGTCCGGTCTGTGCGGAGAAGATGCAGCCCGAATACGGCGTACATGCCCGCGCGATCGGCGGTCGCTGTTCGGCGTGCCGCTCGACCATTCGCTAGTGGATCTCACCTCAACCTTCCACCCGTAATGCCGGCCCGGATGACCGCCAGGCTTTGTCCTCGGATCCTCGCGTAGCGCCGCTACGCGTCGGATCCTGCGTCCTCGCCTGACGGCCCCCGGCCTCGGCGTTCCGGGCGAAATGTTTCGGTTCGACCCACCGGCACGGACTATGCTTGGCTGCTGGAGGCCGAGCAGTCGCGGAGGTGATCAGCCTTCGAGGAAAGTCCGGACATCGCAGGGCAAGGGTGGTCGGTAACGCCGACCCGGGGAAACCCGCGGGAAAGTGCCACAGAAATGACACCGCCTAAGCCTGGAGCCGCTGCAGAGCCCCAGGCCGGTAAGGGTGAAATGGTGCGGTAAGAGCGCACCGGCGTCGCGGTGACGCGGCGGCCAGGTAAACCCCACTCGATGCTAGGCCAAGCAGGACCGTTTGCAGGCGACCCGCCAAGGTCCGGGTAGGCCGCACAGATGGATGGCTGCTCTCGACAGAATCCGGCTTATAGGCCTCCTACGGAAAGACCCCGCCCCGGCGGGGTCTTTCTATGCTCGGGGGAGCGGTCGCCGGCGGCGAGGTCGCGTGCGCGGGACTTGGCCAGTCGCCGAGTCAGGGCCGCGCGTCAGCGAGCGCCGCGCGTCAGCGAGCGCCGCCAACGCGGCGGCGTCGCCCGGCACGCCGTGGACGGCGCCACCGGGGAAGGCCGCGGCGCTCCCGAGGTAGAGACCGCGCAGCGGGGTCCGGTAGGGCGAGAGGGCGGGGACCGGCCGGAACACGACCTGGCGCAGGCGGTAGCTGCCGCCGCCGACGTCGCCGCGCACCAGGTTGGGGTCGCGGCGCTCGAAATCGCCGGGGGCGAGCACGTGGCGTGCGAGGATTCGCCCCCTGAACCCTGGCGCGAACCGCTCGATCTGAGCTTCGATGCGGTCGACGAGCGGCGCGACCTCCGCGCTCCAGTCGACCCCGGTGCGCGGCCCGTGCGTGTAGGCCCACGCCGTGTGCTTGCCGGCCGGCGCGCGGGACGGATCGGCCAACGATTGCTGCCCGAGGAGCAGGAACGGCCTGTCAGGCAGCCCACTCTGGCTGCGTGCGATCGCCTCCATGATGTCCGCCTCCTCGCCCGCGACGTGCACGGTGCCGGCGGCGCGTGGCTCGGGGGCCTCCCACGGGATCGGCCCGTCGAGCGCCCAGTCGACCTTGACGGTCGCCGGCCCGTAGCGATAGCGGCGCAGCAGCGATCGGTACCCGGAGGGCAGCGCCTCGCCGGCGAGGGCAGCGAGCGCGTGCGGCATCACGTCCGCGATCACGAGTTCGGCCGCGACCCGCTCGCCGCCTGCGATCCGCACGCCGGTGACGCGGCCGTGGGCGGCCTCGATCTCGACGACCAGCGCGGCGGTGCGGACCTCGCCGCCGCGCTCGCGGAGGTAGGCGACGAGCGCCTCGGTCAGCCACTCCGCACCGCCGGCCGGGCTCGGCCACCCGACGGCGTGGCCCATGAGGTTCAGGTAGACGGCCGCGATCGCGCTGCCGGCGTCGGTCGGCGGTACGTCCCCGTGACCGGCCGAGCCGTACAGCCATGCCCGCGAGCCGCTGCCGCCAAACAGTCGCGAGGCCAGCCCCCTGGCCGAGCCGGGCAAGAGCGCTGCGAACCTCGCGGTCCCGAGCAGCCCGAGCGCCAGGGGTAGCCGGAGCGCGGCCGCCACGGGTGGGAAGCCGCCGAGCATCGTCGCCCGGATCGCTTCGAATTCGTCGAGCATCGGGGCGACGAACGTGCGCCACCGCTGGCCGTCGCCCGGATGCACGGCATCGAGGCTCGCCTCCGTCCGGTCGAGGTCGCGGTAGAGCGCCACCGCCCGCGCGCCGGGAAGCGGGTGCGCGTAGCAAGCTCCCGGATGTATCCAGCGCAGCCCGTAACGCTCGAGGGGCATGCGCGCGAACACGGGCGAAGCGACACCGGCGGGATAGACCGAGGAGAAGATGTCGTGGCGAAAGCCGGGAAGGGTCAGCTGCTCGGTCCGTACCGCGCCACCCGGACGATCGGCGGCCTCGAGCACGGTGACCGGCTGTCCCGCCTCGGCGAGCCGGATCGCGGCGGCGAGGCCATTCGGCCCCGCGCCGATGACGACGGCGGTCATGCGACTGTCTGCGCCACCTGGTGGAGCATGCTGAGTCGTGGCTCGCCGCCCTCGCCCCAGAACGCGTGCTGGGCGGCGCGTCCCGCCACTCGATAGGACTGCTCGAGGTGCCAGGGCATCGGATCCCAGGTGCCGGCGGCTCGCACCCAGGCTCGACCCTCGTGCGTGTAGAGGATCAAGCGGTTGTGCCCGGCGCCCATGAAGTGGCCCTTGTGCGTGGTCAGATCGAAGCCGAGCAGCGGCTCGCCGCCCTCCGGCAGCGCGCGCGGCTCGTCCTTGCCGTAGCGGGCGAGTCCCGACTCGAGCTCGTCGAAGTACTCGCGCAACCCGGAGGGGTCCTCGCCGGTGACCAGACGCGTGATCGTGACGTAGCCGCGAATGAACATCGGCAACCCCGCGTCTGTAGCCGCGGCGACGTCAATCTCGAACGTCTGCCCGGCCAGGCCGCCGGCGCGGAGCGGCGTGAAACGGCCGATCTCGCTGGCGTAATCGGGCCATGTCTCCGGTTGGCTGAGCGCCGCCACCACGGCCTCCACCGACGGCATCTCGACCGGCGCGTAGGTATGCCAGGTCTGGCGGTCGGGCGGCGCCGACCCGGGTGTCAGCGGTCCGATCCTGGCGAGCGCCATCCGGCGTTCCGGGTCGTAGGCGGCGCGCTCCTGCACCGTGGGGAACGCGATCCCCCAGCCCCGTCGGGCGTCGTCGGCGTACGCGTACGGGAACCAGTCGCCGATCAGATCCGCGGCGCCGTCGAGCAGCTGCTCCCGGGTGAGCAGTCCCCGTTCCGCCGCCCCGGTGTCGTAGCGCCGGCGTCCATAAGCCGAGTGAAACGCCCGCAGATCGGTCACGTGCAGACGCCGGGGTGACTGGCGCCGGTACCAGTACGTGGTCAGGATCGAGAACGCCAGGCGCAGATCGTCGACGTCGCGGTCGGGGACCGGCCGGCGGTAGTAGGCGGCGTTGAGGAAGTCGGTCACCCACACGGCCGCGTCGCGGGAGGCGATCGAGGAGCCCGACATCCGGGCGAACCGGAGCGGCCCGGCCGGGGTCACGGGCGCCGGCGCAGCCACGGGATCCGTGGCGGCGGTGCGGTCTGACGGCGTGGGCCCGGCCATCAGTCGGCCGATTTCCCGTTTCCCGCGAAGCGCGCGAGCCCGGCCCCGTCGAGCCGGTGGAGGATCCAGTCGTCCAGCCGGCGCGCGCCGATCTTGTCGTAGAAGTTCAGCGCGGGCTCGTTCCACTCGAGCGCTGCCCACTCGAGGCGGGCATACCCGCGCGCGACGGTGATCTCCGCGAGGTGGGCCAGCAGGGCGGCCCCGACGCCCGAGCGGCGGTGCAGCGGCGGGACGTACAGGTCCTCGAGCCAGATCCCGGGGCGGCTCTCCCACGTCGAGAAGGTCGAGTGGAAGAGGGCGAAGCCGGCCGGGCGCCACGGGGGTGCGTCCGCGCCGGTGTCCGGGGTGGCGTCCTGGCGGGTCTCGGCGATCACCGCCTCGGCGGAGCGCGCCGGCCCGAACAGCGCGTCCTCGAGCAGCTCCGGGGTGCCCGTAACCTGCTCGGGAGCGCGCTCGTATTCGGCCAGTTCGACGATCCAGCCGAAGATCAGCGCGACGTCGTCGCGCCGTGCTTCTCGGATCCGGACGGCCACGGTCAACGAGCCTTGACAATAGCCCGTGGGCGGGTGGGCGCTCGCGCCTCGCGGACAGTTCGGGGAACATGTGCACGCCGATGTCTCTCGTGCCCAAGACGATCACCGCGCCCGTAAGCCGCGTCGGCGCCGCAGCACAGAACGCCCTCGAGGTAGCTCGGTTCGGCGGGCTGGCGACCGATGACGAGGCGTCGCCTTACGACGTGGTCGCCGAGGAGCGCGTGTTCAAGCTCCGGCGTTACCACCCCGGGACGAACGACGACGCTCCGCCGGTCGTGCTCGTCCCCCCGCTGATGCTGGCGGCCGAGGTCTACGACGTTTCGCGGCGCAGCAGCGCGGTCACGATCCTGCACGAGCATGGGATCGATCCATGGGTGATCGACTTCGGCGCGCCCGAACGGGAGAAGGGCGGGCTCGAGCGCACGCTCGGCGATCACGTGCTGGCAGTATCTGAAGCGGTCGATCGCGTACGGAGCGAGACCGGTCGCGACGTTCATCTCGGCGGGTACTCGCAGGGCGGCATGTTCGTCTACCAGGTCGCGGCCTACCGGCGCAACAACGGCCTCGCCTCCCTGATCACGTTTGGCAGCCCGGTCGATACGCGCCAGGGGGCTCCGTTTGGGATCCCGGGTCGACTCGCGGTCGAGGTCGCCGAGGTGCTGGCGCTGGCGTTCCGGGGCGGCGGAGTTCCAGCCTGGTTCAGCCGTAACGGCTTTCTCCTGCTCGATCCGGTCAAGTCCGCGCGCAACCGGATCGAGTTCCTGCTCCAGCTGCACGACCGCGAGGCCCTGCTGCCGCGAGAGCGGCAGCGCCGGTTTCTCGAGGCCGAGGGCTGGGTGGCCTGGCCCGGGCCGGCACTCGCGGAGTTCGTGAATCAGTTCGTCGCGCACAACCGAATGCTCCAGGGCGGATTCGTGATCGACGACCGGTTGCTCAGCCTGGCCGACATCGCGGTCCCGGTCCTATCCGTGGTCGGGACGGTCGATGAGATCGCGCCGGCCGGCGGCGTGCGCGCGATCAGGCAGGCCGCGCCACACGCCGACGTCTACGAACTCGACCTGCACGCCGGGCATTTCGGTCTGGTCGTCGGGTCGATCTCGACCACGGTGACCTGGCCGACGGTGGCGGCTTGGGCCCATTGGCGATCGGGCGCGGGGGAGTTGCCGGAAACTGTCAAGCGCATCGCGAATGACGGCGCGCTCGAGCCCGTGCCAGAGGTCCGCAACGGCGTCGGCTACGGGGTTGAGCTCGCCACGGGCCTGGGGGCCGAGGTGGCGCGATCCGCGCTGGGCCTGGCCGAACGCGCCGTGCGCGGCGCACGCGAGCTGACGCGTGAGGCGGCCGCGCAGCTCCCGCGGCTGGCGCGCCTCGAGCAGATCCAGCCGAACACCCGGATCTCACTGGGGCTCCTGGTCGAGGAGCGCCGGCGCCGCGCACCGGGCGACGTGTTCTTCCTCTACGAGGACCGCGCCTACGAAGCCGGCGATGCTGGGGAGCGGATCGACAACGTCGTCCGCGGGCTGCTCTCGATCGGCGTCCGCCAGGGCGAGCACGTCGGCGTGCTGATGGGGGCACGTCCGAGCGCGTTGGCGCTCGTAACAGCGATCAACCGGATCGGCGCGGTTGCCGTCCTGATGCGCCCCGACGGCGACGTTCGGCGAGAGGCGGCGCTCGGGCAGATCGAGCGAGTCGTCGCCGACCCCGAGCGCGCCGAGCTGGCTGCCGAGCTCGACGACGTCGAAACGCTCGTGCTCGGTGGCGGCGGTGCGCCACGGGACCTGGGGATCGCCCGGGCCACCGACATGGAGCAGATCGACCCGGCCGCGGTGACCGTGCCGCGCTGGTACCGGCCGAACTCCGGGCGCGCCGGCGACCTGGCGTTTATCGTGTTCAGCGGCGAGGGCGAGCACACGAGAGCGAGTCGGATCACGAACCGCCGGTGGGCACAGTCGGCGTTCGGGACGGCATCGGCGGCTGCGCTCACTCCCGCGGACACCGTCTACAGCGTCACCCCGCTCTACCACCCGTCCGGTCTGATGATGAGCGTCGGCGGGGCGATCGTCGGCGGCGCTCGCCTGGCGTTGGCGCGGCGCTTCGACGCGTCGACCTTCTGGGAGGAGGTGAGGCGTTATGGGGTGACCGTGGCGTCGTACACGTGGACGATGCTCGACGAGGTCGTCGACGCACCGCCGCAGCCGGCCGAGCGCCACCATCCTCTGCGTCTGTTCATCGGCTCCGGAATGCCCCGCTCGCTGTGGCGGCGGGTCGAGGAGCGGTTTAAGCCCGCGCGCGTCGTCGAGTTCTACGCCTCGACCGAAGCCGGCGCGATCCTCGTCAACGTGCGAGGCGCGAAGCCCGGCTCGATGGGTCGGCCGCTGCCCGGCAGCGCCGAGGTGCGGATCGCGGTATACGACCTCGAGGAGCAGGGCTTCGTGCTCGATCGCGACGGATTCGCGAAGCGCTGCGGCGTCGACGAGGTCGGGATGCTGCTCGCGCGGGTCAGTGGCAACGAGCGGCTCAGCATCACGCCGCTGCGTTCGCTGTTCGCGCGCGAGGATGCCTGGGTCGTCACCGGCGACCTGTTCCGGCGCGACGCCGACGGCGACTACTGGCGGGTCGACGGAGCCGGCGACGTCATCCACACCGATCAGGGGCCGGTGTTCACGACGCCGATTCGGGATGCCCTCGGCGCGATCCCCGCGGTCGATGTCGCGCTCGCCTACGGCGTGCCTCGAGACGCGGATGATCGCGAGATCGCTGTGGCGGCCGTCACCCTGCGCGCCGGCCGTGAGCTGACCGCTCGGGAAGTCAGTCGCGCGCTGGGCGGGCTCGGGCGCGAGCAGCGGCCGGGCCTCGTCCACGTCGTCGATCGGATCCCCGTCACGACCTGGTTCAGGCCTCTGACCAAGGAGCTCCGCGCCGCCGGAATCCCACAGGCCGGGGACGGTACGCAGGCCTGGTATCTCGACGCGTCCGGCCAGACCTACCGGCCGCTGACCGCGATGGCCAGGCAGCGGCTGATGCGGTCCGCTACGCCGAAGCGGGAAGCATCTCGCCCGAGTACAGCTTGACGACGCGGACGGTGCCGACCGGCGCCGCGTTGATACACAGCTCGCACAGCACGCATTCGTCGAGGTTGTCCTCGACGAGCTCGACGCCTTTCGGGCCGGCATGGAAGATGTCGACGGGGCAGACCTCCTCGAGCTTGGCGGCCAGCGCCGGGTCGCTCGCGACCGGCTCGTCGACCTCGACGGCGATGAACAGGGCCGGGCTCATACCTTCGCTCCGATCCGGTCCTTGACGATCCGGGGGATCTCCGAGATCTCCTCGGCGACCACGATCCCGGCCTCGGCGAGGCGCGCGATCTTCTCGGTGGCGGTGTCCTCCTTGCCCTCGACGATCGTGCCGGCGTGCCCGAAGCTCATCCCGGGCATCTCGTCCATGAACCGTCCGGCCATGAACGCGACGATCGGTAGCCGCGAGCCGTTGTCGGTGACCCAGCGGGCCAGCTCGGCCTCCATGCGACCGCCCGGCTCGGTGTAGATCACGATCGCTTCGGTGTCGGGATCGGCTTCGAACAGCGGCATCAGCTCCGCGTACGTAGAGCCGATGATCGCGTCGCCGCCAATCGACACCGCGGTCGATTGACCAAGGCCGGCGGCGGTCAGCGTGGAGGACATCTCGGTGGTCATCCCCCCGGAGCGGGAGATCACCCCGACCGGCCCAGGCGTGTAGGACTTGGCGGCGTCGCGCGCGGGTCCGCCGATGCCGCCCATCTTGATCACGTCGGGGACGATGATCCCGAGGCAGTTCGGCCCGATGATGCGGGCGCCGCGCTCGTTGGCGAGCTCGACCATCTCCGCGACGTCGCCGCGCGGGATCCGCTCGGTCACGATCACGACGAGCTTGATCCCGTTCTCGAGCGCCTCGAACACCGCGTCCTTGGTGAACGCGGGCGGGACCGTGACGACGGAGCCCTCGATCGGCGAGCCATTGTGCTCGACCGCCTGAGCCACCGTGTCGAACACTGGCACGCCGTGCACGTCGCGGCCGAGGCGACCCGGCGTGACGCCGCCGACGATCTTCGCGCCGTCGCCGTAGTCCAGGCACTCGCGGGTCAGGTTCACCGCCTCGCGGCCGGTGATGCCCTGGACGATGAAGGTGGTATCGGCGTCGATCAGGATGGACATAGCTAGGCGGACGCAGGGGTGGGTGGGCCTTGGATCTTCACGACCGCGCGTCGCGCGGCCTCGTGCAGCGACACCGACCTGTCGGCGTACTCGACTCCGTACTTCTCGAGAATCTTGAAGCCCTCTTCCTCCCACGCGCCTGGGATCCGGAAGATCGCGACCTTCTCGGCGGGGTCGTAGCCGAGCTCGACGCACGCCTTGATGACCCCACGGGCGACGATGTCCACCCGTGTGTTCGAAACGATCGACATCATCACCGCAATCTTGTCGACTCCGGGCTTCTGAAGCACCAGCTTGGCCAACCCGCACGCCTTTCGCACCGACGGGTTGCCCCCGATCTCGCAGTAGTTGGCGGGGTCGCCGCCGTGCGCGCGGACGGCGTCGAACAGCGTCAGCGAGCCGCCCCCGGCGCCTATCACCAGCCCGAGATTCCCGTCGAACTCGGTCACGTTGCCGGCCACGCCGCGGTGATCCTGCGAGTCGACCTGCTCGCCGGCGAGCTCGAACGGCGTCGGCTCGCGTGCCAGCCGCGTCTCCTCGTCGCCGACGCCGAGCTCGTGCAGCAGCGCCCGCTGGCGGGGTCGAGCCTCGTTCTCCATGTCCATGTGCGCGTCGAGCGCGACGAACGACCCGTCCTCGAGCTCGCCGAGCGGGTTGATCTCGGCCAGCGTCATGTCGCATTCGAGGAACAGGCGGGCCAGCCGGGCCACGATGGGCGTCAGACGATTCAGAGCGCTCCCGCTGATTCCCAGCGACGCGATCAGCTGCTTGGCCTCCCACTCGGAGAACGGAGCGCGGGTCGAGAAATGGCGGCGGGCGACGTGATCAGGGTGCTCCTCGGCGACCTGCTCGATGTCGATTCCGCCCATGTCGGAGAACAGCATCACGGGCCGCTTGCGGATCCCGTCCCACACCACGCCCGCGTAGTACTCGTGCTTGACCGCCGCGCGCGAGTCGACCAGCACGCCGCGCGGCATGTGGCCGCCGATCTCGAGGTCGAGGATGTGCTCGGCGTGGTGGGCCGCCTCGTCGGGGCTGTCGGCGAACTTGACGCCGCCCGCCTTCATCCGGCCGCCGCTCAGGACCTGCGACTTGATCACCACGGGGCCGCCGATCTGCTCGGCGACGCGGCGTGCCTCGTCGGCCGTCTTGGCGAAACCGTGCTTGGTCACGGGGATCCCGGCCTTGGCGACGATCGCCCGCGACTCGTATTCGAAGAAGCGCATCGGGGCGCCCGAGAGTAGCGAAGCCGGCGCCGAAATGGAGCCGTACCTACGGTCACGTAGTCTGCCGCACGCGCTCGTCCAAGCTGAGTAAGCCAATCAATCTGGTAATCTCAATGAACTAACTGAAGTAAGCCGATCGGCGTCCGGGGATCACCCGCCGTCGGCCTGATTCCAGAGAACACGTCGCCACCAGGGGAGCCTCAATGAGAGCAATAACACGTCGGACGATCGCTGCCAGAACCGCGACCGCCGCCATCGTCGCGATCGGCCTCGGGGCCGTGCTCGCCGGTTGCGGCGGTTCCTCGGACTCCACGACCAGCGCCGCGAGCTCCGGCTCGGCGAGCAATGCCGCGGCCACGAGCGGAGCCGGGAGCACCCAGCTCCAGCTCGTCGCGTACTCGACCCCGAAGAAGGCCTATGACGCCCTGATCGCCGCGTTCGCGCAGACCAGCGGCGGCAAGGGGGTGTCGTTCGGACAGTCGTTCGGAGCCTCCGGGTCCCAGAGCCGTGCCGTCGACACCGGCCAGCCCGCCGACGTGGTCGCGTTCTCGACGACGCCCGACATGACACGGCTGGTCAAGGACGGGATCGTGTCCAAGGACTGGAACGCAAACCCCGAGCAGGGCTTCTCGAGCGACTCGGTCGTGGTGTTCGTGGTGCGCAAGGGCACCCGGAAGCACATCGCCGGCTGGGACGACCTGATCAAGCCGGGCGTCGACGTGATCACGCCGAACCCCTCGACCTCGGGAAGTGCGCGTTGGAACATCCTCGCCGGGTACGGCGCTGAGCTCAAGGAGGGCAAGACGCCGGCGCAGGCCCTCGACTACATCCGCACGCTCCTGACCAAGAACGTCAGCGTGCAGGACTCGAGCGCAAGCGCCGCGTTGCAAACGTTCACCGGCGGCAAAGGCGACGTGCTGCTCGACTACGAGAGCGACGCGCTCGCGGCGAAGAAGGCCGGTGACCCGATCGACATCGTCTACCCCCAGCAGACGATCCTGATCCAGACCCCGATAGCCGTCACGACCAAGAGCTCGCACCAGGCTCAGACCCAGGCGTTCGTCAACTGGCAGTGGTCGACCGCTGGCCAGACGATCTGGGCGCAGAAGGGGTACCGCCCGGTGCTCGCCCCGGTCGCCAAGCGGTTCGCGAGCAAGTTCCCGACGCCGCCGGACCTGTTCACGATCGACTTCCTCGGCGGATGGACCAGCGTCTCCAAGACGTTCTTCGCGCCGTCCACCGGGTCGATCACCAAGATCGAGGAGGCCGCGGGGGTGCCCACTGCCAGCTGAGACTCGCGCGCTGCCGGCGCCCACGCCGGCGCCGGCAGCGCCGCGTCCCCGCCGGCGGGCGGGTGCGCGGCCGGTCACGATCAGCGGTGTCGGGCTCGGGCTCGGCGTCTGCATGCTTTACCTGAGCGTGATCGTCGTGATCCCACTGGCGGCGGTGCTCGTGAAGGCCTTCTCGTCGGGACTCGGGACGCTGTGGAGCTCGATCGACAACACGCTCACGGTGCGCGCGCTCGCGATCACGCTCGGGGCATCGCTGATCGTGGCGGCCATCGGGGCGGTGATGGGCACGCTGGTGGCCTGGGTGCTCGTCCGCGACTCGTTTCCGGGTAGGCGCGTAGTCAACTCGCTGATCGACCTGCCGTTCGCGCTCCCGACGGTGGTCGCCGGGCTGACGCTGATCGCCTTGTACGGGCCCGATAGTCCGGTCGGCGTTCACCTCGCGTACACCCGCGGGGCCGTGATCGTCGCGCTGCTGTTCGTGACGCTCCCGTTCGTGGCCCGGTCAGTGCAGCCGGTGCTGATCGAGCTCGACCGCGAGGTCGAGGAGGCGGCCGCATCGCTCGGGGCGTCCAACACCACGACGTTCCGGCGAGTCATCCTGCCCGCGCTTCGCCCGGCGGTCCTCTCGGGCGCGGCGCTCGCGTTCGCGCGCTCGGTCGGCGAGTTCGGCTCGCTCGCGCTGATCGCCGGCAAGGTGCAGATCGCCTCGATCGTCATCTACGCCGACATCGAGAGCGGGTCCGAGCAGTCGGCGGCGGCGCTGTCGGTGGTGCTGATGGTGATCTCGCTGCTGGTGCTGTTCGTCATTCGCCGGATCGGGGCGCGAGTTGGTCATTAGCCGCCGCGCCACGCTGTCGCTGCGGCTGACGGCCCTCCTGTACCTGACGCTGCTGCTGCTCGCGCCGCTCGTGATCGTGTTCTGGCGGACGTTCGAGTACGGCTTCGCCACCGCCTGGGCGTTCATGACCACGCCGGCCGCGGTCAGCGCCTTCTGGCTGTCGGTCCTGATCGCGGCAATCGCGGTACCGCTCAACACGATCTTCGGTGTCGGGTGCGCGCTCGTCCTGGCTCGCACCAAGGTCCATGGCCGCGGGATCCTCGACGCGCTCATCGACTTGCCGTTCGTCGTCTCGCCGGTGATCGCCGGGCTCGCGCTGCTGCTGGTGTACGGCCAGGGCGGCTGGTTCGGAAACGCGTTCCTGAACAATGGGATCAGGATCATCTACGCGCTTCCGGGGATGGTGCTCGCGACTGTGTTCGTGTCGCTCCCGTTCGTGGTGCGCGAGGTCACCCCGGTCCTGCGTGAGGTCGGCGACGAGCAGGAGCAGGCGGCGGCGACGCTCGGCGCCTCCTCCTGGCAGACGTTCTGGCGGGTCACGCTGCCGACGATCCGCTGGGGGGTCGCCTACGGCGTCGTGCTGACGACCGCCCGGGCGCTCGGCGAGATCGGCGCGGTGCTCGTCGTCTCCTCGAACGTGGCCGGGTCGACGCTGACGCTGCCGCTGCTGCTGTACCAGCGCGACGATCAGGTCGGGAGCCAGGTCACCACCAGCGTGTATGCGCTGGCGACGGAGCTCGCGGTGATCTCGGTTGCCGTGCTGCTGTTGATGACGATGTTCGGGTCAAGAAGGGAGGAGGCGCGATGAGGATCGAGGCGGAGGCGATCTCCAAGCGTTTCGGCGACTTCGCCGCGCTCGACAACGTCTCGCTCGATGTGCCCGAGGGTGGTCTGACCGCACTTCTCGGGCCGAGCGGCTCGGGCAAGTCGACGCTGCTGCGGATCATCGCCGGCCTCGAGGCGCCCGACGACGGAGTCGTCCGCATCGCCGGCCAGGACGTCACCGGCGCCCGCCCCCAGGACCGCGGCATCGGGTTCGTGTTCCAGCACTACGCGGCATTCGCGCACATGAGCGTGTTCGAGAACGTCGCGTTCGGTCTGAGGATCCGCAAACGCAAGCCGGCCGAGGTCCGCGCCCGGGTCGAGGAGTTGCTCGCGCTCGTCGGCCTCACGCAATGGGCGGGGCAGCGGCCGCATCAGCTGTCAGGGGGTCAGCGGCAGCGGATGGCGCTCGCTCGCGCGCTCGCGGTCGATCCCCAGGTGCTGCTGCTCGACGAGCCCTTCGGCGCACTCGATGCCAACGTCCGCGCCGAGCTGCGGCGATGGCTGCGCCGGCTCCACGACGAGCAGGGTGTGACCACGGTGCTCGTGACCCACGATCAGGAGGAGGCGATGGAGGTGGCCGACACGATCGCGGTGATGAACAAGGGCGCGATCGAGCAGGTCGGCCCGCCTCGTGAGGTCTACGACAAGCCGGCCAGCCCGTTCGTGATGGGGTTCCTCGGGCCGGTCAGCACCATCGACGGCCGCCTGGTTCGTCCGCACGACGTCAGCCTGTCGCTGACCCCGGGACCCGAGCTGATCGAAGCGATGGTCAAACGCGTCGTGCACCTCGGGTTCGAGGTCAGGATCGAGCTCGAGCTGATCGGCGGAGAGCCGGCGCGCGCGCAGCTGACGCGCGCTCAGAGCGAGGAGCTCGAGCTCGCGCCCGGCGACATCGTGTTCGTGCGGCCGCCCGTCCGCTCGGTCGTATCCGGTGACCCGGCCGAGGCTGCCATCGCCGCGGCCGGCGAGGACGCCGACGCGCAGCCGCTCAGCGCGTAGCGCCGGCCCTCGGCGCGCGGCCCTCAACGCGTGACCCAGGCCTCCGGGTCCTCGGCCAGCTGGTCGATCGCGGCCGGGAGCTTGCCGGCGGCGACGTCGGCGAGCGTGACGTGCTCGACGACGCCGCGCAGGCTCGCGCGGACCGCGATCCACACCCGCGGAAGCGCGGTCGCGGCGCCGGGGTAGGCGGCGTCCTCCGGCGGTCCGCCGCGGACGCTCGCGAGCGGCCCCTCGACGGCCCGGATCACGTCGGCGATCGTGAGCTGGTCGGCGGGCTTGGCCAGGCGGAAGCCGCCCTCGGCCCCGCGGTGGCTGCGGACGATCCCGGCGTGGCGGAGCTCCCCGAGGATGTTCTCGAGGAAGTTCAGAGGGATGGCCTGGGCGACGGCGATGCGCTCGGCCTTGACCGGCTTCTCGTCGCTCGCCGCGGCCAGCTCGACCGCGGCCCGCACCGCATAGTCCGCCTTGGCCGAGATCCGCATCGTTCGGACCGCTACACCGCGGCGGGCTCGAAGCCGTAGGCCTCGGCCAGCTCGGGGTCTTTGTGGGCGAGCATCTCGGCCAGCGAGACCATCACCTTGCACTGCTTCCAGGTCGCGTCGTCCTGCATCTTGCCGTCGATCATGTGTACGCCGCGCCCATCGGGAATCGCCTCGAGCACCTTCTTGGCGAACAGCACCTCGTCGGGATCGGGGCTGAACACCTTCTTGGCGATCTCGATCTGCACCGGGTGAAGCGACCAGGCGCCGACACACCCGAGCAGGAATGCGGCTCGGAACTGCGTTTCGCAACCCTGGACGTCGCGGATGTCGCCGTACGGGCCGTAGAACGGCAGGAGGCCGGCGGAGGTGCACGCGTCGACCATGCGCGCGATCGAGTAGTGCCAGGGGTCCTGCTGAGCGGTGACCCGCCGAGCTTCGGCGTCGTCGGGGTCCGGGTCCTCGATCACGCGATAGCCGGGATGGCCGCCGCCGACGCGCGTCGTCTTCATCCGGCGCGAGGCGGCGAGATCGGCCGGTCCGAAGCTCATCCCCTGCATCCTCGGACTGGCGGTCGCAATCTCCTCGAGGTTGACCACGCCCAGGCCCGTCTCGAGGATGGCGTGGATCAGGATCGGTCGCTCCAGACCCGCGCGCGCCTCCAACTGGGCGAGCAGCCGGTCGACGTAGTGGATGTCCCACGAGCCCTCGACCTTCGGGATCATCATCACGTCGAGCTTGTGGCCGATCTCGGTGACGAGCGTGGTGATGTCATCGAGCACCC
This sequence comes from uncultured Solirubrobacterales bacterium, assembly GCA_963836715.1. Classification (GTDB taxonomy): domain Bacteria; phylum Actinomycetota; class Thermoleophilia; order Solirubrobacterales; family Solirubrobacteraceae; genus Palsa-465. Next base: position 32,219 of record CAWIKH010000004.1, read on the forward strand.
AGGGCGACTCGAGGCTGTTGACCCGCGTCCACAGCTGCGTATCGCCGAGCTCCATGTCCTTGCCGACGCGCACGAGGCCCGCCCTGGCGGCCTCCTTGCGGTCGACCGGCACGGCGTCCTCGAGGTTGCCGAGCAGGATGTCGACGGTCGGCGCGATGTCGGGCACCTTGGCCACCATCTTCTCGTTGGAGAAGTCGAGGAAATGGATCATCCGCGACGGCTTGAACGGGATCTCTAGCTGTGGCTTCGGAGCGCCGATCGCAAGTGGCTTGCCGAAGTCGCGGGGGTTTCTCACTGTCAGGCTCCTTTAGGTTCGGGCTCGAAAGCTAGCGGTAGAGCGCGATCCGCGGCTACACGAGAGGCCGATCTGCGGCGGCTTACGGACGAAACCGCGGGGGCATACGGACGTAAGTAGATAGCCGCCCTGGCATGCTGGCCGCCAAGCCATTCAGGAGATGCGATGACGCAAGTTGATTCGAGGACCCAAGTCGACACCGACCAAATGACCCGAGAGGCAAGCGGCGCGCACCCGTACGGTCGCTACCTGGAGGAGTTCGAGGTCGGGGCGGTGTACAAGCACTGGCCGGCGAAGACCGTGACTGAGGGCGACGATCACCTGTTCTGTCTGCTGACGATGAACCACCACCCACTGCACATCAACGACGTGTACGCCCGGCAGTCCCAGCAGGGGCGCAACGTCGTCGTCGGGCCACTCGTCTACTCGCTGGCACTGGGGATGAGCGTGTCGGACGTGAGCGGCAAAGCGATCGCCAATCTGGCCACCGAGGAGCTCAAGCACCCGGCGCCGGTGTTCCACGGCGACACGCTGTTCTGCGAGTCCGAGGTCCTGGACGTGCGTACCTCGCAGTCAAAGCCCGACCGCGGGACGGTGAGAGTGCATACGCGCGTCCTCAACCAGGACGGGGTCCTCGTGGCCGAGTTCAAGCGCCTCGTGCTCGTGCCCCGGAGGGAATCCGGCGACACGGATGGGGCCATCCAGTCAGCCGAGTCCAACGTGGAATAGACCATCAGCTGTTCAAATTCGACCGTATCCGTATACGCTTGATCGCCCATCCAGACGTTAGGAGTCGCTGAACCCAATGGCCCATTTCGCCCCGACGCACCAATCCAACTCCAACCACACTCGCCTCCAGGAGTGGGTAGACGAGGTCGCCGCGCTGACCCAGCCCGACGACGTCTACTGGTGCGACGGCTCGGATGACGAGTACGACCAGCTCGCACAGACGCTGATCGCGGCGGGCACATTCGAGCGGCTCTCGGATGACAAACGCCCGAACTCGTACCTGGCCCTATCGGATCCCGCGGACGTGGCTCGGGTCGAGGACCGGACGTTCATCTGCTCGCTCGAGCAGGTCGACGCCGGCCCGACCAACAACTGGTGCGACCCCGAGGAGATGCGCGAGGCGCTGACCGACCTGTTCCGCGGCTCGATGCGGGGCCGGACGATGTATGTGGTGCCGTTCTCGATGGGTCCGATCGGGTCGCCAATCGCATACATCGGCGTGCAGCTGACCGATTCGGCCTATGTCGCCGCCTCGATGCGGGCCATGACCCGGATGGGCCAGGACGCGCTCGATCACCTCGGGGATGACGGCGACTTCGTGCCCTGCCTGCATTCGGTGGGCGCGCCGCTCCTCGACGGGGCGCAGGACGTGCCGTGGCCGTGCAATGGCGAGAACAAGTACATCGTGCACTTCCCGGAGACCCGCGAGATCTGGTCGTACGGGTCGGGCTACGGCGGCAACGCGTTGCTCGGCAAGAAGTGCTTCGCGCTGCGGATGGCGTCGGTGATGGCGCGCGACGAGGGCTGGCTGGCCGAGCACATGCTGATCCTCAAGATGACCTCGCCCGAGGGCGAGAGCAAGTACATCGCGGGTGCGTTCCCCAGTGCCTGCGGCAAGACCAACCTGTCGATGATGATCCCGACGCTGCCCGACTGGAAGGTCGAGACGATCGGCGACGACATCGCCTGGATGAAGTTCGGCAAGGACGGCCGGCTGTATGCGGTCAACCCCGAGGCGGGCTTCTTCGGGGTCGCGCCGGGAACGAGCAAGAAGACGAATCCGAACGCGCTGACGATGCTCGAGGGCGACGTGGTGTTCACCAACTGCGCCAAGACCGACGACGGCGACATCTGGTGGGAAGGGATGGGCGAGGCGCCCGCGCACGCGATCGACTGGAGGGGTCAGGACTGGACGCCGGATTCCGAGTCCACGGCGGCGCATCCGAACGCGCGATTCACGGTGCACATCGAGCAGTGCCCGTCGATCGCCCCCGAGTGGGACGACCCCGCCGGCGTGCCGATCGACGCGATGCTGTTCGGAGGCCGGCGCGCCACCGTCGTGCCGCTCGTCTACGAGGCGCGCGACTGGGAGCACGGGGTGTTCCTCGGCTCGACGATGTCCTCGGAGACGACCGCCGCCCAGGCGGGCGCGGTCGGCAAGCTGCGCTTCGATCCGATGGCGATGCTGCCGTTCTGCGGCTACAACATGGCCGACTACTTCGCCCATTGGCTCGAGGTCGGGCGGCGCAAGGGCGCCCAGCTGCCGCGGATCTTCTATGTCAACTGGTTCCGGCGCGACGACGACGGGACGTTCCTGTGGCCGGGCTTCGGGGAGAACTCGCGCGTCCTGGCCTGGATCTTCCGCCGGCTCGAGGACAGCGCCGAGGCGAACGACACGCCGATCGGGCTCGTGCCGCCGGTCGGAGACGGCGGAATCGACACCGCGGGGTTGAAGATCGAGCGGGAAGCGGTCGAGAAGCTGCTCGAGGTCGATCCCAAGAGCTGGATCGCGCAGCTCCCGCAGATGCACGAGCACTACGGCAAGTTCGGCCACAGGCTCCCGGACGAGCTCCGAGCGCAGCTCCACGCGCTCGAGCGGCGCCTGCGAGCCGGCTCGTAGCGTAAGAAGCATTCTTCAAAAGGCCGCGTAGCCTGAGGGGCGTGGCCCTGCCGTTCATCCCGTCGGACGCCGGCCTGCTGCTGTTGCAGGCCGGCGTGGTCGCGGCCCCTCGCCCGGTGGCCAAAGTCGGCTGGCTCGAGCGGTTCCGAGGTCGCGGCTGGGCGCTTGTGCCGATCGGCTCGATCGTGCTCGTCGTGTTCGCGATCCGGTACGTGTCGGACACCGCCACGGGCCTGACCGATCTCGCGCTCGTCGCCATCCCGATCCTGGCCGCGGTCGCGCTCGGGTGGGCGATGAGGGGGGCCAGGCCGCTCGCGGCGCTCGCGGCGATACCGCTGTTTGTCATCGCCTGGGCGAGCAAGAACACGCTCGCCGGCGAGGCGGCCGGGGCGCTGCTGTCCGCGCTCAGCTGCGTGACGCTCGGCGTGCTGCTCTCGGCGGTCACCCCGGCGCGCTGGCTCAAGGCCGGCATCGTGCTGATGGCGGCGGCGGACGTGTGGCTAGTGATCACCGACCTGCTCCAGTCCCCGAACTCTGTGCTCGTCGCCGCGCAGCCGCCGGCGGGGCTGCCGCAACTTCAGGCCGAGATCTTCGGCACGGTGTCGATGGGCTACGGCGATCTGTTCGTCGCCGCGCTGCTTGGCGCCGTGCTGGCCTCACAGTGGCGCCGGCAATGGCAGGCGGCGGTGCTGACGCTGGTGATCGCAGGCTGTTTCGACCTGTTGTTCTTCTTCATCAACGAGCTGCCGGCCACGGTTCCCGTGGCGCTGGCGCTGCTGGTGACCGAGGGGTGGCAGTGGCGCCAGCAGCGCCGGGTCAGTGTTGCCCTTCGCCGCCCGTCGATGCGGGCGGACGCGATTCCTCGGCAAGCGAGGTGATCGCCAGCGTGCCGCGGGCCGCCTCCTCGAGCACCTCGGTGGCCTCCTCGGCCGAGCGGGCGTAGAGCTCGACCAGCAGGTGGACGACGATCCGGTCGTCGTCGTGCTTGTGGAAGCGCACGTGGGTGAAGAACTCGCGTGTGCCGTGATCGCCGAACGCCGCGTACGAGAGAGCGTCGCCGGCCTCGGGGCCCGAGCACGACTCGACGTCGTCGGCGTCGACCGTGACCGTGCAAGAGGCGACCCAGGGGGTCCCCGCGATCATCCGCTCCCAGCGGTCCTCGATCGGCTCGACCCGGCCGTTGTGGAAGCCGAGGTGGGGCTGGTCGTGCATGCACTCGAGGCACTGGACGACCGCCTCCTGCATCTCGTCGACAACTTCGCCGCGCTCACCAGTCTCGGGATCGATCCGGTGAATCCCCTCGTAGTGGACCTGGACCTCGAGGTTCTGCGACCAACAGCGGTAGCAACGGAGCCAGCTCCGTACAGACGTTGAGCCCTCCATCGTCTTGATTCTACGATGGCGGTGTGAACGACCACCGCAAGGGGGGCTGATGCGGGTCCGCACAAGCCCAGTCGGCGCGATCCTGGCCGTGTCCGGCGTGACCGTGTGGATCGAGCCCGACCCGCGACGGCACCCGCTCCTGCTCGAGGTCGACGACCCGGACGAGCTGTTCGATGGCGACTCGCCGGACGACCTGCTCCAGGCGGCGGCGATCATGGACCGCCGGCGACTGTCTGTGCCCTATTAGCCGAACGTGAAGTCGTACGCGCTGACGCCGGGCGGCAGCTGCACCGTGAACGTGAAGTCCTGCGCGGTCGGGAACGAAACCAAGGCGTAGAGGCGCTGACCGGTCACACTCACGACGCCGTTCTTCACGTCCGCGCCGGCATGGGCACCCGGGATCGGCTGGCCGTCGAGCAGCACGCGGGCTTCACGGGGGACGTTCCCGGCCGAGGTCAGCACGAGGTAGACCTTGGCGGCCTGGACCGCACCGCTCACCGAGGCGCCGGCTCCGACGGCCGTGATCGACTCCGACGAGGCGTCCCACGGGCCTTTCAGCGCGAACTGGTTCAGCTTCAGGCCGCCGGACGTGCCCGGGTACTCGCGGTTGCCGGAGTAGAGCGTCGTCACGAGTCCCTGCTGGCGCTGGGTGTTGAGGTAGGTCTCCGGCGTCCCCAGCCCCGCCGAGGCCATGATCGCGGTCGCGACCATCGGCGGCGGCAGGCTGGTGGCGCCGGCGTCGGCCAGTAGCGCCCGAACCGCGGCCTCGCTCTGCTTGTAGTCGCCCTCGCCGAACTGAACATGCCTGACCTTTCCCTTGGCGTCGATCAGATACTCCGCCGGCCAGTACTGGTTCTGCCAGGCGTCCCAGGTGCCGTACTTGTTGTCCTGGACGACCGGGTACGTGATGCCGTCCGAGCTGATCGCCTGCCTGACGTTGCTCGCCTCCTGCTCGAACGTGAACTCGGGCGTCTCGACGCCGACGATGTCGAGGCCGTACTTGTGGTACTGGGCATATAGGCCCTTGAGGAACGGCAGCGTGCGCAGGCAGTTGATGCACGTGTACGTCCAGAAGTCGATCAGCACGACGTGACCGCGGAGCCCGGCCAGCGTCAGCGGCTTTTCGCCCGGGGTGTTGAACCAGTCCTGGTTGTCGGTGAATTCGGGTGCGGATCCGAGGTCCGGCAACGACGGCGTCTTGACTCCGGAGATCGCGACCTCGCGCTCGGCGGCAGGGATTGGGATCCCCGCCCGCCCCCCCGCCCGCCCCGATGATGCCTCCTGCTGGGCGGTGACGAACCGCGACGTCGGGCGCAGCGCGGCGAGTCGCTTCTGGACGGCGCTCGAGCTCTCGAGCGACCGGGTCGGATCGACCAGGATCGCCGGCAGGCTCGTGTCCTTGGCGAGGTCCTCCTCGAAGCGGACGTCGACGTTGAACACCATCAGCACCCCGGTCGCCAGCAGCACGACGCCGAGGGCGCGGTTGATCGTGTTGCCGCGTCCGACGCGCCGGATCCGGTCGATCACCGCGCGTCCGGCGAACGCGTACACGAGCAGCACCGCGCACAGGCCGACCGAGTAGGAGATCGCGACCAGAACCACACGGGCGCTCGCGCCGCTCGAGGCGCTGACCGACGTCACCGCCGCCAGGATCGGCCCGGCACACGGCGCGCACACGAACCCGAGCGCGGCGCCGACGCCGAGGCCCGACCAGAAGCCGGTGCCCCGAGACTTCGGGCCGAAGCGACCGAGACGTGAAAGCGGCGCCTCGACGCGGGCGGACAGGTCGGGAATCAGCAGCGCGATGCCGAATCCGATCAGGACCACGATCGCCAGCGTCCGCGCGGCGCCGCTGGCCAGGCCGACGCCCTTGACGAGCTGGGCGAGCAGCACGATTGCGATCGTGAACGTCACGCCGAGACCGATCACGATCCCGATCGGGCGGCGGCGGCCGCCGGTGGCGCTCGACGCCAGCAGCGCCGGCACGACCGGCAGAACGCATGGCGTGATCGCGGTCCCCGCGCCGGCGATCACGGCAAACAGCATCAGGAGCAGCATCTGCGCCCTAGATGATGCTGGCTAAATTCTTGCGAAAGAGTTAATCGCCGCCCGCTTCTTATGAAACGCTTAAGGAGTCAGCCGCCGATGGCGGACATGCTGCGGGTGGGCTGGATGAAGCCGGGCTCGCCAACATGGTGCTTGAGCTCCTTGCGCCAGACCGCTTCGCGGATGATCTGCTCGAGCACGTCGTCGTCCGCGCCGGCGCGGATCGGGCTGCGCAGGTCGGTCTCGTTGAGCGAGAACAGGCATGTGCGAAGGCGGCCGTCGGCGGTCAGGCGGACGCGGTTGCAATCGCCGCAGAACGGCTCGGAGACCGGATTGATGAAACCGATCTTGCCGCGTCCGTCCGCGAACCGGTAGAGGCGGGCGGTGGCGTGGGGCTCACGCAGCTGGGGCTCGAGCGGGTAGACGGCGCCGATCGCGGCGCGGACCTCGGCGCCGCTGAGCACCTGGTCCTCGGTCCAGGCGTGATCGGCGTCGAGCGGCATGAACTCGATGAACCGGACCTCATACGGCGTTCGCCGGGCCAGCTCGGCGAACGGGATCGCCTCTTCCTCGGTGAAGCCCCGGATTGCGACCGCGTTGATCTTGATCGGATGGGCCTCCGGGAAGCTCGCCAGGTGCTCGAGTCCTCTGAGCACCTGCGGGAGCGCATCGCGTCGGGTGAGCTCGAAGAAGCGGTCGCGCTGGAGCGAGTCAACCGACACGTTGAAGCGATTGATGCCCGCGCGGACGAGCGCCTCGGCGTCGCGCTCGAGCAGGAAGCCGTTGGTCGTGACCGACAGGTCGTGGACCGCGTCGATCTGCGCGAGCATCCCCGCGAGCTGCGGGAACTGCTTGCGGACGAGCGGCTCGCCGCCGGTGAGGCGCACGTCGTGGACGCCCATGTTGCCGAACAGGCTGACCAGACGTGCGATCTCCTCGAACGTCAGAATTTCGGTGCGTTCGAGCCACGGCAGGCCCTCGGCCGGCATGCAGTACTGGCAGCGGAAGTTGCAGCGGTCGGTGACCGACACGCGCAGATCGCCGATCAAGCGGCCGTGGCCGTCGCGCAGTGGCTCGAGCGACATGTGAAGAAGGCTAGCTGAATGAGCCGGTCAAGCTCTGACGTCCGAGGCGAGCAGGCCGAACGCGACCATGTCGTCGCGGCCGTGGTTGCTGACCATGTACGAGCGCAGGACCGCCTCGCGGGTGAAGCAGCACCGCTCGGCGACCTGCTGGGAGGCGGGGTTCCCGGTCGCGGCGAGCAGGTCGATGCGCTGCAGGCCGAGGTGGGCGAACCCCCAGTTGGTGATCAGCCGCACGGCGCGCGTGACGTGGCCCTGCCCTCGCGCGTTTCGCGCCAGCCAGTACCCGACCTCGCCGCGAGCGTTCTTCCACGAGAACCGCATCAGCGAGATCGAGCCGAGCAGCTGGTCGCGGTCTTCGGCGCGGACGATCGCGAACGGCGCCGAGGCGCCGGCATGAAGTGCGTCGTGCCGCTGGAGGAGGTAGTTGCGGGCATCGGAGCGCCCGTAGGGGAACGGCACCCGCGTCCAGCGCGAGATCTCCGGGTCCTGACACGCCGCGACCAGCGGATCGAGATCCGAGTCGCGCCAGGCGCGCAGCGCGGTCGGGCCGTCCACCAGCGGCTCTCCTGGGAGCACGATGCGGCGGGCGACGCCCTGGCGCCGGCGAACGCCCCTCATCGGTGGCCTCGGCTCTCCGCGTGGTCGGTCAGCGCGCGCTCGAGCGAGGGGACATCGAGGGCGGGATCCTGCTGCTCCAGCCAGCGCTCGGCCTGGAGGCGCCCCCCCAGCGCGCGCAGGCCCCGCTCGCCGTGCTCGACGGCGAAGTCCTCGAGCGCGTGGCGCCGGCGGGCGTGCTGCCTGCGCTTCGTGAGGTCGAGGCGTTGTCGATGCCCCTCGAGCGCGTCGGCGAGCTGCTCGATGCCGGCCGGTGGCGGCACGGAGGAGACCGCGCAGACCTCGGTATCGCCCGCGGCGAGCGCGAGCAGCGCCGCCTTCAGGTCGGACATGGCGCGGGTGGCAACGGTGCCGAGATCGGTCTTCGTGAGAACGAGCACGTCGGGCACTTCCATGATGCCCGCCTTGAGGAACTGGAGCACGTCGCCCGAGGCGGGCTGGAGGACGACCGCGACGGTGTCGACGGCGTCGGCCACCTCGGTCTCGGACTGGCCGACGCCGACCGTCTCGATCACGACCACGTCGAACGCGGCCGCGAGCGCTTCGGAAGCGGCCCGGGTCGCCGGGGCGAGCCCGCCGAGGCGACTGCCGGCGGCGGTCGAGCGGATGAACACCTTTCGGTCCTTGGGATCGACCTCGATCCGGGCCCGGTCGCCCAGCAGCGAGCCACCGGACCGCCGCGAGCTCGGATCGACCGCGAGCACCGCCACCGATCGGTCTTGGGAGCGCCACTGCTGCACGAGCTGGGACAGGAGCGAGGACTTGCCGACCCCCGGCGGCCCGGTCACGCCGACGATATGGGCCGGCGCCTCGTGTCCGAGGACGGCGGGCGAGACCGCCGCGAGCAGCGCCGCGGCCTGCTCACGCGCGTCGGGGGCACGGCTCTCGATCAGGTTCAGCGCGGCCGGGGCGGCCGTGAGGTCACGGTCGCGCAGGCGCCTGCCGAGCTCGCGGCCGTCGTCGGGGGCCCGCGCGCGGGTCAAGCTCCCACGGCGCTATCGACGCCATGGCGCGCGGCGACGAGCTCGATGATGTCGCGCATCATCGCGTTCAGGTTCCAGTCCTTGGGCGTGTAGACGGCCGCGATCCCGGCCTCGCGCATGGAGTCCGCGTCGTCCGGCGGGATGATGCCGCCGACCACCACCGGCACGTCCCCGACACCCGCCTCGCGCAGCGCTTCGAGCACCGCTGGGATCAGCTCCCGGTGAGACCCCGAGAGGATCGACAGGCCGATGACGTGGACCCCCTCCTGGGCGGCGGAAGTCGCGATCTGGGACGGGGTGAGCCGGATGCCCTCGTAGACGACGTCCATGCCGGCATCGCGGGCCCTGACCGCAATCTGCTCGGCGCCGTTCGAGTGCCCGTCGAGGCCGGGTTTGCCGACCAGGAACTTGAGCCTGCGACCGAGCCCCTCGCTGACGCGCTCGACCTCCTCGCGGAGTTCGGATACGCCTTCGCTCGGCGCCGCGGTGGCGTCGCCCACGCCCGTCGGCGCCCGGTATTCGCCGAACACGTCGCGGAGTGTCTGCGACCACTCCCCGGTGGTGGCGCCCGTGCGAGCGGCGGCGATCGTGGCCGGCATGATGTTCTCGTGGTCCTGCCGCGCCGCCTGGGCGAGGCGCTCCAGTGCTGCGTCCACGGCTGCCTGGTCGCGCTCGGCGCGCCATTGCTCGACGGCGTGACGGCGCTCGGCCTCGACCTCGGGGTCGACGACCAGGATCCCGCCGTCCGAGCCCGCGGTCAGCGGCGAGGGCTCGGTTGAGGTGAAGCGATTCATACCGACCGCGACCTGCTCGCCGGACTCGATCCGCTGCCAACGCTTGCGGTGCGACTCGACCAGCGCGGCCTTCATGTAGTCGACCGCCTCGACGGCGCCGCCGAGCTCGCTCACGCGGTGCATCTCGTTGCGGGCGCCCTCGAGCAGCTCGACCACCAGCCCGTCCATGACCTTGGAGCCCTCGAAGATGTCGGGATACTCGAGCAGGTCGGTCTCGTAGGCCAGGATTTGCTGGAGGCGAAGTGACCACTGCTGGTCCCACGGTCGTGGCAGGCCGAGCGCCTCGTTCCAGGCGGGCAGCTGGATCGCCCGCGCGCGGGTGTTCCGGCCGAGCGTCACCGCGAGCGCCTCGAGCGCGATGCGGTAGACGTTGTTCTCGGGCTGGGCCTCGGTCAGCCCGAGCGAATTGACCTGGACGCCGTAGCGCAGGCGGCGCTCCTTCTCATCCTCGACCCCGTAGCGCTCGCGGCCGAGCTCGTCCCACAGGATCGCCATCGCGCGCAGCTTGGCGTGCTCCTCGATGAAGCGAACGCCAGCATTGACAAAGAACGAGATGCGGCCGAACACGCTGCTCATCAGCTCGCCCGGCACCCGCTCGCGGACGGCGTCAAGCACGGCGATCGCGTTGCACATCGTGAACGCGATCTCCTGCACGGGCGTCGCGCCGGCCTCTTGGAGGTGGTATGAGCAGATGTTGATCGGGTTCCACTTGGGGACGTGCTCGACCGTGTAGGCGATCGTGTCGGCGATCAGCCGCATGCTTGGGCCGGGCGGGAACGCGTAGGTGCCGCGGCTCAGGTACTCCTTGAGGATGTCGTTCTGGGTCGTGCCCTGGAGCGTGTCCTCGGCGACGGGCGGGTCCTGATTCTGGGCGGCGACGATGTAGAGCGCCAGCAGCCAGGCGGCGGTGGCGTTGATCGTCATCGACGTGTTCATCTGATCGAGCGGGATACCGTCCAGCAGCGTCTCCATGTCGCCCTTGTGGGCAATCGAGACGCCGACCTTGCCGACCTCGCCGCGAGCCAGCTCGCCGTCGGGGTCATAGCCGGTCTGCGTCGGCAGGTCGAACGCGATCGAAAGGCCGGTCTGGCCCTTCTCGAGGTTCTTGCGGTACAGCTCGTTGGACCGTCGGGCGTCCGAATGCCCGGCGTACGTGCGCATCATCCACGGTCGGTCGGGCTCGGGCAGGCGGTGCGAAGGCGGCTCGGGCATGCATCTGGGATTGTATGAATCCTTTGATCGGGGGCGGGGCCGGCGGGCGCGATCCTCGCGTAGGGGAATTCACTGTGTATGGTCAGGGCCATGCCCGATCAGAGCTCCGCCTCCACCGAACACGCGCTCATGCAGGAGATAACCGCGCCGCTGGCTACGCTGCCCCGCGACCACGTCGCCGCCGTGGCCGATGTCGACTTCCCGACCGCGCTGCGCGGGTACGACCGGCTCGCCGTCGACGCCTACGTGCAGAAGACCAGCCAGCTCGTCGCGGAGCTGCAGGCGACCCGCTCGCCAGACGCTGCGATTCGCAGAGCGCTCGAACGGGTGGGGGAGGAGGTTTCCGGGATCCTCCAGCGCGCCCATGAGGCGGCCGCTCAGATCACCTTCCAGTCACGCAGCGAGGCGGAGGACCGACTCGAGGCCGCGCGCCAGGAAGCGGCTCAGGTCGTCACCGCGGCGGAGAAGCGGGTTCGCGAGCTCGACGCCGAAACCGACCGGATCTGGGCCGAGCGCCACCGGATCGTCGAGGACACGCGCGACCTGGCGCAGGAGCTGCTGACGCTGACCGACTCCGCGGCGAATAGCTTTCCCGCTGAGGCGGACGGCGCGGACGAGGAACCGGTCGCTGCGGCCGAGGAGGTCGTCCCGGACGAGGCTGAGGGGGAGCCGGCCGACGAGGTCGAGCCCGAGGACATCTTCCCCGACGTGCCCGACCCGGACGTCGAGCCGACCGCGGTTCTCCCGGTGGTGGAGCCCGCCGACGACGACCCCGAGTCCCGCTAGACGCCCGCGCTCGAATCGATGCGGCTGATCGACGTCATGCACCTCGGGATCCCCCGGGTGATCGGAGCCTGGGTTGTTGACGACGTGGTGATCGACCCGGGGCCCACGTCGTGCCTTCCGATGCTGCTCGAGGGGCTCGATGGGGACCGCCCCCGGGCGCTGCTGCTGACACACATTCATCTGGACCATGCCGGCGCGAGCGGCTCGCTCGTCGAGCGCTGGCCCGACCTCGACGTGTACGTGCACGAGCGCGGCGCGCGCCACATGGCGGACCCCGAACGGCTGATCAAGAGCGCGCGTATGCTCTACGGCGAGGACATGGACCGGCGCTGGGGCGAGATGGTCCCCGTGCCGGAGAAGAACCTGCGCATGCTCCGCGGTGGCGAGACCCTGTTCGGCGGAGCGTTCGAGGTCGCGTACACGCCGGGGCACGCGTCGCACCATGTCTCCTATCTGCACGACGGGACCGCGTTCGTCGGCGATACCGGCGGCGTACGGATCGCGAGCTCGTCGTTGACGATCCCGCCCAGCCCGCCGCCGGACATCGACGTCGAGCTGTGGCACGAGTCGATCGAGCGGATCGCGGCCTGGAAGCCGCGGCGGCTCGTCCAGACTCATTTCGGCGCGAGCGACGACCCGGAGGCGCAGCTCGCCGAGCTTTCGGCGCGGCTCGACGATTGGGCGGCGCGGGCGCGCGATCAGGAGCTCGAGGCGTTCATCGCCGGCGTGCGCGCCGAGATCGAGGAGCACGCCGACCCCGAGCTCCTCGATGCGTACGAGCAAGCCGCTCCTCCCGATCAGCTGTACGCGGGCCTGGAGCGGTACTGGCGCAAGCGCGCCGACGCCGTCGCCGCGGGTTGATCGGCGGGCGCGAGGTATCCTGAACTAGATGTCGCAGACGGTTGAGCTGCCGCGTGTAGGTGGACCGGGCAGCGACCTCGGCGGGCTGTGGCGGGTGGTCGTGCTCAACGACGAGTTCAACACCTTCGACCACGTCGCGGAGACGCTGTCGCGGGTGATACCGGGCGTCACGCTCGCGCAGGGGTACCGGCTGGCCGACCGCATCCACAAGAGCGGCTGCGCGATCGTCTGGAGCGGCCCGCGCGACGAGGCCGAGGGCTACTGGGAGCAGCTGAACGGCGCCGGGCTCACGATGGCCCCGCTCGAATCGGGGTAGTCACAGGCGGTTAGCCGGCCGACGCGTCTAGCGGGAGCTTCCGGGTTCAAGCCCTTAGGCCCGTCCGGGCAGCGACTTAGCGCGCTGGCGCTCGGGGCTGACACGGACGACGTTCCAGACGATCCCGAGCTTCTCGAGCGCGGCGATCAACAGTCCGGTCGGGTCGGCCAGGCGCTCCCACCAGCGCAGGCCGTGGAACGCGGAGGTCGGGAACGCGTGGTGGTTGTGGTGCCAGGACTCGCCCATCGACAGCGGCGCGAGCCAGAACACGTTGCGCGACTCGTCCTCGACCTCGAACCTCACGCGTCCGAAGAAGTGGCAGATCGAGTTGATCGACCACGTGACATGGTGGAGCAGGAACACGCGCACGAGGCCGCCCCACAGAAGCGCGGTCAGCGCCGCGCCGACGCCGCCCCCGACGATCCACCCGAGCGCGAACGGGATCGCGAACCCGAGGACGACCCAGACGAAGAACAGCTTGTCGATCACGCGCAGGGCACGATCCTTGAGCAGGTCGGGCGCGAATCGCTCACGCTCGGCCGTGCCTACGGTCACGAACAGCCAGCCGACGTGCGCATGCCACAGTCCTTTGACCCCGCCCCAGAACCCCGGTCGCTGAGGTGCGGCGAGTGCGGGTCGCCCTCTTTGTCGGTGAAGGTGTGGTGCTTGCGGTGATCGGCCACCCATGTGATCACCGAGCCCTCCATCGCCATCGAGCCGAGTACCGCGACAACCGCGCGGAAGACGCGGCTGAACTCGAACGCGCGATGGGTGAACAGCCGGTGGTAGCCGAGCGTCACGCCGAGCGCGGTCAACACGTACAGACCGATCAGGAGCCCCAGCTGGAGCGGCCCGATCGCCTGGTTCCACAACAACACGATCGCGGCGAGCAGCCCGACGAGCGGGAGCGGGACGCCGATCAGGTTGGCGATCTTGTGAGCCCGCGTCATGGCAGCAAGGATAGGACCTGATCCCGCCGCCGGCTAGGAGTTGAAGAACGCTTAGACGACCGCGGAAGGTGCCGGCTCCGGCTCTGGCGCCGGCTCCGGTGCGATATCGACCTCGGGTCCGAGCGCGCCAGACACGAGTTCGTCATACCAGGTGTAGGTGATCGGGATCTGGTACTTGCCCGTGAGGCGGCGCCGGAACGCGACCATCTCCGGGCCCTCCCAGTAGCTGTACCAGGCGGGCTTGGACTCGAACCACGCCATCTGAGTGATCCTGTAGCGATCGTCCCGCGACTGATGGACCGAATACTCGGTCGCCCCGTAGCGCAGCGCGAGCGGTGCCACGGCCGAGACCTCCGCCGCGAACAGCTCGTGACGCATAACGGTCGCGTACCAGTCGACATGCACTACGCCCGCCATCAGGCGCCTACCTCCGCTCGGATCGCGCCCGGACCCTCGGCCGTCTTGCCCTGACCCTCTTCGGTCGCGCCGACAAGGATCGCGATCTTGCCGAGGTGCTTGTTGTCGCGCAGGAGCTGGTGCGCCTCGGCCACCTTCTCGAACCCCATCGTCTGCCACAGCACGGGACGAATCTTCGACTCCTCGATCAGCAGGTTTGCCTTGTTCGCCTCCCACGCGTTGGCGAAATGCGAGCCGATGATCTCCTTCTGGCGCATCCACAGATAGCGGACGTCGAAGTCGAGCTGGTAGCCCGAGGTCGCACCGCAGATCACGACCTTCCCGAATGGCCGGACGACCAGCACCGAGGTCGGGAACGTCGCTTTGCCGACATGCTCGAAGACGATGTCCGGCGGCTCGCCGAGGATGTCCTCGACCGCCTTGGAGAAGCGCCGTGACTCCTTGAACCGGATGCGCTCCTCGTCCGCGGTCTCGCCGCCGCGGCGCATCATCCCGATGTACTCGGATCGGTTGATGTAGCCGACCGCCCCGAGCTGCTCGATCAGCTGGCCCTTCTCCTCGCTCGAGACGACGCCGACCGCGTCCGCGCCAGTGAGCGCACACAGCTGGGTGGCGAACACTCCCAGGCCGCCGGCCGCGCCCCAGATCAGCACCCGGTCGCCCGCCTGTAGGTGGCAGCGGTCGATCAGCATGCGGTAGGCGGTGAAGTAGGTGAGGCCGTACGCGGCCGCCTCCTCCCAGGCCAGATGGCCGGGCTTGGGGAGCAGCTGTTGAGCCTGGACCCTGCAGAACTGGGCGAACGAGCCCCAGCTCGTCTCGTATCCCCAGATGCGCTGCGACGGCGCGGCGAGCGGATCGAGCCCGTGCACCTCGGGATCCTCGTAAGAGGCCTGGTTGCAATGGACCACAACCTCGTCGCCCGGCTTCCAGCGAGTGACACCCGGGCCGACCTTCCAGACCACACCGGAGGCGTCCGAACCGCCGATGTGGTGGTCCTCCTCGGGGTGGTAGCGGAACACCGAGACGGGCTCTCCGAGCGCCGCCCACACATTGTTGAAGTTCACCCCGGCGGCCATCACGCGCACGATCACCTCGAACGCGCCGGGCTCGGGAACCTCGATCTCCTCGATCTGGAAGGCGTCTGTCGGTTCGCCGAACCGCTCCTCGCGGATGACCCAAGCGGCCATCGTGGACGGGAGCACGCCCGGCTCGGTATCGACGTGTGCGACCTGGCTCAAGTCAACTGCCACTGGTGTTGCACCTTCCTAGGGTCGGCGGAGTTCGCCGCCCGGATGCTACTCGGGTGTAGCCAGCGAGGGCGGGTGAGACCCGCTGACGGATCAGACGAGCGAGATCTCGGGCGCGGCTTCGTCGCCGGCCTCGGCCGCCGCCTCAACTTCGTCCCGCGCCGTCACAGCGGCCGGGGCGGCCACCCGGCGCTGAATGAGCGTCCAGGCGACGACCGCGCCGCACAGCGTCACGATGGAGCCGACCAGCAACCCGATCCCGAGCGCTGACACGAACGCGTCGTTGGCGGCCGCGACGATGCGCTCGGAGGCGTGGCCCCCGATGGCGGCGCCGCTGCCGAGCGCGTCGGTGACCGCATGGCGGACTGACGCGGGGACGTCGGAAAGGCTCGAGTTGATCTTCGAGCCGCCAATCGTGGCCACCAGCGCGCCCATCACGGCGACGCCGAAGGTGCTACCGACCATGCGGCTCATCGACAAGACGCCAGACGCCGCGCCGGCCTTGCTGCGGTCGACCGCGTTCATCGCGGCGGTGCTCATCGGGGACATCACCAGTCCCATGCCCAGGCCCAGCAGCACGAAGCCGGGCAGCAGCAGGCCGTAGCCACTGTGGATGGTCAAATGGGACTCGATGAACAGTGCCGAGGCGACGATCGCGAGCCCGATCGTCATCAGCGGGCGCGAGCCGACGCGATCCGCGAGGCGGCCCGCGAGCGGGGCGGTGACGATGATCATCAGCGTCGAGGGCAGGAAGCGCAGGCCAGTCTCGAGCGGCGAGTAGTGCAGGACGTTCTGCATGTACAGCGTCAAGAAGAAGAACTGCGCGAACATCGCGAACGAGATCAGGAACGCGACGGTGTTGGCGCCGATCGACGTGCGCGAGCGGAAGAACGTGAAGTCGATCATCGGAGCCTTCACGCGCCGCTCGATGACCACGAACGCGCCGAGCGAGACGGCCGCCAGGACCAGCAGCGAGATCACGCGAACCGAGCCCCAGTGCCACGCGTTGCTCTCGACGAGCGCGAGCACGAGCGCCGTCAGTCCTACCGTCAGCGTCGCTATGCCGGCGAAGTCAACGGTCTTGTCGACGGTTTCGTCGCGCGACTCGCGAGCGGCGAACAGCGTCACCGCGACCGCGCCGACCGCGATCGGCGGGTTGATGAAGAAGATCGCCCGCCAGCTGACGTACTCGGTGAGGAAGCCGCCGATCACCGGGCCGATCGCGAGCGCGAGCGCGCTGACCCCGGCCCACGTCCCGATCGCCGTTCCGCGCTGCTCGGCCGGGAACGCCTGGGTGATGATCGACAGCGTGCCGGGCATCATGAACGCGGCACCCACGCCCTGGACGGCGCGGAAGGCGACGAGGACGGTGTCGTTGGGCGCGAACCCGATCGCGAGGCTCGACAGCCCGAACACGACCACGCCGAACAGGAACATCCGCCGGCGCCCAAAGATGTCGCCGAGGCGCCCGCCGGTGACGAGCAGCACCGCGAACGTCAGCGTGTACGCGTTGACGGTCCACTCGAGCGCCGCCAGCGAGGCGTGAAGGTCGCGCTGGATCGATGGCAGCGCGACGTTCACGACCGTGTTGTCAAGCATGATCATGAACAGCGCGAAGCACATCGCGCCGAGCGTCCACCACTTGCTGTTCTCGTCGTTCACGAGGCGGTGGCGGTGAGCGAGGATTCGATTGGTCATGTGGTAAGGGGCTCCGGGCGGCAGGCGGCGATGTCCTCGCGCTCCAGCAGCCGTTGTAGCGCTTGCGCCAGCGATTCCTTTTCGGGCGTGGTCAAGTCGTCGACGAACTGCTCGAGTCCGCTCAGGCGCGCGGCGTTCAGGCGGCGGATCGCGGTCCGCCCGCCGTCGGTCAGGCAGACGCGTTTCATGCGGCGATCGTCCTCGTCCTCGCGACGCTGCGCGAACCCGCGGCGGACGAGGTCGTCGACCATCCGGCTGGCGGCGGGCATAGAGACGTGGACGAGCTCGGCGGCCTCCTTGAGGGACAGCTCGCGCGGCTGATCCTCGAGGTGGTGGAGCAACTTGATCTGCGAGAGCGAGAGCTCGAGCGCGCCGACCGCCTCGAACAGGTCAGAATTGCAGTTTTTGTGGAGGAACACGATCAGCGCGTAGAGGTCGGTGGCGAGTACGTCGCCGGCGGGCTGCGCGGTGGCGCCGGTGGGCGCGGCTTCGGTCCGGGCGGTCGCGTCCGTCGTCCCCGGGGCGCCCGGGGTCACCGGTTCGGTCACCCCGGGGGCGCCCGGGGTCACCGGTTCCGTCACCTGAGTTGGTTCGGTCACCTGAGTTGCTTGCACGCATGCAAGTATTGCACAAACGCAAGTTGCATGGGGGCGCCTACGGTTGGAGCAGCTGGTTGTCGCTGCTGGCGCGCTTGGCGCCGATGTGGATCGAGGCCGCCCGGATCGCGGACCCTGATCCGCGGCCGTCGCCGGTGGCGAGCGAGTAGCTGCCGGGCGAGGAGAAGTTGACGGTCACCTGCGCGGTCGCCTGGGGGTTGATCGGGCCGGTGTCGGCGAGCGGCTGCCCCGCGGACGCGCCGGATCGGAGGACCGCGAGTGACTCGGCCTGGGTGGCCTGGTTGGTGATGATGAACTCGACCGGCCCCGCGCCGACGATCGTCGGCGACACCGACACGCGGCTGTCGTCGATGAACACTGTCAGGTTCACCGGTGCAGGCGGGCGCGGCGCGGTAGCGGCCGGGGAGCTCGATCCGCAGGCAGAGACCGCCAGAGCAGTGCCGACGAGCATCGCGATCGTCCTCCTGCACATCCTCGACGGAGCCTCCTCTACGGGACCGCCCGAAACGCTGGGTATCCGCGGCGAATCCGGGTGGGGCGCGGAACCCTAGCGTGCGTAATAGGCGCACCGACGAACGTAACACCGATTGATGTCAACCCTCTTGCGGGCAGCCGGAGCGGGTGCGGTGGCGCGGTCGCGGTCGGGCGATCGAGTCGGCCGCGCAAGCGGGATGGGGCGACGGATCAGGTGGACGTTTGCGTCAGCGTGGCTCGCCGGCGCTCGAGGCGACGGAGCTCGGTCTGAAGCTTCGTCCACGATTCGCTCTCGGCTCGCTCGTACTCATCACCATCGAGGTCTCGGAGCCGTTCGCTGTACGCCGTCCATGCGCGACGCGTCCCGTCGTCGAGCTCGCGGAGCTGTTCGAGGTCAGGGGCGGTAGTGGTCACGTCACCTCCTTCCCGAGGATTGGTGCTACCGATCCTACCCGTGGTTCCGGTCACCGAGACTGATGCAATGGCCAGTGCTGCAATCCTGCTTGCTTGCCGTCCGATACGGCGCGTATCACGCGTCTGTGACGTTGCTCGAGCAGCCGATTGCCACGACCGAGTTCCTCGTCGTGGACACCGAGACCAACGGCCTGGGTGGGGATGCGTGCGAGATGACCGAGGTCGGCGCCGTGCTCGTCGGCGGCGGCGAGCTGCACGACCGCTGGTCCTCGCTGGTGCGCTGCAACCGGCCGCTCGGGCGGGGCATTCAGCGGTTCACCGGGATCACGCAGGAGATGATGGCCGACGCGCCCGGCCTCGAGGCGGTCCTGCCGCCGCTCGAGGAGCTGCTCCGAGGACGGGTCCTGGTGGCGCACAACGCGCCGTTCGACCGCCGGGTGCTGCGCCGCGCGTTCGAACTCGTCGGCCTGGACTGGCCGAACCCACCCGTGCTGTGCACCGCGGCGCTCGCGCGCAAGCTGCTGCCGCTTCAGAACAAGCGCGGGCTGAGCGTGCTCGCCGATGCGCTCGGAGTCGAGGTGCGGACCGCGCACCGGGCGCTCGCGGACGCCGAGACGTGCGCCCGCGTCTTGTGCGCGATGTTCCCGAGGCTCTGTGCCAATGCTCTGACGGTGGCCGACGCGCTCGCGATCACCGGCCGCCGGCGCAGGCGCGCGGTGGGTCGCAAGCGCCGCACCCCGGCAATGAGCGCGCCGCCCCAGCTCGACTTCGCCGAGCTGCCGAGCGACCCCGGCGTGTACCTGTTTCGCGACGACGCCGGCCGGGTGCTGTACGTCGGCAAGTCGATCTCGATCCGCAGCCGCGCCCGCGCCCACTTCGCCCCGTCGAGCGGGCCGGCCGATTGGACTGTCCAGGCCACGGTCGTCGACTACCAGAGCACGAACTCGGAGCTCGGCGCGCTCGTCCTCGAGAACCGCCTGATCAAGCAGCACCGTCCTCCCGGGAACATCCGTCTGGCCAGTCGGGACGACCGGCTCTGTTACATCCGCTGCCGGCTCGACATACCGTTCCCGATCCTCGAGGTGGCATCCGACCCGGCGCCCGGCCATGCCGTGACGATCGGGCCGCTGCGGGGCCGGCGGCTCGCGCACGAGCTCGTCGAGCAGCTCGATTCGCTGTTCGGGCTCCGCCACTGTGGGCGCAAGCTCGTGCTGCGCGAGCACCCCTCCGCCTACGGGCAGATGGGCCGCTGCCTGTCGCCGTGTCTCGGCGATCTCGACCCGAACCTGTACCGGCGCCGAATCGACGAGGCGCTGCGGCTGTTCGTCGACGGAGCGGACGGCCGAGCGCGTCTGCTGAACCACGTCGAAGGCCAGATGCGAGCGGCCTCCGACCAGCAGCAGTACGAGCGCGCGGCGTGGCTGCGCCGGCGCCTGCGCCGGCTCGGCATGATCCTCGAGCGGCTGGGCGGCGCGCTCGAGGCCACGCATGTGCGCGCCCGGCTGTTGCTCGTGCCCCATCCGGTCGATCCCGAGCGGCACGATGCCTTCTGGCTCGTGGGCGGCCGTCTCGTGGACTGGGGTCCCCTCCCACCGGCGCCCGCCGACAGCGGCACGCTCGAGGAGCGGACCCAGGCGGCGCTGAGGCGCGGCGGCCGAGCCGAGCTCGGGGCGCACGTCCCGCCCGAGGAGATCGACGAATTGCGGATCGTGTCCAACTACCTGGCCTCGCACCCGGAGACGACGCAGCTGGTCTTGTAGGGTGCCGGAGCCTCTAGCCGTCCACCCCGGCACGCCAACCGGGAGAACCGGTGCAATCAACCGTGTGGTCTAGAACGGGAGCTCGGTGACCTCGCCGGTGACGCCACCGTCGTCGGTCACAACGACGGTGCTCCCCGGCGGGGCCTCGCGGCGGACCAGGGCAAGCGCGATCGGGCCCAGCCGGGGCGATTGGGCGACGCTCGCCAGATGCCCGACCACACGCCCCTCGAGCGACAGCTCATCCCCGATGCACGCGGACGCTGACAGCCGGATCCCCCGCAGCTGGCGGTTCGGCTTGCCCCGGTAGTAGAGGCGGGCGACGGTCTCCTGGCCGACGTAGCAGCCCTTGGTGAACGACACCGCACGCTCGTTGAGCCCGGCCTCCTGTGGGATCACGGAATCGTCGAGGTCGATCCCGTAGCGGGGCCGACCGCGCTCGACCCGCAGGGACTCCACGGCCGCCTCCGCGACCGCCGGCGCGCCGGCTTCCTCGAGCGCGCCCCGCAGCGCCTCAACGTTAGCCGGGTCGCACAGCAGGTCGATCCCGACGTCGGTTCGGATCGCCCGCGCAACCAAGCCGCTCCCCGGAACCTCGACGAGCGCGTGCGTGTGCTCGTCCACGGGCAGCGAGCCGGCCCCCGAAACGTCGGCGGCGCGCGGGCCGACCAGGGACAGCAGGGCCCGCTCGAGCGTGCGCTTGTGCAGCTCGACGTCGTAGCCGATGCTGAAGCGCCGGATCATGTTGAACAGGCCCTGGAGCGCGACCCGCTCGGTGTCGAGCAGGAGCTCGTCGTCGGTGGCGAGGATCCGGAGATCGCCTAGCATCTTGCCCTTCGGCGTCAGGAACGCGGCGTAGCAGCCACCGCCCGCGGCCAGCGACTCGACGTCGTTCGTGACCTGACCCTGGAGGAAACCCCGCGCGTCCGAGCCGGTGAGCGCGAGCTTCCCGCGCTCTGACCGGTCGAGCAGCCCGCACGCCTCGGTGATCGTCCGGTAGTCGGTGGTGAGCGTGTCGAGCGAGGCCATCTGAGAACAGGATAGGCACCGTGCGTCCCGGACCGACAGCGCCGGCGGGGCGAGCCGGGCAATGGCGACCGGCGTCGCCCGCCCTTGCCGAAATGAAAATTTAGTCCTACCATAACTTCTGTGGTGGCAAGCCAGGACTCAGCAGCGCTCCGCTCCCAGGCCGTGCAGGACTACGCCAAGGCGATCTACGCCCTGGAGCGGCGCGCCGGCGATGCCGTCAGCACGACCGCGCTGGCCGACAGACTTGGGGTTACCGCCGCGTCGGCGTCGGGAATGGTCAAACGCCTCGACGAGCTGGGCCTGGTCGAGCACCAGCCGTACCACGGGGTGTGGCTCACCGAGCACGGCCGGCGCGTGGCGCTCGAGGTGATGCGCCACCACCGGCTGCTGGAGCTGTACCTCGTGAAGTCCCTGGGCGTCCCGTGGGATCGTGTGCACCAAGAAGCCGAGGTGCTCGAGCACGTTCTCTCCGAGGAGCTCGAGGAGCTGATCGCCGCCAAGCTCGGCGATCCGACGCACGACCCGCACGGCGATCCGATCCCGACGCGCGACCTGACGATCGAGGAAGGCTCGACGACCAGCCTCCAGGCGCTCGAGGTCGGGGACCAGGGGACGTTCGCGCGGGTGTCCGATTCCGACCCCGAGATGCTGCGGTTCCTGGCCGAGCGCGGGATCGCGCCGGGCGACGAGCTCGAGGTGGTTGAGAAGCAGCCGTTCGACGGTCCGTTGTTCGTGCGCTTCGGCGACCACGTACACGTGCTCGGCGGCGCGCTGGCGCGGGCGATGCGGGTCGAGGTGGATCGGTGACGCCGGCGCGCGGGCCGGCTCCGATCGTGGAGCCCGCGCTCGAAGCGCTCGGCGTCGACGGGGCCGGGGTGCCCGGGTCGCTGACGCGCGAGGATCTCGTCCGCTCGAACGACCGCTTCCGCGTCCACAACGCGCGCCACGGCCGCCGCCGGTGGTACCTGCTGTGGCTGCTGGTGGGCCCCGGGATCCTCGCGATGCTCGGGGAGAACGACGGTCCGAGCATGATCTCGTACGCGACCACCGGCGCCACCTACGGGCTCGGGTTCTTCCTCCCGTTCATCCTGGTCACGTTCGCGATGGCGGTCGTGGTCCAGGAGATGTGTATGCGGGTCGGGGCAGTCACGCATCGGGGCTACGGACAACTCGTGCTCGAGCGGTTCGGCCGGCTGTGGGGCTGGGTCACCGCTGGCGACCTCGTGCTCACCAACCTCGTGACGCTGATTGCCGAGTTCGTGGCGATCCGGGTCGGTCTGTCCTACTTCCACCAGGGGCCGGGGGTGGCGGCGCTGCTCGGCGTCGCGCTGGTCCTGTTCACGATGAGCGGCGGCCGGTACTGGCGCTGGGAGCGGATCGTGCTCGGCCTCGCGATCTTCAACGGACTGTTTCTGATCGCCGCGATCATGACCGGACCCGACTGGGGAGCGGTCGGCCATGCGACGGGGACGTTCTCGCCGTTCCCGCACGGAAGCGTCAACACGCTGCTGCTGCTGGTCGTCTCGACGATCGGCGCCACCGTCACCCCCTGGATGATCTTCTTCCAGCAGAGCGCGTCGGCCGACAAGGGGATGACCCCCGCCGATATCCGCCACGGCCGCATCGACACGGTCTTCGGCGGGATCCTGGCGGCGGTGTTCGGATGCGGAGCGCTGATCGCCGGCGCGGCGTTGGCCGGCCACGGGGGAGCGAGCATCTCCGGCCTCGCCGGCGCGGGCTTCCCGGTGGCGCTGAAGGATGTCTCGGGCAACGCGGTCGGCACGGTGTTCGCGCTCGGGCTGATCGAGGCGGGCGCGGTCGCGGTGCTGACGATCTCGGCCAGCACCGGCTACGCCGTCGGCGAGTGCGTCGGCGCGCCCCACAGCCTCAACAACTCCGCGCGGAGCGCCGCGCTGTTCTACGGCGCGAACCTCGGCGCGGCGCTGATCGCGGCGGTGGTCATCCTGATCCCGGGGGCGCCGCTGCTGTCGATCGCGCTCAATGCGAACGTGCTCGCGACCGTGCTGCTGCCGGTCACGCTGGTGTTCATGATCATGCTCGCCAACGATCGTGAGCTGATGGGCCGGTGGGCCAACGGCGTGGTGAACAACCGGCTGGCGATCGCGATCGTCGTGTTCATCTCGCTGTGCGGCGCTGCGTACGCGGTCGACTCGTTCGTGCACACGGTCGGGGTGGTCTAACTGAGGCCCGGCGATGAGATTGACGAGGAAACCGTGATGTACCTGGAGCACGACCAACTCGTGGCCGACAGGAACCGGCCGGTGCCGCGGGCGCGGCTCGGGCGGTGGGCCAACGTCGGGTTGTGGGCGCTGCGCGTACTCGTGGCGGTGATGGGCGTGCTGGTGATCTACACGTTCATCGCACAGCTCGGACACTGAGAGGTCGTCTGATCGCTACGCTGCGGGCGAGATGGCGCTCGCGGACACCTTTCAGGAGATCGTCGACTCGCTCCCGGACGACTGGACCGATCTCGAGCTCGATCTGCGGATCTTCGACGAGCGCCGCTACGTCGACGCGGCGGTCCTGCTCGTCACCTGCAACGCCCAGCCCTACTCCAAGCACGATTGGCACTGGCGGCTGCTGGTCGCTCATCGGTTCGGGCACGCCGCCTCGGCGCAGGCGGTGCACGCGGCGCTGCACCTGCTCGACGACGCCGGGATCGACGGCGAGCTCGCGGTTCGCGAGGCCCGCACCGGTCGCGCCGAGGTGACCCAGATGTGGGGACGGACCGAGTCCGTGCGCGAAGAGTTCAGGCGGCTCCACACGCAGTAGCGGAGCGAGTCCGGGCCAGCGAACCATGGCGCGAGTCGTCGCATTGATCCCCGATCTGCTGTTCGGATCGAACGTCCTCGGCGCACTGCAGGCCGGCGGCCACGATCCGGTCCTGGTCTCGAACGCGGACGGAATGCGGCGCGAGCTTCCGTGCGCCGAGGTGCTGATCGTCGACCTGACCGCGGACGCCGGCGCCCGGCTCGAGCAGCTACAGACGGTCCCCCGGGAAGGCGTGCCGTCGATCGCGTTCTACTCGCACGTCGAGGTCGACGTGCGGACGCAGGCCGAGCAGGCCGGATTCGACCTGGTCGTCCCGCGCTCGCGGATGGCGCGCGAAGGAGCCAGCCTGGTCGACCGGCTGCTCGAGGCGGCCGTTTAGGGCACCGTCACGCCCTGCAGCTGGACCCCGTTCGGATTGAGCGTCGGGTTGAGCTCGGTTGCCTGATCGACGCCAGGGGGCGTGATCGTGTCCATCACCTTAGGCACCGTGTTCGGGTCGAGCTTGCAGATCGCGTCGGTTGTGTCGGTCGGGGGACACACGCCGAACGCGAAGCCCTGGGCGGGCTGGGTGAAGTCACGTGCCTGGTAGCTGTTGAACCCATTCTGGCCCGTGAGGGCCACCGTGAACACCCAGTTCGAGCCGACCGTCCCGAACTGGGAGATGGGCACCACCAGCGTCGCTGTGTTGCCGGTCGAGTCGACGACGAACTGCGGTGAGCCTAGCGAGGCTCCCGACGGGCCGAGCATCAACGGCGACGCGAACCCCTGCGCCTCGAGCCGTTCGCTCCATGCGCTCGGGGAGGCGATGCCGTAGTTCAGCTGCGGATACGCGCCGTCGGTCGAGAAGCTCGTCGCGTTCGGATTGCGCACGTAGATGTCGAGCAGCTGCGCGCCGAAGGCCGAGCCGAACGTCGTCGCCAGGTTCCGGATCGTGACGCGGATGTAGACGTTGCTTGCGTCCTGGCTGACCTGGAGGCGAGTCAGGTCGAACGCTCCGGGCTGGAAGTTCAACGACGAGGTCGGATACTGGTATGTGCCCGGCCCGTTGTCGTCGTTCAGCGGGTCGGTGACGTCGAGCACGGAAGTACCCGGCAGGACGGTGTTCGTGACGAACAGCTGGCTGTAGCCGGTGCTGCGCCCGAGCGTGGCGGTCACGGTGATCGTGGTCGTGCCGAAGCTGACCGGAAGCGTCAGCGACCATGCGCCGGTCGAGTCGGCCCTGGTGCTGACAACCCCCGGAGCACCGAAGAGACCGGTCGCTTCCGCGTCCACGCGCGCTTTGGCGGCGGTGGTCCCGGTGACCGTGACGGTCGGCGGAGCTGCGGTTGATCCGCTGGCCGGCGAGGTCACGGTCAGCGGGAGCGATCCGGGCATCCCGTGCGCGACATAGCGATCGGTGACGATGTCCGGCGTCTCGAGGTTGCGGCCCGCGCTGAGGTCGAGCGCCAGTCGCGCGTACGAGGCCTGCGCCCAGGTCAGCGGGCTCGCCGAGCCGGCGGGCTGACCATCGATGAAACCGATCGATGCCGTCGAGGGGTCTGAACCGAACGGCGAGGGCGGGACGTTTGCGTCCTCCCACACCTGCTCGGGCTCGAGCCCCTGGCCCGAGGTCATCTTCCCCATCGCGGTCAGCAGCGACGCGGCGTCGCTGCCGTCGCCGCCCGCGATGTCGTACTCGCCCCGTTCGCTGGACAGCACCGGCCACAGGTGGCCGGTTCCGGTGTCGGTTGGCGGCCATGGTGCACCCGTGACCTTGCAGGTGGAGCCGCTCGGCTGGAAGCAGTCGCCGTAGCCGTCCACGGACTCGGTCGAGGTCGTCCCGTAGCGGTAGAAGCCCGGGCCGTTCGGCGTCGTGCGCTCGATCGTGGCGTCGACGACGTTCACCGAAGCCTGGACATCCGGATCGCTCGCGGGAAGCACGCCGAGGCGCACGAGCTCGAGGAAGCCAGCATCGACGACAGACCGCTGGTCGAACGTGCCGCTTCCATTGCCGAGCCCATACGAGATCGCCGCGTTCGGATCGCCGGTCTTCGAGACGCGAATGAAGTACCGGGGACCCAGGGGACCGGTCGTGGTGACGGTCCAGGCCTCGATGTTGCGCGCGAAGTCGTCCGCGGTCGCCTGGTAGAGCCGGGCGTGCGCCGGGTCGTGGTTGACCCTGGCGATCGCGGCGGCCGCCGTGAGCCCGGCGATCTCAGCCGCGATCGTCGACGGCGAATAGCCGCTCTGCTCCTCCCAGCGCTCGGATCCGTCCGATGGCCCGTGCGCGACGACGAAATCGGCGGCGGGGATCACGTGGTCGCGGTACAGCGTCTTGTCGCCCGCCAGCCCGGACTGCCAGTCCATCAGGATCGGGTATGAGCACTCGTCGAGCTGGAGGCCGCCGGTATCGGGGGCCGGCTTGCCGTTGGGCAGCGAATTGCGCGGCATCGACCCGTCGGCCTGCTGCTGGCGGTCGAACAGGAACTTGGTGGCGTCCTGCGCGGTCTGGACGTCGCCGGCGACCAGCAGTCCGGTGAACGCCTCGTACATGTCGCGCGAGAACTCCTCGCGGTAGGAGCCGAAGTACGTCGGCTCGCCGTTTGTGAGATTGCCGGCGGGCACCGACTGGCCCCACGGGGAGGCGAGGCCGGCCGCGATCGCTCCGGTGAAGGTCTTGTCCTCGCTGGCCTTGACCACGTTGACCGACTCGTAGTACTCGCGGACGGCCGCGAGGCCGAGCCGGAACGACGGGCGTCGCAGGCCGGCGTCGTAGCGGAGCCAGCCCCGCTCGTATTCGGACCACGCGTGGTCGAATTGCTGGGACACCGAGTCGTGGGCGACCTGTAGCGCGGCGGCCTCGGTCGTGCCGAACCCGAGCGCGAGCGTGACCGAGCGGTCCCATCCGCTTGGCACCTCGGCGGTGAGCGTGACGTGTCCGTCGGGCGCGGACGAGCTGCCGCCTGCGAGCGTGTGGGCGGTGTCGAGCATGGTCAGGCCGTCGTTGGCTGCTCCGGCATAGCCGGCGCTCGCACTCGAGAACCCGTCGTAGGACTCGAGCGCCATGTAGGTCCGCACCGCATAGTTGCGGTTGACGGCGTTGGTCGTCCTGTTCGTGTTGAACGCGACCGGGACGTTGTTCCCGACGATCTCTGCGCTGTTCCCGCCGGCGTTCTGAGATCCGCCGCCGCCGGTGCCGCCGGCGAGCGGGTCCAGGCGCACGTACAGCCGATCGCCGCGCGGCCCCTGGAAGCGGGTCTGCATCAGGACCGCATCGCGTACCGGATCGGCGATGTAGGTGGTGGCGATCCGATAGCCGTGGGTGGCGCTCCTCGCGACCACCGTGCAGCTCATTCCGGTCGGGTCGGGCAGGATCTTGTAGGTCATGTCCCGCGTCTGGAGGTCGGTGAAGCTCTTGGCGCCGCGGACCCCGGTCACGAGGTACTGGAGGGTGTTGACGTTGGTCGCGTCGATCGTGGGCCAGTAGGTGTCGGACAGCACGCCATCGGCGACCGTGAACCAGACCTTGGAGGTCGTGTTACGGGCTGTCCCGACGCAGTCCTTCCGGGCGAGGTCGAAGTAACTTTCGGTGCCGGGGCCGTCCATCGCTTGGCCGGTCGACCGCGGCACGGCGGTTGCGCGCTTGCTCGCCGCCGAGGCGACCCCGCCGATGCTCATTGCAACGATCACCACCAGCGCCGCGAGGATCGCCGGCGCGCCGATAAGCCGAGCCTTCACTGTCATACCTCCCTCGAGTGACCGGAACGGCAGCCTATGCCCGCGGCCTCCCGACCGTCAAGCTCACGATCAACGGGTCGAAGCGGACGGCGCGCCCGCGGCGTAGCTCGGGTCGAACGTCTGGGCGACGTCGGGCGGGTGGCTGACGACCCCGAACCGAGCCTCCCAGGCCGCCCATCTGGCGAGACTCGCGGTGTCGAGCACGCCCACACGGCCGTCGGGGGCTCGGAATGCAGGTAGCAGCGCGGTCAGCTGGGCCGCGACGAGTTTTGGATCGAGCCCGGCGGCCTCGTGCTCGAGATCGGCGGCGGCCTGCTGCGGATGCCCGAGCGTGTACGTATAGCCCCGGACGAGTGCGTCCACAACCCCGCGCGCGACCCCAGGGTCGTGCTCGAGGGTCGCGGCGGTCGCGCACACGACGAGCTCGGGGTACGAGGGCGCGCCGTAGTCGTCGACCCGGAACACGTGGAATCGGCCTTGGGGGCCCCGGTGGCTCTGGATCGTCACGCCCTCGTCGTTCCAGAACGCGGTCGCGCCGGCGACGCGGGCGGCCAGCAGATCGGCGACCGCGTCGAAGCCGATCGTGATCGTCTTGACCTTGGCGGGATCACCGCCGGAGCCGGCGACAACCGATCGAAGCACCGCGGTGTCGCTCGGCACGCCGGTGATGCCGACGGTCTTGCCCTCGAGCGCCTTCGGCGAGCCGACATCAGGGGCCGCGATCACCGCGGCCAGCGGCCGCTCGACGATCGCCATGATCCCGACGACGTCGGGGTGGGTGGAGGCCGATTCATCGGCGATCGCTAGGTCGTGGATGTCGAGAATCGCGAACTTGACCTTGCCGGTCTCGAGCAGCTTGATCGAGTCGGTTGTGGCGGTGGGCGCGATCACGTGCAGATTCACCCCGTCGTCGCGGTCGTAGCCGCGGGCGAGCGCGGCGTAGATCCCGGTGTGGACGGCGTTGGGGGTGAAATCGAGGATCAACGTGGTGCTGCGGGCAGGCCGGGGCGCGGCCGGCGCCGCGGTTTTGGTCGTCGACGGGGCCGGCGTCGACGAGGACGCGCCCGAGCCGCAGCCGGCGGACACGGCGGCCAGAGCGGCCAAGGCGGCCAGGAGGCAATCGGCGGCCGTCCGAGCACGGATCGCTCCTCGCATCAGCCGGGCCAGGATAGGCGCTCGGTGGAGCCAGGGAGTCGCTACGTAGAATGGGCCGCGCGCATGCGTCGCCGTGTCACGTTCAGCCGCAACCTCACGCTGTCGCTGTCGCGGACCTGCCGCTGCTACTGCAAGTACTGCGCGTTCGCGACTCACAAGCCGCACCTGCACTCGCCTGAGGAGGTCGTGGCATTGCTCGATCGGGCGGTCTCGCGCCATCACGTCAAGGAGCTGCTGGTCCTGACCGGCGAGCGCCCCGAGGTGAACGCCGAGGTTTCCCGGCGTCTGGAGGAGTACGGGCATGCGGATTTCACGTCGTACGTAATTTGGGTTTGCGAACGGTCGCTCGAGCGGGGGTTGTTGCCGCATACGAACCTCGGCGTGCTGGATGCCGGCGATCTGGCCCGGTTGCGCGAGGTCACGGCGTCGCAGGGGCTGATGCTGGAATCGGTGTCGGAGCGGCTGATGGAGACGGTCCACGCCGGCTCGCCGACGAAGCATCCGGCGGTCCGGATCGAGACGATCGCGGCCGCCGGCGAGCTGAAGATCCCGTTCACGAGCGGGATCCTCGTCGGGATCGGCGAGACCGAGGACGAGCGCGTCGCGTCGCTGGAGGCGCTCGCGGGGCTGCACGAACGCTACGGGCACATCCAGGAGGTGATCCTCCAGAACTTCGTGCCGCATCAGAGCTACTACGGCCGGGAGCCGGCCCTGATCGCCGGCGCCGCGGCGGACGAGTACTGGCGGACCGGGGTGTGGGACGGACCCGACCTCGACGCTCCGTCGTGGGCGTGCGAGGTGACCGTCGAGGACATGAGGCGTCTGATCGCCGAGACGCGGCGGCTGATGCCCGACGTCGGCGTCCAGGTGCCGCCGAACCTGTCGGACTGGTGGGTCGAGCTGGTGCGGGCCGGCGCCACCGATCTGGGAGGGTTGAGCGCCAACGGCGACCACATCTCGCCCGAGCACCCGTTCCCGTCGCCGACCGAGGTGCGCAAGCGGCTGCGGGCCGACGGCGTGGCGCTGTCCGAGCGCCTGTGCGTGTATCCGGAGTACATCGACCCCGAGTGGATCTCGCGGCCCGTGATGGACGTGATCAAGGCGAGCTACTGGTCGTTCATCCCCCGCCGCGGATCGGGCCGCCGCGCATCGGTCGACGTCGCCGACGACGTCGCGCCGAAGGCGGTGACGCGAGCCCGCGAAGGGGCCGCGCTGACCCCGGAGGAGCTGACCGCGCTGTTCGCCGAGACGCGCCCCGAGGTGATCGAGGAGATGCGCTGCGCCGCGGACGAGCTCCGCTCCGAGCTGGCCGGGGACACCGTGACGTTCGTCGTCAACCGCAACATCAACGTGTCGAATATCTGCACGGTCGGATGCGCGTTCTGTGGGTTCGGGCAATCGCGGCGGTCGCCGGACGCCTACGAGCACCCCGAGGAGGAGTTCGTCCGCCGCGTGCACGACGCGGTGGAGTTCGGCGCCACCGAGATCTGCATGCAGTCGGGGATCCATCCCGACTGGGGGCTCGAGGACTACGAGAAGTGGTTGCGCGTCGCCAAGCGGACCGCAGAGGGGGTGGGCGTCGATATCCACCTGCACGCGTACTCGCCGATGGAGGTCGCACACATGTGCGACGTGAGCGGGCTGTCGCCGCGGGCGGTGTTCGACAGGCTGCGCGAGGCCGGGCTCGGCTCGACCCCGGGGACCGCCGCCGAGGTCCTGCACGACGGCGTCCGCGAGCGGATCTCGCCGAACAAGCTGCCGGTGGCGCGGTGGGTCGAGATCATCGAGGCCTCGCACGCGGAGGGGATCCGCTCGACCGTCACAGTGATGTTCGGGCACGTCGAGGAGCCGTGGGAGCTTGCGGAGCACATGCGCGTGGTGCGCGAGCTCCAGGAGCGCACGGGCGGATTCACCGAGTTCGTACCGCTGTCGTTCATCCCGTTCCACACGCTGCTCGGCCGCACCCACGGGGTCGAGGAGATCTCGCGCGAGGAGAACCTCAAGCACACCGCGGCGTTTCGTCTGGCGCTCGGAAAGACCGTCCGCAACCTCCAGGCGAGCTGGGTCAAGATGGGCCTCGACGCCGCCACGCAGTCGCTGCACTGGGGGGTCAACGATCTCGGCGGGACGCTGATGGAGGAGTCGATCTCGCGGATGGCCGGCAGCTACCACGGCGTCCGGCTGACGCCCCCGGAGCTGGTGGCGGCCGCGCACCGGGCGGGCCGGCCGGCGGCGGAGCGGACGACGCTATATGAGATCCGGCGGCGGTACCCGGTATCGGTCGCGGCGTGAGCGTCGACCAGCCGATCGCGGATCGCGCCCCATCGCTGTTCGCGGGCGTCGAGTCCGTCGAGGTGTTCGTCGAGCTGCTCGCCGAGATCGACATGCACACCTCGCCGACCGAGTTCTACAACCGGATCTGCGAGGCGATCTGCCGCCTGACGACGATGCGCCGCGCCGCGCTGTTCATGGCCGATGCCGCCCGCCGGCGCGTGCGCGCGATCGGCTCCTACGGGATCCCGTTCGACCAGTTGTCGGGTATCCGGCCGACGCTCGTGAACACGCCGATCGCCCAGCGTGCCCTGCTCGAGGACAAGGTCGTGGTGGTCTCCGAGCGGATCGGCGAGGAGGTTCCGCCCGAGTACGCCCAGCTGCTGGGAATCACGACGCTCGTATGCACGCCGCTCAGCGCGGGCGGTTACGCGTACGGGGTGATCTGCGCCGACCGCGGCGGTGGGCGGTTCGAGCTGTCCGACGGCGAGCGCCACCTGCTGTGGACGCTCGGCAAGATCGCCGCGCTGGTCGCCGCGGCTCGCAACGTCACGCGCCAGCAGGAGCGCACCCGGCGCCTCGGCGAGCGGCTCGACCTCGCGCGCGAGATCCACGAGAGCGTGCTCCAGCGCCTGTTCGGGGTCTCGCTTGCGCTGGGCGCCGAGCAGCCGCTCGACCGCGCCGAGCGCGAGCGCTGCCGGACCGAAATGCAGGAGGCGCTGAGCGACCTGCGCCGCGCCCTGGAGCGGCCGCTTGCGCCGCTCCCGCCCGAGACGGGCACGACGCTCGCGGCCGAGCTCGACCGGGTCCGGCGATCGCCGGGGTTCGTTGTGGAGGTCGACTGGCGCGGGGAATCGAGCGTGCCCGCCGATATCGAGCCGCTCGCGCAGGCGGTGCTCGCGGAGGCGTTGCGCAATATCGCCAAGCACGCCGATCCCTCGCGCGTCGAGGTCGCGGTCTCGCGCGACCAGGACACATTCATGCTCGAGGTCCGCAACGACGGCGCACGCCCGGGGGCGGGAGACCCGGGGATGGGCCTTCGGCTGGCGGCGTTCGAGGCGCTCCAGCAGGGCGGCGAGGTCGAGTTCGGGCTCGTCGAAGGAGATCGGTGGCGAGTGCGATTGGCCGTGCCGCTCCTGCAGGATCAGCGCGACGCAGACGCGCTCGAGCCCGAGGAGTTCTGATGGACGATCGCCGGCTGCGCGTGCTCGTGGTCGACGATCACGACGTCGTCCACTGGGGCTTTCGCGTGCTGCTCGGCGAGCAGCCGTGGGTCGAGCGGTTCTTCCAGGCGCGTACGGGGGCCGAGGCGATCGCGCTGGCCCGCGCCCACAAGCCGCATGTCGCGCTCGTCGACCTGTTCCTTGCGGAGGAGTCGGGCGCCGAGCTCAGCGCGTCGATCCGGGAGGCCTCGCCGGCGACGCGCGTGCTGCTGATCTCGGGCGCCGGCCGGATGTCGCCGGCCGCCGCCCGCGCCGCGGGGGCCTCGGGGTTCGTCTCCAAGGACTGGGAGGCGAGCCGGGTCGCGGCGGCGGTGCGCCGGGTGGGGCTCGGGATGACCACATTCCCGCCCAAGGCCGAGCAGCCGGCGCCGCTACTCACCGAGCGCGAGCGCGAGGTGCTCGACCTGATCGCGGTCGGGTCGACCAACCGCGAGATCGCCGAGCAGCTGTACCTGTCGCCGCACACGGTCAAGGAGCACACGAGCGCGCTGTACCGCAAGCTACGCGCCCGGAACCGGGCCGAGGCCGTCCAGCGGGCCCAGCGGATCGGCTTGCTGGGGTAGCGCGATCCCTGTCCGGACGGGGTCGCACGGTCCCATCGACGCCGAGCGGAGCGAGGCCCCAACTCCCGCCCAGCCGCTCGACCTGCGTGACGCGACAATCGAGCGTGTACGCCGCCACCGTGCCGCATAACGCGTGCCCCACATGCGTGGGGCGACACGGTCCGCGTCAGACACGCGCAATGACGCGATTTGCAGGTCAGGGCCCGCGGCGCGCGGGCACCTCGCCGAGCGCAGCTACCTGTCGCCGCCGGGGCGCATGAACCGCTCGAGCGCCGGCAGTTTGAACGCTTGTGGGATGTAGCGGCTGGCGAGCATGCCGACTCGCATCGGCAGCCCCGGGACGACCACGCGCTCACCGTGGTCGAGACCGTCGACGCCCGCGCGCGCGGCGTTCTCGGCCGAGATCAGCGTTCCCGGCACCGCCCGCTCGAACGACTTGCCGCTCGATGTCTCCCAGCCGGCGATCTGCCAGAACTCCGTCTCGACCGGGCCGGGGGCGAGCGCCGTGACCGTCACCCCGTGGCCACGCAGCTCCTGGTGAAGCGCCTCGGAGAACGTCAGCACGTAGGCCTTGGCGGCCGAGTAGCCCGCCGAGTACGGCATCGGCTGCATGCCGGCGGTAGAGGCGACGTTCAGGATCGCGCCGCGACCGCGCTCGACCATCGCCGACGAGAACATCCTCGTGAGCACCAGCGGCGCCTCGACCAGCACCCTGACCTGCTCGAGCTCGCGTTCGGGGTCCGCCTCGTGGAACGGGCCGCTGGTGGCGAAGCCGGCATTGTTGACGAGGATCTCGACGTCGAGGCCGAGCTCGTCGATCTGGCCGGGGATCTTGCCTCGCGGCGCCGCCTTGCCGAGATCGCACGCGATCGTCTCGACCCGCACGCCGTGCTCCTCGCTGAGCTCATCGGCAAGCGCGACGAGCCGCTCCTTGCGTCGTGCGACCAGCACCAGGTTGTGGCCCCGGGCGGCCAGGAGCTTGGCGATCTCGCCGCCGATTCCGGCCGATGCGCCGGTCACGAGGGCCGCGGATGACGGTGTTGGCTTGGGGAGGCTCAAGGCTTTCGCGCACGCCGGGAGGGACATTTCGGCCCTCCCCCCGAACGGGGGGAAGTCCGCTGGGCGCCTGTATCCAGACCCGGATTGCCGCGTAGGGTGATAGCAGAATGGGAGTGACTGCGATCCTGTTTCCAGGTCAGGGCAGCCAGACCCCGGAAATGCGCGAGTCCGTGTCCGAGGTGCGCCCGAATCTCCTCTCACTCGTCGAGCGGATCGTCGGAGAGGACCCGTTTGCGCGCACTGAGGAGGGCACGCGGTTTGCGCAGCCCGCGATCTTCTGCGCGAGCCTGGCCGGCTGGGAGGCGCTTGGACGCCCCGACGGCGAGATGATGGCCGGGCACTCGCTCGGCGAGCTGGCGGCGCTGGTGGCGGCAGGCTGCCTCAACGAGCGCGACGGGCTCGAGCTGGTGGCGCTCCGCGGCAAGCTGATGCAGGAGTCGGGCGAGCGCGCCGGCGACGGCGGCATGCTCGCGCTGCTGGGCGCCGGCGCCGCCGACCACGCGAGCGAGCTGGCGCGGGATCACGGTCTGGCGGTGGCGAACGACAACTCTCCCCAGCAGGTGGTGCTGTCGGGCGATCGCGGCGCGTTCGAGGGCGCGAGCGCCGCGGCCCAGGAGCTCGGCCTCCGGCCGATGGCCCTTCCGGTGACCGGGGCGTTCCACTCGCCGATGATGGCCGAGGCAGTTCCCGAGTTCGAGGCTGCGCTGGCGCGCGTCGAGATCGCGCCGCCCCGGGTCACGGTTCTCTCGGCGGTCACGGCGGCGCCGTTCGAGGACGTGCGCACGCAACTGGCCCAAGCTTTGACGATGCCCGTGCGCTGGCGCGAGACGCTGCTGGCGATGCGCGAGCGCGGCGGCGAGCGGTTCGTCGAAGTCGGCCCGGGACGGGTGCTGACCGGGCTCGTCAAGCGCACGCTGAAGGACGTGGAGCTCGCCCATGCTTGAGTCCGGCGGGAGCAGCCTTCGCCCGCTTGTCGCCGGGCAGATTGCTTCCGTGGCGCTGGCGCCGGCCCGGCCGGCGATCCTGTCGGTTGCGGCCGAGGTTCCGGCCAACCGGGTGACGACCGCCGAGCTGGCGGAGCGCCTCGGGGTCAGCGAGGACTGGATCGTGTCGCGCACGGGCATTCGCGAGCGGCCCGTCGCCGCGCCGGGCGAGCGGCTGTCGGACTTCGCGGCGCAGGCAGGCCGGCAGGCGCTGAGGCGCGCCGGCGTCGAGCCGTCCGAGGTGGATCTGGTCCTGGTGGCGACGTTGACCCAGGACGAGCTCATGCCGAACGCCGCGCCGATCGTGGCCCACGCGATCGGCGCCGAGCGCGCCGGGGCGATCGACCTGGGTGCCGCCTGCACCGGGTTCCTCTCAGGCTTGTCGCTTGGCGCCGCTCAGATCGAGACCGGACGCGCCGAGTGTGTGCTGCTGATCGGCGCGGACTTCACCACGCGGATCGTGGACTGGGGCGACAAGCGGACCGCGCCGCTGTTCGGCGACGGCGCCGGCGCCGCGGTGCTCGGCCCCGCGCGCGGCGAGTTCGGCGCGATCGGGCCGATCGTTCTCGGCGCCGATGGGTCGGGTGCGCCCGCGATCCAGATCTCCCACGACGACCGGAAGCTGCGAATGGACGGGCCCGAGGTGTACCGCCACGCCGTGGCCCGCATGGGCGAGGCGACGCTGACGGCCGTCGAGGGCGCCGGCCTCACGCTCGAGGACATCGACCTGTTCGTCTATCACCAAGCCAACGGAAGGATTTTGCGGGCGCTCGCGGAAAAGCTTCAGCTCCCGTCCCAGCGTGTTGTGGACTGCATTGAGAACCTGGGCAATTCCTCGGCGGCAACCTTGCCGCTGGGCCTCGCCTTTGCCGAACGCCGGGGCTGGCTGAAGCCTGGGTCGCGCGTACTGCTCAGCGCGTTCGGCGCCGGCTTCACCTGGGGCGCCGGTGTGATCGAATGGGGAGGCTCGGACGATGGCTGAGCCGGCGGGGCAGCGAGAGGGATCGGCGCTGGTCACCGGCGCCTCGCGCGGGATCGGCGCCGCGATCGCGCGCTCGCTCGCCCGTGAGGGCTGGCGCGTCGGCGTCAACTACCGCTCCGACCGCGAGGGCGCCGAGGCGGTCGTCGCGGACATCGAGCGCGAGGGTGGTCAGGCGATCGCGCTCGCCGCGGACGTCGCCGACCCGGGCGCGCCGGACGAGCTGTTCGGAGCCCTCGAGTCGCACTTCGACGGTCCCGTCCTGGTCCTCGTCAACAATGCCGGGATCAGCCGGGACAACCTCACTCCCTCGCTGGGCGACGAGGAATGGGACTCGGTGCTCCAGACGAATCTGACCGCGGCATTCCGGTTGACTCGGCGTGCGCTCAAGGCCATGCTCCGCGCCCGGTCGGGGCGGATCGTCAACATCTCTTCTGCGGTCGCGTTGCGCGCCAACCCCGGGCAGGCGAATTACTCCGCCGCGAAGGCCGGGCTGATCGCGCTGACCAAGACCGCGGCCGTCGAGGTCGCACGGCGCGGCGTGACCGTAAACGCGGTCGCGCCGGGACTGATCGACACCGACTTCATCGGCGGGGCGTCACAGGAGATCCTCGAGGCGATTCCCGCCAGGCGCGTCGGCACTCCGGAGGAGGTCGCCGCCTGCGTCCGCTTTTTGACATCTGACGAGGCCAGCTACGTCACCGGCGCGGTGCTGACCGTGGACGGTGGACTGGCGGCCTAGAACCACAACCACTGAAAGAGGAAAACACACCATGGCAACCATTACCGCAGAGCAGGTCGAGACCCGCGTCGTCGAGACGCTTGCGAGCTTCGGCCCCGACGCCGACCAGATCACCCGCGACTCCACGTTCGAGGAGCTCGACATCGACTCGCTCGACCTGGTCGAGCTGGCGCAGGTCGTCGAGGACGACTACGGCGTCGTGCTCAAGGGCGAGGACATGAAGGAGCTCAAGACCGTCGGCGACGCGATCGACCTGATCGTCAGCCGGGCGGAGTGAAGTTGGGGCCTGCGTGAGCGACTCGGATTCAAGGGACCGCCCCCTGCGACGTAAGGTCGTGATCACCGGGCTGGGCGCCGTCACGCCGCTCGGCGTCGGCGCCGAGACCCTGTACTCCCGCTGGGCCGCCGGCGAGTGCGGAATCTTCGACGGTGCGGGTGCGTGCACCGACTTCGAGCCCGGCGAGTTGTTGTCCGTCAAGGAGATCCGGCGGCTCGACCGGTTCTCGCAGCTCGCGGTCGTCGCAGCGGCGGAGGCGGTTGCGGATGCCGGCTGGGACGGCGGGCGGGCGGGCGGCCTTCCATATGACCCGATGCGGCTCGGCTGCATCCTCGCGACCGGGATCGGCGGGATCCAGACGATCGAGCTCCAGCACGACGTGCTCCGCGATCGCGGTCCGGCCCGGATGTCCCCGCTGGGGATCCCGGCGCAGATGCCGAACGCGGCCGCCGCAGCGGTGTCGATGAAGTTCGGCCTCAAGGGGCAGATGTACAGCGTCGTGTCGGCCTGCTCGAGCGGAGCCCACGCGATCGGGTGCGCGCTCAGGATGATCCAGTACGACGACGCCGACGCGGTCGTCGTGGGCGGCGCCGAGGCCACGCTGACACCGTTCGGATTCGGCAGCTTCAACTCGATGCAGGCGCTGTCGCCGACGGGGATCTCGCGGCCGTTCGACGCGCGCCGTGACGGGTTCGTGATGGGCGAAGGCGCGGGCGTGCTCGTGCTCGAGGAGGCCGAGGCCGCCGCGGCCCGGGGCGCCAAGGTGCTCGGCGAGGTGACCGGCTACGGGTCGACCTCCGACGCCTACCATCTAACCGCGCCGGAGCCAAGTGGAGCGGCCGCGACGCGCGCGATTGAGTTGGCGCTGTCCGACGCCGGGATCGGCCCGGACGACGTCGACTACGTCAACGCCCACGGGACGTCGACGCAGCTCAACGACGCCGCCGAGACCGCCGCGCTCAAGCGCGCGCTCGGCGAGGAGCGGGCCCGCATGATCCCGATCTCATCGACCAAGTCCGCGATCGGGCATCTCCTCGGCGCCGCGGGCGCCGTCGAGGCGGTCGCCACCGTGAAGACGCTGGCCACGCGCGTGATCCCGCCGACCATCGGCTACGAGGTGCCGGACCCCGACTGCGATCTCGACTACGTGCCCGGCGAGGCGCGGCCGCTGGTGCTGTCCAACGGCCACCCGCCGGTGGCGATCTCGAACTCGTTCGCGTTCGGCGGCCACAACGTCACGCTGGTCTTGCAGGGGTCGCAGTCGTGAGCGCGACCATTGAGCGCGAGCGCGTCCGGCGGCTCGATCCGCTCGAGCGGCTCGAGGCCCTGTGCGATCCCGGCAGCGTCAGGCCGCTGCGCTCGCGCGTGGTCTCGCGTCGGTTGGGAGCCCGTGCCGTGCCTGGAGACGGGGTGTTGGGCGCCACCGGGAGCGTCGCCGGACGGCCGATCGCCTGCTACGCGGAGGACGGCTCGTACCTGGGCGGATCGCTCGGGGAGCAGCACGCCGACACGATCGTTCGCGTCTTGAAGACCGCTGAGCGCGCGCAGATTCCGGTGGTCGCGTTCGTCGAGTCGGGCGGGGCTCGCATGCAGGAGGGCCAGGCCGCGCTCGCCGGGTACGGGCGGATCTTCCGCCACACGGTCGGCCTGACGGGTGTCGTGCCGCAGATCTCCGTCGTGTCGGGCGCGTCGGCCGGCGGTGGCGCGTATTCGCCGGCGCTGACCGACCTGATCATCATGACCGAGGACGCCGCGATGTTCCTCACCGGCCCCGGCGTCGTCAGGGACGCTCTTGGCGAGGAGATTGACGCGGTCTCGCTTGGTGGGCCGCGCGTGCACGAGCACAACGGCGTCTGCCATCTGGTGGCGCACGATGAGCTGAGCGCCGCCCATCGCGTGCGCGAGCTGCTGTCGTACCTGCCGTCTTCTGCCGGTGGTGCACTGCCGGTCGCTGATCCGCTTGGCCCCGAGATCGACGACCCGGGCCTCGTGGTGCCGTTCGAGCCAAGGCGCGCCTACGACGTTCGCGACGCGCTTGCCGGCATCGTCGATGCGGGCTCGCTGCTCGAGCTGTGCCCGCGCTGGGCCCGCAACGTGGTAACGACGTTCGGCCGGATCGAAGGCCGCCCGGTCGGGATCGTGGCCAACCAGCCGCACCATCTCGGCGGCGTGCTCGATGCGGAGGGCTCGGAGAAGGCGGCGCGGTTCGTGGGGTTCTGCGACTCGTTCAGGCTGCCGCTGATCGCGGTCGTCGACACTCCCGGGTTTATGCCCGGCTCAAAGCAGGAGCGGGCCGGCGTGATCAGGCACGGAGCGTCGCTGGTACGCGCGTTCGCCGCCGCCCGGGTTCCGAAACTGACCGTGGTCCTGCGCAAGTCCTACGGCGGCGCGTACATCACGATGAACTCGCGCGACCTCGGCGCCGACCTGGTGCTCGCGTGGCCCGAGGCCGAGCTCGGGATCATGAGCGCCCGGGGCGCCGTCGGGGTCGTCAATCGCCGCGAGCTGCGCGCGGCCGACGACGTCGAGGCCGAGCGCACGCGGCTGGCGGACGAGTACTTCGACGAGCACCTGCGTGCCGAGGCGGCCGCCGCATCGGGGTTCGTCGACGAGCTGATCGAGCCGGCCGACACGCGCGAGCGGCTCGCCGGCGCGCTGTGGACGCTCGCCGGCTCGCGGCTGTGACGTCGTCGTCGTGATCCTCGAGGGCAAGAAGCTCGTGATCACCGGCGTGATCACGAAGGACTCGATCGCGTTCCACGCCGCCGAGCGCGCTCTGCACGAGGGCGCTTCGGTGGTGTTGACGAGCTTCGGGCGGGCGCGGCGGATGACCGAGCGTGCCGCCAAGCGGTTGTCGGCCGAGGTCGACGTGCTCGAACTCGACGTGAACAACCCGTCGGATTTGGACGCCTTGACGGGATCGCTGGGGGAGCGATGGGGTTCGGTGGACGGAGCGCTGCATGCGATCGCGTTCGCGCCCGAGGACGCCTTGGGGGGGCGGTTCCTGAGCACTCCGTCCGAGAGCGCGGCCGCCGCGTTCCAGACGAGCGCGTTCTCGCTGAAGTCGCTCGCGGTCGCGCTCGAACCGCTGATGAGCACCGGGTCGAGCATCGTCGGGCTCGACTTCGACGCGACCGTCGCGTGGCCGATCTACGACTGGATGGGCGTCGCCAAGGCGGCGCTCGAGTCGGTGTCGCGGTACCTCGCGCGCGACCTCGGGCCTCGCGGAATCCGGGTCAATCTCGTCTCCGCGGGGCCGCTCGGGACGGTCGCAGCGCGCGGGATCCCCGGGTTCGAGGGGCTGGCCGCGCTGTGGCGGGCGCAGGCTCCGCTCGGATGGGACGTCGAAAATCCCGCCCCGGTGGCGGACACGATCTGCTTCCTGCTGTCGGACTACGCGCGCGCGATCAGCGGGGAGATCGTGCACGTCGACGGCGGCTTCCACGCCGTCGGGGCGCCGCCCACGCCGTAACGCTGGACATTCCGGACGCGCACCGGGGTCTAGCCTCGTGTGAGTGGAGCGATGGCTCGCCAACGAGCGTCTCGTTCGCGTGTCCGCGCTGCTGGGCGCGGTCGCGATCGCGTTCTCGAGCATCCTCGTCAGGCTGAGCCACGCCTCGCCGTCGACGGCGGCGATCTTCCGGTGCGCGTTCGCGTTGCCCGTGCTGGGCCTACTGGCCTGGCTCGAGGATCGCCGGTTCGGCGCCCGCTCCTGGTCAGATCGCCGCGTGGCGATCGGGGCGGGCGTGTTCTTCGCCGCCGATCTGATCCTCTGGCACCACTCGATCGACGATGTCGGCGCGGGGCTCGCCACCGTGCTCGCCAACATCCAGGTAGTGCTCGTGCCGCTGGTGGCGTGGGCGATGCTGTCCGAGCGACCGAGCCGGCGCGTGCTCGTGGCGCTCCCGATCGCACTGCTCGGCGTGCTGCTCATCTCCGGGGTGCTCGAGCAACACGGCGCCTACGGGCGGGCTCCAGGTCGCGGCGCGGCGTTCGGCCTCGCGGCCGGCATCGCCTACGTCGGCTTCCTGCTGCTGCTCCGGCGCAGCGGCATCGACCTGCGGCGGGTGGCCGGGCCGCTGTTCGAGGCGACCGCGACCGCGACGGTGGTCGCCGTCGTGGCGGGGGTGATCATCGGCGACGCCGACCTGGCGCCCGCGTGGCCGGGGGTCGGGTGGCTGCTCGTGCTCGCGCTGACCTCGCAGGTGATCGGCTGGCTGCTGATCACGACCTCGCTCCCGCGCCTGCCCGCCGCGATCACCTCGGTCACACTGACCGTCCAGCCGGTCGGCTCGGTGGCGCTCGCGGTGCTGATCCTCGGCGAGGCGCCGACCGCGCTCCAGCTCGTGGGGGTCGCGATCGTCCTGTTCGCGGTGATCACCGCGACGGCGCCGGGAGTGCGCGCGCTACCGGAAAAGGTCCTCGGACTCGGGGCGGATCAACGCCGCCGCACCCGGTCCGTCGTCGGGGCTGACGTGCCGGTCGGCACCGTGCACGACGATCACGGGTAGCGCGCCGTCCTTGGTCCGGGCGAGGTCCGCGGCCGCGGCCAGCTCGTCCGCGACCGCGATCCAGGTGGCCTTGAGCTCGCGCCCGACGGCGTCGGTCCGCCCCCGCCAGTCCTCGAGTGGGGTCAGGCCGGCACAGCCGATCGCGACGTCGACCTGCCCGTGGCGCCAGGCCCGGCCGAACGAATCGGTGATCAGGATCGCCGGGTTTGCTCCGAGTGCGTTGTCGATTCGCTTCCGGAGATGTCGCGCCGACGCGTCCGGATCGCGGGGGAGCAGGACGAGCGCGTCGTCCCCGGGGACGTTGGATGCGTCCACGCCGGCGTTGGCGCAGATGAATCCGTGATGGGTGACGGAGATCAGGACGCCGTGGGACGCGCGCAGCACCTCGCGCGACTCGTCGAGGATCACCTGGACGTGCCGCGGATCCTTGCCGAGTTGTTCGGCGAGCTCGATCGCGGTTGATCCCGGCAGCACGTCGGCGAGGCGGCGGATCCGGCCCTCGGACTTGGATACGACCTTGTGCGCGATCACCAGCACGTCGTTGTCGGTGATTTTGGTTCGGGGGTCGCGGGCGTCGGTGATCGCCATCGCTATGAGGTTGGCGAGATCGTCGCCCGGCGCGATCTCCGGAAGTCCCCCGATCGCGGTGACGCTGATCGATGCCGGGAGCGGCACTATGAGCGGGCTCGCAGCAACTGGTTGAGCATGCCCCGAGTATGGGCGGCTCCACCGCGCGTGCGCGCCAGGTGCTGCTGGAGCGCCTCCAGATCATCGGGGGTGTCGACGTCGAGCGCGAGGCACGGCACCTCGACGACCTCCGCGGGCACCCCGGCGGCGTCGGCGTCGGCCATATGGCGCCGGCGGCTGTCCGGACCGAAGCTCGGCGCGAGCACGTCCGGCGGGGCGAGCAGAAGCGCGTTCGTGCCGGTGCCATGGCGGTCCGGGACGATCAGGGCCGAGCGCTCGCCGGCCGGGTGGACGAGCAGCTCCTCGAGTTCCTTGGGGTCCATCAGCGGGCAGTCCCCGGGGACCAGCAGGACCCGCTCGATCCCGTCCTCGAGCGCGACGCCGATCCCCTTCTCGGCCGCCGAGTTGTGCCCGCGTTCGTCGTCCTCAACAACGATGGCGCCGTAGCCCTGGGCGATCTGCTGGGCGACGCGATCGCCGCTGACCACGACGATCGACTCGAGCGCGGGAACCCGGCGGAGCCCCACCAGCACGTCGGAGAACATCGCGTCGACGAGCGCGCGCCGGTCGGCGTCGCTCAGCTCGGCGCGCAGCCGCTGCTTGGCGTGCGAGAAGCTCTTGATGGGCAGGATCGCGAGTGTCCGCATAGCGCGGGAACGGTACTACCGAAGCGCCAGCGCGAACCGGAGCGTGTCCTCCGCCACCCGCCGGCGCGCCGCCGGCGTGTCCATCAGCACGTCGGTCTCGAGCACGGGCACGAGCTGCGTGGGCGTGTCAGCCACGAGGCCGCCGATCACCCCGTCGTAACAGGCGGCGATCCCGTCGCTCGACAGCGGCCGTCCCGCCCATGCCATGAACGCCTCGGTTGGCCCCTTGACCACGGCGCCGGCGACGAGCGGGCTGACGGCGACGGCCGGGGCCGGGCTGTGCTCTAGCGCGTCGCGGATTCCGGGCACCGCGAGGATCGGGGCGATCGAGACGACCGGATTGGAGGGGCCGATCACGATCGCCTGCGCGGTGGCGAGCGCCTCGAGGATCTCCGGGGTCGGCCGGGCGTTGGCCGCGCCGCGGAAATCGACGTCCTGCACCGGACCCTGACCGCCGGCTTTGATCATGAACTCCTGAAACGGCCACCAGCGGCCGCCGGCCATGACCCGGGTTCGCACGGGAGAATCGCTCATCGGGAGGATCCGGCCGGGAGCGCCTGTTGCATTGGCGATCTCGGCCTGAGCGTCCGTCAGCCG
The DNA here is from genome assembly GCA_963836715.1 of uncultured Solirubrobacterales bacterium. Taxonomy (GTDB): domain Bacteria; phylum Actinomycetota; class Thermoleophilia; order Solirubrobacterales; family Solirubrobacteraceae; genus Palsa-465. The sequence goes on from CAWIKH010000004.1 coordinate 76,031, forward strand.
CTCACCGTGGTCGAGCCGGCGGGCGCGCTCGATCCCGATCGCGAGGTCCTCATCGCCGAGGTTGAACCACACGTCGACGTTCAGGCGTCTCAGGCCGTCCATCACGTGGAAGGTGTCGCCGGCGAGGCCCCAGCCGCGGTCGTCGATCCGATCGGCCAGCCAGAACGTGACCAGGTCCGGGTCGGGCGACACATACGCGCCGTAGATTTCGACGTCGTCGCCGGTGTTCGCGATCACGACCAGCGAGTCACCGCCGGCGACGTCGAGCATCCCGCGGGCGAGCTTCGCGCCGCCGGTCCCTCCCGCAAGGACGACGACCGGCCCGCTCAATGCTGCGTTCAGGCCGGTGATCCTGATCCCGGCGCGGGCCTTGTTGCGCACGTTGATCGAGATGATCAGCGGGGTCAGCTGCTCCACGATCCTGGCCATTTCGAGCGGCCCGCAGTCGACCGGGCGCAGGCCCGAGATCGCGTCGACGAGCTCGGCCAGCTTCGCCTTGTCCTCACGGCGGTCGCCACAGATCAGCACGTCCTCATCGAGCTCGTGGTCGAGGTCGCTCAGCAGCGCCGCGCTCACGGTGTGGAACGCGGACACCACGTGGACGCCGTCGGGCGCCATTTCCTGCGCCTGCTGCGCGGCCGACCCCTGCCAGACGCCGAGCGTCCGAGTCGCCTTGCCGCTCACCGCCGCGGCGAGTGGAACGGTGGCGTCGACCAGCAGCTGCCCTGGTTCGAGCGCACCCTTGAGGTTGGTGAGGATCTCGGACTGATTGCGGAACGGAACGCTGAGGATGACGATCTCGGAGTCCTTGACCGACTCGGCGTTCTCGAGGCCGGCGAACGAGCCTTCCGGAACCTGTCTCGAGGCGCGCTCTGCGGCCTCGTGCGCGCGGTTGCCGTCACGCGAGCCGATCACGATCGGCACGCCGGCCAGCCCGAGGCGCAGCGCGAGCCCGAAGCCGAGCGCGCCGGTTCCTCCAACGATGCAGACGGGACTCTCCGGCATGGCGCGGGAGTGTATGGGGTACGGTTCCGAGGCAATGGGGGATGGTTCGCGGTGAAGAGCGTGCGGGGCGTCTGGGTCGTTACGGCGGCCGCGTTGGCCGTCGTCGTGGGGGCTGCGGGCGCCACCAGCGTGCCTTTGCAGCCCCTGGGGCTACACGGTGCGTCCCTGACTCAGGACGGGCAGGATCTCGTGTGGCAGATCGAGGCCGCCCAGCCTTTCTCTCCCGGCGGACTGCGCCGCGACGGGCGGTCGATGTGCCTGCTGATCGAGCGAACCCCGGGCGGGTCCGTCGCCTCTGAGGTGTGTCTGTCAGGGCCTGGGCGCGGCGGGCGCTCGGCCCGGCTGCTGTACTCGCCGATCACGCGCGCCGGCCCCGGTCCCGCCGTGGCGATCGACGCCACCCTGACACGATCGAGCGACCGAGAGCTGACCGCGAGCTTCCTGCCCTCGAGCGTCGGGCTTCAGTATCGCCCGCTCCGCTGGCAGGTGATCAGCAGCGTGAGCGCGAGGGGTTGTACCCCGCCCGCGGCGCCCGGCAGCACCACGTGCTCGACGTTGTTCCCGGCAACGCCGGCGTTGCTGGCGCTCCACACCCCTCGCCTCGTTGGTTGCGTCCCGACCGGGCGCGATTGGGTGTTCACCGGTCCGAGCAAGGTCCACGACATCGCGCTCACGTTCGACGACGGGCCGTGGTAGGAACCGCCCACGGCGGACTTCGTCGAAAGAGCTCGCTCGGCTGCATGCCCCGGCGACGTTCTTCGAGATCGGCGAGCACATCTCGACCTACGATCCAGGCGGCGCCGTCGAGCGCCAGATGCTCGCGGACGGGGACATGATCGGCGACCACACCTGGAGCCATCCCGACATGGTTGGGCTGTCGACGGCGGAGCAGAGACAGCAGATCTCGCTCGCCGCGGCGGCGATCAGGAAGGCCACCGGGGGGTTTGAGCCGTGCCTGTTCCGCGCGCCGGACGGCGCGGTCGATCCGTCGCTGCTCGGGCTGGCGCGCTCGATGGGCTTCACCACCATCCAGTGGGACATCGACCCCCGCGACTGGGCTCTGCCCGGGGAGAGCGAGATCATCGACAACGTGCTCGCGAATGCCCATAACGGCGGGATCATCGAGGAGCATTTCGGAGGTGGTCCGCGCTTCGAGACGTTCGACGCGCTGCCCGAGGAGATCGCCGGCCTGCGCGAGCGGGGATACCAACTCGTGACGCTCACGCAGATGCTCGGCTACAAGCTCGTGTATCGCTGAGTCGGCGCCGATTCCTAGAATCGAGGGCGTGAGCAACCTTCCAGCCCGCGTCCGGATCCGAGAGGTCGGTCCGCGCGACGGGTTTCAGAACGAGCCCGAGGTGATCCCGACCGCCGAGAAGGTCCGGCTGATCGAGATGCTCGGCGCGACGGGCCTTGAGCGGATCGAGGTCACGAGCTTCGTCCGCCCCGACGTGATCCCGCAACTGGCCGACGCACCGCAGGTGCTCTCGGCGTTGTCGCTCCCCGAGCAGGTCTCGGTGAGCGTGTTGATTCCGAACGAGCGGGGGTCTGGAGCGAGCCCTGGAGTGGCGCGATCGGTTCCAGGAGATCAACGGGTTCCTGTCGGCGTCGGAGACCCACAACGTCACAGAACGTCGGCCGATCCGTGGCGGAATCGCTGGCCGGGCTGGAGCGGACGTTCTCGCGCGCCCTGGCGAAGGGGCTGCGGTGCGAGGGGGTGATCTCGACCTCATTCGGGTGCCCGTACGAGGGTCATGTTCCGGTGGATCGCGTGTTGGACGTCGCGGCTGCGCTGGTGGACGCCGGCGCGGTCGAGGTCGGGTTCGGCGACACCACCGGGATGGCCAACCCGGTGCAGGTCCGTTCGTTCTTCACGGCGGCCCTCGAGCGCCTGCCGGGCGTCGAGTTGACCGCCCATTTCCACAACACCCGCGGTCAGGGTCTCGCAAACGTGCTGGCAGCGCTCGAGGCGGGCGTCGAGAGCTTCGAGTCGAGCTTCGGCGAGCTCGGCGGCTGTCCCGTTCCGGCGGGCGCGACCGGGAACATCGCCACCGAGGATCTGGTATCGATGCTGCACGAGATGGGGATCGAGACCGGAATCGACCTCGGGGCTCTGATCGACGCCTCACGCACGGTCCAGGACGTGCTCAAGCGGCCGCTGGGCAGCCATGTTCTCGTGGCCGGACCCGTGGAGTGGGGGGCCGCGTGACCGGGGTGGAGCGCGGCGATCCGCTGGATGCCGCTGTTGAGCGCGCCCGGGCAGGGGGTCCGGAGCGCCACCGCGAGAAGGCCGTGTCACAGGGCAAGCTCCCTGTGCGCGACCGCGTGGCGCGACTGTTGGATGTCGGCTCGTTCGCCGAGGAGGGACTGCTGGCGGGCTGGCAGGAGGACGGCCTCGGCGCCGAGGGGGTCGTGACCGGGCTCGGGACGATCGGTGGCAGCCCGGTGGCGGTGATGGCCAACGATCCGACGGTCAAGGCCGGATCGTGGGCGCCGAGAACGGTCGAGAAGATCGTGCGGGTTCAGGAGCGCGCTCTGTCCCTGCGGGTCCCCCTCGTCTATCTGGTCGACTCGGCGGGGGCGCGGATCAACGAGCAGGTGCAGATGTTCCCCGGCCGCCGGCACGCCGGGCGGATCTTCTTCAACCAGGTGCGACTGTCAGGCGTCGTCCCGCAGGTCTGCGTGCTGTTCGGTCCCAGCGCCGCCGGCGGGGCGTACATCCCGGCGTTCTGCGACATCGTGATCATGCGCGACGGCAACGCCTCGATGTACCTCGGCTCGCCGCGGATGGCCGAGATGGTGATCGGCGAGAAGGTCACGCTCGAGGAGATGGGCGGCGCTCGCATGCATACCTCGAAGAGCGGGGTTGGCCACGCTCTGGTCGCGAGCGACGAGGAGGGGATCGACTTCGCCCGGCGGTACCTGAGCTACTTCCCGTCGTCCTTCGTCGGCGAGCCCCCGGCGGCAGCCCCGGCGGCGCCGGTGGCCGTTGCAGGGCGGTCGATTCGGGAGCTGATCCCCCTGGACGAGAACAAGCCGTTCGACATGCGCGAACTGATCGACGCACTGGTCGACGCCGACTCGTTCCTCGAGATCCACGCGCGCTGGGCTCGCGAGTTGATCGTGGGCTACGCGCGGCTCGACGGTCGCGCGGTCGGGATCGTCGCCAACCAGCCGAAGGTCAAGGGCGGGGTGCTGTTCGTCGACTCCTCCGACAAGGCCGCCCGGTTCATCTGGACGTGCAACGCGTTCAACATCCCGCTGCTGTTTCTCGCGGACGTACCCGGGTTCATGATCGGTACCCAGGTCGAGCGCGAGGGGATCATCCGGCACGGCGCGAAGATGATCAGTGCCGTGTCCGAGGCGAACGTGCCGAAGATCTCGGTGATCGTTCGCAAGGCCTACGGCGCCGGTCTGTACGCGATGGCCGGACCGGCGTTCGACCCGGACTGCTGCATCGCCCTGCCGACCGCGTCGATCGCGGTCATGGGTCCTTCGGCCGCGATCAACGCCGTGTACTACAACCAGCTGCAGGCGATTTCCGACGAGGCGGAGCGTGCTGCGAAGACCGAGGAGCTTCGGCGCGAGTACGCCGAGGACATCGACATCCTGCATCTTGCCTCGGAGCTCGTGATCGACGCCGTGATCCAGCCCGAGGAGCTGCGCTCGGAGCTGATCCGGCGGTTCGCGCTGGCGGCCGGCAAGCATCGGGAGTGGCCGGAGAAGCGCAATCCGGTCACGCCGGTGTAGCCGCTCCGGTTGCCGCGACCGGGGCCAGCGACGCTTCGATCGCGAGCCCGAGCCCGAGCCCGAGCTCGAGCGCGACGTGTCAGGCGTGAGTGCCCAGTCAGGGCGGCACCAGAACGTCTCGATCCGAACCCGGCGGCCGTCGGCGACGAGCTCGCCGGCCAGCCATCGGGCGGCGCGTCGCTCAGCGGTTCCCGGACGCGGCCGTCGAAAGGCCGCGAGCGCCGTCGTCGTCTCGATTGGCCGGATCGGGGCCGATGATCGCAGCCAGATTTTTTCCGATAGAACCCGGTTGGATGACGGCGAACGACGAGCGGGAGCTGCTCGCGGTGGCGCGTGAGGCGGCCGAGGCGGCCGCAGATGAGCTGCGTCGCCGTTTCGGCGAACGCGCGCGCGGCGTGCGAACCAAGAGCGGCCCGACCGATCTCGTGTCCGACGCCGACCTGGCCGCCGAATCGGCAATCCGCGCCGTGCTCGGTGCTCGGCGACCGCGCGATGCGATCCTCGGCGAGGAGGGCGGCGAGACGGGGGAGGGGGCGGGGGAGCTTCGCTGGGTCGTCGACCCGCTCGACGGGACGATCAACTACCTCTACCGGATTCCCGCGTTCGCGGTCAGCATCGCGGTCGAGGATCCGTCCGGCACGCTCGCCGGCGTGGTCCTCGACCCGATCGCCGAGGAATGCTTCGAGGCGACGCGGTCGGGCGAGCCAATGCTGAACGGCGAGCCGATCCGCCCCGGCGGCCGCGCCGAGTCGCTCGAGCTCGCGATGGTCGCGACGGGGTTCAACTACGACGCGGCGGTGCGAGCGCGTCAGGCCGACGTCGTGCAGCGGCTGCTGCCGCGCGTGCGGGATATCCGGCGCGTCGGCGCGGCGGCGCTCGATCTCTGCTGGTGCGCCTGCGGACGGTACGACGCCTACTTCGAACGGGGGCTCAATCCTTGGGATGTGGCCGCCGGCACCCTGATCGCGTCCCGCGCCGGCCTGACGGTCCGCGTTCTCGCTGCCGCGGAGGGGGAGCCGGCCGGGACGGTGGCGGCGCCGGCGGCGCTGATCGACGAGCTGCTCGGCCTGATCGTGGGCTAGGGCCCGGGCGCGACTAAACTGCCGGCGAGCGCGGCGGTGGCGCAATCGGCTGACGCGGTGCCCTCAAAAGGCACTGTCCTTCGGGACGTGTGGGTTCGAGTCCCACCCGCCGCACTACTACATTGCTGGGCAGCTCAGGCCGCCGCGGGCTCGCGCGGAGGCGACGACTCGGGTGGGTTGTAGCCCCGCTTCCGCGCCTCATCGATCGGGACTTCCTGCTCCACGTTCCAGCCCTGCGCGAACGCCCGCATGGCGAACACGATCAGGAGCACCTGCACGGGAATCAGCAGCAGCGTGACCGTCCCGAGCGTGTCGGCGCTGAGTCCGGTGCCGCCGAACAGCGACTGCGCGGGCGCGAAGCCGGCGTGGCTGCGGTCGAACCAGCTCGTCCCGGACAGGCCGAGGCCGGCGACGATCGCAATCATCAGCAGCAGAATCGCCAGGCCGGCAGCAATCGGAAGCATCCCGCGCGCCCACCGAACCCAGATGTAGAAGGCGATGATCACGTAGGCGATACACCAGATGAAGTTGAGCGGCTTCATCCCCTCGAGCTGCGACCAGCCCCCGATCGTCACGATCAACAGCATCCCCACCGACACGAGCAGGATCAGCCCCACGATCGACTTCATCAGCTTGCTTGAGGCCTTCTCCCGGTTCGGGTACACGACCGCGTAACCCGGGGTGAGCATCCGATGCTGCGCCATGCCGGGACCTTACAAACTGGGGTGGTGGCGCGCGAAGGTTCGGCCCGCACGGTGGTGGCGCGGCTGCCGGCGCCGGGCGTATGGACGACGACCGCCTAGAATCGCCGCTTGGTCTCGCGGGCGTGGCGAAATTGGTATACGCGCCGGCTTTAGGTGCCGGTGGGCTTAGCTCGTGGGGGTTCGAGTCCCTCCGCCCGCACTCCGCTGCGCCGTCGCTCACGTCTTCGGCCCGACGATCCGCTCGAGGATCGCCACGCTCGTGCGGTGCGAGACGGTGAGATTGCGGTGATTTGACTGGGTCACGCGGATTCCGAGCAGCTCGCAGTGTTCGCCGAAGATCCGCCGGATATCGGCGGACATGTTGGTGGGATGACTGATACAGAGGACGTCGGATTCTCCGACTGAAGAGGGATGAACACGGGGAGACCGCCCAGGGAATGTTTTGGCCATCGCCGCGAGGATCTCGTTCGAGATGCCGGGATAGCGCCGGTCATTGACGATCTGGAGCCATACGCCCTTCTGCACGCAGACGGTTCCGTCCCCGAGGTAGATACCGAGGAGATAGCAGTAGGCCGCGCCGTCTTGAACCGACCACGCCGCTGCAAGTGCGTCGCGCTGAACGCTCAATGGTGGATTGCTCGCGAGTCTCCAATTGCGCACAGTCCCGCGCGGCACGTCGGTCCGTTGCGCGATCTTGTAGTCGCTCAGACCGGTTCCGAAGAGCGCCACTACCGCCTCGTAGCTTGCGGTGTCGTACGCCATATGGCGAACATATGTTCGCGCCGATCTCGGACGGATCAACTGCCGGATCGGTACCATCGCGGCAACCACAGGGGAGTGAGTTAGCGGTCATTCGCTCGGTCTCCAAAACCGAGAACCCGGGTTCGAATCCCGGCTCCCCTGCTTGAAGTCCCATACGGTCTACCGGACCTTCAACACTCGAGAGCGCCGCGAATTCGTGCGGATCACCGAAGACGTGGCGGAGGCGGTCCGCGACGCCGGCATCAGCGAGGGGATGGCGCTGGTGTGCGCCATGCACATTACGGCGGCGGTGTGGATCAACGACGATGAGCCGGGGCTCCAGGCCGATGTGCTCGAATGGCTCGACAAGGTCGCGCCGGCGAGCTGGAAGGAGCCGGACGGCGAGGTCGCCGAGGCGCTGCTCCCCGATCCCGGGGACTACCGCCACCATCGGGGCGGGGAGGACAACGGCGACGCGCACCTGAAGAACCTGCTCGTCCACCACCAGGTGATCGTTCCGGTCACCGACGGCGAGCTGGACCTCGGGCCGTGGCAGCAGATCTTCTACTGCGAGTTCGACGGACGCCGGCCGAAGCGGCTCGTGATCAAGGTGCTAGGAGAGTGACGGTGGCGTCCTCGCGCGTCTTCGTCGAGGGCGCGCTCGAGGGGCGCGTCGCGATCGTCACCGGCGGGGGCACGAACCTTGGAAAGGCCGCCGCGGCGGAGCTCGTGCGCTGTGACGCCTCGGTCGTGATCGTCGGCAGACGTGCGGACGTGCTCGGGGAGGCGGCGGCCGAAGTCGGTGAGCGCTGCTCATGGGTGGCGTCGGACATCCGCGAGCGGGCCGGCGCCGAGCAGATCATCGGGACGACGCTCGAGCGTTTGGGCCGGCTGGATCTCGTCCTCAACAACGCCGGCGGGCAGTACATGGTCCCTGCCGAGGCGCTTGCGACCAAGGGCTGGCGAGCGGTCCAGCGCCTCAACGTGGAGGGGACGCTCGCGATGTGCCAGGCGGCGTACGAGCTTGCCATGCGCGACGCCGGCGACGGTACGATCATCAACGTCACTGTCTCGCCGCACCACGGGATGCCCGGCATGGCTCACACCGGGGCGGCCCGGGCCGCGGTCGAGTCGATCACGCGCGAGCTCGCGTTCGCATACGGTCCCCGCGGCATCGCGGTCATCGCGGTCGCGCTCGGCCGGTTCGACACCGAGTCGCTCCGCAAGTATCCGGCCGAGCTATGGAAGAGCGCGGCCGCCAGCGTTCCCGTACAGCGCCTCGGGAGCGTCGAGGAGTACGGCTGGCTGATTGCGTTGCTCGCCACCCCGCTGGGCGCGTCGCTATCGGGTTCGGTCGTCACGCTCGACGGCGCGCTCGACAACTGGACCGGCCCGTGGCCCCCAACGGGCTTGACGCGCGACGGCCAGGTGCCGACCGAAGAGCGCGGACCGGTAACCTGATCCCGGCGCCGCCGCCTTTCCCGGGCGCCCGGGTACCATCTGGCCACATCGCGGGCGAGGTGTTATCGGCTGCACGGGAGCCTTCCAAGCTCTAGGAACGGGTTCGAGCCCCGTCGCCCGCTCTCAGGTTCGGCGTAGAATCCACCGATCCACGGGGAGTAGCGCAGTCTGGTAGCGCACCCGGCTGGGGGCCGGGCGGTCGCAGGTTCAAATCCTGTCTCCCCGATTGAAACCCGGTTTGGACCAGCACGGTCCAGACGGGGGCAGGAAGGACCGAATCCCCCGCAACCGCGGGGGATTTCGTTTCTCGGGGCTCGATGCGGGCACGGCGTTGCCAGGCGCGTTCTCAGGCCGTCTGTGCCACGAATCTGTGCCACGCGGCCGTCGTGGCACAGACGTAGCCGCCGGCGCCGTAGACGCGCCCTGGACGTGCCACGATGGCCGTCGTGGGTGTTGGCTTGCTTCCGCCCACCAGGCCCCGAGCGTTCGCGCGCTGCGGGGCCGCTCATTTGGGCATAGGCTCGCGCCGACCATAAGAACGGCCCCGCGCGGTTGCCGCCGCCGAGGCCCGACCCACGGAGGCACCCGTGAGCACCCTTCACGCTACCCCGCCGAACGGACCGACAGACGACGAGCTCACCGTCTGCTCCCGGCTCAGGGACCTCGCGCATCACGCCGACGCCGACGCCGACGACCTGCTCGCCAGGCGACCACCACATGGCCGCGATCAGGCTGACCGAGGCGTCCGAGCTGTACCGGCTCGCCGCGCACCAGCTCGATCACGACATCAGCCCCAGCGTCGCCGCTTGACCGCCCGTCGCGCGACCGCAAGGATGCGCCCGTGGCATCCGTACACGCCGTCCGCTCCGGCCAGGCAATCGCCGCCCCGTCGCGAGACTCGCCCCGAGCTCAAGCAGGCCGCCGCGTCCGAGCCGCACAGCTGCTCGCCGGCGACCCGCCGCTACGCCAGATCGCCGCTGATGCCGGACTCGACCACGGCCACCTGATCGGCGTGGTCAAAGGCGCCGAGCCGCTCACCCCGAGCGATGTCGTGGACCTCGGGCGCGTACTGGGCGTGCCGTCCGGCTGGCTCGCTCGCGGCTGGGGCGATCAGAATCCGTGACTTCGTTGATCACCATGTTGACGTTGATCACCATGGTGAATCTCAACATGGTGATCAACGTCGCCCGCGGCTGGGGCGAGCGCCTTGACGCAACCGCACCCGACGGGCGACGATGCCGGCCGTGAGCCGCCGCCGAGCCTCGTTCACCGTCTCTCAAGACTGGCGACGCACCAGCGCCAAGCTCCGAGAACAACGCGAACAGCCCCCACCCGTCACCGTCCGGTATGCGTGCCCGATCTGCGGCCAAGCGCACGATCGCCTCTCGCATGATGCCCCGGGCTGCCACGGGCTCACCGACACCGAACTGCACGCGCTCCGCTCAAGCGTCGTCGACGAGCTCGTCAACGCCATCCGCCACGACGCGCCGCAAGATCACATCAAAGGCGTCATCGCGGTCCTCGACGTCGTCGACGCCCGGCTGTCCCGCGCTTCGTAGCAAGGGGCAGCTTCACCTGAGCCCCCGCGTCACCAGGACCGCGGCATGTGCTCCATCTCATACAGCCTGCGCTCGATCGCATCAAACCGCGCCCCAAGCCCCTCCACCGGCATCTGCAGGGCCGTCCTCGTGACGTACACCGACTGCGACAAACCCGCCTCCCTCGCCCGCAACGCGATCGCATCACGATCAGCCGGCGAGATCCGCATCGACAGCATCACCGTCTTCACCGCCATCACAAGCTCCTTTCCCAACCATTGCGCCAAGCAGGCATCAACACAAACGTCATGCAATCAGCAAAGACCGGCAGACGCCACCCCTCACCGCCGCATGTATCGCCCATACAGTGCGCGCCTCGCGCGCGCGTGCGAGGCAGCGGGTGCGACACGTCGCTACAGAGCTGGTCAAGCGGCACGCTTGCGGCGCCTGGCGAGCGATGCCTGAGCCGCGTTCCACGCCCTCGGATCGATGATCCGCCAGTCGCCGGCCTGCTTGTACTCGGGGCGCTTCAGCACCCGGGCGAGCGTGTTCGGATGCCAGCCGAGAGCGGCCGCCGCGTCGCGGATCGTGTAGCCGTCACGCACGAGGTCGAACGCACGACGAACCTCAGCGGCCGCATCCGGGTCGACCTCGACGCCGCCCGTTCGCGTCCGCCTGTAGCCGAACGGCACGCCGCCACCCTGCGCGCGGGACCGCGGCTCGCGCTCGGCCTTCGCCTTCCGTCCCGCGAGCATCCGGGCGACGATCAGCCGGCGATCGTAGGCCGCGATGCTGTGGCCGATCGCGTCGAGCAGCAGCGCGGCAGGATCGCTCGCCCCGTTCGACGAACCGTCGGCGTAGGCGATCTTCACGCCGGCGGTGGCGAACGACCTGAGCGCGTCATACGCCGCGTACTCGTCGCGCGCCAGTCGGCTCTTCTCCTCGACGAGCAGGATCCCCGCGCCGTGCTCGAGGCAATCCGATAGAGCCGCGGTCAGCTCGGGCCGCTCTTCCATCGGCAAGGTGCCGCTGCGGTCCTCGAACCGGTCGGCCACGACCTCGAGTGAGTGGAGCTGTGCGAACGCCTGGCAGGCTCGACGTTGGCGCTCAGGGCCGGACGCTCGCTCCTGCTCGGCGCTCGACACGCGCCGGTAGATCACGCATCGCTGTGCGCTGAGTGCCGGTAGTGGATTCATGGTATTTCGCCCCTTCCTTAGAGCTGACAGGCCATTTCTGGACCTATCATACACCACACGTAAGCGTGGGGTGTACAAAAGGTGTTGTTGTAGTCAGCATCGAGTCAGGGCACCTGTCGGCGACGTGTCGACCTCGGCCAGCGCGGCGCGTGCGGTTGCGACGGTGCGACGCCTAGCCGCGCCTGTCGCTTCGACACCGTTGCTCGCCCCCTGAGAGCGCGACCGAGCCGCCTGACGCCCTCGGCGACGCTTTACGGCCTAGTAGGGGCTGCCTAGGGGCTGCCCGAGGCTCAGACGGCGCTCGGGCCACGGCTCACACGCACACAACGCCTTCGAGGCTCGGCGGGTGCCCATGCCGGTCGTCCCTCGGCGATCGTCCCGCCGGCCGGGGGCACGCACGCCTGCTCAGCCTCGAGCCGGGGGGGGCGCAGCTCGCACATCGCAGCGTTGTGACTCCTACGCCCTGCACGCTCTCACATTTGAGAGGTGCCTCGCGCGGGTTAGCCCTTTGCTGGTGGTTGGCTGTCCGGAGTCCCGGGCTCGAGATTCCCGCGGGCGCCGCCTCGGCATTCGGCGCACAGGTGCGACCGGTGACCCGGCGGGTCCATCGGCGTGCCGCACCGGAGGCAACGCGGCTTGTCCACCGGGTATGTCGCGGATGAGGATGCGGCTCATCGGGGAAGGTGCGTGTGGCGTGCTGTCAGCAAAGTGCTCTCTCACGCCCCTCGAGCCGGCGCCTTCCCGCTCTCCGCCCGGGTCGAGCTCTGCTCGGCCTCATCGATGTACGCAGCAGCGATCTGCGCCAACATTCCGTACGCCTTGCGATACGTGTCGCGGGCGAGCTCTCTCGTGGCGTCGTCGATCGCGGCAACTGCTGTCGGTGGTGGTGCAAATGGGAGCGTTCTGAAGTTCGCGGCCTCGGCGGCGAGCCATTGCTGGAAGTGCCAGCGCGCCAGTGCCTCGGCGTAGTCCTGCCGGCAGTACCAGCGGTCCTTTAGTCGGCCGGCCTGCTTGTACTCGAGGCACCACGGCCACGCGCCGACGCTGGACAGCAACGGGCGTCCGCGCTGCGCGTACAGCCTGCCGCTCCGGGAGCCGTCTCCCGCATCGCGGCTGGAGTAGTCCCGCAGCTCGAGAGCGTCGGCTGCCTCATCGGTCTTGGCGCCGTAGAGGTCGACGACGAGCGCCATGGCCATCGACCAGCCCGGGATTCCGGAACGCGGGGCCTGCCCTCCGGGCTTACGGGCGACTATCGGGGGTACTCTCGCCGCGAGCTGGTTCGCGAGCAGGTCGCGGCGCCTGGGGAGTGGTGGTGTCGCGCGTTCGGCGAGCAGTGGTGCGAACAGGCCGTCTTCGAGCTCAAGAACGTCCGCTCCCGCCGGGGTAAGGGCGGCCAGCCAATAGGGGAGCGATCGGCTGGGACCGTTCGGCCAGGTGAACGTGCGCCAGTCGACGTAGCTCGGCACCTCGTCTGCGAACCACGGTTGGGGCGCAATGCGCGGGGCCGCGAACGGAAGACGCTCCCCCGGCCGCAACCCGAGCCACTGCAGGCGACTGGATCTCCGCGCAACGTCGCGAGCCGGAAAGTTTTGCCCCTTCTGACCCCCCGAACTTTCCGGGAAATCGCTTCCCGGCGGTGGCAGCCTTTCAGGCACGATGGCAACAGTACCTTCACAGGCGGCAACGCGCCCCACCCACTCGCCCAGCTGAGGGCAGACCGCGGACTCAGCCGCGAGGTGCTCGCGTCGCTAGCCGGCGTCAGCCCTCGCGCGATCTACAACATCGAGCGCGGCAACGTCCAGCCGAACCGAGCCACCGTTCGCGTGCTCTGCCTGGCGCTCGGGGTCGAGGACGAGGAGTTGTTCCCCGGCCGCTGGGGAGGCGCCACGCGAGCCTAGGAGTGCGAAAGCCGCCGGGCGGCAACCGACGGCCCCGCGAATGTTCCCGAAAGCACGCCGGGCGCCCCGACCAGAAGGCGCGCCCGACGCAGAAGATCCCACGAGCAGCAGGAGGTTCGAAGTGCAGGATAACCACCGGAGGGCAGGGCGTTTCGATCGGCGGCGTGGCGGGAAGCTCGCGAAGCTGCACCGCCGGTGGGGGCAGGAGTGCAAGAGGAGCCGGCGCCGGCGGGATCGCGAGCGCTGGGAGTTCCACTGGCAGCGCATTCAGGCCGGGGCTCAGGCGTCGGCGACCCGGTTCACCGACTTCGACGAAGAAGCCGGCGTCTGCACGAGCCGGACCCGGCGACGGCGGCGAGTGGTCGCCGCCCCAAGTGATCGACGAGGAGCTGATCGAGGCGCAGGCCCGGCGCAGCCCGAGCTGGTTTGAGTCGAAGGCTCGCGCGACGGCCGTCCTGGCGGGCCTGCGGCGCTCCGAGCGGCAAGCGGTCCGTCGAGCTCGTCCGCATGTCGTCCGCGCGTCGCGGACGGTCCCGGCCGTGCGCCCGTCTCGCCCGCAGGGACGTAGCGAGCGTCGCCCCGGGCACCGCCGAGCGACCACGTCGCGCGGGCCGCCCGCAGACGACGACGCCCACGCAGATCCCGAACCTGACCGTGCCGTCCGGCTCCCTCGGCGTCGGGGGTACCGGCGATGAGCGAGTACAGCAACGGCGCCGACGGGACGTGTCAGGAGTGCGGCGCCGATACCGAGGAGGAGTGGCACGCGCTCTGCATGGACTGCTGGCGCGAGCAGAACGGCTGGCGACGTCCTGACCGCGAGGCGCTCCGCTGGCAGCATGAAGACCGACAGCAAGTGACGATCGCGGACGTGGTCGCGCGCCTCGACCGGTTGGAGGTGACGGTCCGCCGGCTCCAAGCGGACCGCGAGGCGAGCGGATCGGAGGCGGCGCAGTGAGCGTCGAGCGCGAGGCCGCGATCGCCTACGCGCGACGACGTCGACCGATCTTCCCGGTCGGGCGTAACAAGAAGCCGACCATCTCGAAGGAAGAGGGCGGTCGAGGCTACCTCGACGCGACGACCGACGAGACGACGATCTCGCGCTGGTGGGCGCGCTGGCCGCACGCCGGGATCGGCACGCCGACCGGGCCGAGCTGGTTCGTGCTCGACGTCGACGACCACCAGGCGCTCGCGCGGCTCGAGGTCGAGCACGGCCCGCTGCCGCCCACGGTCGAGGTCGCGACACCGCGGCCGGGGCGGCACCTGTACCTGCTGGGCGAGGTCACGAACAGCGATGGCGCGTTGCCGGGCGGGATTCATGTGCGTGGCAACGGCGGGTATGTGCTGCTGCCGCCATCGCCGCATGAGCTCGGCGTGTACGAGTGGCGGACCGCGCCTGATGAGGTCCCGGTCGCGCCAGCGCCGGCGTGGCTGCTCGAGCTGCTCGCCTCGCCGTCGAACGGCGCTGGCTGCGGCGAGTACCGACCACCCGGCGAGCGCGTGCCGCACGGTCAGCGGCACCCGTACCTGAAGGACTGGGCACTGCGGCTGCTGCGCGGCGGGATCACCGATATCGACACGATCGAGGCGCACCTCTGGTGCGAGTTCGAGCGCGCCTGCGAGCCGCTCCCGCCGCCCAAGCCGGGCGACTTCCGCAAGCTCGCCAAGTGGGCGGTCGAGTCGCGGATCGCCGAACGAGAGCGCTGCCGTGCCGGGCTGGCCGAGTTCATCCGGAAGCGCGAGAAGGAGAGGTTCTGATGGCGAAGAACGCAAGCGATACCGGCGCGCTCGGCGAGGCCCCTCGGCACGGCTCGTCGGAGGACGAGATCCGCGCGTTTCTGACGATCGGGTACGGCCCACCGGAGGGCTACTACGTCAGCCGGATCGTTCGCCACGGCGGGCGCGCGGGCACGGGCCTGACCGTGTTCATCCGCCCGCCCGGCGACGGCGACGAGCTGCGGATCAACTACGACCGTGAGTTGGACTGCACCAACCCGGCCCGCCTGCGCGCACAGGCTGCGGCTGACACGAAAGGGCTCACGCGAGCGTGGCGGATCAACAGCCCGAAGGCGGCGCTCGCCATGTACGAGGCGATGTGCTCGCTGGCCGACCACTTCGAGGCGGCTGATCAGCGCGGGCAGACGTGGGAGTGGGTGCAACAGCTGCACCGCGTCGCGTTGATCACGACCGGCAGTCCCACGTCGTACTGGGCGCTGCGGCGGTTGCAGGATCACGACTACTCCAAGAAGCTCGTGGAGGACCCTCCGCGCGACGCCAAGGGCAAGCCGCAACGGCCGGTGCCGGTGCTACTGCACGACGACACGGCCGGCGGCTTCTACGTCACCGCGCGTCACATGGCGGTGTTTCTGCGCTACGACCTCGGCGTCGAGGACGCAGGCTCGGACGATCGCATCCTCTCTCGCTTGAGCGAGATCGGCGGCGAGCGGGTGTTCGCCGACGAGTGGGATTCGACCACGCGCGAGCGTGTCCACAGGGTCCGGCTCGTGCTCTACCGGCTTCCAGACGAGGCGTCGGAATGAGTCGCCGCGTCGTGTATCGCGCCGTCGTGTGCCGCGATGGCGAGCAGCACTGGCGAGGGAAGTGGCAATCCGAGTCGCGAGCCCGAGCGCAGCTCGCTCAATGGCTCGAACGCGAGAGCGCTCGCGTCGAGGAACGGATGGATCGAGCGGTTCGCTCTGGGAAGGCGAACGCGTGTCGAGTAGGCGTGTGTCAGCGTGTGTCATAGCGCCCGCTGTGTGTCAGCGTGTGTCAGTCCGTACCTCATGCGCATGCGCGCACGTAGGGCGCATGGCACACGCTGTCACACAGACACACGCGGTGGCACGCATCTTGGGGGTCAAGGGCGGGGGGTTGGAATCAGCAATACAACGGCCGCGAGCGCGGCCAGAGGGAGCAGTGACGCATGACGACGACGGCCCACAACGGGAGCAACGCCAAGACCGCCACCATCGAAGTCCTCACCGCCGAGGTGCGCGTGCTGATGGTCGGCAGTCGGCAGATCACGCTCAGCGTGTACCGCCAGCTCGACCGGATCGACCACGAGGAGGTCGAGCCGTTCGGCCGGGTTAGTGATGTCCAAGACGAGAAGTGGGCACGCGAGCAGGAGATGGGCCGCGCGGTCTTCGTCGTCGGCCGGCACGCAGGGACCGGTGCTCTCGTGCGGTCAGAGCGCGAATGGCCGCAGCCCCGCGCGGTCCGGGTGGACGGCCTCACCACGGGATACGCCCGCGATCGGGGGATCAAGGTTGACGGTCAGGCCGCGATCATCCTTGATCGCACGCCCGCTCACTGTGATGGCACGGCCGTGTGGATGGGCGAGGGCAAGGACTGGGGCTGCACGCGACTCGGCAGTGAGGGCAAGGTCCACGAAGGCCGGGGCTGCATGAACTGGCATTTCACGTCACCGGAGGCAGAGGCCGAGGCTGCTCGCCGGGTGCGCGCGATGCGGGCTGTTCTCGAGGAGCGGCAACAGGCGTACAACGACTGGGTGGACCTGCCGCCGATCGTGCTGGCGGGGCTGCGATGACCGATCGCGCTCACCTGGCGAACGGAGACACAAGCTCGTCGTGAGCGACCGGCTGCTGACCGCGCTGTTGGACGAGCTCGCCGGCGATCCGGTCGCGCTCGCCCGGCTGCGCGAGCTCGTCGGCGAGCGAGCCGATCAGAGTGCTCTGCTCACGCCGGCGCCGGCGTTCACGGTCGCGACGCTCGCCGCCGAGCTCGGCCGGTCAGAGCGATCGATCCGCGCGGCGATCGCCCGCGGCGAGCTCGAGGCGGTCAAGCGAGGGCGCGGTGAGCGGATCGCCCGGCTCGAGGAACGGGCGGCCGCACCGTGAGCGTCCCGGTGCTCGAGCGATATGTGACCGCCGGTGAGCTCGCCCAGCTGATGGGCGTGTCGGTCTCGACCGTCAAGCGGATGGTCGTCGCCGGCATGCCGTCCGAGACCTGGGGACTGTCCCGCACCCGGCGGTATCTGCCGTCGCAGGCGATGGCGTGGGCGGCCGCGCGAGGTAGGATGCCCTTGCCAACAGGCCCGGCCAGCGCGCGAACGCCACCGGGCAGCAACCGATAGGAGCAAGCAATGCCGACACGGCTACCGTCCGGCAACTGGCGACCCCGGATCCGCCACCCCCGCACCGGCAAGCAGATGAACCCCGCCGACGTCATCGGCGGCCCGAGCACCTACCCGCACCGGCCCGGCGCCGAGCAAGCCGAACGCGACGCGCTCAAGCTGCTTCGCACCAGCACCCGCGCGGGCGTGACCGTCCGCGAGTTCTGGCAGGAGTGGACCAGCGACCCGCTGTGGCTCCGCCCGGCCGAGTCGACCAACCTCCACAACGCTGAGCGCACGCAGCGGTTCGCGGACCGGTACGCCGACCTGCCGATTCGCGCGGTCGACGATGACGTCGTCCGCGAGTACCGCCGGTCCGGCAGCGTCGACGGGACGATCCCCAGCTTGAGGGCGATGTTCAACGATGCCGCCCGCGCCGACGCCGGACGTCTAGTCGACCGGAACCCGTTCGCCGGGCTCAGGCTGCCGCAGTCCCGCGGCCGCCGGGACACGCAGCCGCCCGCGCAGGCCGACGCCAGGCGGATGATCGCGCTCGCCGACGAGCTGACCCCGCCGTCGTTCGCCGCCTATCTCGACGTTGCGATCCACGAGGGCGCGCGCCCGGGCGAGCTCGACGCGCTGCAGTGGGATGACCTGAACTTCACGCCCGGCGCTGAGGCGATCCGGATCGAGCGGCAATGGAACGTCAAGGCGCGGAAGGTCACGCTCCCGAAGCATGGAGTCGTCCGGACGGTCGCGATGACTCCGGCGGCGCGGGACCGGCTGCTCGCGCTGCCCCGCGAGACCGACTGGGTGTTCACGACCATCCGCGGGACGCACTACACGCCGTCCTCGCGGAACCTGCATTGGAATCGCGTCAGGTGCTCGGCCGGGCTCGGCCAGGTCGACCTGTACACCGCGACGCGGCATCACTTCGCGTGGTACGCGTGGAACGTGCTCGAGCTGGACCCGGCCGACATCGCCCAGCACTTCGGCCACCAAGACGGCGGCGCGCTGGTCCGCCGGCTGTACGGCCACTTCGACCAGGCGCGAGCCCGCAACCGGGTCCGCGCGGCGTTCGAGCGAGCACCAGCGGCACCCGTGGCCATGCCGGTCAAACTAGCCTCCTGATCGTTATGGAGCTATCGAGACGCGCATCGGCGGAGAGGGCTGCGCCACTCGTGCTAGGCCTCGCGGCTGGCGTTTCTGCGTTCTTCGTTTCGCCTGCGGCGGCGGGCAGCGACTTCTTCTCGACGAGCGCGCAGGTTGTGCCGGTCCTACTCCTTGCGCTGGTTCTGGAGGCGCGAATCTTCGGCTCCCCAGCCCGAAGCTTTGACGATTCCTTGGCGAGCGCAATTGAGGTCGCGCGGAAAGCGTTGGAGGTTGGCACCGTGCTGGTCTTGCTGGCAGCCGAGGCGCGTTCCCTCTATGTCATCCGGGACACGCACGCCGCAGGGAACCCTCGCTTGACCATCGCCGGTCTCGCGTGGGGATTTGTCGCGATCGGAGCGCTGGCTGTCTTTGGCCTGGGCAGGGCGCGAGTCACAACCGAAATCAAGGTCCCCACCCTCGCTGAGACCGAGGCGATTGTGCAGATCGGATTGGGCAACCAGTTCGGCGATCGCGCGGTGCAGCCCCTCGTCATGTACCTGTTCAGCAAGGACGCAAAGGTCGTCGCAACCCAAGCGGACGGCGGCGCGAGACGTGACCCATCCTTGCACCTGGCCTCGATTGTGCGGACTCGCGACGCCGAAGTGCCGGTCCAGTACCACTCGACCCGTCTTGAGCTGATCGCAGGGGATTGGACCCTGAGCTACTTCGCCGTTGAGCGAGCGCCCCACCCGATTCTGATTGTGGTTCGGGCCGATCACACAGACCTGCCCAAGGGCCGAGTCGAATCTGCTGGCTGGCTCATGCCGGATGGAGAGTTCCGGGCGCTTGACTTCCGCACCACTTGAGACTCGACCGGGTTGGTGTGCCACGTTCGGTGCCACGGTCCGCCCGTTTGCAGGGGAAATGCTCTATCTCCCCGATTCAAGGAATGTCCTGCAAATCAGCGGCTTTTGGCGTCTGGTTCGAGGACGTCCTTCAGACGCCGGGGGCCAATTGGGGTCCAATTTCTCTTCATACCGTCGGTCGGCGGTCCTGGCCACGGCGCAGTAGCCCTCTCACGAGTTCGTCGTCCGCCCCGTAGACGCTTGGGGTCCCGGGTGAACACATCGTGCGATCCTTCCCCGCGACGGCCCCCGTGCGGCGCGTTGGTGTCTCTGGGCCAGCCGAGCCTTGCTAGATGCGACTACGCGGGCCGCCGGAGGGGAACACGTCGGACGGGCGAGGCGGCCGTTTGGCCGGTCCCGCCGGTCTCGAGCCCGAGCAGCCACTCGTCGAGCGCGGACTCCCGGAAGCGCCGATACCTGCCGAGGCGCACGTGTGGGATTCGACCGGCGCGGGCTTGCGCCCAGACCCATTCGGTGTTCACCTTGAGAAGCTCGGCGACCTCCTCGGCTGTCAGGAGCTTGTCCACGTCCCTACGCGTCCTCTTCTGAGGTTGCGAGTGCGTGGATGCCGGTGTTGCGCGCCTGCTGCTCTGACCAGCCCGCCGCCACCAGCTCGTCGAGAAAGGTCCGGATGATCTCACCGATTTCGGCGGCGAGGTGTCGTCGGTCCTCCGCGACCCGCTCGTAGTCGCAGTGCGCCTGGTGGATCTGCCAATGCACCGCTTGGACGGCACCGAGCAGATCGGGGGAGTCGAGCACCTGCGATCGGCCACGGACCGAGGCTTCGAGTTGCGCAGCCTCGGATGTCGGATGGTCGAGGGCGCGAAGCCCGTCGGGGTGAATGCCTGACCACAGGCGATTGTTGGCGTCCGGGAGCCGACGATGGGCGTCGTTGAGGTTGTGGGCGAGATCGGTGTCCCGGGCGAACAGGCGCTGGAGCTCGGCCGCGAGCTGACGCGCCCGGTCGAGACGGATCGCTTCATCGAGCATCCCTTCGAGTCTGCTTGCCAGTCTGGGCCGGAGGTTGCGATTGGTCGGGATCGTCATGCGCGTCGGCGGTGCGGGTTCGGGACGCCCGGCGAGCCGAGTTTCTGGGCGAGGCGTTTCTGGAGCATCGCGTGGAGCAGGTGGCGTGGCAGCAGGGCGGGGGTTAACGAGGTCGGGGAGAGGAGCGCGTCGAGTTGGTCTTGGCTCCAGCTGGAGTTGCGGGCGGCGAGGACGACTTCGACGAGCACCTGCTCGCACCATTCGCGGACCTGGGCTTCGATCACGGCGCGGGCGCCGGGTACTCCGGGGTAGCGGCGGCGCCAGTGGGCGCTCAAGTCGTTGATGGCTCGGAAATCGGCGTTGACGGTCAGTTCGTGGCAGGCGGGGTGGTAGCGTGCGGCTTGGTCCTCGAGGTCGCCGGGGGCGCGGGTGCCGTCGCGGGCCGAGATCCACGCCACGTCGGGCAGATCCACGATCGCGTCCGCGCCATCCTCGTGGTCGCGGCCAGAAGCGGGCGGCGCGCCATCCGCGAGGTTGGGCAGGTCGCGTCGTCGATGATGATGCTCTCGGCATCCTTGATCGGCGGCGTGGCGGGCGCCGCCGGCTTGGCACGTCGCGTCCTGGTCGGCGGGTCGCCGCGGTCGCCGGTGGCGGGTGATGGGCGGGGTGGCGTTGTGGGTCGGTAGCGGCTGAGGCGGTAGAGGGGCAGGATCGAGGCGACGCGGCTGCGGATCGCTTCTTGGCGTGGGGTGCCATCGGTGGTGGCGGCGTGTTCCTGGAGTCGGCGGATCTCGTCGGGCATGGCGGCGGTGAACTCGTCGCCCCAGCGGGTCCAGGGGAGGGGTTCGTGGTCGAGGAGGAGCATGGTGCGGGCGGGTGTTGGCCTGCAGGCGGTGCGGTTCGACGGCGGGTTCGAGGTGGATGACGACGCGTTCGTAGCCGAAGCGGACGCCGAAGTCCTGCAGGCGTCCGTACCCGCCGCGGGTCTGGGCGAGGGGGTCGTAGAGCTCGTCACCGGTGACGGCGACGATGTGGCCGCTGGAGGTCCAGGTGCCGGCTTCGCGGCGGCGGGCGCGGTGGTCGTCATCGAGTACCCACCAGCACGCGACCGCATCGCTGAGCTCGACGATGCCGCCGCAGAGGGCGCGGCGCTCGACGTGAGTGCGCTCTCCCGCCACGCGGGTGAGTTGTCCGGGCCTGCCACGGCCGTGGTGGTCGCGGACGAGCACCTCGATCCCCTCTGGGAATTGGCGGAAGCGGCTGTTGAGGTAGCGGGTGATCCAGTGCTGTCGGGCGTCGCTTACGCTCTGGGGCGCCCGGGTGGTGTCGTCGCGCTCGTGGTGGCCGAGGAGCACGACCTGGGTGCCGTGGTCCTGGCCGCGCAGCAGCCACGGCTTGTCGTGCTCGCCGAGTGGTCGCCAGTAGTCGTGGTGGCCGTCAGGCCAGGGTTGGGGTTCCAGGCCCCAGCGGCCGTCCGGGTGTCGCTTGAAGCACACCAGCGAGCCCTGGCCTTGGTGCCAGGAGCGGTATTCGAGTCCGTGGGGGTTGCATGATCCGGCGGCGACCTTGGCGCCGACGCCGAAGTTGGCGGTGTGGGATTGCTCGCGGCTGCTGGAGGCGAGCTGGTTGATGTAGCGCCCAAGCTGGTCGGGGCGCATGCCGGTGCCGGTGTCTGTCACCGTCAGCTTGCGCACCTTGCCGGCGGAGGCCTCCAGGCGCCGCCAGTCCAGATCCCACACCACGCGGCCGCCGGCGGGACGGGGGTGCGCGGCGATCGCGTCGAGCCGTTGACGGTCAGCTCACGCAGGAACTGAAGATCAGTGCATTCGCTGCCCAGCCGTTCGAGGAGGAAGGTGGGGTTTGCTACTGCGAGGTCCTGCCAGCCGTCATCGCCGCGCGCATCGCGGCCGGTCGGATCGTCGTGGTTGGCGAGCTGCTTTCGCATCTTGCCCGACAGGTACCGGGCCAGACCGCACAGGCCCCTCTCGAATCGGTTCAGTCGTCAGGGAAGGCGTCGGACCGCGCCGCCGCCCAGGTGCCGTACAGGTCGACGACCGTCGACGGCGCCGGCCAGTCGCCGTCCCGCAGGCGCTTCAGTGCCTCGCCACCTCGCCGGCGGGCGTGGGTGCGAGACCAGTCCGTCGACGACGGCGGACTCCCATAACGCGCCCGCCAACCGCGCATCGCGTCGCGCACCCACTCCCGGGTCCGCCTCGGCGCGATCGCGCCGGGGCGATAGCGCTTGCAGTGATCGTACGCATCGCCCTTGCCGCCTCGGGCCGCGGTTGGCGCGCCGCAGCCCCGGCAGACGCCCCGGTAGCGCGCCTTGACCTCGCGTGCCTTCCCGCCCGTCGGGTCATACAAGTACGCCTTGACCGTCGCCTCTGCGCGCCCCGGGCGGCGCGCGATCTCCGCGATCGTCAGGTTCTCCTGGTCGCGATAGTGGCGGGCGAGCTGCGCGGCGCGCCGGCGTTCACTAACACGATCACTCAACTCACACCTCCTCGGGCTGCGCTTCCTCGCTCCTGGTCTCGGCGAGACAGCGGCGAACTCTACCGGACGTGCTGGACAGCCACGAGGGCGCAGAAAAAGGGAAAGCCGAGCGGACTCGAGCCGGCGCCACTCCTGCTGTTCGGCAGAGCAGAACTCTGCGAGCGAGCGGCGCGTCCTTCTGCCGCTCGTCCGTTCCAGTTATGCCGACATCGGCATAACCGAAGTCATGCCGCGCGGCTTGTTATGCCGAGTGGGGGCTGATGACCGGTTGTTTTCCCTGGAAATTGCGATTTGAGCTGGTGAGCTGCTCGGCATAACTTCCGTGGTGCGGCGGAGCCTTCCCGTGTTCGGTTTTCTCGATCTGACGGGAGGCGTTGATGGCTTCGCGGTTGTGGGTGCCGGTGGTTTCTGGCCCGCTGGCGTCGTATGCGCCCGGGTATGGGTCGTGGTTGGCGGCCCGGGGCTATTCGCGGTGGACTGTCAGTCATCGGTTGTGGCAGCTTGATCTGCTGAGCCGGTGGCTAGAGCGCGAGGGCTTGTTGCCTGGCCAGCTCTTGCTGGAGCGCGTGGAGACATTTGTGGCTGCACGTCGGGCGGCTGGCTGCTCAACCTGGCTGTCGGTGCGCAGCACGGCGCTGCCGTTTGAGTACCTGCGAGAGCTGGGCGTCGTGTCGGCGGTGACCGCGTCGGGTTTCACCGACGATCCCGTCGGGCGGCTGCTGGCGGACTACGGCCGGTATCTGTTCGATGAGCGCGCCCTGACTGAGCACACGGTGCTGGTGCGTTACGTGCCGGTGGCGCGTCTGTTCCTGGATGGGGTGATGGGTGCCGGGGGCTTCGAGCTCGAGCGCTTGACCGCCTCGGAAATGAGTTCGTTCTTGGCGCGCGAGTGCCCGCGGCGCAGCGTCGCCGGCGCGAGGGAGTTGGTGGTGGCGCTGCGCTCGCTTCTGCGCTACCTGCACATCGCGGGGTTGATCGCGATGCCGCTTCAGTGGGCGGTGCCCGGGGTCGCGGATCTGCGGGATCGGTCGCTGCCGCGCGGTCTTGAGCCGGCGGTGATGAAGCGGCTGCTCGGGAGCTGCGATCGGCGGCGGACGGTCGGGCGACGCGATTACGCGATCTTGCTGTTGCTCTCGCGGCTGGGGTTGCGCGCCGGCGAGGTGGCCGCGCTCACGCTCGACGATCTCGATTGGCATTCGGGTGAACTGCTGGTTGCTGGCAAGGGTGGCCGGTATGACCGGCTGCCTTTGCCGACGGTCGCTTCATACTGCACCTCCGTTGAACCTGTCTTTGGTTTTTGGGGTGATGTGGCCTGAGTTCGCGATGCGCTCGCGGCATTCCTGTTCGACGTCGGGGCCGAATTGGACCCATAGTCGCCCGCCGGGGCCGCGGCGGCTTTGTAGCGTGCCGCGGCGGATCCAGGAGTAGATGGTGCTCTCTGAGATCTCGAGGCGTTCGGCGATCGCGGGCGGGCGGAGCTCGCCGTGGCGGTGGAACGGGCCCTGAGGGATCTTGTAGCGGTGGCGTACGGATTTGACGCCGGCCGCGTCGAACCGGCGGCCGCGTGGGCTGCGTAGGCCGGCGGCTTGGAGCTCGGCGCCGATCTCGGCGTCGCTGTGGTCTGCGGCTAGGCGTGCGATCAGCTCAAGCGTGGCCTTCGGGACGTAGTCGCGCTCGGGCCGTTTGAGGGTGTGGCGCTCGTTGGCGCCCGAGCGCCAGCGGATCCCGACTTGCAGCTCGTCGCTGTCGGGCTGGGTGATCGTGACGTCGATGATCAGCGCGCGTAGTAGCCGCTTGCGGTCCTTGTCGGAGGTCGTCTTTGTGGCCCACAGTGCGGGTAGGTCGCGCGCGAGCGCCTCGATCTGCTCGCGCGAGGGCTCGCTGCTGGGCACGACGTGCTCGGCGAGCTCGGCCTCGGCGTCTCTGAGCTCGCGGAGCTTGGCCTCCCAGCGGGTCTCGAGGGTGCGGGCGACGAGGCGGTTGTCCGGCTCGCAGGCGTGGAACGCGCGCTCGGCGCGGATCGCCTGATAGCGGGCGCGCTCGACGCGCAGCTCAAGCGCGCGGTTGGCGCGGGTGCGGCGCTCCTGGACCTCGTCGGTGGCGGCGAGCGCGAGCGCGATCTCCTCCGGTGCGAGCGCTTGTAGCAGCCGTCGGGTGACGAGCTCATCGACGACCTCGGCCTTTATCTCGCGGCAGCCGGGCGTGCTGAGGTGCTCAAGGCGTGAGCGCGAGCACTTGTAGCCGATCGCTCCGCGCTGGTAGTGGGTGCCCATCGTGCGCCCGCAGGAGCCGCAGCTGACGATCCCTTGGCAGAGCGCGCCACCGTCGCGCGCAGGGCGCTGGCCTTTGGCGGTGTGGTTGGCGGCGAGGCGTGCCTCGTTGGCCAGGAACGCATCCCAGCTTATGTACGCCGGGTGGTGGTCGTGAATCAGAACCGTCCATTCGGTGCGGGGCAGCGCGACCTTCTTGGTCACGATCGTGCCGTCCGGAGTGACCGCGCGACGTGAGTTGTGGCGCCCAAACGCATACGCGCCGGCGTAGGTCGGATTCGTCAATATTTGGCGCACGCGCGAGTAGCGCAGACGCTCCCAACAGAGCTCGCCTTCCCACACACCGTCTGGGAAATGGGTCCTCCATCTCAGTGCAGTTGGTACCTGCGGGCCGCCAGGGCCCAGGCGCCCCTCGAGACGGCGTGAGTGGCTCGGTGCGGGGTGGCGGAGCGACGCGGGTGCTACGCGAGCCTCTAGCTCACGTGTCAATCGCCCCACACCAGCGAGGGGTCATCAACTGCACTCAGATGGAGGACCCATTTCTGGGAAAGCAGGAGCGGCGTGCGCGACCGAGTTCTCGACCTTCGCGCGTGACTCGCCAGCGCGTGCTTCCACGCGATAGCGAGCGCGCACTTCTCGTCGCGCTCGCGATCGCTGAAGCCATAGCTGCGTAGGCATTGCCAGCGGAACTTGTCAAGTCGATTGAGACGGGGCGCGATCGAATTTAGTGAGCAACCTCCTCTGTCTCGGGCTTGTTGATCCATGCGGCGGTCGGCAGCGCTGGGGGGACGGGCGGCTTGCGGACGAACCGCTCGGGATAGCGCTCGTAGGCGGTGTCGAGCACGCGCGCGCGTGCGGCGTGCAGGTCGGTCGCGTGGCCGTGGTGGACGGCGGCTGGGGTCATCAGCCCGATCCCGGAGTGGCGGTGCTGGTGGTTGTACCAGTCGAAGAACGCGCGGCAGTGAGCGCGGGCGTGCTCGATGTCGTCGAACCGTTCAGGGAACTCCGGTCGGTACTTCAGCGTCTTGAAGTGCGCTTCGGAGTAGGGGTTGTCGCTCGAGGTGTACGGCCGTGAGTGGGTCTTGGTGATGCCCATGTCGGCGAGGAGGAACGCGACGGGCTTGGCGCGCTGCGGGGCGCCGCGATCGGCGTGCAAGGTGAGCACGCTGCGGCCGATCTGCTGCTGCTCGGTGGCCTGCTCGATCAGCGCCTTCGCGAGCTGGCCGTTCTCGCGGTACTGCACCGTCCAGCCGACCGCGTAGCGGCTGAACACGTCCAAGATGACGTACAGGTAGAACCACGTCCACTTCGCCGGGCCTTTCAGCTTGCTCACGTCCCACGACCACAGCTCGTTCGGCCGCTCGGCGAGCAGCTCGGGCTTGGCGTAGGCGGGGTGGGTGAGCTGGTCGCGACGCTCGCGCACCCCGCCGTGCTTGGCTTCGAGCAGCCGGTACATCGTCCGCACCGATGCCAGGTAGGTGCCCTCGTCCAGCAGCGTGGCGTACACCTGCTCAGGCGCGCTGTCGACGAACCGCTCGCAGTGCAGCACCTCGAGCACCTGCTCGCGCTCGGGCTCCGACAGCGCCCTGGCCGACGTCGGCCGCGGCCTGGGCGGCCGGGGCTCAGGCGGTCGTCGGCGCCGGTACACGGTCGCCACAGACGCGCCCAGCGCGCGGCACGCCGGCCTGGTGCCGATGATCGGCGTCAACTCCTCAACGGTCTCGCAGATCATCGCCCGGTGCTCCCCGACCCGCCCTCGGTACCGAGCATCTGCTCCAAGAGCGCTGAGACGTTTCCCTGGATCTCGATCACCTTCCGCGCCTTCGCCAGCTCGGCCTCCGCACGCTCGGCCCGCTGGGACAGCTCGGCGATCTGCGCGTCGCGCCGATCGCTCGGCTTACGCCCCCGCGGCCGCCCGAGCTCCTTCAGCGCGCCATCGCGACGCTGCTTGCGCCAGTACGTCAAGTGCGAGGTGTACAGGCCCTCACGGCGCAGCAGCTCGCCGATCTCCCCCGGCGCCGAGCACGCGTCCGCCCGGGCGAGGATCTCCAACTTGTACTTCGCCGTGAACGACCGGCGCTTGGCCTGCTCGACCAGCTCCGGGTCCGGCACCACAGGCGCGGCACCATTCGACACGATCTCCGTCATGTTCAGCTGAGACTCCTGTTCTCCGCCCAGTTATCAACACAATTTCCAGAAAAAATTACTACTGTGGAAAACGTCTCAAGTTAGATTGACAGAGAGGGCGGCCCGATCGTCGCGGCCCAGGCGCCGATCGCCTTGGCCCGCTCCGCCGGGTCGCGGAAGACGTCGTTGATGATCGACAACGACGCGGGAATCGTCAGCGCCGCCCCGGCCCCCATCACCGCTCGCCACGCGATCAACATGTCCACCGACCCTGACAGGGCAGCGCCGATCGATCCGGCGGCGAAGACCGCCAGGCCGATCAGGAAAAAGCGTTTGCGCCCCAGCCGGTCGGCCAGGCTTCCACCGACGAGCAGCAACCCCGCAAACACCAGCGCATAAGAGTCGACGACCCACTGCAGTTGGCTCGAGGTCGCGTGCAGCTTGCGCACGAGCGTGGGCAGCGCCACGTTGAGGATCGTGTTATCCACGTTGATGATCAGGGCCGCGGCGCAGAGAACCACCAACGCCGCCCAACGCCGAGCGTGCTGCGCTTGTCGCGGCATCACCGCCGGTTCTGCCAACAGGGTCTGGGGATTCATCACGACTCGCTCCGATTTCGATACCGACCGGGAATTGCATTTGCCTCCGTGCAGCGCTGGAGGTAGCGCAGCGCCAAGCGCTTCGAGAAGAGGCCGCGGTAGCGGATGAGTTCTTGACCGTTGGTCAGGCAAACCGCCCAACCGGCATCGGTCGGGCGAATCATGATCGCGAGCGCGGTCATCGAAGGCCTCGGGAGCGCCGGATTCCGGCTCCTGATCGGCAGCCCCCACCGACCGACGCGATGCCGACCGCTACCGAGGCGGCGAGAACGCCGCCCACTCCATCGGTGGCGCGGCTCCCAAGCAGCGCCACGCCGCTCAGCACATCGAACACAGCCGCCCTCACGAGCACACCACCGGCGGCGATCGGCACAGGGGCGTGGTTGGTCGATTGCCGCACAGTGAGGTGCCCGGCCTGTGAGCGCGACCGAGCCATCGGCTCTTCGCCCGAGACAGACTGCATTGCCGAGAGCACCACGATCCGGCCTCCTGAAGAGTGTTCATGGCGCAGACCGAAGAGGTCATCACGCCCACGCCGACCAGAAGCTAGAGCCGGAAACAACGCCCGCCGAGGGTTAAGGCGAAGCGACTACGAACTGTACTCCTCACCCCGATTAGGGCAGCAGACCCCTTGTCGACTTCCGCCCGCCGATCTCCGCGGTCAGGTTACACCGGGTTCCGCGACACCAGCGTCGTGATCCGCCTCAGCTGATCCTCGCCACACCGAGCCCTTGCGAGATCGACGTCGCCGGGTTGACGCCGAGGGGGGCGACTCGCTCCGCCTTCCCTGGTGTCCGCGCGATCCGAGACTGCTAAGTACCCGCCGGGTCGCTCGTCGTCGAAGGAAAGCCGGGCGTGGGGTGACGCCACAGGTCTCCCGCTGCCGACTCCCGACCGGGGGGTAGGAGCGCGCCGACGGGGCCGCGGAGCGGTCGTCAGCGTTGAGTCTTCGGATTTAGAGAGACTGGTTGCGCTGGCTGACGTCCCGGACGAGCCTGCGAGGCTCGTCCGGGACAGCTCAAAGGAGAAATGATGCCGCTACAGGGCGAATATGAGCCGAGCTCTTCGGAGTGGGTCCGGGACCAGGTTTCGGAGTACGAGAGCTCCGGGGGAACCAAGGGTACGAAGCTGCGCGGCGCCCCGGTGCTCGTGATCACGTCGCTGGGCGCCAGCTCCGGCAGGTTGCGCAAGAACCCTGTTATGCGGGTCGAGCACGGTGGCGTGTATGCGGCGGTCGCGTCTAAGCGTGGGGCGCCCCAGCATCCGGCGTGGTATCGCAATTTCGTAGAGCATCCGCTCGTTGAACTTCAGGACGAAGGCGCCAAGGGTGACTACACCGCGCGCGAGGTCTCGGGCGAGGAGCGCGCGACGTGGTGGGAGCGCGCCGTAGCGGTCTGGCCGGACTACGCTGACTATCAGACAAAGACCGACCGAGAGATCCCGGTGTTCGTGCCGGAGCCAGTGGACTGATCTAACTGGCGGGTCTCACGGGACCACTCAGTGTGCGTCCTCAATCGGACGCCGACACGAAACGGCTCGAGACCGCCGCAGCGAACAGCCCTGCTCCTGCGGGTTACCCGGCACCCGGCTCTTGTGGCCCCGGCGCTCTCTTTGGCCCGGGAAGCGCGTACGCGGCGAGTTCGGGACGCCTGTCGCGGCGCCGGGCCACCACTCAGTCGCGGATCCCGCGCAATCCATCTCGCTCGTCTTGGTGGCTGAGATGCGCGTCCCAGCACCACAGCGGGTCTGGGGCTGGTCGTAGCGCGTCGTCGGTGATCAGACCGTGGTTGCTGCTCAGCTCGGAGTTGCGCTTATAGGCACGAACTCGTGTGCGACGCTGGTGCCGACGATGCGACCGCAGAACGCTTGCCGATCGCCTGACTCGTGCCGGCCAGTAAGCACCCAGGCGCTGCCGCTCTCGTGACTGGAATCGCCGCGTCGTTGTCGTTGCCGGCTCGCGTGCGCTCGGAATGGCGCTCGCTCCTGCTAGTAGCGGCTTAGACTGGGAGGGCGTTCGTTATGCGGCGCGCTTGTTCGCTGCGGTCTGGGCGAAGTCGGCGATAAGGCCGGCGAGCCGGTCGGGTTGGTCGAGCATCGAGAACGTTCTCGCGTTCTCGATCACTTCGAGCCGACTATTGGGTAGGGCCTCGGCCAGCCGCTGGCCATCCTCGCGCGGGAAGAAGACGTCATCGGCGGACCACGCGACCAGCGCCGGCTTGGCGAACCGCGGGAGCCGCGCCGCGACTCGGACCGTCGTCTCGCGATTCAGCGAGGTCGTGAAGCGCCGCAGGTCGTTCCTGACCCGGCGGTTGGTGAGCGCGGGCTCGACCCAGTCCGCGACGAGGTCATCGATGTCGGCGTGAGCCAGAGCTCCATACCCGCGCTTGCGTCCGAACCGGGTGCGCATCGGTTGAAGCGCGGCGTGGAATGCCGGCGGGAACTTCGCGGCGGCGATGATTGGCTTCAGGATCGGCGGCGGGAAGTGCTCGAAGGCGTCGCAGCTGGTCAGCACCAGCGCGCCCACCCGCTCGGGCGCGCTGGTGGCGACGAGCTGGGCGATTGCGCCACCGGTGTCGTTGCCGACCAGCACGACGTCCTCAAGCGCGAGCGCGTCGAGCAGCTCTCCGACGATCGCCGCAATGCCCTCCATCGTCAGCTCGGCACCCTCGCGCATCGGCTCGGTGTGCGCCCCCAGCGGCCACGTTGGCGCCAGACAAGAAAAGCCGCGCGCCGCCAGTTGCTCGCTCAGCGGCCGCCACAGCGATGATCCCATCGAGTAGCCGTGGATGAACACGACCGGACGGCCATCGGGTCGTCCGGCGTTCTCATAGTGGATAGTTCCTGCGTTGAGCGTGACGGTGGGCATCAGATCCTCCGAGTCGTTGTGAGTTGCATGCGTGGGTTATGGCTGCGATGAGCTTTGTTCCGGGCACGCTGTATGGGTACCGCGCGGCGGCGCGAGGATTTGTGTTCACCGCGGGGGCCTGTCCGCTCGACGCGGAGGGGCGGGTTGTGGCGCCGGGCGACTGTGACGGCAGGCGGCTCGAGCCGTCGAGAACCTCCCGGTTGCGCTGGCAGAGCACGGGGCGGGGCCGGATGCCCTTGAAAAGACGACGGTGTTCGTGGTTGCCCGCGAGCGCGCCGACGTCGCGCGCGTTTGGAACGTCGTCTCCCAACGTCTCGCTCGAGCGCCGAGCACGCTTCTCGGCGTCTCGCTCCTCGGCCACCCGACAAGATCGTGGAGATCGAGGCGAACGCGACGATCGAGCCCCCAGCTAGCACTACGCACGCCGTCGCATCGCATCAGGCCGCCGTTCATGCGGCCGCTTCCTCTGTCGGCTCGAGCTCTGCGGTGGCTTCGGGGTCGAGTTCCGCGGGCTTGGGCAGCGCG
Source organism: uncultured Solirubrobacterales bacterium (assembly GCA_963836715.1). GTDB lineage: Bacteria > Actinomycetota > Thermoleophilia > Solirubrobacterales > Solirubrobacteraceae > Palsa-465. Next base: position 107,339 of record CAWIKH010000004.1, read on the forward strand.
CGCGCGGCCGAGCCTTCGATGTTGATGTGCGGCAGCCGGGCGTCGAGCCAGCGCGGCAGTCGCCATGTGACGGGGCCGAGCAGTTCGAGCATGGCGGGGAGCAGCACGCAGCGCACGACGACGGCGTCGAGGAATACAGCGACTGCGAGCCCGAAGCCGAACTCCTTGAGCGTCCGCTGGTTACCGAGCGTGAATGATAGGAACACGCAGATCATGATCGCCGCGGCGGCCGTGATCACGCGTCCGGTGTACGCGATCCCATCGGCGACGGCGGCGGACGCGTCGCGCCGGCGGATCCACTGCTCGCGTATCCGGGAGATCAGGAACACCTCGTAGTCCATCGAGAGTCCGAATACGACCGCGAACATGATCACGGGGACCCACGGTTCGATCGGGGCTTTCTGCACCCCGAGCACCCCTGCGAACCATCCATCCTGGAAGACGAGGACGGTGACGCCGAGTGCCCCGCCGATCGTGAGCAGGTTCATCACCGCAGCCTGGACCGGGATCACCAGCGAGCGGAAGATGACGAACAGCAGCAGTGCCGAGAGCACGACTACGAGCCCGATGAACAGCGGCAGCTTGCTCGACAGCACGTTTGAGAAGTCGATCGAGCCGGCGGTGAACCCGCCGACGAGCACCGGCACGCCGGCCCGGTGTTCGAATGCCGGTAGCACGTCGTGGCGCAGGTGGTTGACGAGGTTCGTGGTGGCCTGCGCCTGCGGAGCAGAGTCGGGGAACGCCTGGATGACCGCGACCTTGCCCGAAGGCCCGATCCGAGGCTCCGTGACGGCGCCGACGTCGGGAGTCGCACTGACGGCCGCGCGGAGATCAGGCAGCGCAGTCGTATGGCCGGGCGCCGGCAGCTCCGCGACGAGTAGCAGCGGGCCGTTGAATCCCGCTCCGAAGCCGTTGGCGAGGAGGTCGAAGGCGTGGCGTGTGCTCGTGTTGGCCGGGTCGTTGGCGGCGTCGCTGCTGTCGAGCCGCATCGCGAACACCGGAGTCACGACCGCGATCATCACCGCCAGCGAGACGATCGCCAGCGTCCACGGCCGTGCCTGCACGACGCGGCTCCACCGGCGCCACGCCGTCGAGCGCGGGGCGCCGACTGCCGAACCGGCGCCGTTGCCGCCGGCAACGGCCGCTTCGCGACGACGGAGCAGGCCGCTTCGTGCGGCATGCGGGCGCACCAGTCGGGGGCCCCAGCGCGAGAGGAGCGCCGGCAGCACCGTGACCGAGGCCGCGAGCACCATCAGCACGGTGATCACGGCTGCGATCGCGAGGCCGTACATGAACGCCACCCCGGTGGCGAACATCCCGAGCAGGGCGATCACCACGGTCGCTCCCGCGAGCAGGACTGCCCGCCCGGAGGTGTCCATCGCCTCGATCACCGAGCGGTCGACATCGCCGAACTTCGAATAGTTCTCCTTGAAGCGCGTGACGATGAACAGCGCGTAGTCGATCCCGACGCCGAGGCCGATCATCAGCGCCAGCTGGGGCCCGACGCTGGAGATGCTCACCACTCGGGTGGCGAGTCCGATCAGGGCCACGCCCGTGATCAGGCCAAAGCCGGCCGTGATCAGCGGCATCCCCGCTGCGGTGAGCGAGCCGAACGTGATCAGGAGGATGATCAGCGCGGCGATCACGCCGACCTCGGTGGCGGGCCCGACGCTGAAGCCCTCGGCCTGCTCGATCACCTGACCGCCCGCCGCGATCTGCAAACCGGGCACGTGCACCCGGTTGATCTGGTTGAGCACGGGCGCGCCGGCGCTGTTCGGCAGCAGGTTGGCGCGCTTGTCGTAGCTGATCGTCGCGAACGCGGTCTTGTGGTCAGACGAGGCCTGGACGACTCCCTGCGGGGTGTAAGGGCTGATCACGCCCGCCACGTGCGGGAACTTGCTCACCCGCGCCAGCAGCGGCGTGATCGCGCCACGCACCGCCGGCGAGGCGATCGTGCCCCGTGAGACGTGAAAGACGATCGTGTCAGCGTCGCCGCTCTGAGTCCTGAACTCCCGCGTGAGCAGGTCACTGGCCCGCTGCGACTCCGTCCCCGGCAGGGTGAAGTTGGTGGCATATTGACGTCCAACCGACCCCGCCACGATGGTGGTCACGACCGCGACCGCCACCCACGCCACCACTACCCGGCGACGGTGAGCGACGCACCAGCGCACGAGACCCAGCAGCGTTGCCCGCTTCGTCGGCGGTTCGTCCGAAAACGTCGATCGCAACTGGCTGTTCGGGGTGCTTCCCCAGTTCGTCTTGGGGTTCATCGGCTGTTCCTCTCCATGTTGCCCGCGCCCGCCCGGTGTGGACCCGAAGCCTCGAGGCGCGGAGCGGTGATGGGTTTGAGCGGCGTGGGGAAACGCGTCGCGCCGGGGTCGCGCTTAAGGGGACCGCCGGCGGGTGCAGTGGCTGCCCGGCGTAACCAGCGAGACCACCGGCCTATTGCAGATCGAGCGGGTCGGGCCGCCGAGACTCGGGCAGCGCGCTGCCGTAGCTCGTCCTTTCGTACAGCGGCAAGTTGATAGAGAAGGCGTGGATGCATGGCTGCCTCGCGATTCAGGGGTCCGTCGCGACGCTCAGGGGCTCATCACCCCGCGCTGCTTAGCGATGCGGCGTATGCCGCCGGTGGTGGCGTACGCGTAGGGGTGGTTGAAGGCATGGAGCGCGTCGACGCCGTCGACTTCGAACTCGAGGGCCTCGTCGGAGTGCGAGTCCAGAACTGCGATCGTGACCCGGTTTGAACGCTGGCTCCAGAACAGGGTGACGTCGATCCCGTCGGTGGTCCGGTGGGCGAGCTCCCGGCGTTCGGTGAGTACTGTGGTCATCGCGGCTCCTCCTTTGCGTGTGCTTGGGTGATCTGAAGCACAGCCGCAGAGTCCCACCGGGCGGGGCGAGCGTCGGTAGAGCTACCCTGCGTCTTGGCGTTCGGGACGCCCACCCGCGGGGGTGCGGCTAGCCGCACCGCAGGCGAACACCTCGTAACGGATGCTCGCCGTCAGGAGCAGTTCCCGACCGGGAGGGCTTGGTAGCGCGAGGTTTCCGCCGATTGCTTCTGCGCGATCGGCGAGCCCTGCCAGCCCCGCCCTCCGGGTCGGCTCGACAACCATGACGACTCGCAACTGGGCCGCTGTGACAAAGGCGTTGCGAGCGCTCCAGGGGAGCTGATGACGCATCATCTGACTCCCTGATTGACGAGGCTCAGCACGTGGCCAGCATCTCGCTTGGTGATGAATACCGGGCCGGTCGAGACGAGCTCGCCTTGGTCGGGGAGCACTCCGTAGAGCCGCCATTCGATCAGCATCACGATCGGGAGGTAGGCCTGCAGGCACGGCTGTTGGTCGGCTGCGAACGCGATCTGATCCCGTTCGACCGCACGCAGAACTTGCGGGCCGATTCCGAACGTGGCATACATGAGCCTGCCGACCAGCCGGTCGCCTGCAGCGCCTGCAATGTGGGGGCCGCGATCGACGCCCCACCGAGGGTCAAAAGCCCGTCATAGCGGTAGGCTTTCAGCGCAACGGCGATCGACCGCTCGGCACCGACGGGATCTCGCAGGTTGACCGTGAGGATCGATGTGTGTGCGCCGCTGGCGGCGAGCGCGGCCGCGAATCCTCGGCACCGCAGCCGCAATGACAGGTTCTAAGCCTCGTGGATAACGCACAGCGCGTCGCGGACGTGCGATACACCCATCCGCTCACCTGACGAGTTGATCGAAATCACTGGGCTTTAAGCGTGGTGCGAATGGACGCAGCAAGAGCAGCCCGATGAGATCATCTCCCTGGGCGGGGTGCTCGATGTCCCACCGTTCCCGGAGGTCCCCGAGTTCCTCCGCGGGCGGTCGTTCGTCGTGATCGAGGCCGTGTACCTCGGCGACGAGGCTGACGGCGCCGACGCACCGCTCCGCGCTCTCGGGCCGGACATCGACACGTTTTCCACCATCCCGGTGGTCGCGCTCAGTCATCGGCACATGGATTCCGACCACCCCGCCGGCAACGGCGACGGCATGCTGCTCGGCGACCTGCCGGCGGAGGAAATCGACGCCTTCGTCGACGCCGCGACCGGCGAATCGGGATCCGCCCTGCTCTCGGCGGAGACCCGTCAGCTCGGCGGCGCGATCGCCCGGCCCGCGCTGAAGCACGGCGCGCTCGGCGCCGTACATCACATTCGCCGTGGGCATGACGCCGACGCCCGACCTCCGCGCTGCGGTGGAATCACAGCTGGCGGGAGTGCCACGAGGCGCTGTCTCCCTGAGACGTCTCGCATCCCTACACATGAACTTCACCGAACGCCCGATCGACAGCCCGATGCTCTATCCCCAGGCGTACTTTGCCTGATCGCCTCTCAGGCGATCAAGGCAAAGTACGCGGACGGGACATGATCCAGTCCAATCACCCGATTCCTCCCGCACGATGACTGATCCGCACGACTCTCGACGGGGTCGCGAGGGCGCGACGCGCCAGCGTCGCGCCCTCGCCACACCCTTACCGAGGTCGGTTGCCGTCCGGCACAATGGCAAGCGCAGATGGCCACCACGGTTCTGATCGTCGACGATCACGCCACCTTCCGGGCGAGCGCCAGATTGCTGCTCGAGGCGGAGGGCTTTGAGGTGATCGGCGAGGCGGCAGACGGCGGATCGGCACTCGAGCAGACCACATCACTTTCGCCGGACCTGGTGCTGCTCGATGTTCAACTGCCCGGCATCGATGGGTTCGAGGTGGCCAGCCGCGTGACCCAGACCGCCGACGCGCCGGCGGTGATCCTGATTTCTAGCCGCGACGGTGGCGACTTCGGGCCCATGGTCAAGGCGAGCGGCGCCCGCGGCTTCGTCGCCAAGGCGGACCTGTCCGGCGAGAGCCTCCGCGCACTGCTCGATGGCCGATCACGCCCCTGAAACGCGGGCAATGCAGGGAGCCGCGTCCGCGTCAGAGAACAGCGCGCTGCGAGTGCTCGTGGCCGACGACTCGGTGCTGCTACGCGAGGGCTTGGTCCGCCTCCTGGAGGAGGGCGGCTGCGAGGTGGTGGCCCAGGCGGGGGATGCTCCCGACCTGCTGCGCAAGGCTCGCGCCCACAAGCCCGACATCGCGATCATCGACGTCCGGATGCCGCCAGACAACAATGACGACGGCTTGCGTGCGGCGCTCACGATCCGCGGCGAGCTGCCGCAGACCGGGCTTCTCGTGCTCTCGCAGTACATCGAGGAGCAGTATGCGATCGAGCTGATCGGCGAGGCGCACGAGGGCGTCGGCTACTTGCTCAAGGAGCAGATCACCGACATCGGAGCACTGCTCGACGCCGTGCACCGGATCGCCGATCGCGGCTCGGTCATCGATCCCCTGGTGGTCAGCCAGCTGCTCCGGCGCAACCGTGCCGAGGACCCGCTGGAGGACCTCACCGAACGTGACCGCGAGGTCCTCGGGCTGATGGCGGAGGGTCGATCAAATCACGCGATCGCGAGCCGGCTCGTGATCACCGAGCGCGCGGTCGAGAAGCACGTGACGAGCATCTTCTCCAAGCTGGGACTTCCCCCCGCTGAGGACGACCACCGGCGCGTACTGGCCGTGCTCACGTTCCTGAAGGCCTGATCGCACAATGGCCACGCGGCGCTGGCACGCGGCGGTGAAGCGTCGGCGGCGATTGTCACACTGGCGGTACTGGCAATGGGCGCCGGATGGCTGGCAACGCTCCAGTCGACGCCCAAGCCGTTGCCGCCGCGGCGTAAGCAGCATTCCTGTCGGATCTACCAGGAACCGGGCCGCTGAAGGGCGGCCTGGTCTCCTTTGGGTAGCCGTTACGGTTGCATGGAGCGGGCGCGCCCGGGAGAATTCTCCCAAGTTGGACCGGGGCACGCGAATGGACACCCTGACGGAAGCTTCCCTCCGCGCGGCGTTTGATGCGCTGCCCGAAGCAGCGCTGATCGTCGACCGGGCGGGGTGCGTGCAGTACGCCAACGCCCTCGCGCACCGGCTGCTCGGCGACGAGCTCATCATCGGCCAAGGCGCAGCCTGGTCTCAGCCAGAGCCGGAGCGCAGCGACACCGACGACGCCGTGCGCACGTCATTCGTCGCTTGCGCCACGGGGGTATCGCTGCGTCGTACGTCCGCCTCGCTGCCGCATATCGACGGTCTCACGCTGATCGTCCTATACGCCGTCTCAACCGCGGAGACGGCGTATCCGGTGCGTGATCCGATGGAGTGGCTGGACGAGGTGGAGGCGACCGCACAGGTGGGCTCTTGGAGCTGGGACATCGAGGCGGACGTGGTCAGCTGGTCGGATGAGCTGTACCGCCTCCACGGCCTGGCGCCCCAGTCGATGCCCATGAGCTACGGCAGCTTCCTGGAGCTTGTGCACCCCGACGACCGGGCCGCGCACCAGGACGTCGTGCAGCGCTGCTACCTGCAGGGCGAGCCCTATGTCGAGAACCACCGGGTGGTGCTCCCCGATGGCAGGTTGCGCTGGCAACAGGGCCGGGGCCGGGTTGTCATGTCCGATGGACGGCCGGTCCGCATGTTCGGGACCGGTCAGGACGTCACCGACCGGGTGCTCGCCGAACAGGCGCTGCGACAGAGCCTCGAAGAGGCGCGGCGGCTGGCGGCGGAGAATGCCGGGCTCCGGGGCGAGCTCGAGGTGCAGCTGGAGGAAGTGCGCGCGTCCCGGGCGCGGATCGTCCAGGCCACGTATGACACCCGCCGGCGCATGGAGCGCGACCTGCATGATGGCGCGCAACAGCGGTTGACGATGGTCGAGATGACGCTCCGCGCGGCCATGAGGAGGCTGGGGAGGAGCGCGGATCCGGAGCTGTCGCGCACCCTCGCGCAGGCGGTCGCGGAGCTGAACGCCGGTGCTGCGGAGCTGCGCTCTCTGGCTCGCGGACTGCATCCGGCGCTCCTCACGGAACGCGGCCTGATGCCCGCCCTGGAGGCCCTCGCGAGCCGATCGCAGGTGCCCGTCATGCTTCGTCATGCGACGATTGGCCGGCTGGATCCATCCGTTGAGTCGGCCGCGTACTTCGTCGTCTCCGAGGCGCTGACGAACGTGATGAAGCACGCGAACGCTTCTCGGGTGGATCTCACGGTGGAGCGGGATGGCATAAGCCTGATGCTGGAGGTCAGCGACGACGGCAGCGGGGGAGCCACGATTGACGCCGGCGGCGGTCTGCGGGGACTTTCGGACCGCGTCGCCGCGCTCGATGGCCAACTGCGAGTGAAGAGTCCGAGTGGGCATGGAACGCTCGTGCGCGTCGAGTTGCCGTGCGGGCCATGACCGATCTTCCAGAGCACGTCCGGCGGAACCGAGCCCGCTGGGATCAGTGGGCGCTGGAGTACGAGCAGCCAGGCCATCACAACTGGGCCAGCAACGAGCCCGCGTGGAGGATCTGAGGTGTGCCCGAATCCCAGGTCCAGATGCTGCCTGCCGGAGAGTCGCCCTTTCCGCGCACAGCAGGTAAGCCGGCGTCACGGCCGAGATGCTCGTCGCGGTCGCAGAGCAGGTCTCTCGCGAGCGATCCTTGCTTCCGCACCAACTGACCTGGCGCCACCGCTGCCTGGCAGGAGACTTGCGGTCTTGTCAGGAAGCGCGGGCGCCGTCTAGGAAGAGGGTCGTGACCGCAGCCGCGGTTTCTTCGATCCCTCGGCGCCCGCTCGCTGTCGCGTCGACCGCTCCCTTGATCAGGCCCGAGAACAGGTCCATGAGGACATCGAGGGGTAAGTCCTGGCGCACAGAGCCGTTGGCGATTGCGCGGCGGAACAGAGCGCGGATTGGCTCGGTCACCTCGACGTCGAAGTCGGGGTAAGCGTCCGTGTACTTCGCGCTGTCTGCGTTCAGCGCTATGTATTTGCTGCCCGTGGCGATGATGCCGCGTGCGAGGCGAGCGATCGCCTCCTCAAACGGGACCGCCTCGAGATTTGCTTCCTTGATCCGTGCAGCGAGCTCTTGGACGCTCGCCGCAGCCATCGCGCTGAGCAGCTCCTCGCGGTTGGGGAAGTAGCGGTAGAGCGTCGCACGTCCGATCCCAGCGGAGCTCGCGATCTCCTCCATGCTCGCAGCCTCGCCACGCTGAGCAAGGATCGTCGCCGCGCTGTCGATGATCGCGGCTGCGGTGAGGTCGCGTAGCACTTCGCCCTTGGTCATTTCCACTGATCCTGAACGTCGTTTGTCGAGATCGCAACGAGTCTTTGACAGATGCGCCCCGTTTTGAGATAGTAGCGTCTCACTTCGACACGCTCACGAAAGGATCTCATGTTTGCAAGGGTTCAGACCGTCCACCAGCCAGCGGAGAAGCTCGACGAACTGACGAAGCTGGCGCGGCAGCAACTTCCGACGGCGCACGACCTCCCGGGGTTTGGAGGCCTCTACTACCTCGTCGACCGCGACAACGGAAAGGCGCTGGTGATCTCTCTCTGGGAGACCGAGGAACACTTGCGTCAGCTGGAGGCCAGTAATGCATCGATCCGCGCGCACATCAAGGCGGAAGCCCGCCTTGATTCTCCAGCGAGTGAGATATTCGAGGTGGCCCTTCAGGCTTCCTGAATGCGGCCTTGTCTTGCTCACGTCACCGCGTTCCGCGAGATCCCCGTACGACGCACGGTCCGCCGGGATCCTCCCGCGGTGAGTTGCCCGCGGACGGCAAAGCAGGCTCCGACCGTCCCTAACGTCCGGCTCTGGTTTTCGCCAGGCGGGGGTGGCGTCGGGTCGGCCCGCCGGCGCCGGCCGACCCGGTCGCGCTTCGTTCTACCGACTGATCATGAGGCCGGCGCTGGCAGAAATCGTCGGCGATGGCCGACCGTGGACGGTGCTGATGATCTCGCTGCTGTCTATGCCCTGCAGGTAGATGCTCGTGATGCCGAGGTTCGCGTGTCCGAGTTGCCGCTGGATCACGACAAGCGGGACGCCTTCGTGCGCCATCTCGACCGCGTGGGCGTGTCGCAGTTGGTGGGGCGCGAAGCGCCGTCTCACGCCTGCGGCCGCGGCCGCGCGATGCAACTGTTTGCGCGCGGCCGACGCTTCCCAACGTCGTCCGGCGGTCGGTCCGTGGATCACGCACAGCACGGCGCCGATGGGAAGCTCACGGCGGATATCGAGCCAGGGGTCGAGCTGGTCCCATGCCCAGCGGTCCATTCCGACCTCTCGGCGCTTGTCGCCCTTTCCACGCCGGACGAGCACCGCGCCGCGGGAGCGGTCCAGGTCGCTTTCCTGGAGAGCGAGCGCTTCGCTGATCCGAAGGCCAGCGCGCCAGAGCAGCACGATCAGCGCCCGGAGCCGGTGGGCGTCGGATCGGTCACCGACACTACGCATTACCGCGACGATCTCCTCGACCGTCGGCGGGTGTTGGGCGACTCGTTGGTTCGGCACGTGGGTGACGTGTTTGATCGGCATGAGGGGCGACGGACGACATAACGACAAAAGGTGGCTGGTGGGCGTGGGGTAGCTTCGCGACGCGGTCTCCCGTCAAGGGACGCCGCTTCGCGGCTCGCTGCGCTCGGCCCTGTCGGGCCGTCCTTGACTGGTGGCCGGCCGCTTCGCTTGGTGGCGGCGAGAGGTTGCTGGCGCAAGCTGCCGCGAGAGAGGACTGCGGCTCAGCCGGAGGGGGCGGCGGTGGTCCAGAGCTCGGCTGGGCGACCGGCGGTTAGGATCCGCTTGCGGGTCACGCGGCCGGTGTGAGCGAGGGTGTTGAGTGCCCGGTCGAGGTGGGCGGCGGGCTTGTTGCGGTGGAAGAGGTCGCGTAGCTGGGTGCGGGTCAGCCCGTCGGGGTTGCTGGTCAGCGCGGCGTGGATCTGTTCGGCGAGCGGATCGCCGGTGGCGCCTTGGAGCGCCCAGGCGGCGGAGCGGGCGGCGTAATCCCATAGCGCGAGTGCTGCTTGGAGGTGCTCGTGGTTGATCTGTCGGGCGCCGTCGGCGAGCGCGTAGAGGAGCGCGAGCCGGATCGTGTGCGCCTCGGCGCGGGCGCAGATGGCGCCGGCGATTCCGTCATCTTGGGATTCAGCGAGGCGGGTGTATGCGTCCCACCACAGAGCGCGGGCGTGTTTGTCGAGGCGTAGCTCGCCCGCTTGGCGGGCGTGTTGGAGGGTGCCGGCGAGCAGCCGGTCCAGTCCGGTGCCGGCGAGCGGCTCGGGGTTGCCGCCTTCGGGCAGCAGCCTGGTGCGCCGGCACGCGATCAAGATCAGGCGGTTTATGAACCCGTTGGCGAGCTCGATCGTGTTGGTGTGGTGGCGCAACTCGGCCTGGGTGATGTGCCCGATCAGCGCGATGTGCGCGCTGGTGGCGCGTGCTGGCGCGGTGCGGGTCAGCAGTTGTAGCGGCCTTGAGTCCCAGGCGGAGCGCAGCGTCGGGGAGAGCGTCGAGATCTCTCGGGTGGCGCTCTTGAGCACGCTCGCGAACTCCGGCTCGACGGCCAGCAGCCGTGGGTCGCGTGCGCCGGGGTCCTGCTCGGTGGGGTCGCGCACCGCCCAGACGAGGCCCTCGCCGCTGTTGAGGCCGGTCAGGATCCGTCCGGCGATCGTGGGGTCCGCGGCGCACAGCAGCTGCCACACGCGATCCCAGGACGAACCCTTCCGGGCTCGGGCTGAGTCACCGACCAAGATCAGAAACTCGTTTGGGTGATGGCGGGTGGCCTCCACTTGAAACCAGGCGCCGCGGCCGATGGCGGCGCCGAAGGAGACCAGCAGTTGGGAGAGGATCGCGAGCGGGTCGGCCTCTGTTTCGGGCTCGAGCTTTCTGACGATCTCCCCCACCAGGCCGTGATAGGCGGCGGGGCCGGGCGGCGCCGGCCAGCCTGTCGGGGCGGTGAGCGGCACACCCGCGCCTGGCCCGCTCGGTGGCTCGGGCGGCGTGCCGTGGTCGAACAGCGAGGGAGCTCTGTTGCTCATTCGGCTTGGACCTCGGCGACCGCGCTGCGAGCGGCGGACTCGTCGACGATCGTCTTGTTCTCGGTGAACGTCGCCACGAGTGCTTGGACGGCGAGGTTGTTGACCAGCCTCGGGAGGCCGCGTGAGACTTGGTGGATCAGCGCGACAGCGTCATCTGAGAAGAGCGTGTCGGAGCGGCCGGCGAGCTTGAGGTGGTGTGCGATGTAGCTCGCTGTCTCGTCAGGCTCGAGGCCGGGGATCGTGTAGCGCAGGCCGACGCGCTGATCCAGCGCGGCGAACGCGCCCAGCCGCAGCCGGCGGCGCAGCGTCGGCTGGCCGAGCAACAGCAGCGTGAACGGCGCCGTCCGGTCCATGTCGGCGTTCTGCAAGCAGCGCAGACCCTCGAGGCTCTCAGCGTCGAGCAGATGGGCTTCATCGACCACGAGCACAGCCTGTTTTGAGCGCTCCTCGGTCTCGGCGGCAAGCAGATCCTGGGCTTGCGGGATCAGCGACGCGCAGTGAAACCGCGGGCTGCCGCCCAGCCCGGTGACGATCGCCGCGTAGAGACCACGCAGCCCGACACCCGGGGTGCCCAAGTACAGGATCGTGTGCCTCGAGGCGTCGAGTGCCTGGACCGCGGCTCTCGCGGCGACGGTCTTGCCCGACCCACACTCGCCGGAGATCACGCCGATCTGCCGCTCAGCCACGCACCACGAGATCCGTGCTACTGCCTGCTGGTGAGCGCGATGGCAATGCAGCATCCCCGGTGCCAGGTCCTTGGAGAACGGCATCCGCTCAAACCCGTAGTGGGCGCGCAACCTGTCGATACTCATGATCTGCTCTCCTCGTTGTCGTTGTCGTTGTCGTTGTCGTTGAACGTGCGGTAGTCGATTCGCCGGTCGCGGAGCTCTGACTCGCGCTGGTCGCGGATCAGCCCGAGGTAGTCGATCCCGGTGCCCTGCGCGGGCGGGGCGGGCTCGTGTTTGGCCTGCGGGTGGACGTGGCGGCCAATCCGCACAGGCACCGCCAGCCCCAGCGGCCGGCCCTGATAGCGGACCTCGATCCTGGTGAGGTCGAACGGGTCGAAGATCAGCTCGCAGCGGCGACCGACCAACGCCGCGTCGACCTCGTAGCCGTTCCCGTGCAGCGACACGGTCGCGGTCTTGGTCACCGTCCTCGTTTCCTGCCGAAGGGGGGTATCTATCTAACTCAGGTAGCGTACGCATGTGCCGCAGGCAGGCAAGGACTACCCGGGCTCGTACGCGGAGCTCCTGACGTGGTTCCCGGACGAGCCTGCCTGCCTCGACTACCTTGAGTGGCTGCGCTGGCCGGACGGGTTCCGCTGTCCGCGGTGCGTGGGGCGCGCTGGGTGGCGGTTGAGCAGCGGTCGTTGGGAGTGTGCGGTGTGCGGGCGTCAGGTGTCGGTTACGGCGGGGACGATCTTCCACCGCACTCGGACGCCGCTGCGGTTGTGGTTCGCGGCGGCGTGGGAGATGACCAGCCAGAAGCACGGCGTCTCCGCGCTGGGGATCCAGCGGTCGCTAGGGCTCGGCTCCTACCAGACGGCGTGGGCGATGCTGCACCGCTACCGCAAGGCGATGGTCCGTCCCGGCCGCGAGCGCCTTGCTGGCTGGATCGAGGTCGACGAGGCCTACCTGGGCGGGGTTGAAGGCGGCGTGTTCGGCCGGCAGACCGACACCAAGGAGATCGTCGCGATCGCCGTCGAGATCAAGAACCCCAAGGGTTTCGGGCGGATTCGACTGCAACGCGTCGACGACGTCTCCAAGGACAGCTTGATCCCGTTCATCGAAAGCGCGGTCGAGCCGGGAGCGACTGTCCATACCGACGGGTGGCAGGCCTACTGGACCGTGCCCGACCACGGCTACGAGCACGAGCGGACCATAATGCGCGGCAAGCACGATCCTGCCCACGTCCTGATGCCGGGCGTCCATCGCGTCGCGAGCCTGCTCAAGCGCTGGCTGCTTGGCACCCACCAAGGCTCCGTCGGACCCGAACACCTCGACGCCTACCTCAACGAATTCACGTTCCGCTTCAACCGACGCGGCTCCCGGCGTCGCGGCCTGCTCTTCTACCGACTGCTCGAGCAGGCGATCCTCGCCGACCCCATCACCTACCGCAGCCTGATCGCCAACCCACACCCCGGGCGCCCACGGCCCACGCTACCGAAGAGATCCCCGCCATCACCGGCCGTAGAGCGACCGTGGCGCAACCCAACCTGACTCAAATAGATACCCCCCTTCCTGCCATAGGAACGCCTCCCTGAGCAGCTCGGGCGCCGGCAGCGCCGGCGGCCCGGCGGTCATGAACCGCTCGATCGGCGCTTGGCCGGTCTCGGTGTGAGCGCGCCGGTGGTAGACCGACTCAACCCACGCCGCGAACAGTTCGTTGAGCTCGGCGAGGTTGGCGACCTCGCGCTTTGCGAGCTCGACCATGAACTGGCCGCGTACCGTTCGAAAAAACCTTTCGATCTTGCCTTTCGTGGTCGCCGCCCGCGGCGAAGCGTGGATCAGCTTCACGCCCAACACGGCACACGCGCGCAGCAGTTGGTGCGAAACGAACGCGGAGCCGCGGTCGACCAGGATCCCGTCTGGCACCCCGCGCGCGCACAGCCCGGAGCGCAGCGCGGCCTCCAGGCGCAGCACGTCCTCCGCGGTCCCCCACCGGTAGCCGACCAACGCGCGGCTGTAGTCGTCGATGAACGCCAACAGGATCGCGGTGCGCCCGCCGACCTTCGGACCATGCAGCCCGTCACCCGTCCACAGCTCATTCGGGCGCGAGGCCTCGAACCGCCCATAAACCTTGTCGGGGGTGCGCCCGTCCGCGCGGACGTTCAGCCCCAGGCGAGCGAAATGGCGCTGCAGCGTGCGCAACGCCGGCACCTGCTCGCCCGAGGCGAGCATGATCTGCCGCACCTGCGCGGCGGTGCGGTCCGGCAGCTCGCGCTTGAGCGCCTCCGCCAGGCACAGCACCCGCGCCGGCGTCAACGGAGCTGACTGCCGCGGCCGCGGGCACAACGCCTCAAACCCGCCGGCCAGGTACGCCCGGATCCAGTCATCCAACGTCGAGCGGCCCACCACGATCAGCCGACCGTCGGGCCCGACATGGTCTCTGGCGGCCAGCGCCCGGACCAGCCTGCCGCGCTCAGCCTTCGACAACGACAGGTCGGCCGCCTCGCGGATCAACGCGTAGCGGAACAACCCGATCTCAAGACCACGCTCGTCTTTGCCAGCCAACGGTGTTCCTCCCGCGCTCGAATTCAGAGCGCGGGACGGTCTCAGCTCACAGCACTGACGGGAAGAGGTCACCTCGTGTTGCCAACAACAACCCGCCCGACAGGAACGCCACCAGCGACCACACCGCCCGGCAGCCGAACCGCACAACCCACGCCCGCACCGCCACCCCGATCGCCTCCAGTGCATCATCGAACAAGCTGCCCGCCGGCAAGATCGGTGCCAACTCTGGATCCAGCGCGAACGCCCAGCGGGTGAAATGCGCACGGATCGCCTCAGCATTACCGGCGAACCGCCCAAGCCAGCGACGCACCGTCCTCACCGGAACCCCCAGCTCAGCGGCGATCCGGCGATAGCCACAACACCCCGCCGCTCTCGCCTCGATCGCCGCGCCGATCACCGCCGCCTCGTACTGACGGCGCAGAAGGCACAGATCAGGCAGAAGCACGTGCGAGCGCGAGCACGCCCGACACTTCGACCGCCGCGGGCACAACGACACCGTCGCGTCCCCACGCAAACGGATCGACCGCTCGCGAGCAAACCCCCACGGCGCCAGCACCCCCGCACACAACGGGCACCCCAGCCCGCCGCCGACCAACTCAGCCTCGACCAGCGCCTCCTCGGCAAATACCATCAACACGGGTGCCACCTCCGGCATCCGGAGAGCCCTCCCGACGCAACCACCAAGCTGGCGGGAGGGCTCTCGCGCGTTCACGAACGCGCGAAGCCTGACGACTACACGACAACCGCAGCCATGCCGACGCCAGCTGTCACCGGAAGCCCCTCCCGTCCCGAACCAGCGTGTCGTTCAACAGCGCGGGTCGGCCGGGTACTGCTCGCCCTTGTTCCGCGGCGGGCGGCCTCGGTGATAGCCGGGCATGGTCGCCGGTGACCGACGGTGCCCGGCGACGTCCAGTAGCACTGATTCCATGAATCCTCCCTTCGTGCGACAGATGGACGATGCGCTGCTATTCGAACCGGACCGCGACCCCGCCGACAGCCGGATTTCTCCGGTTGTCCCGTCGCTCGCCCGCCTGGCGTCGCAGGCCTCGCGGCACGAACGCGGTGGCCCGGTGGGTGGGAGAATCGGCTCATGGATGCGGGGCTGCTTGAAGTTCGCAACGCGACCTACCGGACGTTTGTCGAACTGGGTCGCGCGCCGTCGGCTGAGGAGGTGGCGGGTGCGGCGGACCGGACGAGCGCCGAGGTCGAGGCTGTCTGGCGCGAGCTTCATCGCGCGCATGCGCTTGTGCTCAACCCAGCCACGAACGAAATTCGGATGGCCAACCCGTTCTCAGCGGTGCCGACCGCGTACCGCGTTCAGGCCGCCGGACGGTGGTGGTACGGCAACTGCGCGTGGGACGCGCTCGGCATTTGCGCAGCATTGCGCACGGATGGCCGCGTCGAGACCTCCTGCCCGGATTGTGGTGAGGCGATCGCGTTCGACGTACGCGGCCAGCGGCCCGATGACGAGCGCCTCCTGTTCCATTGCCTGGTCCCCGCCGCGCACTGGTGGGACGACATCATCTTCACCTGAAGCACGATGAACCTCTTCCGGTCGGAAGAGCACATCGGGCGCTGGCTCGGCCGGCGCGATCCGGGAACCACGATCACGGTCGCGAAGCTGAGCGAACTTGCGCACGCATGGTGGAGCGATCGACTCGCAGCCGACTGGCAGCCTCACGCCCGCGAGCAGAACCAGGCGATCCTCGACGAGCTTGGCCTGGCCGGCGACTTCTGGCGCCTTCCCTAAGTACGTCAAAGCGCCGCCGGCGGCGATCACCAGTTCGAGGCCAGGTGAGCGGAACCCGGAGTCCGCGCAAGGCAGGGCGCTTGCGGGTGGCGAGGAGATTCTCGTCGCGATACGAATGCAGGACCGGGGAGCAGTGCGCTTGTCTGGATGATCTTCGCGGGCTCGTGCGCGACTACGCGCGAGCTATCCGGGAGCGTGCCGAGGATGACCCGCCGCCCGTGTGGATAAGGTCGGTGAGAACTTCGAGTGTGCGGTCGACGTCTTCGTCGTTGTAGAGGTGGCAGCTGAGCCGTACGCGGTTCGCCCGGACCGCGGCCTTCACCCCGGCGCCCGCCAGCCGCTCGGTCGCCTCGCTAGCGGCGTCAAGCGAAACGATCGCCGATTCGCCCGGCTCGAGCCCGAGGCCTGTTCGGAGCCGGTTGGCCAGCGCCAGGTTGTGGTCGTGGATGCGTCCGAGCCCGACGGCTTCGAACAGTTCCAGGGTGGCGGCTGCGGCGTGCCAGCTCAGCCAAGCGGGCGAGACGTCGAAGCGGCGGGCGTCGCTGGCGAGTCGCAGGGGGGTGCCGTAGCAGGTGTCCCAGGGATGCTCGCCGGCGTACCAGCCGGCGGCTAGTGGGACGATCCGGTCGCGCAGCTCGGGCGCGATCGTTATGAACGCGGTCCCGCGCGGGTGGCATAGCCATTTGTACCCACCGGTCGCCACGACTGAGAACTGCCGGGCGTCGATGGGGAGCCAGCCGCACGCCTGGGTGGCGTCGACCAACGTTAGTGCGTCGTAGCTGGCTGCTGCGCTTGAGATGGCGTCCAGGTCGGCGATCCGTCCGTCTGCGGATTGGACGGCGGAGACGGCCACCAGGTCGGTGCGGCTGTCGACCGCGTCGGCGAGCCGCTTCAGCGGGATCGTGCGCACGTCGCAGCCGGCGGCGAGCAGCGGAAACAGCAGCGAGGTGAAGTCGCCCTCGGCCGCCAGCACGCGTGCTCGCGGAGGCAGGGACGCGGCTATCAGGCCGACCATTGGTGAGACCTGGTGGCCGATAGCCACATCCGCCGGCGAGACGCTGTGCAGTCGCGCGAACGTGCTGCGTGCGCGGTCGACTGCCTGATCGCAGCTGACCGGGTCATAGCGTCCGCCCGCCCAGGCGGCAGTCACCGCCGAGAGCGCCCGGAGCGCCACCTTGGGCGGCAGGCCATAGGTGGCGGAGTCCAGGTACACGCCCGTTGGCTGGAACTCGTGTAGGAACGATGGTCTGAACTGGCCCCACTGCGATGGACTGAACTGGCCCCACCTCCGTCCGACCGGCGGCCGACCGTTCGAGCTTTATCGAGCTCGAGTGGGAGGCGCCAGAAGGAATGGGATCCAGGGTGGAGCAGTTCGAGCAGATCAGACGGGATCGTGATCGGGAGGGTCTCTCGATCCGGGGATTGGCGGCCCGGCATGGGGTGCATCGCCGGACGGTGAAGCAGGCGCTGGCGTCGCCGGTGCCGCCGACGAAGCGCTCGCCGGTGGACAGGCCGGCGCCGAAGTTGGGGCCGTATCGGGCGGTGATCGATGAGTGGCTGCTGGCGGATCGGGACGCGCCGGTGAAGCAGCGGCATACCGCCAAGCGGATCTGGCGGCGCTTGGTTGATGAGCATGGTGCCGTTGTCGCTGAGGTCACGGTCCGTCAGTACGTGAGGTTGCGCAAGCGCGAGTTGGGGTGGCCGGTCGGGGAGGTGTTCGTCCCGCAGGTCCACGCCCCGGGCGTGGAGGCCGAAGTGGATTGGGGCGAGGCGCTGGTCGTGCTCGGCGGCGTGTCGGTGAAGGTGCATCTGTTCGTGATGCGCGCGTCGTTCTCGGGGGCGGCGTTCTGCCAGGCGTCGCTGGTCGAGACCCAGCAGGCGTTCCTGGAGCTGCACGTGCAGGCGTTCGAGTGGTTCGGCGGCGTATTCGCGGAGATCCGGTTCGACAATCTGAAGTCGGCGGTGAAGAAGGTGCTGAAGGGCCGCCGCCGGGTCGAGAGCGACAGGTTCGTCGCGTTGCGCTCGCACTACCTGTTTGAGTCGCAGTTCACGACCCCGGGGCTCGAAGGCGCGCATGAGAAGGGTGGTGTCGAGGGCGAGGTCGGGCGCTACCGCCGGAACCATCTCGTGCCGGTCCCCGAGCTGCGCGATCTCGCCGAGCTCAACGCGTTGCTGCTGGCGGGTTGCGAGGCGGATCTCGGCCGGCGGATCGATGGGCGGTGTGTGACGGTTCGGGAGGCGTGGGCGATAGAGCGGCCGTTGCTGCGCGATCTGCCGGCTGAGCCGTTCGACGCGTGCGAGACCGCCACGCCGCGGGTGGACTCCAAGTCGCTCGTCACGATCCGTCAGAACCGCTACTCGGTGCCGGTCGCGCTCGCCGGGTTGAAGGTCAGCGCGAGGATCGGCGCGCGGGAGATCACGATCAACCACGGCGACCGGGAGGTCGCCCGGCATGAGCGGCTGCACGGCAAGTTCGGCACCAGCGCCCAGCTCGACCACTACCTCGAGCTGCTCGCACGCAAGCCGGGCGGGCTGGAGCACTCGGTCGCGCTGGCACAGGAGCGCGATCGTGGCCGGTGGCCTGACTGCTTCGATCGGCTGTGGGCTGGGCTGACCGGCCGTTATGGGCGCTCGGACGCTGCCCGGCAGATGGTCGACGTGGTGTTGCTCTGCCGCGAGCACGGGCCCGACCGTGTCGCGCTGGCGGTCCGCGGCGCGCTCGCTGCGGGCGCGATCGATGGTCGCGCCGTCGCCGTGCTCGCCCGTCGCGCCGCGAGCACCCCGGCCGTGCAGGTGCCGTCGCTCACCGGCCTGGACGCGCGCCTCGCTGCGCACGATCGGCCCGCCCCGGACGACCTCGACGACTACGACCAGCTGCACGAGCACGAGGCGGGACGATGATCGGGCCCGAGCCGTACTGCGCGCTGGAAGCGTTCATCGAGCCCGACCAGCTGGACTGGACAGGCGACCTGGCGCCACGCCAGCTGGTCACCGTGATGATGACCGACGGCACGATGGGACTCGCGCCCGCGGTCTGCGCGCTCACCGCCGCCGAAGCCCGCAGCCTCGCGTTCGAGCTGCTCACCGCGGCCGAGCACGCCGAGTGGCTGACCCGCGTCCGGGAGAACGACCAATGAGCGCCCCGCGCAACCCAAACACCGCAGCGCTGGAAGCGCTGATCGAGGCGCACGCGATTGAGCTCAAACTCCCGACCGTCCGTCGCCGCTTCCGAGCGCTCGCGGCCGAAGCGCTCCGCGAGCAACAGACCCCGGTCGCGTACCTCGGCGCGCTGCTGGAGGCCGAGATGGCCGAGCGTGCCGAGCGTGCCGAGCGTCGAGCGCCGGCTGATCGACGCCCGGTTCCCGCAGATCAAACGCCTCGAGGACTTCCGCTTCCAGGACAACCCCAAGGTCCCACAAGCGACGATCGCCACCTTGGCGGAGGGATCGTGGATCGATGACCGCGAGTCAGTCATCTTCATCGGCGACTCGGGCACCGGCAAAACGATGCTGGCCACCGCCTTGGCGGTCTGCGCCTGCCACCAAGGACGCCGCGTCCGCTTCACAACACTCGCCGCCCTCGCGAACGAGCTCCAGGAGGCGCAAGGCAACCGCGAGCTCGCCCGGGTCGTTGGCCGCTACGCCCGGACCGAGCTTCTCGTCTGTGACGAACTGGGTTACCTGGCGTTGCCCGACGGCGCCGCCGAGCTCGTCTTCCAGGTCCTCTCCGAGCGACACGAACGCGGCAGCCTGATCGTCACGACCAACCTGCCGTTCGGAGAGTGGACAAAGGTGTTCCCCGACCCGAGACTCGCGAAGGCCGTCGTCGACCGGCTCACACACCGCGCGCACATCATCGATACCGGCAACGAGAGCTGGCGCTTCCGCCACGGCCTCGAACGCCAAGGACGCAAACGAGCATGACCCCCGCCCCGGAGCCGCGCCCGCGGCTATCGCCACTCAGGCACTCGCCCTACGGGCTCGGCCTTCGCGACGACAGCCGCGGCGTGCCATCCAACCGGGCAATCAGGCAACATCAACACCAACAACAACCGACGCCAGGTGGGGCCACTTCAAGCCATCGCGCCGGGGCCAGTGCAAGCCATCGTTTTCACTCGTGGCGTAGCACGAGGGTCCCATCGCCGCTGTCGTCGTAGGCCAGCCGCCCGTCGGGCAGGTCAACGAACTCCGTTGTGTTCGTGGTAGTGGTGTTCATCGTCGTCCGTTCTGGTTGCTCTTGGGGTTTGATTGCTTCGCGCCCGCGGCCCGTCGCCCGGCTGTGGCTACGGACGGGGGGAGTCGATTCAGGCGCGTCGGTGCTACGCAGCCAGCGGAATGACGACCAACTTATCCGCGACCCGGTCGGGCGCGCGATCCCCAAAGAGGACGCGCAGCGAGGTGAGGTGCATCGCCAGGAGCAACGGCACACCGACCGTGGGGATGATTGCGAGCGGCAGGTCAGCGTTCAGAGTCGCGGGCGGGTTCACGTGGACGATCTGGAGGAAGCCTGTCAGCGCTCCCAGGGTCAGCGCCGAGACGAGGTCTGCGATCCCGAGGAGGGTGAACCAAATGAGCGGTTTGGCCTGCGATCCCTCGCGTACCTCGAGCGCGACCCATAGCGTTGCTATGCCAACGGCAATGTCACCAAACCCGGCGGGCACAGCGAAGAGCGCTGGGAGTTTCCCGAGCAGCATCGCTATCACGAACACGATCCCTGCTGCCCGGAACGAGTGCGGCGACAGCAGCCGCTGTTGAGCACCTGGGGCGGTCAGGGCTCGCCGGATCAACGGCACACGGGTCAGCGCGAGCAGCAAGCCGAAGAACCCGAGCACTGACAGCGGCAGCCAAGGGACGCCGTGCCCGAGGCGTGAGCGGTAGCTGCCCCCGCCTGCGACCAGACTACTTACGGCAAGCCAGCCGCCGAACAGAAGGGCGGCGCCCAACCCCATCCTCGTCGAGACTCGATTGCCCAGACCGGCGGCGCGAGCGCCGCGATACAGCGCGTATGCGGTCGCCGCGGCGATGCCCGTGACCTCTGCGTACGTGAGGGCCCACAGATATGCAGGTAGATGATTCATGTTGTCCTCTCTTGGGTGTGAATTGACGGTTTGGGGGCGAGCGCTGCGCCGACCGCCGCGACCAGGAGGACCCGGCGCCCGTGTGTGTGAAGAAACGTGGCGAGGTTGTCGAGCATTTGGCTACTCCCTCTCTAGCGAGCTCTCGTGGGGTCGTCGTAGGGGTCGGATCCGAGCTTGCGTCCCTGGGTGGGGTCGTCGTAGGGGTGGGCGCCGAGCTTGCGTCCCTGGGCGGGGTCGTCGTAGGGGTGGGCGCCGAGCTTGCGTCCCTGGGTGGGGTCGTCGTAGGGGTGGGCGCCGAGCTTGCGTCCCTGGGTGGGGTCGTCGTAGGGGTGGGCGCCGAGCTTGCGTCCCTGGGTGGGGTCGTCGTAGGGGTCGGATCCGAGTTTGCGTCCCTGCGTGGGGTCGTCGTAGGGGTCGGATCCGAGCTTGCGTCCTTGCGTCGGATCGAACCCATCCGCGCGGTCTTCGCGCGTCGTATCAGGGAGGTCCGGACCAAGGATCGGCCACTCTTGGCTCTCGGGGTGGTCTTGCTTGATCTCGGGAGTAACGATGGTTGTCATGGTGTCTTGTCTCCTTGCGGGGATTGGGTTTGTTCAACGGTTCGAGCTGCTGAGCTGTGGGCGGGAAGGACCGTCTCCACCAAGCCGGTGACGACGTCGTAGACATGCCCGGACACGGCCACGGGCTCCGGGATCGCGCGAGCGGTGTGGAGGCGCTCGATATCGCGCTTTAGTCCTCGCAGATCAACAAGTGTGGAATTTCCGGGGGTTATGTGAAGGGGTTCGCGCGGCGGTGGAGAATGGATTCTCATGTCGGAGCCGGACAGGTTGTCGTCGGTCCTCGATGGTGTCGCGGAGGCGAAGATCGCTGAGCGGTGGCGGTTGTTCGGGGCGGAGTGTGATGAGCGGCGTCGGCGGTTGTGGGCGGCGAGCGAGGCTAAGACGCATGGGCCGGGTGGGGTGGCGCTGCTGGCGCGGGTGACGGGCCTGTCGGACGAGACGATCCGTCGCGGGCTGGTTGAGTTGGAGTCTGGAGAGCGGTTGGAGGCCGGTCAGGTGCGGCGGGCTGGAGGCGGGCGTCCGGCGGTCGTTGAGGGCGACCCGGAGATCGTTGAGGATCTGGATCGGTTGATCGATCCGACCACGCGCGGGGATCCCGAGTCGCCGTTGCGGTGGACGTCGAAGAGCCTCGGGAAGCTGCGCGAGGCGCTGCTCGGGATGGGGCATGAGATCTCCGAGAGCACGCTGGGGAAGCTCTTGAAGGGACAGGGATTTCGGCTTCAGGCCAATCAGAAGACGCGGGAAGGGTCCCAGCATCCCGACCGCGACCAGCAGTTCGCGCACATCAACGAGACGGTCAAGCGAGCGCTTGCTGAAGGCCAGCCGACGGTCAGTATCGACTGCAAGCACAAGGAGCTGGTCGGCGAGTACAAGAACAACGGGCGCGAATGGGAGCCGACCGGCAAGCCGGTGCAGGTCGAGGGGCACGACTTTCCCACGGGGGTCCCAAAGGCGGTCCCCTACGGGATCTACGACATCGGCAATAACGAGGGGTACGTGTCGGTCGGTCAGTCCGCGGAAACCGCGCAGTTCTCGGTCGCGAGCATCCGCGCGTGGTGGGAGCACCTCGGCAAAGAGCGCTTCCCGAACGCCACGCGGCTGACGATCACCGCCGACTGCGGCGGCGGGAACAGCCCGCGCGTGCATCTGTGGAAGGTCGAGCTGCAGCGCTTCGCGGACGACACCGGCCTGGAGCTCGAGCTCTGCCATTTCCCGCCGGGGACGTCGAAGTGGAACAAGGTCGAGCACCGGCTGTTCTCGTTCATCAGCCTCAACTGGCGCGGGCGGCCGCTGACCAGCTACCAGGTGATCCTCGAGCTGATCGCCTCGACCACTACCACCACCGGGCTGAAGGTCTACGCCCGCCTGGACCCGACCGTCTACCCGACAAAGGTCAAGGTCCCCAAGGACCAGATCGCCGCGGTCAACATCACCGGTCACGACTGTCATCCCGAGTGGAACTACC
Source organism: uncultured Solirubrobacterales bacterium (assembly GCA_963836715.1). GTDB lineage: Bacteria > Actinomycetota > Thermoleophilia > Solirubrobacterales > Solirubrobacteraceae > Palsa-465. The sequence goes on from CAWIKH010000004.1 coordinate 130,289, forward strand.
GCATCAGCCCGACGAACCACTCACCGTGACCCGACCACAGTTATTGATCCGCGAGCCCTTACGGTCGCTGCGGGGTCGAGAATCGCGTGCTCGCGCAGGGTCGTCTCGTCAGCGCCGATGCGCTCGGCGTAGCGGCGACGGAACGTAGCGTCGGCGAGCGCTCCGCTTCCGCACTGCGTGTGGTGGATGACCGCGACCTCGAACAGCGGGCCGTCCGGCACGACGTTCTCGGCGATCTGGCCGATGAACGCTACGTCGTTGACCACCTCCGGAGTCACCCGACCGCCGACGTTGCGGACAACGAGGGCGTCGCCGAGGGAGAGGCCGAGAAAGTGGGCAGGGTCGACGCGCGGGTCGAGGCACGTGATCACGAACAGGCGCAACCTCGGAAACACGACCGCGCCTTCCTGCCCGCCTTCGGCGGCGAAAACGCGGTTGCGCTCGAGCGCGGGACCCAGGTTGGTGGACATTTCCAGGCGGTCATTGGCTTGCATGGCTCAGTTCGACTCCTTCGAGCGTCGCGTTCGCGTCGGGTCATGAGGATGTGGCCGCCTGGGGGTAGCTGACATCACCCCGACCACAGTCACCCCGGTGTGAGGGCGTCGCGCGACTGGAGCAGCGGTCCCTCACGCGGCGGCGGGAATCGGCTCACGCGGAGCGTGGCGTCGGCTGAGGCGAACGGCGGTGATCCACCTCACGAGGCTGAGGCCGCGGCAGAGACCCACAGAGTCGGCCACGATGAGCGGCAGATCCGCGATCCCGATGCTGAGCCAGCCAGATTGCGCGACCGCCGGTCAGCGTGGCGATGAAGGGGATCGAGATCTCCCGTGCCGAGCCCGCGCGCACAAGAGCGGCAGCCTGGAGAAGGGACGAGGAGGACCCAGCGATGCCGCGCAACGTCGCGCAGGCCGCCAGGACCGTCACGCCGCCAGACGCGCGCTTCTTGGCCGGAGGGCCCCGACCCGGTCGGCCGAGATGACGCCAAGCTTCGATGACGGGCTTGCCATGCCACGAGGATGCGACCGCCTCGGGTGAGCTCCCATCACCCCGACCACGGTCAGCTCGAGGCGATGCGCGGCTAGAGCAGTCCCAACTCTCGCCCGCGCGCGACCGCGCTGCGCCTGCTTGACACACCCAGCTTCTGGTAGATGCGCTTGCTGTGTGTCTTGACCGTGTCGCGGGAGATGCCCAGCTCGTCCCCGATCTCCCTAGCCGACAGGCCCGTTGGGAGCAGGCCGAGCACCGTCTGTTCCCGGGCTGTCAGCTCGTCGATGACGACTGGCCTCGCGCCGGATACATCGACCACCAGTCGCAGAGCGCTTTCCAACCGCTCCAGCAGTCGCGGCGCGAGCGTGCCGGGATCAGGACAGCGTGACAGCAGCTCACGCGCTTCGAGCACAAGCTCGCGTGCTCCACGGCGATCGCCCAGCTCGCGCAGCAGCTCGGCAAGTGTCGTCAGTGCGTACAACCACTCGACCAGGCCGGCGCCTCGCCTAGCAAGGCTGACCGCGCGCTCGAGCTCGGCCCGCGCCTCGGCCGGCCGCCTGTCGTGCCGGAACAGCCGCCCGCGTGCGACGTGGGCCGAGGTGCAGATCCAGTACTCCTCCAGACCATTTGCGCGGGCCACAGCGAGCCCGGCCTCGATCTTGGCGCGGCATCCCCGCCAGTCCCCGCGATCGCCGGCGATCAGCGCGAGCCGGCCGAGCGAGAGCATCGACACGATGAAGTTCCTGGAGCCGCCCAGCTTCAACGCCGTGTCGAACAGCTCTTGGGCGTCGTCGTTGGCGTCGAAGAATCGCGCTGAGGTGCCCAACACACACGCCGCGAGCGAGTGCCAAATGGAACTCCCATCCAGAGGCGCGAGTCGTCCGGCCAGCTGCTCAGCCTGACGCATGTCCCCGAGCAACTGCCATGCCGCGGCCCGAACGACGGTTACTTCCTCCCCCAACTCCGCGTCATCACCCGGGTTGTTCGTCGGCGCCTGCGCAGCCAAGTCCACCCACCTCAGGACCTCGGCACGCTCGCCCACTGCTAGCGCGGTCCTCGCCTGGACCAGACACAAGCGGCCGTCGCTCACGATATAGCCGCGGGGAAGCTGGTCCATCCACCGCGCGACCGACTCCCGCTGGCCCGCATTCGTGAACGCCAGCCAGTGAGCGTCGATCAGCTCGGAAGCCGCGTCGAGCTCCCCAGCCGCCGTGAGGTGTCCGATCGCCTCGGACACCATCCCGGCATCAAGAAACCAACGCCCGGCCAGACGATGGAGGTCAGTCGCGCGTCCCGGCTGTCTGCGCTCGAGCTCGTGCCGCAGCAACTCGCCGAACAGGTGGTGGTAGCGGTACCACTCATGCCTTGGGTCGAGGGGAATCAGGAAGTAATTCACGCGCTCGAGCCGGTCAAGCATCGCCCTGCTGTCTCGCGCGCCCGTGACCGCGTCGCAGAGTGGGGCGCAGAACCCGTCGAGGACGCTCGTGCGAAGCAGGAAGTCCACCTCCAGCTCGCCTTGCCCACCTAGCACCTCCGCTGCGAGGTAGTCGACCACCCGTCGATCGCTGCCAGTGAAGGACGCGACGAAGCTGCTCGCATCATCCCGCCCGCGCATCGACAGAACGGCCAGATACAGGCCGGCTGCCCAGCCCTCGGTGCGCTCGTGCAAGCGTTTGACAGTCTCGGGGGTCAGGCCGAGCCCATGCACGTCGTTGAGCATCGACTCCGCCTCTGAAAGTGAGAAGCGCAGCTGCCCAGCTTCGATCTCACTGAGCTGGGCCTGCGCGCGAAGCGTCGCGATCCGGAGCGGCGGCTCAACACGCGACGTCATCACGATGCGCAGCGTGGTCGGCAAATGTTCGATGAGCGAAGCCATGCCTTCGTGGATCCGCTCGTCATCGATCGCGTGATAGTCGTCCATCACAAGGACGAGCCGCTCCGAGACGTCGGCGAGCTCGTTGATCAGCGCCGGGAGAGCCTCCGCAGCGAGGTTGACGCCCGGCGCACGCAGCATCGCCAGCGAGGCTTCTCCGATCCCGGGCACTACGGAGCGCAGGGCTTCGATGACGTACATCCAGAACCTCGCGGGATCGTTATCGGCCGCCTCCAACCAGAGCCAGGCCACCGGACGATCTTCTCTGGCGGATGCGGCCCACTGCGCCACAAGCATCGTCTTTCCGCTACCAGCGGGACCGTAGACCAGCGTAAGCGGGTGCGACAGGCCTCCAGAGAGTGCGTCGATCAGGCTTTCACGGACTACGAGGCGAGGAGAGCTGGGGACAACGAGCTTCGTCCGCAGAAGCGGAGCACCCAGGTCATCGTCGGCGACCGCCACAGGCTCAAAGTATTCCGTCTGGAAGGCGTTGCCACTGCCCGGCCGCGAGGGCTGGGAGGCATCTGCTCAAACGGTTGACGGTGGCCGAGCATCACGACAGGGCCAGACGCAACCCCGTTCGGGGTAGAGCGGCGCCCTTACCGCGCCGATAGCGAAGCAGGTCTTGGGCAGGGCAGCTCGCCAGCCCTGAGTTTCGCCACGAGCGCGACCAGCGGCGCCGCGCCTGCTCGACCGGGCGACCGTGCTGCTGACCGCGCTAAGCGCGTCTCCCGTGGGGCTGCAGCGAGAGACCCGCGTTGCCGGCGAAGGAGGGCGCGCAACGAGGCCAATCGGAGGTTGACGCCGCCCTGCTTTGCGGGAAACCAGGCCTCGGATCGGGTTCCCCACCTCACCTAATGAGGATGAAGAGAAGGTTTGCCACCCGGGCAGGGACGCTTGCGAGCTGCCAGGTGCCGACCGGAGGTCTACTCTCGCGCCCCGATCGCCTCAACGGGCCGGGCGCGGAGCGCTCGTCTGGTTGGCAGCGCAAGGGCCAACAGCGCGAGGAGCGCTGAGATGCCGAGGATCGCGGCGAATGGTCTCGCGGGTATGTGTGGGAGGCCGCCGTTGAGCGCCTGGCTGAGTGGCAGCAGTGCGATGGCGGCGATCGCCAGGCCGATGCCAAGTCCGATGGTGATGATCAGCGCTGCCTCCCAGCGCGCCATCGATCGGACTTGGCGGGGGGTCGCGCCGACGAGCCGCAGGAGCCCGAGCTCGCGGCGGCGCCGGAGCCCGATCATGATCAGCGTGATGATCACGGCGATTGATGTGAAGCCGAAGATCTCGACGACGAACTGTGGGCCGAACCAGCGGTTCATCTCGTCCTCGGCGGCGGTGGCGGTAGCGAACGTCGCGCGGTTGCTGATCTTCAGTCCGGGATACCGCGTAGCGAGGGCGTGGAGGCGCTGGGCGACCGCGGCGGGGTGGTCTGTTTGGATGAGGATCGTCCCGAGCAGCGGGATGGTTTGGTGGCCGGCAGCGAGCTTGGGGGAGAGCAGAGCGTCTCCGAAGGCCAGGTCGCGGCTGTAGATCGCGACGACGGTGGCGTGGGCGAGTGTGCCGTCGCCGAGCATGATCTGGACGCGTTCGCCGATGTGGGCGTGGGCGGCGCTGGCGCGGTGGCGCCCGAGCGCGATCGTGTTGCCGTGCAGGGCGTTCAGGGATCCGGCGGTGACGCCGACATCGAGGCCGCCGCCCTGCCCGCCGGCGAGGATCTGGGCGGGGAGGGTATCGTCGGAGTCGCCCAGGCCGGGGCCGAGCGTGGTCGAGGTGAGCGCGACGGCCGAGCGCACTCCGGGGGTGGCGCGCGCGTCGCTCAGCGCGGCGGTGGGCAGTCCCGGACCGGTGCTGGTGAGCGCGAGCTGGCCGGTCAGCCCGGCGTGCCTTTGCTGGGTAATGGCGTGCTCGATGGTGGTCGTGCTGAACAGAAGCGTGCAGCTCATCGCGACGCTGAGCACCAACGGCGTGCTGGCCGAAGAGAAGCGCCGGGCGGCGGTGCGCAGGTTGGCGGAGGCGAGGAAGCCGCCGACCGGCGAGATCGCCCCGAGCGCCGGCGCCAGCAGCCGAGCGACCACGTACGCGAAGATCGGTCCCAGGAAGCCGACCGCCACGACGAGGAAGATCGCGGTCATCTCCGCTGTCGCCCCAGCGGTATCGGGCGTGCTGGTGGTGACCGACACGGTGAACAGCGGCACGGCGCAGGCGAGCGCGAGCAGCCCGCCGATGATCCGCCCCGGGCCGAGCAGCCGCGGCTCCACCGCGGCGTCGGTGAGCGCGAGGGTTGGCGGCACGCGGGCGGCGCGCCGTCCGGCGGCCAGGACCGCGAGCAGCGATATTGCGACCGCGCAGCCGATCACGGCGGCGGCAGGGAGCCAGTCGTAGTTGAGGACGAAGTTCGCCGGGGCGATGCCGTGGCGCACGAGCCCGTGTGCGAGCGTGCGGCCGAGCACGATCCCGGGCCAGATCCCGGCGGCCGAGCCGATCAGGGCGATGATCGCCGCTTCCCAGGCGATCATGCGGCGGATCTGCCCGGGCGTGACGGCCACCGCCCTGAGCAGCGCGATTTCGCGCTCGCGCTGCTGGATTGAGAGACCTAGCGTGCTCGCCACGACGAACATGGCGATGAACAACGCGAGTCCGCCGAAGGCCGCTGTGACGGGGATAAGAGCGGTGCGGGTCGCCCCGAGCTCGGGGTATTCGCCCTGCCCGCGGGCCGCGCCGGTGAGCACCTGCGCTCCCGAAGCGGCGGCGCGCACACGGTTGATGTCAAAGCCGGGCCCGGCGAGCAGGCCGATCGCGTCGACTCGCCCGGGGTGGCCGGCCAGCGCGGTTGCCTCGGCGTCGGTGAAGAAGATCGCGCTCTGCTGGGTGACGGGATCGCGGGGGCGAGCGACGCCGACCACGGTGACCATGCGCGAGCGCGCGGTCGATGCGAGCGCCAGCCGCGCGCCGAGCGCGGCGGGATAGCCGGTGACTACCTCGTCGGGTCGGGCGGGTGGGCGTCCGGCGCTCAGCACGTAGGGGGTGAGCGCGGCGCTTGACCACCCATGAGCAACGGCGACGCGGTCGCCGAGCCGGGCAGGCACCGACACGTCGCCGATCGCGGCCCGGACGCCGGGCAGCCCTGCCAAGCGAGCGGTGAGCGCGGTGCTGACCCGCGCGCGTTCGGTGAGCGGCACGTCGTGGTCGGCGCCGACGTTCTGTTGTCCGGCCACGACCGCCGCGGCGCCGGCGTACCGCTCGACGGGCGGATGGGTGCGGAGCATCGACTCGAGTTGCATGCCCCAGGCCATCGCCAGCACGGACGCGGCGAAGAGAGCGATCAGGGCGCCGGTGAACGTGCCGAGACGGCCACGGGCGCTGAGGATCGATAGACGCAGCATGGCTCAGCCCCCCAGATGCGCGAGCTGTTCGGCGACGTCGTCGGCGCTGGGAGCCTCGAGCGTCGCGGCCACGCGTCCGTCGGCGAGCACGATCACGTGGTCGGCGTACGCCGCGGCCACGGGGTCGTGGGTGACCATCACCACGGTCCGGCGGTCCTGGTCGACGATGTCGCGCAACAGCGCGAGCACCTCGCGTCCGGTGCGGATGTCGAGCGCTCCGGTCGGCTCGTCGGCGAACACGACCTCGGGCCGGGTGACGAGCGCCCGGGCGATCGCGACGCGCTGCTGCTGTCCGCCGGAGAGCTGCGAGGGACGGTCGCGCAGCCGCTTCTCCAGGCCCACGCGCGCCGCGACGTCGCGCACCGTCGAGCGCCGCGGACGGTGACCGTCGAGGCGCAGCGGCAGGCCGATGTTCTGAGCCACGGTGAGCGAGGGCAGCAGGTTGAAGGCCTGAAAGACGAACCCGATCCGCTCGCGCCGCAGGATCGTCAGCCGCCGCTCGCTCAGTCCCGCCAGCTCGGTATCGGCGAGCGTGACCGAGCCCGACGTCGGCCGGTCCAGCCCCGCCGCCACGTTCAGAAACGTGCTCTTGCCCGAGCCCGACGGGCCCATCAAAGCTGTGAATGATCCGCGCCTGAGGCCGACGCTGACTCCGTCCAGGGCGACGACCGCTCCGTCGCCCCGGCCGTACACCTTGCGCACCTCACGCAAGGCAACTGCCTGAGTCGAGGTGACCGCCGCGGAAGTGCGGAGAATCGAGTTGAGCATGAAGTTCCTCCTAACCGGGCCGGCGGCGCTCGGTCGCGCCTCGCGTGCGGTCCCTCGTTGTGCCATGTGGCGAACCTACGGTGCGATCGCGAGATCGGCATCGTCGCCAGGTCGGGTTGCGGCTCCTACCCTCCGACGATTTCGACTCCTACCTAGGTAGGAGGCGGGAACCGAGGGGGTGGAGTACGTTCAGCGCGTGAGCCGAATCGAACATCTCGCCCGCACGTACTGGTTCGACCTGCTGATCGCGCTGCTGGCGATCGTGGCGATGCTTGACGTGGTGCTCGGACGCGGCTCGTCCGGAGCTCCGACAACGACACTGTGGTTCTGCCTTCCGGCGATCCCGATTCTGGTGCTGCCGGTGTTCGCGCGGCGATGGTTTCCGTTTGCCGGACCGGCGGCCTACTGGCTTTTGGCGGCGGGAATCTCGTTCGTCGACCCGCTGCTGATCCCGTATGCCAACGCCCTCTTCCCGATCGGGCTGGCGGACGCGTTCTTGCTCGGGAACCTTCGGGACGTCCGGCGGGCTGGCCTCGGGCTGGCGATCGTGGTCGGCGCTGCGGCGACCCTCGTCTACAACATCCCCGGGCGCTCGGTCGACCAGCTCGTCTTCATTCCCGTCGACTTCGCCGTCGCCTGGGTTGCAGGCCTTGCCGTCCGCGCGCGGGCCGAGCAGGCCGAAGTGGCGCAGACGCGTGCGACCCAGGCCGAGCAGGAGCGCGATGCAGCGACGCGCGTCGTCGTGGCCGAGGAGCGCGCGCGGATCGCGCGCGAGCTGCACGACATCGTCGCGCACGCCGTCAGCGTGATGGTGCTGCAAGTCGGCGCTGTCAGGCACCAGCTCCCCGACGCGATGGCCGAGGATCGCGACGCCCTCAGGGGTGTCGAGCAGGCCGGGCGCGGCGCGCTGGCGGAGATGCGCCGTCTGCTCAGTGTGATGCGCCGTGACGGCGACGGCCTAGAACTCGCGCCTCAGCCCGGCCTTGACGGCCTCGACTCGTTGATCAAGGACATCGACCGCGCCGGGCTGCCCGTCGAGCTGCACGTCGCCGGGGAGCGTTTCCCGCTCCCGCCAGGGATCGACCTCTCCGCCTATCGGATCGTGCAGGAAGGCCTCACCAACGCGCTCAAGCACGCCCGCGCCACCCACGCGGAGGTCACCGTCCGGTATACGCCAGACGAGGTCGGGATCGAAGTGCGCGACGACGGCACCGGCGCGACGCCGAGCGACGGCCACGGGCACGGGCTGATCGGCATCCGCGAGCGCGTCAAACTCTACGGCGGCGACATGACCGCAGGCACGACAAACGGCGGCGGCTTCGCGCTCAGCACCCGCCTCCCCCTCACCCCAGACCGGCCATGACGATTCGGGTCCTTATCGCCGACGACCAGTCCATGGTCCGCGCCGGCTTCCGAATGCTGCTCTCCGGCGAACAGGGCATGGAGGTCGTGGCCGAAGCGAGCAACGGACTGGAAGCGGTGGCCAAGGCGGCGCGGTTTGACCCGACCGTGATCTTGATGGACATTCGCATGCCAGAGCTCGACGGGCTCCAGGCCACGCGCCGGATCCTTGCCACCGACAACACCGCGCGGATCCTGATCCTCACTACCTTCGGACTCGACGAATACGTCTACGAAGCCCTCAGCGCCGGCGCGAGCGGGTTCGTGCTCAAAGATGACCCCCCCGAACAGCTGATCGAGGCGGTCCGCACCGTCGCCGCTGGAGACGCGCTGCTCTCACCGGCGATCACCAAACGCGTGATCCACCAATTCACCCGCATCCCTCGCCACGAGCCGCCGAAAGAACTCGACGAGCTCACCGCACGCGAGCAAGACATCCTCCGGCTCATCGCCCGCGGCCTGTCCAACGCAGAGATCGGGACGGAGCTCTACATCAGCGAGACGACCGTCAAGACCCACGTCACGCACATCCTCCAGAAACTCGGCCTCCGCGACCGCGTCCAAGCCGTCGTGCTCGCATACCAGACCGGGCTCGTACCGGCAGCCACGCCCACCTAAGCCTCACAGGCGGCCCGCAAGCGCGACTGCTGCCGTTCCGTCGATCCCCCATCTCTGAGGTCGCCTCTGCGCGTCTCCGGAGGGGCCGTTGTGAACGCGCAGGGACGACCGGCTCCTGCAAATGGCCGCAGGACAGCCGAGGGCCTGCCGACATGATCTCCGCGCGCGCCTGCGGGATGCCGGCCCTCGCCGTTCCTGGCGACCCGGCGTGGGACAGCGCCTAGGCTCTCGGGTTCGAGGGACCGTGACGTCCCGATCGTGGTGGACCCCGATCGGGCACCTTCGCCACCACACCCTTCAGTGCATGTTGCCCGGGCGTGTTGCTCGCCGACGAGGACCAGGTCACCCGGTCTGAGCACGCGGGGGCAACTGCACCCCGAGCCTCCTCCTGCGTATCCGTCCGCCAGCCGGCCGCCCTGCGACCGCACCCAAGCAGCCCCCTTCCCCTCCCCGCCGGCCCCCGGCAGTTGGAGTTGGGCGGCCTCCTTCGGTTGGGGGCTGTTGCAGGCTCTCGCCCTCGACGCGGCCTCCCGGGCGCGTCGGCGGCTATGAGCGCGGCCTGTTGCCGCTATGCCCTGGTCTCTTGCTGTCGCATGAGCCAGGCGAGCCCGGCGGCGACCGCGTCGGCCAGCTGGGCGGCCTACCGGTCGCAGGCCGCCTGCTGGCAGCTGGCGCACGGTCCGACGTGGACCCGGTGCCCGCACCGCACGCGCTCACGCACGGTCGGTGTCTGGTAGGTGTGGGTGGTGGCGAGCCTCATGGGGTCGCTCCTCCTGTGGTGGTTGGGGGGCCTGCTCCTCAGCCTGGCCGGTCCTCCCGGCTGGCTGGGGACCAGGCCCCGGGCGTGTTGGCCCGGGGCTGGGTCTGGGCTGGGCTACTTGACGGCGAGGCCGCGCTTGGCGGCTGCCTTCAGCAGGCCCTGGATCGCGCGGCTGGCCGCGGGCTCCGTGTGCGGGTATGGCCTCTCGCCGTCGTCGGCCTCTGGCCGCCATTCACCTGCCCGCTGCCCGGACGCGCCGGCCGCGACGTCCTAGCTTCCCGCCTTCCCGAGCACCAGCCCCAGCAGGAGGACCAGGAAGAACAGCGTCTGCGCGCTGTGGACGACGATCGCCAGCAGGGCACTCCGGCGCCGCTTAGCGGGGAGGGCGAGGACGAAGGAGTCGCACAGGGCGCTCGGGATGACCCAGGGCTCGTGCAGGTGATAGGCGGCGAAGATCACGCCATTGGCAAGCCAGTCGAACCGGCCGAACGTGCGGTTCATGCGCGGGAGCAGATAGCCTCGGAACAGCAGCTCCTCGCCCAGCACGGTGTTGAACACCAACATCACCGCGGTCAGAGCGAACCAGCCCCACGCGCCGGAGAAGAACGCATGACCGGCGTGCGAGCCGAGGAACACGCCGAGGTCGCGGCCGTCCGGGTGCGGGAGCGACGGCACGAGCAGGTTCGTCACGGCGGAAGCGACGACGAGGCCCGGCAGGATCAGCCAGCCGCGGCCGCCGCGCCGTCCGCTGCGCGGGTCGCGCGGCGCGCGCAGCCAGAGCACCTCGCGGACCACCGACCAGCGCAGGGTGCGCTGCTCGCGGTAGACAAGGCCGACGACGAGGGCGAACTGCCAGATGAGGCCGACGGTGAGCGTGATGATCAGGGCCTGCACGAGCGGTGCCGAGCCGCTGAGGCCGTCGGCGAGCCGCGGCGCGACGACCCAGCTGAGCAGGCCCATCGGCACGGCCGCTGCGGCCCAGACGCCGGCGACGCCGGCGGCGGACAGCTGGCGGACCGGCCGCGGGACCGCACTTTGCTCAGGGCAAGCATCGATCACGGCGGGTAGCGGGGCGGGGGGTGCGAATGTGCTCATGGGACGGGACCTCCTGTGGGGTTTCGGGGTTGTCCCCACGCTAGGTCCGGCCGAGCGCGGCGTCGTCGTCGGAACGTCGCGTTCGTCATGGCACTCCCCGACGACCTGGGGGTCCTCCTCGAGGAGGAGGCGGATCCGCGGGGTCCTCCTCGAGGAGGAGGCGGAGCCCGCGGGCCGGGTGTAGCGTGCGCTCGTGAGACCGAGCTTGTGACCGTCCACGACGGCGACGCTGTGCATCCTCGTCAGCGTCGAAGGCGAAGACGCTAGCCGCCTCCAGCGGATCGCGAACGCGCAGGGCAAGAAGCCCGGCGACGTAGTCGCTGACCTTCTCCGCGCCGCCGGTCGCTCTGCGGTTGTCAGCACGACGCGGGTTCCGCGCGAGGGGGCACTCGGCGCGGCTAGGCCGGGGTTCTACCCTGGCGCGAAAGCAGGTGTTGCCGCCTGTCGGCTGGAGGCTTAGTGCTGGCCGCGGATCACTTGACCCGTCTGTAGATTAGGTCGAAGTCGGTCTCGTAGTTCGTGCCGTCCTTCGCTGCCTCCCAGCGGCGAACGATGGTGTCGCGGTCGTCCTCGAATCTGCCGATGAAGCGCTGGGCGAAGGGCTGGCCCTTGCGCCACAGTCTCCGCTCGCCATCGCCGATGGTCATCTCGTACACGCGGCAGACACCGCGGTCGTCGTAGTAGAGCTGGTAGTAGGTGCCGTTCGCCCCGTCGCATCCCATGATCGAGGTGGTCTTGGGCGCACCGGGCTTTTCCACCGTCGAGCGCCCGACTAAGTGAGCACCGGAGTCGTGCCACTCGAACTTGGCCCGCGCCTCCCCGGGCCAGGGCTCCCCTCCGGGTGGGATCGCCTCCAACGTCCACTCCCCGATCAGCGGCTCGAGCTTGTTCAACGCCTGGTCGGCGGTTGGTTGATCCATGTGCGTGTCTCCTTATTCAGCTCGCCGATAGATCTGGACCTGCACGCCGTCCGGGCCGACCGTCTTCGTCTCCGCGAGGCTTAGCTTGAGGCGGTCGATCCCCTCGGGGAAGAGCCGCTTGCCGCGACCCAGCACAGTCGGAAAGACCATCAATCGGAGCTCGTCGACCAGGTCCGCTCCTAACAGCGACCCCACGAGCCTGCCACTGCCGGCGACCAGGATGGCGCCATCGGTCCGCTTTTTGAGCTCTGAGATCTCGTCGATCACGTTGCCAGAGATCACTGTCGTGTTCTGCCACTCGGGGTCTTTGAGCGTGGTCGAGACCACGTACTTCGGGTCGCTGTTGAGCTTGTCGGCGAACCCTCCCTCGCGCGAGGGCCATGCAGCGGCAAAGCCCTCGTAGGTCACCCGGCCGAGGAGCTGAACCTCAGCCTCCATCAGCTCGTCGAGCTTGAACTTGTCACCGTCGTCGCCTCGGTCGTACTCGAACGTCCAGCCGCCGTGCTCATACCCCTCGGCTCCGCCCGGGTCCTCGAACACCCCGTCCACCGATACAAACTCGGTCACCACCAGCTTGCCCATCTCATCCTCCACTTCGGTCGTGTTGTCTACCAAGGACGGGAGACCGCGCGGGACTCATCGACGCACCCCGTCGGCACCTCCGATCGGTAGCGCGGTACCCGGAGCCACGGTTCGGCCTCGGCTGCCGAGGCTCGTCTCCTGCGACCCCTGGTCGACATCGCCCGGACCACCGCGTCGACCCGACAGCTCGCAAGGCTCGCTGCAAGCACAGCCGCCAACGCACTGTCTGTCTCCCAATCCGCGCCAAGCGGGTGCGGCGAAGCGTTCCGCCGTACGGGCGTGCTGACGGCGAAGCAGGTACCGGACCAGGTCCCCACCGTTTCGGAGCTGGTGGAGCGGCTTCTGATCTGGTAGCAGGTCAGGCTGTGTGATCCAGTATCGCCTGGGAGAGGAGCGGCCAGAGCGGCCCTGGCCGGTCGTGGCCCATGTCGTCAACCAGCAGGAGCCGGGCGCCCGGGATCAGTGACGCTGTGCGCTCGCCTCCGTCGGGAGCGATGAGCGTGTCATCCCGCCCGTGGATGACGAGAGTCGGGACGGACAGTTCGCGCAAGCCCTCAGCGCGCGATCCACTCGCGATCATCGCGGCGAGCTGTCGCGTCACACCCTCCGGGTAGTAGCAGCGGTCATAGCTCTCGGCGGCCAGGGCGCGAGCTCCGGGCAGGTCGGGATAGCGCCGCGATCTCCAGATCAACCACCTCTCGGCCGCGGCGATGTACCCGTCACGGTCGGAGGGCGCCGGGGTCAGCAGCGCCTGAAGGGACTCCGGGGTTGGCTGTCCGAACTCCGGCTCGCCCGTGGTGGACATCATCGAGGTGAGCGTGAGCACACGCTCAGGGTGCTCAATTGCCATCGTCTGGGCGATCATCCCGCCCATCGAGGCACCGACCACGTGGGCCTGCTCGATCCCCAACGCGGTGAGCAGGCCGAGGCCATCGTCGGCCATGTCGCTGAGCGTGTACGCCGTGAGGCTGCGCGCAGTCTGGAGATCCCCCGCGGAGGCTGCGGCGATGATCCCCTCGAGCGCACCGCCCTGCCCATCCAGCTTCGAGGAGAGTCCACAGTCGCGATTATCGAAGGCGATCACGAACCGACCCCCGTCGGCCAGACGCTCACCGAACCCGAGCGGCCAGCCGATCAGCTGGGTGCCAAACCCCATGACGAGCAACAACGGTGGATCGCTCGGCGAGCCAATCGCCTCATACGCGAGCGAGATTCCCGCTGGTGTCGTGATTTGCGGCATAACGGCACGCACCGTAGCGAGGAAAACGACCGCCGGATTAGACGCGCGAGCAGACTCCGCTTGCGCGAAAGAGTGGCAGCCCACCCGAGGAGGACGCCACCGCCCAAGCGAAAGCGGGTCCCTCGGGAAACGAAATCTCGCACCTGCTCCTCGCCAGGAGCGAGGCCCCCGGATCCGAGCGCGCCGTTGCTACTGGAACCCCCGACGTGCTCTATGTCAGTGAGCTCGTCGGCCCCGACGTAGTCAACACGATGCCCGAGAAGACGCTGCACGCGTTCGCCGGACTGGCGCCAGGACTACAACCACCGCCGACCGCACAGCGCGCTCGGGATGATGACCCCCGCCGCGTTCGCCGTCGGCTAGCGGACGGCCCACCTTGCTGCCGCGCCCGCCAGCGCCGAACTCCGCGATCGCTACGCGCTCGCTCCGTTCGACGCTGGCGGCACCCATACCCTGCAGTCACCCACCGTCCACCAGCTCTCACAGTAGGTGGACCGATGAGCGGGGTCCGGTCAGCACGCCGTCGCCGGCATCACCTTCACCAGCTGGCGGGTGTGAGAAGCTCGGTGCGGTGGGCCTGGGCCCAGTCGGTGAAGCTGCGGGCCGGGCGGCTCGTGACTTCGGTGATGTCGCCTGTCGGCTCGGAGTTGTACGGCTTCAGGGTGGAGCGGAACATCTCGATGATGGCGTGCGCCAGCTCTTCAGGCATGCCGTAGGACACCATCTGCGCGAGCGTGTCGGCCGGGTCGGTTTCGGCGTACTGCAGGTCGCGGCCCAGCACCTGGCTGAGGATTGCGACCTGGTCGGTGGGGCTGAGCGCTTCGGGGCCGGTGAGCTCGTAGACCCGGTGGTTGTGGCCGTCTTGGGTGAGGCTGGCCGCGGCGACCGCTGCGATGTCGGCCGGGTCGACGACAGCGGCCCGGCCAGCGGCGAAGGGGGCGTGCACGACCTGATCGGCCGCGATCATCGGCGCCCAGTTGAGCGCGTTGGACATGAGCGCGGTCGGCCGCAGGAACGTCCACCCGATGCCGCTGTCGCGGATCGCCTCCTCGCCGGCCCGGTGCCAGGTGGTGATCGGGTCGGTGGCGTCGTGTCCGACGCTGCGCACGGACAGCTTGACGATCCGCTCCACCCCCGCTTGCAGCGCCGCGTCTATGAGCCGGTGATCGTGTGCGGCGATGTTGAGCCCGTCGGTTAGCAAGAACACGGCGTGTACACCGTCCAGCACGGGTGCCAGGTCGCTGTCACCGAGATCGGCCACGACCTTCTCGGTGCCGTCGGGGAAAACCGCGTCAGGATTGCGGGTGAGGACCCGTATGTGGCCTGCGTGGGCGGGGAGGAGTGCTGCGATGAGTTCCGACCCGATGTGGCCGGTGGCTCCGGTGATCAAAATCATGAGTTCTGGTCCTTTGCTTGTGATTGGTTTTTGGGGTGAGTTTGGAGTGGGCGCAGCTCCCGCGGGCCGGAGCTGCGCCCCGCGAGGACACGGTGGGCCTAGGTGAGGTCGTCGCGGGAGAAGTGCAGGTGGGCGCCGATCGACGGCAGTGCGACGTTGACGATCGAGGCGTCGATCACGATCACGAACTGCGTCATCGCCAGCAGCACGAGCGCGAGATTCTTCGCGCGGGGCGTGTGCGCGATCATCGGCTCATCCCCAGCATCCGGCCCAGGCCCGACAGCGACGCGAAGGCAAATCGCTGCAGGCGCGAGGTTCGGATCGCGGTCGGGTGGGCTTTGAACAGCATCGCTGCGTAGATCGCTTGACGCGGACTGTGAGGTGTGCCGGCGCCCATCTTCCCGGTCGATGTCAGCGACGCCATGTCGCGAAAGAACGCCTCGTAGTCGGCGGCGGGGCGGTGGCGATTGATGAACCTAACCGGCTGATCGTGAGTGTTTCGCAGGGTGTGCCGGTGACCGGGAGCCGCTGCGGCGCGCTCTCCGGGACCATAGGTACGCCAGGTACCGTCGAGCTTCACGTCAAGTCGGCCCTCGACGATCTCAAAGCTGTCTTCAGCATTGTCGTGCACGTGCACAGGGGGGCTGGGGCTGTGGGGACCGAGCCAGCTATTTGCCTCAAGAACTGCACCATCGGTGTCCTCGCCGTTGTGCACGATCTCCCAGCACATATCCTGGCCTGGGCGAAAGTCGATGCGCCGAGCCACGGTAGGGCGGTTTGCAGGGTCATGAGGGGAATTAATCACAGGGGCTCCATTAGGTCATTGGTTCTTTATTGGTTATGTCCGGTCTAACGCTGGTCGGCAGACAGCGGATCTCCAGCAGCTCTAGGCCGAGTGCCTCGAGCTGGTGGATGACGCCGTACAGAGCGGACTGGTCGGGTAGCGAGCCGGTGAGCAGCGTGTCGTGTCCGCGGCTCGCCGCGGCCAGCGTCGGGAACGCTTGCATCATCGTCGGGCCGATCGGCCCGCGGACGCGGATCTCGTAGCGCCGCGGTTCGCGACCGCCGGTCGCTCTCTTGTTGGCTGGCATGCGATTAGGTTCGGCGTCGGTGGGATGAGCG
>CAWIKH010000005.1:0-510133 GCA_963836715.1 uncultured Solirubrobacterales bacterium
CACCTAACCGACACGCGCTGCGCAGAGCCGGCCCACCGGCTCCGCGTCAGCCACCCCAAAAACCCGCCCCGCCGACACCAGTGACACTCCACTCACGTCAACCCACCGCCAAAACACTCCTCTACCAGCCACCGACAAGCCCGCGCCCCACCCCCTCACACCGCAAGCCACGATTCTCGCCGACAGCCCAGCCCCATGCGCTTGTTTTAGGGCTAGACCGATACGAGCTGACGGTTGGAGACAGCCTCTTCGAGCGCATCAACGCCGGCCTTGCGAGCAGCCGGTGCGGTGTCGTCGTCCTGAGCGAGAGCTTCTTCGAAACATTGGCCAAAGCAGGAGCTCGAGGCTCTTGCCCCGCCCTCTCTGTCAATGTAGTTTGAGACGTTATCCACAGTAGTAATTTTTTCTGACCATTGTTGATAACTGGGCGGAGAACAGGAGTCTCAGCTGAACATGACGGAGATCGTGTCGAATGGTGCCGCGCCTGCGGTGCCGGACCCGGAGCTGGTCGAGCAGGCCAAGCGCCGGTCGTTTACCGCGAAGTACAAGCTGGAGATCCTCGCCCGGGCGGACGCGTGCTCGGCGCCGGGGGAGGTCGGCGAGCTGCTGCGCCGCGAGGGGCTGTACACCTCGCACTTGACGTACTGGCGCAAGCAGCGCCGCGACGGCGCGCTGAAGGAGCTTGGCCGGCCACGCGGGCGTAAGCCGAGCGATCGGCGCGACGCGCAGATCGCCGAGCTGTCCGAGCGGGCCGAGCGTGCGGAGGCCGAGCTGGCGAAGGCGCGGAAGGTGATCGAGATCCAGGGAAACGTCTCAGCGCTCTTGGAGCAGATGCTCGGTACCGAGGGCGAGTCGGGGAGCACCGGGCGATGATCTGCGACACCGTTGAGGAGTTGACGCCGATCATCGGCACCAGGCCGGCGTGCCGGGCGCTCGGCGCTTCACCGGCGACCATCTACCGCCGGCGAACCCGCCCGAGCCGAGGCCGCCGAAGCCGAGGCCGGCGCCGCCCAGGGCACTGTCCGAACACGAGCGCGAGGCCGTGCTGGCCGTGCTGCACTCGGAACGGTTCGTCGACTGCGCGCCTGAGCAGGTGTACGCCACGCTGCTGGACGAGGGCACCTACCTGGCGTCCGTGCGGACGATGTACCGGCTGCTCGAAGCCAAGCACGGCGGGGTGCGCGACCGTCGCGACCAGCTCACCCACCCCGCCTACGCGAAGCCCGAGCTGCTCGCCGAGCAGCCGAACGAGCTGTGGTCGTGGGACGTATCAAAGCTGAAGGGCCCGGCGAAGTGGACGTACTTCTATCTGTACGTGATCTTGGACGTGTTCAGCCGCTACGCCGTCGGCTGGACCGTGCAGTACCGCGAGAACGGCCAGCTCGCCAAGGCGCTGATCGAGCAGGCCACCGAGCAACAGCAGATCACGCCCAAGGTGCTCACGTTGCACGCCGATCGCGGCGCCCCGCAGCGCGCCAAGCCCGTCGCGTTCCTGCTCGCGGACCTCGGCATCACGAAAACGCACAGTCGCCCGTACACCTCCAGCGACAACCCCTACAGCGAGGCGCACTTCAAAACGCTGAAGTACCGCCCCGAGTTCCCCGAGCGGTTCGACGACATCGAGCACGCCCGCGCTCACTGCCGCGCGTTCTTCGACTGGTACAACCACCAGCACCGCCACTCCGGGATCGGGCTCATGACCCCCGCCGCCATCCACTTCGGCCAGGCGCCAGAGCTCCACACAGCCCGTGCCCGCGTCCTCGACGCCGCCTACGAGCGATTCCCGAGCGGTTCGTCCGCAAGCCGCCCGTCCCCCCGGCGCTGCCAACCGCCGCGTGGATCAACAAGCCCGAGTCAAAGGAGGTTGCTCACTAAATTCGCTCGCACCCCGTCTCAATCGACTTGACAAGTTCCGGCGAAGGAGTCCGCGTCGGGCGCGAAGGTGATCCTCCCGGTGTGGCACGGGATCGATGAGGTCTACCTCGCACGCGAAGCACCGATGCTTGCCAACCGGCTCGGGGTTTCGACTCAGTCCGGTATCCCGCACGTGGTCGACCAACTCGCGCGAGCTCTCGCCAAAGAGCTCGGCTCAGACACGACTCTCGGCGAGAGCAAGCCTGTGTTCAGGTCCGCCCGCACTTCGGGGGCTCCGACAGCCCCGCCCGCGAAGCGCCAGGAGGCCATTGCGGCGATTGGTGAGCCGTTACTCGTCCTCGCCCCACCATCTCAGCATCGGCTCAACGATCCACACCAAGTTACACTGCCGCCGCAAGTCATGTGGGCACAGAGCGTATTCGTGGACGTCGAGAACGTTGGCACCGCCGTCGCCTTCATCAAGAGTGGCGGCGCCGACCCTTCTGGAGTCGGTGCGGTAACAGTGAAACCACCAACCGCGATCGCGCCAGGCGCGACGCGACCAGTCGAGCTAGTCGTGAACACGGTCACTCCGGACACACGCCTTGCGGCTGGCCAACTCATCCGCTTCTGGCTCGACTACGGAAGCGCCGACGCGGCCGATCGCCGGCTGTGGGCGGTCGCGCAATACGACGCTGGCGGAGGATGGGTGAACGTCGGGTCCGACAACCGCCCACTTGAGTAGCGCGACCACATGTTGGTTCGTCGCCCGCGACGACGCGCTCCCTAACCGCTGGCTATATCTCCGGGAAGAACTCGCCTTGGACGGCATCACCAATCCCGCCCCACCGCCCGCTAGCCCAGCCGAATAGCGGACGCGGAGCACTTGGGAGGACTAACTCCCGCCATCCGATCTTCAGGAGCACCCAGCAGAGGGCGATGGTGTCGCAGTAGTCGATCCAGAACTGCGTAAAGCCCCGTCCAATAAATACCGGGCCGTTGCTCTGCCAGATGTCGTAGTTCGTATGGCCGCCCCGACTGTGGGCATACCGACACAGCTTTTTGTACGTTGCCCGTGCAATGCCATCCGGATTCCGACCGAACAGTCTCGGAGCGCCGAGTCGACTGTCAACGGCAGCCAAGTTCGGGTCGGCTGCGAGCAACTCGACCGCGTTGCCGAACTTCGGATCGTACGCGCCCGCCCTCCAGTCCGCGTACCGTGTCAAGTCGTTACGCACCGATAGCGCCGCTGCACACGCCATCCCCTCCAGAGCGTTTCGAAGCCCAGCAGTCGCTTGCCGATACCAGCCGTGCATCGCGATGAACGGAGCCGCCTGGAACTCGTCGCCTGCGTCCATCGCCGGCTCGAACATGAAGGCAGAATCGTTGGGCTGCCTCGGCGTCGCGTGAATCCAAGCTGCGCCTTGCTGATTTAGATCGTTGACCATGTGGCCCAGATAGTCAGTCGTACGAAGCAGCACATCGGTCGGCAGATCCATGATCCCTTCCCACGTCTTCCTGTCGACCAACTCACTCGGCGGCGCACCGCCTCCCGGCACATCTAGGAACACATGGTCTGCGAGGTACTGGCGCTCAGCGCGGAACCGAGCGACGCTCAATGGCACTCGGTCCTGAGGGCGGCTCGGTCCCTCGGAAAGCCCTTCCGAATTCGGCTCTTTCACAGCGTCTAGGGTAGGCCCGTCGCGGACGTACGAGTTCGTCTTGAGCGGCACCGGGCGAGTGGCACGGCCACCGAGACTCATCGGGTGGGCGGTGCCACCTCATGGTTCGAGTACAAGCGAAGTGTTCAAGCGTCGTCGAAACGGGTCGAGCCAAGCCGGCGCCGTGGGGGCACTGGATCGTCGCCAAAGCACTGGCCGGCGGGCCGCGGGCGGTGATGAGCAAAGCGATGGTGCCGTAGCTGGCTAGAGTCCGCTGTCAAGGCCGGTTGAAAATTCTGAACCGGCGCAGGTGGGGCGCTTCTCGACCGGCATTGACACACTGCCTCTACCCGGGAGCCGGCTGCCAGGTCCGTAGCGATCAGCGGTCAGACCGGCAAGGTCACAGGGTGGAGAGGAGGCGGGCTTAGAGCCAACGGATCTGAGGCAGCAGACGCAAACCGGCAAAATTGGGCGTATGCCCGACATTCCAATAACACTCGAAAATATTGGCCTCAAGACGTGGCAGGAGCTCTACGAGTTGGAGCCGGCCGAGACGATCCAAAGGATGAGCGAGAAATACGTGCCCCTGCACGCCGGAGATGCGTTCCTCGCCGTCCTCGTTGTTCGAGCGATAACGAACCTCATCGGAGCGACCGGCCACCTCGAGGCAAGCACACAGCGCATCGAAGCAAGCTCCGGTCGCCTTGAGACCGGCACGACCTGGCTCATTCGCCTCACCTGGGCACTTGCAGGCTTGTCCGTCATATCCGTCGTGATAGCAATCGTCGCCCTCATCAACACATAAAGGCGGGTGGCGGCCCGTCGGAAGCGCTGCGGCCCGGACTGCCTCGGGCCGTCGCAACACCCGCACTTGATCGTCAGCTGCATGAACAGCACCTCGACATCGTCACTGCTGCCCATAGCAAGGCGCGGCAGCGCGCCCCCCTGCAATCTGTTTCACCAGATGAATCGTGCGTCGTCGACGCCCCGAATGATGGCGTCACGGACGGGGCCATAGTCCGGAAGCTGTGAGTCCCGACCAGTCCAAGTTGCTGGCCTCGCTGATGACATCCATCATGCCGATGTGGCGCGAGATCCCCACGGTCGGACGTGCTTCGGTGTTCCGATGGCTGCCGCGGGTGGAGCGTCGGTGGTGTCAAGGTGGCTCGCTTCGCGTGAGCCAGTGGTAATTGGACGATCGCTTAGACCTTAATGTCGGGTCGCGGCGGGCTATCGCTCAGGCGACGAAGCGCAACCTCGTGGACGACACGGCGCCGGCCGCCGACGAGTAAACACCTACCGACGCCGATGCAATCGGGTTCGCCGCCGTCCCCGGTCCCGAGGAGGGGCCGTTCATGTGGCCGGAGGTGATCGCGGGGACGAGGACTACAAGGACCAGGCGTCGGGCAGCGGTCTCCTGCTTGCCAGCTAGGAAGTGCAGCGTCCTCTCTCCGAGAACGGGGCCGCCAGGCTCGTCCGGCTCGTTAGTCGGCGGTGCTTTGCGCAGTGCGCGGGGAGCATCGGCACTTCCAACGTCGCCTGCCGCGGGCTTACTCCCGATTTGACGACGGCCATCCAGGCCGTCGCCAAATCGGGAGTGGAGGCTGGGCGGACCGGCGCTGGCACTCGAATAACGGATCTCCCTTTGGGAGGCTGCCCGCGAGCGGCCGAAGGCCCACGCCTGCCCCAAGGTCGATGGGCAGCGAAGCAGACGGCGGGTGCGTTTCCGGAGGCTTCCATAACGCTTCCACAGAAGCCCGTAACGGTGCCTTGGTCCACGGCAACGACCTACGAAAAGTGCCCATTACCAGGCGATTTCCGAGTGGAGCCAACGGGATTCGAACCCGTGACCTCCTGCTTGCAAAGCAGGCGCTCTCCCAACTGAGCTATGGC
Source organism: uncultured Solirubrobacterales bacterium (assembly GCA_963836715.1). GTDB lineage: Bacteria > Actinomycetota > Thermoleophilia > Solirubrobacterales > Solirubrobacteraceae > Palsa-465. Next base: position 5,409 of record CAWIKH010000005.1, read on the forward strand.
CCCGGCACGGGAGCGAGTCTAAGGACTCAGCCGTCGAAGTCGAAATCTCGTGGGGGGCGCTGCTCGAACCACAAGCGATCGTGGTCGGGCGCGTCCTGGAGGAACTCCGGGGTGCTTTCGAGCACGTCGTCGCCCTCCTCTTCTTCGGCCTCAAGCTCGTACTCCTCGGTCTCCTGGTCGAGGTTCGCGGGAGGCTCGGCAGGGTGGGGCGCGGGGTGAGTCTCCGGTTCGGGCGCCGGTGCCGTGTCCGCGGGATGGGTCGGCGGAGCAGATTCGGTTTCCGCGTCGAATGGCGGAGGTTCGGCAAGCGGTTCCCGCTCAACCGGCTCGGCGGGTGCGTAGGACGGCAGCTCCTCGTGATCTTCCGTCGTCGGCACCGGTTCGCGGAGCCCCGGCGGCTCGTGCTCGTCGTCCTCGGGGAACGGCTCCCAATCCTCCGCGGGCGGGAGGCTGGCCTCTGGCGCGACGCCCGCTTCCGAGTCGGCGGGCGGCGCTTCCTCTCCGCGGACCTCAGGCCCACGCCGGACCGGACCGAGCGCCTCGCGTTCAGCGCGTTCGATCTCGGTCGGATCGGCACCCCGCCGGCGCTTAAGGTCGAGGTGCTCGCGGATCGCGTCGTCGAGTAAACCCATGCTGCTTAAGCCTACCCGGCCCCCGAAGCGCCCGCGGCTCGAGCCACGGCACTGATCGTCCGATTCTTGCCGCTGCGCTCGGCCTCGTAGAGCGCCCCGTCGGCGTCCGCGATGAGGGCCTCCTTACGTCCGTCCCTCGACGCGGCTACGCCGAGGCTGGCGGTGACCCGCAGAACGCCGCGATCATCGGTGCGTGCGACTCGTAAGGCATCGATGGCGGTTCGGATGCGCTCGGCGATCGCGTGAGCGTCTTCGAGATCAGTGTGATGAAGGATTAGCGACAATTCCTCGCCACCGTAGCGCGCTGGGGAGTCCGCCTCGCGGGAATTTTCTTGCAGAACGCCGGCTACATGAAGGAGCACCGCGTCCCCCTGGGGGGTGCCCGTAGGTGTCGTTGACGGCCTTGAGGTCGTCGATGTCGAACATGATCAGGCGGATCGGGTGGTGGTAGCGGCGGACCTGCTCGATCTCGGCTTTTGAGCAGCTCCCGGAAGCGCCCATGATCCGCGGAACTGGTCAGTTCGTCCGTCACCGCCTGGCGGCGCACCTGAAAATGGAGCTCGATGTTCTCGAGGGCGAGCGCCGCCTCGGCTCCCAGCGACCGGAGGACCTCAAGGTGATCATCGGCGAACGGCCGCCCACGGCGAGCCACCGAGATCACGCCGTCCGCGCGCTCGCCCGGCCTGACGTGACCGCGGCCACGCTGAGCGCAGCGGTGTGGGCTTCCCCGATTCCACCGTTCGACAGCGCAGCGCGCTCCGCTTCGCGCACCACGTCCTCGAGACCGGCCAGCAATCCCGTGCGGCCGGTCTCGGCAAGCGGCTTGTCATCGGTGCTCGGACGCCCATCCGCCCCCCCGCTCCCTTGCACCGCGTCTACCGCCGGCTTCAGCGCTAGCTCGAGCAGCGCGCGGCGATCCAGGCTCGACGTCGAAGGTCTGGCCGATCCGGCGGATCGCCTCCCTGAGCCGCACCCGCTCCCTGGACAACTCATCGAGCCGGCGAGAGAGCTCGCTCGACATGCTATTGAACTTCGCGCCCAGCGCAGCGAAGCCGTCGTTGCGCTCGACCCTGATCGGCGAGGAGAAGTCGCCACTCCCGAGCCGTCGCGCAGCCTCAAGGAAGCCGCTCAGGCGCCCCTGGAGCGGGCGCGAAGCGAGCATCGAGAGGCCGAACGCGAGCACGTGGAAGGCAACAATCAGAACTATGGCGACGGCGCGACTGCCGCCGAGCGAGCTAGCGATCGCGGACAGCGCGGACAGGACGGTGACGGTCACAGACGCGCGGCCAAAGCCGGTGAACGTCTGGCTGACGGCGCGGTAGCCCTTGCCGCGGACCTGGCGTTCCCGCTCGCCGGCAGCGAGGAGACGTTTGGCGACGCAACCGTCGAGGCGAGAATCCTGGTCCCGTCGCGCGCCACGACGGCGACTCCCGGCGAGGACAGCTCGCACGCGTACTGCGCGGCGGTCGCCTCGGAGACCGTGACGGTCATCGAGCAGCTCGCGACCGGGTCTCTGACAATGACCGAGCCGGGCGCGGTAGCCGTGCGGTTCCCAACGTGACGATCGTCCTCGAACCGTCGCTCAGCGTCGCCCTCGCCAGCCCTGCCTGCATCGCGAGTTCAGCAAACCGGACCGAGAGCGGCTTGCCGTTCATGGACCCAATAGCCCGCGCAAGCGTTTCGGCATCGTTGCGCGCCGAGGCCGCCTCACTCCGGTAACGCTGCCCGGCCTTAACCGCCACGCCGCCGGCACGGGCATCTGCCTTCCGTGCTCGCTGTCGTTGATCAGGTGGAACATGAGCACCCCGATCGCCACGATCGGCACGACCACGATGAGCACGAAGAAGACCGTTAGAGGTACGCGAAAGCTCATGAGGGACGCCTCCGTCGCTCAAGCTACGCGCGATTCGACGCGAACACGCCAGGTGCCGTGCGCGATGCCGCCCCAAGGCGCCAGCAGACTCCCCACCCGGGGCTAAACTGTACGGGAACCGCGCGGCATCCGCCGCCGCACGGGGCTATAGCTCAGTTGGGAGAGCGCCTGGATCGCACCCAGGAGGTCGCCGGTTCGAGTCCGGCTAGCTCCATCGATCGATCGAGTGGCGGAGCTGGCTCCCGGTCGCACAGGCAAAGCGCGCAAGGCGTCCGTGCATGTGGCGACAAGAAGGGAAGGCGTTACTCGACATCGGTCACCGTCCTGGTTGCGTTCTGCGGCGGGGATTCGCTCGGAGCTGTTCGGGCTCTTGCCCAGCCTCGGGAGCCGGATGGAGAGTGCCACTGCCCCGACGAGGCGACGGAACGCCCTGATGGAAGCTGTTCAGAGGCTCTGCCATGGTGGCGTGGTTCAGCCCTCGCGTGTTGTGCTCGCGGCATCTGCGTGGCACCAGGGCCGACAGCGAGGTCAAAATCGACGACGACGCAGTTCCGGGAGGGGGTAGTCGACGCAGGCGCGGGCGCGACGTGTGCAGTCAGCGACGAACCGCCGGCGGTGGACCGCGGCTGGGACGCGCGTGGGGAGACTGTGATCGACGTGGTTGCGATGTGCGCCTTGCCGGAGCTTGGATCTCGATCGCGTCGATGGCGCCGTGCTGTGGGATCGGCGTGAGGATCTCGGCCAAGGCGGATTACGCGGTCCGGGCCGTGGTTGAGCCGGCCGCGGTTGAGCTGGCGGCGGCGGATGACGAGAGACGGGTGAAGGCGGAGTGGATCGCTACCGTGCAGGGCATTCCGCTCAATTTTCTGGAGAACATCCTCGGCGAGTTGCGTCATGCGGGGATCGTGCGCAGCTACCGCGGCGTCGATGGTGGCTTCAGGCTGGCCCGACCGGCGGATCAGGTGATGATCGCGGACATCATCCGGGCCGTGGAGGGGCCAATGGCCAGCGTACGGGTCGAGCCGCCGGAGAGCCGCGAATGCGCCGACGCGGCCGAGGCGCTGCCGCGGGTGTGGATCGCCTTGCGCAAGAGCCTGCGCACCGTTGTCGAGCACGTATCCGTCGCTGACGTCGCGAGCGGCGAGTTGCCCAAGGCGATCGACCGTCTTGGCCGATGATCCCGAGGCGTGGGTGACGTGGTAGTCCCATGGAGCTGCGGTCCGGCCGGGAGCTTGTGCCCCGCGGCCGGACCGTGTGTCCGTTGCCCAGCCCCTACTGAAACGCCTGCCCTAGCGGAAGGACTCCGGATGCCAAGGGAGGACGTAGGCGCGGTAGGTGTTCACACCGGTCGGGAACTCGGCGTTGAACACGAGCCGTCCTGATGGGTCGAATTCCGAGAAGTACGGAAGCGCTCCCCAGCCGACGAACAGTCCGCCGTCCGGGGTCGTCTGGGCGTTCCCTTGCGAGGCGGCCACGAGTCCCTCGGGCTGATCGTCGGAGGCGCTCAGCGTTGCCACCCGGCGGCGCGTGTCGAGCTTCAGCGTCACCGCTCGGCTCACGGCGAACTCGGGCGTCCCCGCGGACTCGTTGTCGAAGAACGTGTACTCGCCCCCGCCGATCGCCTCGGGATCGTGCTGCCAGGCGAAGATCTCCCCGGCGTTGTCAAGTGTCTGGCCGGGCGCGGCGCGCAGCCTGAAGCTGCTGGCCTTACCGCCGAGCTGCCAGATGATCTTCCCGGTGAAGCGGTTGACCTCGTAGCCCGTCCACGTGTCGCGAGCGTCGATCAGCAGATTGCCGTTGGTGTCGATGTGGATCGCGTTGATGTGGAACCAATCCCACGGCGTGCTCGGCGAGGCCGGCAGCGGCTGCTCGCTCTGACTGAATGGAACGTGATCCTCGCTGTTCCATTCGAACAGGACCCTGCCCGTCCTGATGTCGATTTCCTGGACGACGCCGTTGATCACGGTCTGGTCCGCGGGGCCGCCGATCGACGTCAGGTTGGCGGTTGCGGTCGTGTAGGAGAGGATCAGTGCCGTGTTCCAAGGGGTGATGAGGAACTCGTGTCCGTCGGCGCTGAGCCCATTGCCGGCATTTACTGTGGCGATCTGCTGGTAGCGGTCGTTGTAGATGTAGTCGGTGCCGCTGGCGAGTCCGCCGAGCCCGGTTCCCTGCCAGAAGGTGAGGACGGGCTTGCCGAGGTAGGTCTGAGTACGGAAATCAGCGGCGGTCAGTCCCGGCGGGACCGCGTGGAACCACACGACGTTGCCGCGGCGGTCGAGAATCTCGGCACCGTTGGCATAGGTGCTGGTGTCACCGGTCGGCGTGATGAAGATGTCGCCGGGCGCGGCTCGGCCGCTCGAGCTGAGGATCGTGACCGGCGGCGGCGCGACGGGCGTCGCTGCCACCGCAGACCCGGCGGCGGCCAGCATGGCGGCGGCTGACAGGGCGAACGAGAGCACGCGGGATCGACGGAACCGGGTGTGACGGGTGGGGCCAGAGTGATGTCGGGGCATCGGATGTGTTCCTTTCAGGGCGTCTTGTTCACCGCGGGCGTCTCGCCAGCGAGTCGACGTAGGTCGACAGCAGCCGGCGCGCGGCTGCGGATGCGGCGGTGTACTCGCGTGAGGTCACCTCGAGAACTCCCTGGGTGTCGAGACCCGCGGTGCCGGCGGCGATCCAGTCGCACAGGATCCTCGGGGTGACCTCGGGATGGAACTGAACGCCGAGGTGACCGTTGGCCATGTAAGCCTGCGGTCCGCCTGGATCGTGCGCGAGCAGCCGGGCCTTCGGAGGGAGAGTGATTACCTGCTCTTGCCAGGCCAGCCACGGCCCGGGCGAGATCCACGCGGGGTTCGAGCTCGAGATCCACACCCAGCCATGCCGGGCGCGGGGCGCGGGCCGTACGCCGCCGCCGAGCGCCAGAGCGAGCGTCTGCGCCCCGGACCCGACCCCGAGCACCGCGGTACCGGCTCGGTCGGCCTCGAGCAGCCATTCGAGCTCCGTGCCGACCCAGCCGCCGGCCTGCTCATCCACTGGGCCGTCGCATCCGAGCGTGACCGCGAGGGTGAACGATGCGGGGTCTGGCAATGACTCGCCCCGATCGACCCGTACGGTGCTCGAGCGAAAGCCCGCGGCCGCCAGCACATCGATCAACAGTCCTCCGGGCGCGTCGTCCCGATGCTGGAGCACGACCGCCACGAACTCCGGCGCCCTGCTTGCGACACTCATCAAAGTCACCTCATTTGGTGTGGAGTTGCCGCCGCGACTCCGAACCTCAGCCGCGGCCTGGATCGCGACCGGGGCGGCACGGAGCCACCCTGGCCGCGATCGAGGAGAGGCCCGGGATCGACCGTTCAAGGTCGGTCGATCCCGGGGGTGTGGACGGGGCTTCTACGCCCTACATCGCGCGGGCACACCAGTCACGACCAGCCGGAGAAACTGGCCGTGAGGGTCTTCTGGGCCTCTACGTCCCGGAGACGAATCAAGCGCGTAACTAAACAATGTCGATCGAGTTTATAGTATTTGTCTGGTGCTGTCAACGACATCGTGGCCCAGGCGTCGGCCTGTGAAAACTCCACAAATTCTGTAAGAATTATGAAGATTGCCGGGTCGGGCAATCGCCTCTCACAGCGTGGAGTACTTGCAACCCGCGGCCGGCCCGCCGTGTTAACCGATAGACGGAGGTCTTCCTGTGTCGCATCGCAAGGCAGAGCGCCGCCCCGGACGGCGGCCGGCGCTCGTCGCGCTCGCGTTCGCTCTCTTCGGTTCAGTGCTCGTCCAGTCGGCCGTTGCGGCCACCCCAACGCCAGAGTCCTCGACCCTGTGCGGCGGGACCCTGCAGCGCGCCAAGCCCACCGCCGATGATCCCAACCTGCTGAGCTACAAGTTCAACTGCAACGGTGGCATCACCGCATACACGCTGATCGTGCTTCGGAAGCCGAACGACTTCAACACGATCGACGACTTCAACACCAACCCGTTGGTGGTCGATCCGACGGGCAACCCACTGTCAACCGTGGCCTTGAGCTGCGCGGGAGAGATCCCGGGTAACGGCATCAACTGCAACGCGGGCGCGGGTGGTTCCATGGCCTCGCCCGACTGGGCCGAGGGCACGTTCGACACGACGGAGCCGTACTGCGCGAACACCCCTCCGGACTCCAAGCCAGGCACCAAACCCGACCCGGCCGCGGTGGTTGAGCTCGTCGTCAGCGACAGCACCGGCGCCGAGGACGGACCCTTCAGGCTGCGGCTCGGCGGCAAGTGCTCCGCCGTGCACGCCACGCCGAAGACGAAGAAGAAGGGCGCGAGCAAGACCGCAAGCAAGCGCCCCGCGCACAAGGCGGTCCGCGGCTAGAAGCCGTTGTCCCGTGGCTGCCCGGTGCGAGCGATCGCGCTACGCGCCGGGCAGCGCTGCGGTCACGAACGAGCTGGCGTTCTTCGCGTGGACGAGCGGCGTGTAGCCGAACAGATCCTCGACCGCGCGGAGCACCGAGTACGGATCGAAGGTGCCTGAGATCGTCCGACCGCGATCGGCAAGGGGCGACAGGACCAGCGCGCCGGTTCTGACCGGACCGTGGCCGGTCGCACCTGCGTCGGCGGCCGCCTTCTCGTCGGCGAACACGATCATCAGCACCCCATCTTGCTTGTAGGCCTGGGACGCGAGTATCTGCGGAACCCACCGTTTGAGGAACGCGTCCTCGCCCGCTAGCCCACCTGGTTCGTTACCAGCGCACGAGGTCGCGGACGGCTCGTCGCACAGACCTGGCGCGATGTACGCGAAGGTCGGCGTTCGCTTGGCCACGCGGAGATCCCGCGCCAGGTGCTGGATCCCGACGTCGTTGCTCTGACAACCCCCGAGGTCGAGTAACGAGTGGAAGTAGATGAACGGGTTGTGTCTCGTCGCGTAGTCGGTCCCGGCCCCGGTCAGCGGTGCGTCATCGGCGGCGTTCGAGTCCGGGTGCACGCAGCTCGAAGAATCCATGCCGACGAGGTACGCCTTCCACTGCTTGCCGGCCGCGGTGACCTGGTCGGCGATCGTCAGCGCCGTGTTCGGGTACACGCATCCGGGACCTTTGAATTGACCGTTGCCCTGCGCCTTCGCCGATGACGCGAACTCGGCGAAGACGGCACAGTCGCTGCTGGTGTCCGCGTTGGGGGCCTGGCCGCTGATCATCGCGAGGTAGTCGGGTAGCTCGCTGTCGCCCAACGTTCGGTAGCCACTGAGCAGCGTGCCTCGCGTGCGCAGCCGGCGGTTCAGATAGTGCGCGACCGAACCTGGACCGAAGCCGGCGTGGTAGCTGGTGGTGCTGAGCGCGATCAGGAACACGTGCTTGACGGGATGGGACGCGGTCGTGGGGGTCGTCGTTGTGGCCGGCGTTGTGGCCGGCGGACTCATGCCGGCGCTCGCGTCGGTTGTCCCGTCGTCGCCGGCTCCCGCATCGTCGCCGGTCGCGTCGCCAGTGCCTGTCGTCCCGCCTTCGTCGACCGGAGAGCTCGGCACCGGGGAGACGTTGCCGGCCGCCACCGACGGTGTGCTCGCCGGCGCCGACGCGGGCTGCGTGGCTGGCGCAGCCACCGGCGTGGCGGTCGATGTGTGCACGACGACGCGCCGTCTGAGCGCGGACAGCTCCGTGTCCGGGACGTGGTCACGACGACTGCCCGCATGGATCACCACCGTCGTCGCGAATGCTGAGGCGGCCGCAATCATCGCGATCTGCGGCCAGGTCAGACGGACCGAGCGCAGCCGGGGCATCATGGCGCGGTGAGCGGGTGCGCGCACTGGGCGCAGAACGCGGCGCCGCGGGCGTACACGGCGCCGCACGCGGGACACTCCCCGCCGACGTTCGAGTTCCCCGATTCGATGATCTGCTCGAGTTGGCTCAGCTCCGCGTCGACGCGTTGGAGCTCGGCTGCCTTGGGGATCAGGACCTCCATCCGCACGTGGTCGCGGATTGCCATCTCATAGAACAGGCCTCCGAGCTCGGACTGCATGATCGCGAACCGCTCGACCAGCCGGTCGCGGTGGGCCGCGAGCTCGGGGTCAGCCGGCGACCGGGTGCCGGCGTCTTTGGCCGTCGGTGCGGGGCGCCTGCGACGGAGCGCCGTCACGGGACGGAGATCGAGTCCGGCAGCCCTTGCTGCGATTTCACGTAGTTCCCGTTGATCTCCTTGCTGACCTTCTTGACTGCCTGGGCACCGGACTCGAGCTGACTGGTGGTCGGCTTGAAGCCGACCACCTGGTGGGCCGAGCCGTACGCCGTGGTGGAAAGCACCTTGCTCGAGCTGCCGACCGGACGGACCGCGATCACCCTGGCACTCGGGAAGGCGTGCTTGAGCTTGGCGAGCGCCGCTGTCGCGTCCGCGCTCGAGTGGTACTGACCCGAATAGATCACGTAGTCGCCTTTCGGCGGCGCCGGGGTGATCTGGAAGTCCGCCTGCTTGATCAGGCCGACTGCGGTGGCGCCGCGGGACCGAGCGTGGCGCTCGGCGGCGGCAACGGTCGACCGGGTGGTCCCGGAGCCGGGAAGCGTCTGGAGTTCGATCGCGTAACCCTGCTGCAGCCCGAAGTTGCTGGTCAGCCGGGCAACCGTCGTGGCCGTCGTGGCCGTCCTGGCCGTCGTGGCGCTCGCGTCGCTGGTGCTCGCCACGCCGCTGGCTGCGCCGCCGCCACTGACATTCACGACCGTCGGCTTCTGCGCGCGAAGAGCCGCCAGCAGCTTGGCGTTCGAGTCGTCTCCGCGACCGCCAATCAGCACGCCGGCTGCGACCGCGAGTGGGATCGCGGCCAGCACCACCGCGATGGCCAGGCCGGGAGATCGCCGCGTTGGCGCGGCCGGGCGACGCGCGACCCGAGCAGCGGACCGCGACCAGCTCGTGGCGTCGGAGAGAACCCGAGCCGCCGGGTCGTTGACGTGCCGGCGGTGGTTTCCGCACACGACGCAATAGCGCTGGTTTGCCTCGACAGGAGCCTCGCACTGCTCACACGTCTCGTAGTCGGCCGGGGGCTGCGCCACCGACGGTGCTTCGAAGGTCTGTTCAGTGTCAGTCACGCTCATGCTCGCTGCTCCTAACTGAAGATCGTCGGTAGTGCGATCAGCCGCAGCGCGGCCCGCTGGGTCCCGCCCAGCAGAGTGATGCTCAGCGTCGTCGTCGCGTTTGTCCCGAGGTGAGTCACCGCGGTGCGTCCGGCACCCACATCACGCCCGCCCCGGATCGCGACGGCATAGACCTGAAGGTCGTACTGCGGGATTCCGGAGCGGTTGGAGACCGAGACGTCAACCTTTACGCTCCCGGGCGCCGACCGCCCAGCGCGGACCGAGACATCGATCTGCGGCAAGCGTCCCCCGGCGGACGAAGGCAGTTGCGAGACACCCACCGTCGCGAATGGTCGACCGCCGGGCACGCGCCGACGGGTCGTGAACACCCAGGTCGTGACGCCATGCGGTGCGATCGCCGCGATGTGGCTGTCGAAATAGTCGAGGTTCGCCGAGCGGTTCAGATACACGGCGTGTTTCGCAGGGGTGTGGATGCCGACGGAGATCGGCAGATCCGTCAGTGTGTTCGACGAGTTGTTCCGGAGTGACGCCACGACTGCGGCCCCGTTCCGTGTGTGGATCAGTGTCAGCCGACGCACTGTCACATCGGCATTTGCTTGGACAACGCCGGTGGTACTCTGGCTGGCCAGCTCACGCGCGCTCACGAGCCGGGCGCGCGCGGCGATCCGCTGCGTCGACACGCAGCCGGTGAGGAGGACCGCAAACGGCAGCGTGGCAACGCAGACCGCGGACATGCGCCTAACCGAACGCACCGCTGACGTACTCCCGGGTCCGCTGCTGTCGGGGTGCGCCGAACATCTTGTGGGCGCTTCCGTACTCGACCAGCTCACCCAGATACATGAACGCGACGTAGTCGGCGATGCGGTAGGCCTGCTGGAGGTTGTGGGTGACGATCACCACCGCGACGTCGTGGCGGAGCTTGATGATGAGCTCCTCGATCAGCCGCGTCGATTGAGGATCGAGAGCCGAGCAGGGCTCATCGAGCAGGAGCACCTCGGGATCTGCGGCCAGCGCGCGGGCGATGCACAGGCGCTGCTGCTGCCCACCCGAAAGCCGGAGCGCCGGGTGGTCGAGGTTGTCCGCGACCTCGTCGAGCAGTCCGGCGCGCGCCAGTGCGTCACGCACCGCGCCGCGCACCGCCGCGCGTCTGGGACGTCGCCTGGCCTGCTCGCGCAGAACGTAGGCGACATTGTCGAACACGCTCATCGGAAACGGGTTGGGCTGCTGGAAGACCATCGTCACCCGGCGACGAAGGGCGGTCGGCTCCATCGCCGCGATGTCGACGCCGTCCAGGGTGATCCGCCCGGACGCCGACGCGCCGCGGGTCAGCTCCGTCAGGCGGTTCAGCGAGCGGAGCAGCGTTGTCTTACCGCAGCCAGATGGTCCGATCAGCGCCAGCACCTCGCCCTGGCGGATCGGCAGCGACACCGACTTGACGGCCGGCTTGGCTCCGTAGGCGACCGACAACTCCTCCACCTGCATGCGCTCGATCGCGATCGCCGTGCCGCGCGTCGCACGGGATGAGGGTGCTGCGAACGCGGAGCTTGGCCCATGCCCGTTGCCGTTCTGTCCGGCGGCGTGCGCACCGACCTCGATGGGCGGGGGAGCGACGTCGACCCGCGACGCGTGGCCCTCGTTCCCGGTCAGGCGCCTGACCGGCGGCGGCTTCCTCACTTCCACGTGACCGCCTTCCGCGAGCGACGCACGACGACGTCGACGCCGAGGTTGAGCGCGAGGACCATCAGCATCAGCACGAACGCCGCCGCGTAGGCCTTCGACGGCTGGTTCCCGTCGCCGGTCGGCGCGTTGTAATAGATGTAGCCGGTCAGCGTGTCGCCGGTGCCGCGGAGCAGGCCCAGAACCGGGGTGGAGTTCGCGGTGCTGAACGTGAGCGTTCCCCCGAGCAGGAGCAGCACGATCGCGGTGTCGCTGATCACCCGCCCGAGGCCGAGCATCGTGCCCGTGATCACCGACGGCCGCGCGGCCGGCAGCAGCACACGCCGGGTAGTCGCGATCTTGGTCTTGCCGACCGCGTAGGACGCCTCGCGCACGTGGCTCGGAATCGCCTGGAGCCCCTCGCGGGTTGTCGCCACCACCAACGGCAGGCCGACCAGAGACAGCAGCGCGGCCGCGGCGAAGAACGATTGCCCGAGCACGACTCCGTGCGTGGTCTGGCTTAGGAAACCGAGTGCCGGCGCCGTGAACAGGATCGTCCCGAACAGGGCGAGCACGACCGATGGCTCGCCGGCGAGCATCTCGACGGCCGATTCCGCCACGCGTGCCAACCCCGTCGGCCGCCCGAACTCGCTGAGCCACACCGCGATGCCAACTCCGGCCGGCACCGCGATGGCCATCGCCATTGTCCCCAGGATCACCGTGCCGAGCAGGGGGTCGAGGAAGCCTCCGGTCTGGCTCTCGCTCGAGGCCGCTGCCGGGTTGGTGACGAGCAGGTTCGGGCGCAGGTAGCGGATGCCCTCGACGAGGAAGTAGATGACGATCGCGGCGGCGATCGCGCAGAACAGCAGCCCGAGCAGCCAGGCGAACCCGAGCCCGAGTCGATCGGAAAACCGCCACGACACGCTCGAGCTACCACGCCGATGGACCGGCGCTGCCGTCGTCGTGCTCACGGGACCACCCCGTAGCGGCGCATCGGCTGCTTCGCCGCCCACCCGATGACCGACAGCATCGCCGAGGAGAACAGCAGCACCGCCGCGATCGCGTACAGCGTGTGCTTCATCGGTGGCGAGCCCAGCCCCTCGGTGTTGCGGATGATCGTCGCCGCCAGCGGCTGGGACGGCTCGAAGAAGAAGATCAGCCCGTCAACGGGATTCGGAGCGAACCCGACGCCGCCGGAGACCATGCTCACCATGATCGCTTCGCCCAGCGCCCGGGCTGTCGCCAGCACCGTACCGGCGACCAGAACGGGGCGCGCGGTCCGTACCGCCACCTTCCAGAACGTCCGCCATTCGTTGATCCCGAGCGCGAGCGAGCCCTCGAGCCACCCGCGCGGAACGGCCTGGAGTCCATCGGCGAACACCGCGATCATGATCGGGGCGATCATCACGGTCAGGATCAGGATCGCCGCCAGCAGGCTCGCGCCGCTCAGCTGGATCGTCGGGGTGACCGATGCCTTCTCACTCTCGGTAATCAGGTGGTTGCCGATGAACGGCACCAGCACCAGCACGCCCGCCAGTCCGTAGATCACCGAGGGGACGCTCGCCAGTAGCCGCACGACCGGCTCGAGGATCCGCCGCAACCAAGCGGGGGCAAACTCGACCATGAACACCGCGACGAACAACGAGGTGACGAACGCGATCGCCACCGCGCCGATCGTGATCACGATCGTGCTCCAGATCAGCGGCCAGGCATGGAACGTGTAGACGGGTGCGGTCTTGTATTCCCCCGAGTTGAAGATCGCCTCGATCTGGCGGTCGACGTCGCCGCCGCCTCCGAACCAGCCGAGGCCGTTGTGGGCGAACGATGGCCACGCCTCATGGAACACGAACGCCAGCATCGCCAGCAGCAATGCGACCACCACGAACACCAGCGCGCCGAGCCCAAGCTCGGCGCGCTGATCCTGGCTGAGACGCCGGTCCCGCTCGAGGAAGACGTCCTCGTCCATTCCCCCGGAGGGTCCTCCGCTACTTCTTGTTGAACGCGGCAACCGCGCCGCCGCGGTTGATGATCTGGCCGGCCTGCTTGCTGGTCCGGATCCAGTCGAAGAACTTCTCGACGGTGCGGCTCGGATTGTTCGTGGGCAGTACTCCCCAGGCGTAGCGGAATAGGGGGTAGTTCTCGCTCTTGATGTTCGCCTGATTGCACGGCACCCCGTTCACGTCGACGCTCTTGACGCCGCTGCCCTTGCCCGTGTGGGCGATGCCGACGTAGCCGATCGCATTTGGGTCCTTCGAGACCGCGGTCGCAACCAACCCGTCTGAGGTCACCTGCTGCACGTTGGAGGATTGCGTCGCGCCTCCGAGCACCGCCTGCTGGAAGAACGTATACAAGCCGGCGGTGGAGTTGCGGCCGATCGGATCGATCGTGGAGGTCAGGTTCGAGCCGAAGCCCTGGCTCCAATTGGTTGCGACCCCGGTGAAGATGTTCTTCGTCTGCGCGATCGTCAGATTGCTCACGCCGTTGGACGGGTTGACCGCGATGCACAGACCGTCGAGCCACAGCTTGAAGTAGGTGGTCCGGGCGTCGCTCGGGAGCGGCGGCCGGGTGTTGATCGAGAACAGCCGCCGTCCGGCCTGAACGTCCTGCACCCCGGCGTTGCCGCCGTCGGGAAGGTAGTTGAACCGGATGTTCTTGTGGAGCTTGTTGTAGGCCCTGAACAGCACATTCATGATCGGCTGCTCAGCGCTCGATCCCGACCCGAACAACGTCGATGCGCCCGCTGCGGCCGGCACGGCCATCGTCGCGATCGCTACCGCGAGCACGGCCAGACCTCTGACCCTTGGTCTCAATGTCATTCCTTTCCCATCGAAGGTCAATCCCCACAACTTCGATCAAAATTGCGAGATCAATGTATCAGGATTCTGTGCTTTCTCGATTGAGTTGATGGACTTTGATGCGGAGGAGCTCGCGGAGGAGCCGATGACGGCCACGCAGCGCGGGCGCCATCACACGGAAGCCGTGCGATGCGCACGGCAGTCCGCGGCGTGGCGGCCGGCGCAGGTCAGCCGACGGCTTCGAGGAACGGCTCGGTCGCCGACACCCCAGCGGGATCGTTGACGAACGCTCCGACCGGCACCGGCACCGGCCCATCGAGGAGCGGGTCGGCCGTCTCCAGCATCCACGCGCGCAGTCGCTCGTCCAGCTGATCGCGCACGCGCGCGGACTCCGGGACGTCCGCGAGGTTGCGCATTTCGGCGGGGTCCATGATCAGGTCGTACAGCTCGAGCCGCGGCCGCGGCTCGGTTCCCCACCCGGCCTCGACCAGCAGCGACTTCGACGGCGAGTCGTCGACGTTGGGGAGCACCGGCTCGAGGCGGTCGCCGAAGTGTCGGATCAGCTTGTGCCGGTCGGTTCGGATCGCCCGCTGGGGGTCGTACGCGGCGTGGTACGTCAGCTCTGCGAACAGCTCGTCGCGGACCGTCGTCGTCTGCTTGCGCACCAGCGGCAGAAGCGAGCGGCCGTGGGTGTCCGCCGGGATCTCCGCCCCGGCGAGCTCAAGGAGGGTCGGGTAAATGTCCACGTGTGAGGTCAGCGCGTCCGTGACGTGCCCCCCGTAGAAGCCGCCGGGTCCACGGATGACCAGCATCACCCCTAGCCCGCGATCGCTGAGCGTTCCCTTCGCCCCCGGAAACGGAAGTCCGTGATCGGTCGTCAGCACCACGAGCGTGTCGTCCGCGAGCCCGGCCTCGTCGAGGCCGTGGAGCACGGCGCCAACGCCCTGATCGAGCGAGCGGGCACTGGCCTTGAAGGCGGCCATGTCCGCGCGGGTGGCAGCGGTGTCAGGAAGCTGCGTCGGCGGTGCTCCGTAAAGCGCATCGCGTACCGAGCTCGGCTCGAAGAACTCGCGGTGGGTCTCGAAGAAGCCGATCGACAGAAAGAACGGACGCGGCGGACGGCTGCGGAGCAACTGCAGGGCCGCGGGCGCGATCGAGTGGGCCTTGGTGGTGCCGATCTCCACGACGTGGTCGTAGCCGAGTGCATCCGGTTGCGCTGAGACGTGCTGCTCGCCGACCAGCGCCGACCAATAGCCGACCCCGCGCAGCGGGTGGACGATGTGGCGCCCGTAATCGCGCAACTTCCAGCCCCGGTGCGCGAGGCCGGTCATTCCGTTCACATGGGCCCACTGGCCTGTCAGCAAGCACGCCCGGCTACCCGAGCACGTCGGCGCGGCGCAGAACGCCTGTCTGAACAGCAGGCCCTGGTCGGCCACGCGCTGGATGTTCGGCGTCGGGATCTGGTGACCGTAGGGCTGGACGTACCGACCGGTGTCGTGCGAATGCAAGTAGACGATGTTCGGCGGCGGCATCCTGTTGTATCCTTTGTCGATCGATTTAGTGAAGTTATCGTGGATTCGGGCGCTTTGCAGGCATACCTCGTTTGTGCGACACCGCGGAGCGGCAGCACCTTGCTGTGCGAGATGCTGCGCGACACGGGACTAGCCGGGCGACCGCTCGAGCACTTCGAGATCCTGCGGCATTCAAGCTTGCCACGTCAGCCTCACGAATATTTCGGGGATCTGGATCTGGACGGGCTGGACGAGTTGCTGCCGCCAGCGCGCGCCGGCACACCGAGTCAGGAGGCGCCGGAGGCGTGGCGCGCGCGAATCAGGAGTCAGGGCCGTGGCGAGAACCGCGTCTGGGGCGGCAAGCTGATGTGGGGCCACGTCGAAGACCTCGTGACTCGTGCTCGCCAACTCCCCGGGCTGGCGGACGCGCGACTCGAGCAGGTCTTGGACTCGTTGCTCGACGACCCGCAGCTGATCTTCGTGACCCGCCGCGACAAGGTCGCCCAGGCCATATCGCTGTGGCGAGCGGTCCAGACCCAGAGCTGGCGGGCGGAGGATGCCGCGAAGGCCGACGATCCGGCTTACGAGTACACGGCCATCGACCACCTGGTCTCACAGCTCGAATCCGACGAGCGGTCGTGGAAGAAGTGGTTCGCGCGCACGGGCCAACAGCCGTTCGTGGTGACCTACGGCCAGCTCGAGGCGGCTCCTGCGGAGACGGTCGCGACGGTGCTGCACGCGCTCGGCCTTCCGGACACCTCGGTGGCGGTCCCACGGCTATCGCGCCAGCGCGATGACCTCTCGGCGGCTTGGGCTGAGCGCTACCGCCAAGAGCGGGGCCAAGCGGCATGAGCGCGACCGCACCCCGCATCTCGCAGCTTCGAGCGCTCGAGGCCGAGGCGGTGTTCGTGGTGCGCGAGGTCGTCGCCGAGCTCGCCAGGCCCGTGCTGCTGTTCAGCGGTGGCAAGGACTCGATCGCGCTCCTGCGAGTCGCCGAGAAGGCCTTCCGCCCTCTGCCGCTGCCGTTCCCGGTGTTGCACGTCGACACCGGTCACAACTTCCCCGAGGTGATCGCGTTCCGCGACCGGCGCTTGCTCGAGGCGGGCCACGAATTGATCGTGGCCTCGGTCCAGGCGTCGATCAACACCGGCCGTGTCAAGGAGGACACGCCTGGAGGCTCGCGCAACCGGTTGCAGACGGTCACATTGCTCGATGCGCTCGAGCAACACCGGTTCGATGCCGCGTTCGGAGGAGCCAGACGCGACGAAGAGCGAGCGCGGGCCAAGGAGCGCGTGCTCTCGTTCCGCGACGAGTTCGGACAGTGGGAGCCCCGGTCGCAGCGCGCGGAACCGTGGACGCTCTACAACGCGCGGATTCGGCGCGGCGAGCACATCCGCGTGTTTCCGCTGAGCAATTGGACCGAGATCGACGTTTGGCGCTACATCGAGGCCGAGGAGCTCGAGTTGCCCTCGATCTACTTCGCCCACCGCCGCCGGGTGCTCGAACGCGACGGGATCCTGCTGGCCGAATCGGAGTGGATCAGTCCGCAGGCGACCGAGCGCGTCGAGGAGAGCGTGGTCCGCTATCGCACGGTCGGCGACCTGACGGTCACCGGCGCCGTGCGGTCGCGGGCAGCCGACATAGCGGCAGTGATCGCCGAGACCGAGGCCGCGACCGTCTCCGAACGCGGCGAGACGAGGGCCGATGACCGGACCTCGGACGCGGCGATGGAGGACCGCAAGCGCGAGGGGTACTTCTGATGTCTTCGATCGAGCTGACCGGCCAGCGCGACCTGCTGCGGCTGGCGACGGCGGGGTCCGTCGACGACGGCAAAAGCACCCTGATCGGACGCCTCCTCTTGGACACGGGGTCATTGCTTGCGGACCACATCGACGACGTTACCCGCGGGGGAGCGCTGGATCTTGCTGCGGTCACCGACGGTCTGCGCGCCGAGCGCGAGCAGGGCATCACGATCGACGTCGCCTACCGGTTCTTCTCGACCGCGCGGCGATCGTTCATCCTTGCCGACACCCCGGGCCACGAGCGCTACACGCGCAACATGTTCACGGGAGCGTCGACCGCGGATGTCGCGCTGGTTCTGATCGACGCCCGCAGCGGCGTTGTCACTCAGACCCGCAGGCACGCACACATCGCCGCGCTCCTGGGAATCGAGCACATCGCGATGTGCGTCAACAAGATGGATCTGGTGAGCTGGGACCGGTACCGGTTCGACGAGATCGTCGATCAGGTCCACGACGTTATGCGGCGACTGGGCGTGCCGGATCTGACCGTGATCCCGATCAGCGCGCTGCACGGCGACAACGTCGCGCTCAGCTCCGAACACACGCCTTTCTACGACGGCCCGACGCTGCTCGAGTATCTGGAGGAGCTCGATATTCAGGCCGACCGCGATCTCTGGCGGCTGCGAGTTCCGGTCCAGTGGGTCGGCAGGCCGGTGGACGGCGACTCACGGCTCTATATGGGGCGGATCGACGCCGGCACGCTCGAGGTCGGAGATGAAGTGGTCGTGCTCCCCGCCGGCATCTCGACCACGATCACTGAGCTCGACACCCTCGACGGCGACGCGCAAGCGGCGGTGCCCCCGATGTCGGTCACGTTCGGGCTCGCGGACCGGCTCGACGTCGGACGCGGCGATGTGCTGGTGGCACCCGACGAGCAGCCGGCGATCGCCCGTGAGCTCGACTGCACGCTGTGCTGGATGAGCGAGGAGCCGCTGCACCCAGGCCGGCGTTACGCCCTGAAGCACACCACCCGCACCGTCCGCGCCACCGTGCAGGAGATCAGCGAGCGGACCGACCCCGAGACGCTTGAGCGTCAGCTCGAGCCGACCTCGCTTGCGGTCAACGACATCGGCCAGGTGAGGCTCCGCACGAACTCGCCCGTGGTCGCCGATCCGTACGCGCTCAACCGGGTGACCGGCGCGTTCATCCTGATCGATGAGGACAGCAATGACACCGTCGCGGCGGGGGTGATCCGGACGCCGCGCGCGATCGAGCCTGGACGCGAAAACCGTCGCGACATCACCTGGCACCCGTCGGCGCTCGACCGCGACGAGCGCTGGCAGGCGATCGATCAACGCGGGGCGACGGTACTTCTCACCGGGCTGCCGGCGTCGGGCAAGTCGACGATCGCCGTGGAGCTCGAACGCCGCCTGGTCGACAGCGGCCAGTCCGCGTATCTCCTCGACGGCGACAACATCAGACACGGCCTCTCCGAGGATCTGGGATTCTCGCCCGGCGACCGCTCCGAGCACATCCGCCGCGTCGGCCAGGTGGCGCGGCTCATGGCCGACTCGGGAACGATCGCACTGGTCTCGCTGATCTCGCCGCTGGCTCCCGATCGCGCGCACCTGCGCAAGGCCCACAAGGAGGCCAACCTGCCGTTCGTGGAGGTGTTCGTCGACACACCCGTCGAGGAATGCGAGCGTAGAGATCCCAAGGGTCTCTACGCGCGCGCACGCGCGGGAGAAATCAGAGGCTTCACCGGCGTCGACGCTCCCTACGAGCCGCCCGAGCATCCCGAGCTCCGGGTCGACACCTCGATTACCGGTGTGCAGGAAGCCGTCTCGCACATCATCGAACTACTACGGGCCCGGCCACGGGTCTTAGCGAAGGGGGCCACAATGAGGATCTCCGCCAAGGCGGACTATGCGGTACGAGCCGCCATCGAGTTGGCGGCCGCGCCCGTCGGCAAGGCAGTGCCGGCCGAGCGGATCGCGACCTCACAGGGGATTCCGCTCAACTTCCTCGAGCACATCCTCTCCGAGCTCCGGGTGGCCGGAGTGGTCCGCAGCCAGCGCGGCACCGACGGCGGTTACCGGCTGGCCAAGCAGCCCCAGCAGATCACGATCGCAGACATCATCCGGGCTGTCGAGGGCCCGCTCGCAACCGTTCGCGGCGGCAAGCCCGAGGAGGCCGAATACCCCGGTGTCGCCAGTCAGCTGCCTCGCGTGTGGATCGCGGTCCGCAAGAACCTACGAAACGTGGTCGAGCACGTGACTGTCGCTGACATCGCCACCGCCAGCTTGCCCGACCCGATCAACTTGCTGGCCGACGACCCCGAGGCTTGGGTGACTCGGTAGGCATCCGCAGCGGCACGGGGTCACATGAGGTTGGGTGTGTGGAGGTCAGAGAGGTGAAGGTGCCACTCCTGCTCGTCCTGGAGAAGGTGCGACCGGGCGTCACCGTACACATCAACGCTCACCGCGAGGATGACCGGGCGCTGCGAGGGCGGCATCTCGCGCACGGCCTGGTTCAGCACCTCCGCCTCCAGCGGACACAGGTTGCGACGGAGCGGATCGACGAACGTCACGATCACCGTCTGGGTGCGGTAGGCAGCGAGCGACACCTTTTTCCCGTTCTGATCGCGTAGGACGAAATCAGGCGCAGCACGCCGGCCAGCGGCCAACTGAGCAGCGGGGCCTTGACGGCCGGGCTCTCCGACACCTGCGAGCTGCCCCGGTGCAACACCACGAGCGGCGTCGCCGCCGCGAGCGCGCACACCGCCGAACCGGGCAGCGCCCACCGGAGTCTGCCGGGGAACCCGGCACGACCTGCCATCCGCCGCCTCTCGCGGCTCGCCGCAAACGTCGTGCTCGCGGCAGGACGATCGCAAGCGCCGCCAACGCGGCGAGCACGACGAGGCTAGCGCCGACGATCGAAAGCAGATCGGCGCTGCTCGCGCGGGCGGGCCCTCCTGTAGACGTCGGGACCGGCGCGAGCGTAAGGCCGGCAGCGGCCGCGAGCCGGCGGACGGCAGCGTTGCCCGCCGCCGCAAGCCCGTCGGCCCCGGCGCCCACCGGCACTCGGAGCGGCCCGTAGTTCGGCGTCGGCACCATCCCAGGCCAGCTGAAGCCGAGGCCATTCGGCATCACCACGAGCAAGCGCCCCCGGTACGAGGGCGCCAGTTCGGTTTCGAGGAAGCGGGCGTACGTCTGAGCTTTGCGCCACAGCGCTGGTACGGAGCCGAGGTCGTACTGGCTGGGGACGATCGCCACGCGAACTTGGAAACCCGCCCTCGCTAAAGCTGTGAGCGGCGTTGTATCAGGAGAGTGCGCCCTCCCGGGCTCTCGACGGGACCGCCGAGATGGAGACTGCCGCGTTCACGAAGGCTGAGCGATCTGGCCGGACCGGTTGTGGCCTGTCCGGACTTCTGCTCGTGATCTCCAGCCGGCCGGAGCGGCAGTCCGCGGCTGGGTTCCCCGGTCGCGCCAAGGAAGAAGCCGGCATCTGGCAGTGCGCAGCCAGCGGCGGGGGGCGCGGGCCGCCTGAATCGTCCGTCGGCTTTGGCTGCTTCTTACCGCCTGGAGCAGTCATCTCGACCGAGCCGCTTCGCGTCCGAATCCGCGGTCTCGCTCACACGAATCCAAGCCCTTAAACCCCCACGGATCCGCAGGCGCGGAGAATGTCAGAGACATGATCCGAACCCATAGAAGCGAGGCGCCGCGATGTCAGGACCGTTCATCTTCATTGCCACGAACAGGCTCAAGGAGGGGAAGCTCGAACGCGAGCGCGAGCGGGTCCCGGGGCTGGTGGAGTTCATTCAGGAGAACGAGCCTCGATTGCTTGCGTTCAACGAGTACGCGAACGAAGAAGGCACCGAAGTGGGTGTTGTCCAGGTTCACCGTGACGTCGAATCGATGGAGTTTCACATGAAGACCGTTGCCGAGAGAGCTGCGCGTGCGGACGCCGAAACGTTGGACGCGACCACGAGCATCCAGGTCTACGGCACGCCCAACGAGGCCGTCCTTCAGATGCTGAGTCGGCAGGCCGGAGCGGGTGTCCCGCTGGTTGTGAAGCGCCATCACCTCGGCGGGTTCACCCGCAGGCCGACCGACTAGCGGCACGCGGAATCGAGACCTGCTACCGCCGACTGCGACGCGACACGATCGGCGGCAGTGACCGATGGAGACGCGCCGACACACTTGTGCTCTCCATGCCAGCCAATAGCGCTCGCTGGAGCGAAGGGGCCCGCCCGTTGCTGCTTACGGACCACACCAGCCGCGCGTCAGACCTGAGACGCCGAACTCAGCCAACGCGACGTGCCACGCGGTCCGAGGCGATCGCTCACTTCAGTAATCACGCACAACAGGCGCGTCGCCACCCGATCCGCGACGGTCAGAGACTTCTGTCACTGTCATCGTCTTCGGGGTCTGGGCGGTGACGTCCGACCCGTCCGGTAGGTCCTCGGGCTGGCGGCGGGCTGACTCTCGACTTCTGCGTCGACTGCTTTGGCCTGACCGGTAAAGCTTGTGTCGCCCGCCGCCGTCCGAGGACCTTCGGCGTGACTTGATAGAAGCGTGGCTTCGCCTCTCGTGACAGTTGTCCGCCGGAGATCCGCTTCATTCGGCGTCAACCAAACGAAGGGATGGATGCATGATCGTGATCGGGGCGGACACGCACAAGGGCTCGCACGCGCTCGCGGCCGTGGACGAGGGCACCGGTCGGGTACGCGGCAGCCGGGAAATCAAGGCTGACGATGAGGGACATGTGGCTGCGGTTCGGTGGGCTCGCGGCCTGGATGCGGAGCGGGTGTGGGCGATCGAGGACTGCCGGCATGTCTCCCGTCGGCTGGAGCAGGCGCTGCTAGCCGCGGGCGAGCGGGTCGTGAGGGTGCCGCCGCACCGAATGGGAGCGACCCGCAAGGCAGAGCGCGAGCCGGGCAAGTCGGACGAGATCGATGCGCTTGCGGTCGCGCGCGCGGTCGTCAAGGACGGGGTCGAGCAGTTCCCAGTCGCGTACCTGGATGAGCAGGCGATGGAGATCCGGCTGCTATGCGATCACCGCAACGATCTCATCGCCGAGCGAACCCGCACCGTGAACCGACTGCGGTGGCATCTGCTCACGCTATGCCCCGAGCTTGAACGCTCCCTCAAGCGCGGCGCGCTCAACCAGGCACGCGAACTGGATCGGGTCGACCGGCGGCTGCGGAAACTGTCGGCCGGCGCCAGGGTCAGGATCGCGCACGAGCAGATCGCCCAGCTCCGCCGCCTCAACCGTCAGATCGATCAGCTCGAAGCAGAGCTTCGCGAGCTTGTCAAGGAACACCGCCCCGAGCTGCTGGCCGAGCAAGGGTGCGGGGCGGTGGCCGCGGCGATCCTGATCGGCCACACCGCCGGGGTCAAGCAATTCCGCAAACCCTCGAGCTTCGGGCTGCAGACCGGAACCGCCCCGATCCCATGCTCCTCCGGTCAGCGCACCCAGCACCGGCTCAACCGCGGCGGGGACCGCCAGCTCAACCACGCGCTGCACATCATCGCGATCACCCGCGCCCAACGCGACCCCGCGACTAAGCAGTACCTCGCTCGCAAAGAGGCCGAAGGCAAAACCAAGAAGGGCGCGCTGCGGTGCCTCAAGCGCCACCTCGCGCGCCGCTTCTACCACCTCCTCGCCCAGCCGCCCGCCGGCCAGCGGCAAACCATCAATAGCCAGCCGATCACCGAGCCCGACCTGGCCTTGACCCCCGAGCGTCCCCGCCCCCACCAAGACGTCGAGCAGATCACCACAGCACCCAACCCGATGATCTGCATCCGCTAAACCGCCCCGACCAATCGATCGCTCAGCGCCGTTCTCCGACGCGCTGACGTCCACGGTGAACGCCCACCGCCCAGCCCGCCTGCCGCAAACAGCCGCAATCACATCCCGATACCACTCTCGCCAACGCCAACAACGCGTCCTAAGCCCGTCTGCCGCCCCTCAACCAGCCGCACGCGACCCACAACACCCCCACTCTCCATCTCCAACCAACCTCCACCGGTCAGACCCAAATCCTCGCAAATAGCGACCACGGCTTGACATAGAAGCGAGCTCCGGCCCAGCCGGCGACCAGAGCAGCAGCCGTGAGCCCGTGGCCGGTCGGGCGACATTGCAGAAGCGGGGCGCGCGGCGCGCGAGACCGCTCGTTTCGTTCCGAAGCGACGGTATGGGCGGGCGTATTCACGCGTGCCGTGGCTTGCGCCCTCCGCCCGACGATGCGGTCCGCCGTTTTTCGGAGCCTTGTTCAGAGGTAACAGAGGTGGCGCGCCGCCGATGTTCCGACCCGCGGCGCTGGGGCGTGGACTCGTTACAAGTGGATCCGGGGCGGAGTAAGGCGGTGGTAATTGGCTGGTCGCCGTCGGGTAAGGGAACGCCGTCACGTTGCCGCTGACCACTCGAGTTCCAGGAGGCAGCGATGAACACGATCAACCGTACCGCGACGTCGCGCGACGCTGATGCCGGCGCGAGCGGCGCTCGAGCCGCGAGGCCGAGCGGGCTACCGCCGCGGAGCTATTGCGGCTCATGTGGGGGATCCATATCTCACGCTGCATCTACGCGGTCGCCGAGCTTGGGATCGCCGACCTCCTAGCTGTCGGTTCCTCGAGCAGCGCGGAGTTGGCTCGCGCGACCGGCAGCGATGAGCCGTCGCTGTATCGCGTGCTGCGTCTGTTGGCGGCGGTTGGCGTGTTCGAACAGCACGAGCACAAGTTGTTTGGTCTGACCGCGCTCGGCGAGCGCCTGCGCACCGATGCCGACGTGGCGATGCGCTCGTGGGCGCTGCTACTTGAGACGCTCGGTGGCGTTCGTCCGTTCGAGCACATTGTGGAGACGGTCGGCACGGGCAGGCCTGGGTTCGACGCTGCGTTCGGGACCGGTGTCTTCGAGTTTCTCGCCGGGCACCCGAACCATGCAGTGGCGTTCGATGCAGCGATGTCTGAGCGAACGGCGGCGTTCGCTCCCAGCGTCGCCGTCACGCACGATTTCTCGGACGCTCACACAGTCGTCGATGTCGGCGGAGGTCGTGGGACGCTGCTGGTCGAGGTCCTGCGCAGGCACCCGCACTTGCACGGTGTGCTGCTCGAAACCCCGCCGGTCGCCGCGCGTGCGGACGGGATCCTCGACGCGACCGATATCGCCCGTCGCTGCGAGGTGCTCGCCGGCGACTTCTTCCAGCGGGTATCGGCCGGTGCGGACCGGTACCTGCTCGCGAACGTGCTGCACGACTGGGACGACGCACGCTCGATCGAGATCCTTCGCAACTGCCGTCGCGCGATGGCCAGAACCGGGCGGGTGCTGATCGTAGAGCGGCTGATTCCCGAGGAGGGGAGCGACCCGGTGCCGACACTGCTTAGCGACATCAACATGCTCGTGCTCACCGGGGGCAAGGAACGCACCAACGCCGAGTACAGCGAGCTGCTGGAGACCGCCGGGTTGAAGCTAGAAACCGTCCGGGCCGTTGCCTTCCCATACGGCATCATCGAAGCGGCCGTCGCATAGGCGCGGCGATACCCTCCGTTGACCGTCGAGCCGCGCCGAGAGCCGGCTTGCTGGACCTGGAGGCTGCAGTATGGAGTTCCGCGTCCTTGGTTCCCTGGAGGTGATCTCTGGCGGGCGCCCGCTTGCGATCGGCGGTGCGCGAAGTCGGGCGGTGCTGGCGATGCTCGTCATGAACGCGAACCGGGTCGTACCGGCGGACCGGCTGGTGGAGGAGATGTGGCCCGAGCTGGCGCCGGATCGCGCCGCCAATAACCTGCAGGTCCGGCTCTCCGAGCTGCGGAGGGCGTTTCGCTCGGCAGGCGAGGAGGATCGCCTGGTCACGCGAGCGCCTGGCTACCTGCTGCGAGCGGCCCCCGCTGAGCTCGATGTCCTGCGGTTCGAAGAACTCGTCGCCGAGGGGCGGGCGTCGCTGGCGGCCGGGGACGCGGCGATCGCGGAAGAGCGGTTGGGCGAGGCGCTGGGCCTTTGGCGCGGACCGGCGCTGGCCGGTGCGGAGGACGCTCCGTTTGCGCGAGCGGAGGCGGCCCGGCTTGAGGAGGCGCGACTGGCTGCGCTCGAGGCGCGCGTCGACGCGCAGCTCGCCCGAGGCAGGGACGCCGAGCTGATCGGTGAGCTAGAGGCGCTCACCGCGGCCCACCCGTTGCGCGAGCGGTTCTGGTCGCAGCGGATGTTGGCGCTGTACCGCGCAGGACGTCAGGCCGACGCGCTGCGCGCATACCGTGAGCTGCGCGCGGTCCTGGTCGAGGAGCTCGCGATCGAGCCTACGCCCGAGCTGCGCGATCTTGAAGCCAGGATCCTGCGCCAAGACCCAACGCTCGTGGGTGCCCCGGGGCACGGCGCGAACGCCGGTCGGACCGCCGCGCCGGAGACACAGTACGCCGAGAGTGGCGGCGTGCACATCGCCTATCAGGTGCTCGGCGCCGGCGAGCTCGACATCGTGTTCGTGCCCGGCCTGATCAGCCACCTTGACCTGTGGTGGGAGGACCGAACGGCAGCGAGGTTCTTTCGCCGGCTCGCTTCGCTGGGACGCCTGATTATGTTCGACAAGCGGGACACGGGATTATCGGACTGCGCGCCGGGCGACACCGCTCTCGAGCGGCACATGGACGACCTCCAGGCCGTGATGCGCGCCTGCAAGTCGAGCAGAGCCGTGCTGTTCGGCTACTCGGAGGGCAGCCCGACGAGCATCCTGCTCGCGGCCACCTACCCCGAACGCGTCAGCGCGCTCATCCTCGGCGCCGCCTTCGCCCGCGCGACCTCGGCGCCGGATTACCCGTGCGGCCCAGAGTCCGACCCTCCGGTTGATGCTCTCGAGCACCTCGCAGCGCATCGCTGGGGACAGGGCGAGAGCGTCGAGTGGTTCGCCCCAAGCCGCGCGGACTCGCCCCGAGCCCGCGCAGGGTTCGCCCGCTGGGAGCGGATGGCAGCAAGCCCCAGCTCAGCATTGCGCGTGCTGCGGATGATCCGCGCGATCGACGTACGCGGCGCGCTGCCCACGATCGAAGCGCCAACGCTCGTCATCCAGCGCAGCGATGACCGCATCACGCGACCGTGCCACGGCCGCTACCTCGCCGACCATCTCCCACACGCGCGCTACTTCGAACAGCCCGGCGACCACCTTCTGTGGCTCGGCGACACCGACGCGATGCTGGCCGAAATCGAGGAGTTCTTGACCGGCGCCCGCCAGGCCGTGCCACTCCGACCGGGTGCTCGCCACGATCCTGCTCACCGACATCGTCGACTCAACCAAGGCGGCCGCCCGGATCGGAGACCGCCGCCGGCACACCCTGCTCGGCACCCACCACGCCACAGCTCGGCGCGAGGTCGACTCACATCGGGGCCGATTGATCAAAAGCACCGGCGACGGAATTCTCGCCACCTTCGACGGCCCCGGCCGCGCGATCAGCTGCGCCTGCGCCCTGCGCGACGCCGCCACCGATCAAGGGATTCAAATCCGCGCCGGCCTCCATACCGGTGAGATCGAGGGCTCGACGACGACATCGCCGGCATGTCGGTGCACATCGCGTCGCGCATCAACAGCCTCGCCCAGCCCGGCGAAATCCTCGCTTCCCGCACCGTCAAAGACCTCGTCGTCGGCTCCTGTATTACCTTCGCCAAGCGAGGCACCCACAGCCTCAGCGGCGTTCCTGACGACTGGGACCTGTTCGCCGTCATTGGGCTCTAAGTGGGTGTGGGTCTGAGTCGCCCGGCATCACGGCCTCGCGCTGCTCCGTGAGCATCATCTCACCTGCGGCTTAGCGAGCTCTCACGCCTGACTTACACATAGCTATGAGTGGTGTCGGACACTCACGCTGCAATGGAGCGCCCTGCGACTGCCCAGCGCGACCGGCCCACCCGGCTGCGACTCCGTGTGAACCCGATTGATTGCGTCGCCCACGGGCTGCTTGCCGACCTGCTCCCCGAATGGATCAGGCTCGACGAGCGGGGCTATCCGGTCCGCCACGGTCCCGAGCTCCCACCCGAGCTTGTCGAGCACGCTCGCCGCGCCGCCAACAGTTGCCCAGTGCTGGCGCTGCGGCTCGACCCCGAGAACGTTTGAGCCCTCGCCTCGCAACGGCCCTGCTGAGCGCCACCGGCGTGCTCGCGCTCGCTGGCTGCGGAGCGGGCATGACCAGGACCGTCGTGACCCGCGCCACCCGTGGCCCACCGAGGGCGGTCGCCGCGGGCGCGCCCACGACATCGCCTTCCAAGCGGACGCCGCCGCCTCCGTCACATCCACGGCTGCTCGCAGCTGCGCTTGGCTCCTCATCGACCGGGTTCGTCCCGGCGGTCAGCTGGCGCGGGCAGACCGCAGTGTGGATCGCTCGCTCCCCATCTGGTGTCGCGCTGCTGGCCTTCGACCAGCGCCTCGTCGAGCTGAGGCTTCACTCCGGCACCGTCGACGCGGGCGGATCCGGCTGGCGCTTCGGCCCCGCGGTACTCGGCACGGAGCTGCGCCGGTTGGTCGCTGCGTTTAATGGGGGCTTCAAGTTCTCCACCGGGGCCGGCGGTTTTGAGTCCTACGGACGCCTCGGCGCGCCGTTGGGCAACGGGCTCGGCTCGATCGTCACGTACACCAACGGGCGCACCGACATCGGCGACTGGAACCAGGGCGTGCCGGCGGCGGGGACGCCCGTGGCCTCGGTGCGCCAGAACCTGGCCCTCCTGATCAACAGCGGGACCGCAGCAGCCAGCCTTGACTGCATCTCGTGCTGGGGCGCGACGCTCGGCGACGTCAGCGACCCCCCTCGCTCGGCGCTCGGCATCACCGCCGACGGGCATCTCGTGTGGGCCGGCGGCGAGCACTTGACCCCTTCCCAGCTCGCCGCTGCGCTCCTCGGCGCACGCGTCGTCCGCGCGGTCGAACTCGACATCAACCCCGAATGGGTGGCCGGCTACCTCTACGGGCACCGCGGCGGAGTCGGACCCCTCGGGCCGGTGCCCGTCGTGCCGCGCCAGAACGGAGTGCCCGGCTTCTTCCTCGCCCCCTACAGCCGCGACTTCTTCACCATCGAAGCGCGATGAGACGCTGGCGGCTTCGGCTCAATGGCCGCCGTGCACCGGGCTCCGTGAGTCGTCCGCGCCGCGAACCGGGGATCACCACCCGCCGGCACCAAACCGCGGACGAGGACGCCGACCACGGCGATTCAGCGCTCGGCGGCACCGGCCGAGTTCCCTTGCTCCGTCTACGAGTGGCGGCAGTGATGGGTAGTCACCCGTACGGGACAGGGAGCGGTTTGCGGAGCGCGGCCGTGGGTTGCTTGCGATCGTGTCACACGATGGTTCTGCTATGTGCGGATAGCGATTTGTGACACAGACGGTGATCGCTGCTACGGATAGTGGCTGATCGCGGTTGGCTCGGTCGTAGGCGGCGGGTTCGGAACGGACTCGTGTTGTCGGCGTTGGTGGTGGTCGGGCTCGCCGGGCTGATCTTGGGGACAGTCGGGGCCGATCGCCTGGACCGTGCGGCCAGTGCCGACCCACTCCGCGCTGACGTGTCGGTGAACGTCGGGCGCGCGGCTGTCGGCCGGCCGGTGAGTGCAGGGTTCGTGGGTTTATCGATCGAGTACCCGGCGGTCACCGCCTATGCCGGCTCTAACCCGTCGGCGGTCAATCCGGTGTTCGAGCAGCTCCTTCGCAACCTCGCTCCGAGTCAGCGTCCGGTCCTTCGGGTTGGAGGCGACAGTACCGATCGCACCTGGTGGCCGGCGAGCGATCTCGTTAGGCCACGCGGCGTGAGATACAGCATTTCATCGCGCTGGCTCGCGGTCATCCGGGTGCTTGCGGAAAGGACCGGAACTCGCCTGATCCTGGGTGTGAACCTCGAGGCCAACCAGCTCCCGGCTGCGGCGGCCGAGGCTAGAGCGCTGTCGTCTGGGATTGGGGTCCGGTCGGTGTTGGCGCTCGAAGTCGGGAACGAGCCGAACTGGTATGCGACCCTTCCGTGGTACCGAAGCTCCGGCGGCCGCCTGGTATTCGGGCGACCGGGAACTTATGACGTTCGAGCGTTCACCGCGGAGTTCTCGGCGCTGCGCGAACGCCTGCCGAGAGTGGCAGTCGCGGGGCCGGCCGTCGGCGCGCTCGCGTGGCTGAGAAGCCTCCGGGGGCTGCTCGCCGCGGAGCCGACGCTCCGGGTAGTGACCGTCCACCGTTATCCCCTGAATCGTTGCTTCACGACCCCAGGGTCGCCAAACTATCCGACCGTCGCGAACATGCTGAGCTCATCCGCGTCACTCGGGCTCGCTGACGGGATCGGGCGGTACGTCAGGATCGCGCATCAGCGAGGCGACACGTTCCGGATCGACGAGATGAACTCGGTCGCGTGCGGCGGCAAGGCAGGGGTCAGCGACACCTTCGCTTCGGCGCTCTGGGCTCTCGAGACAATGTTCGCCGTCGCCCGGTCGGGCGCCGATGGTGTCAATATCCACACGTTTCCCGGTGCCCGCTACGGTCTGTTCACGTTTCGCCGGGCCGGTGCGGGATGGTCGGCGTTCGTGGATCCGGAGTACTACGGGCTGCTGATGTTCGCGCGGGCAGCTCCTCCCGGCTCGCGGCTACTGTTCCTGACGCGCACAGGGACTCCGGAAGTGCGCTCGTGGGCGACACGAGCGTCAGACGGGCGGATCCGTCTCGTCCTCATCAACGACGACGTCTCGCACTCGCACGTCGTCTCGGTGCGGCTCCCGGAGCGAGCCCCGACGGTCACCCTCGAGCGGCTGACGGCGCCGAGTGCCTGGGCGAGGAGCGGTGTCGCGCTGGGAGGCCAGAGCTTCGGCACCCAGACCCGGACCGGGAAGCTTCTCCGGACGCGAGTTGGTGTTGAGCTGACGGCCGGTCCTGGCGGGTACCTCGGTACGCTCCCGGCCGCGAGCGGCGATACTCACCGTCAGTCTGAGCCCCGGTAGCGAGCGGATGGAATTCGGATGACCCTGGATCGACGGAATCGCCTCGTCCGCTCTCGAGGCCCGCTTGAAGGTGACCCGCGACGCCACCGCTGCCTCACACGACGAGCGTGGTCTCCCGCGGTCTTGCGCGAAGCGGCGGATGCGCCGCCGAGACCGCAGCCTGCGGTCGGGTCGGCTCAAAGCCGGCGACTGCCAGCACGATCCTCACCCCTACACGGGCGGGTCGTCGAGGGCTGGCCGGCGGCGCGACGCGAGCGCGGTTCGGCGTCAATCGGCGTTCAGCGAGCGTGATGGTGCGGCCGTCTGTGCGCTGGCGTCGGTCGTGGTCGGTGTGCCTGCATCCAGACGGCATGGGGGGAGCGCCGGAGCAGGTGCCACGCCGCGGCGGCCCGGGGGTGGGCCAGTGATCGCGTTGTGGGCGGCCGCGTGGAAGCGCCGAGTCTGGTGTTCGTGTCTAGGATCGCGTCGTGTCTGCGATGCATGATGTCGGTCGTCGGTGGGTTTTGCGATGCCTGGCTGTGTCGTGTGCGTGCTTGGGTGTTGCGGGATGTGGCTCGGGCGGGTCCCGCCGAGCCGGCCGCTTGGGGGTGCCAACGCCGACGGTGGCGGGCCCGATCCCGTCGACGCCGTCGAACTTCCCGTTCATCGCCGATGGGTTCGGCCCTGAGCCACGGGTGCCGTCTGGGTACAAGGAGAGCGAATACTTCGTCTCGGGGCGGGCGAAGCTCTACGAGTACAGCGCGACCGGGGTTCGGGTCATCGTTCCGTGCCCGGCGAGCGCTGGGCGGCTGGGCTGCCGGAATCTCCCGTACACGACGAGAATGCTGGTGAAGCGCCCGATCGATCCACGCAGCTTCAGCGGCACGGTGATCATCGAGCCGTTCAATCCGTCGTCCGGATATGACATCGCGAACGTCTGGGACCGCTCATGGCCGTACTTCGTTGCGCGCGGGGATGTGTTTGTCGGTTGGACGTCGCGGTATGAGTCGATCCGCGCGCTCAAGCGGTTCGAGCCCCAGCGCTACGCGCGCTTGGCCTGGGGCGAGAACAGCGCAATCGATGACGGGATCACGTTCGACATCGCCGCGCAGATCGGAGCGCTGTTCAACCGCAACGGGCTTCGCAGCCCGCTCCATCGCCTAAAGGTGCGCCACGTTTTCGAGGCCGGGTTCTCGCAGGACGGCGCCTTCACGTTCACGCAGGCGGACGTGTTCAACGCCATCGACCGTTTGCCCAACGGCGGGCCCGTGTACGACGGCTACGTGCCGGGCGGCACCGTCGGTCCAGGCGACATCAATTTCGGCCTGACGGCCGCGGGATCGCTCCCCTCGGGCGATCCGCGGACCCGTATACAGCCACGCGACTCTCCTGTCATCCAGATCAACACTGAGACCGAGGAGGTTCTCCTCGGCAGTCCGACAGCATTGGACTACCGCCGACCCGACAGCGATGCCCGCAGCGACCGATACCGGCTGTGGGAGGTGCCCGGTGCCAGCCACATCTCCAACGATCTCGGCAGCTCGCCGACCACCGAGGAACGAGACCTGGCGGAAATCGAGCGAATCCCGGTGAGCACGTTGCCTCCCACCGGTTGCGCGCACCAGCAGTATCGGAGCGGTCCGTGGGTCGGCGTGGACGGCGTCGTCGACCCGAACCCGTATCCGTTCGGATACATCGCTGATGCCGCCTTCGCCGACCTGACGAAATGGCTCGATAACGGCACCCCACCGCCACGCGCGGCCAGGATTCAGGTGACCGACACGCGCGCCGGCACGACCGACCGGGACCGCTTCGACAACGCCCTCGGCGGGCTGAGGACCCCGTTTGTGGACGTTCCGACCGCGACGTACTCCCCCATCGACGCCAGCGCCCACGACACACACTTGTCCGGGCTGTGCCCGCTGATCGGGTTCAGTAGCCCGTTCAGTCACGCGACGCTGCACGCGCTTTACCCCAGCCACGCCGACTATCTCGCGAGAGTGACCCGTGAGACCAACGAGCTCGTCCACACGGGCCTCTGGGTCGCGTCCGATGCCGCAAACGTCGTGCGGCAAGCCGCCGCATCCGACGTCCCGTAGCCGGCTGAGCGCGACGACCTACATACAATAGGGCCAGAGCCCAGAGCCGCACCAGAGCGGGCACTGGCTGCGATTGAGGGTCACTGGCGCTCGATCCTTCGCAGCCCGTGCGTCGGCGTCCACCACTCGACCATGAGCATCGTGGCCTCCTCGTTGAGGTGGGTGTGCACGACCTCGGCGATGTCGGCGTGGAAGCGGTCGCCGTCCGCTCCTTCGGTGACCGGTCCGGTAGCGATCGCCCGACCGGAGATCTTCGCCTCCCCCGGCCACCGCGCCTCCGACCCCTCGACCGGGTCGACCGTCGCGCTGTGGAGGGCGAACCGCGGATCCCGACGGAGATCCGCGCCCTTGCGAGCGTTCGGCATCGAGCCAAACACGAGTTCGCCATCCTCGAAGACCGCCTCGATCCCGGAGATCCGCGGCGACCCGTCGGCTCGCAACGTGGCAATTGTCTTGTGCCTGTGAGCATCGAACAGGGCCCGCACGCGTTGCGCGAATGCCGGCTCTGCCCGTGCGAAGTCCTGCCATGCCGTCACGCGCCCATGTTCGCACCGATGACGACAGCAGTCCTCGTCCGCGCAGCTCATGCGCGCGGATCGTGGCCAACGCGATCGCGCCACGCCAGACGGCTGGAGGATGAACGTGATCACGCGGGTCTCCGCGGCCGAGCGCTTGCGCGCGCACGATCGGAGTCTCGGCGGAGTTGTTGATCGAGACCGGGCCATCGTCGAGGCTCGAGTAGCCGTTGCTCGCTCGGCTTTGTGAACGGGATGTCTCACGTTTGCGGGCAGCGAGCATCCTCCCGCGCGCGTCCGCTCGACGTCGATTTGACGTTTGCCGCGACGTTCCGGTGCGAGTCGGCATTATGTGGATGCCCGCGCTTCAGCTTATGCCCTTACGTGTTAGTGCCATCCTGCTTGTCGTCGTCATCGCGCTGCTGGCCGCGCTCGTTATTTTTTTGATCCCAGCGTCATCTGGGCAGAGCATGGCTGTACCCGCGTTCTTTGCTCCTGGCCGGCTTTGGAGTCAGGTTGATTCAGCCGTTCCGACGCTTCGGCTCGTGGTCGTGAACCCGGCCAGTGGACCCGGACCCGCGTACGACCAGTCGTACGGAGGGGTGGTGCGGACCGCCCAGAAGCGTGGGATCACGGTGGTCGGCTACGTTGACACGAACTACGGCGCTCGGGGCCTGTCGGCAGTCGAATCAGACGTCGACAAGTACTACAGCTGGTACCACGTCAACGGTATCCTTTTCGACCGGGCGAGTACCAACTGTGCCTTGGCCATTGCCCCCATGTCTTACTACGCCACGCTCAATGCGTTCGTGAAGGCGAAGGGCGGCGCTGCGCGAACGATCCTCAACCCGGGAAGGCAGACCAATGAGTGCTTTCTGGCCGATGCCGACATCCTCCTTACGTTCGAAGGGTCGAACACGGAGTACGTCAACAGCTATTCGGCCCCATCGTGGGTTGCCAAATACTCGCCCAGCCATTTCTGGCACGTCATCTACGCGGCGTCCGGTGCTTCTTCGATGGCGCGCGCCGTGCGGCTCAGCAAGCAACGCGGGGCCGGATTCGTGTACGTGACGCCGGACGCGCTGCCGAGTCCGTACGACACGCTGCCGACCGGTCGCTATTGGAGCACTGAGCTCGGCAAGCTTCGGGGATAAGTTGAACCGCAACTGGTGGAGTACCGCCCACCCGGACGGTGAGCCCGCAACGGGACACACGGTATGAGGGCGCGCTCCGCGGGGCGACATCCGGCGGCTTGGGGATTCAGCTTCGCTTAGAAGGCGACGGTGTTGCTGCCGGTGGGCTACGTTAGGCTCGGGGTGTACGCGTCCGCCGCGGAGTGTTCGGCGCCACGTACGGCGCGGGTGAGGAGCGTCCAGAGGGTGGCGCGCTCGTCGGCATCGAGGGCTTGCAAGATGTCGTCCTCGATGTCCTCCTGCGCTCGGGCGGCGCGCTCCAGCGCTTGGCGGCCGGCGGTTGTGATGTGGACGCGGTGGCGCCGGCGGTCTTTGGTGTCCCGGCGACGGACGAGGTGTCCGAAGTCCTCTAGCTCGTTGAGGAGCAGGACGACGTTCTTGGCGTCCATGCACAGGGCGTCCACGAGCTCCTGCTGAGGGGCTCCGTCGTGGTCGGCGAGGTAGCTCAGTGCCATGAGTAGGCGTAGGTCCATTCCGAGCAGCTCGGGGTTGCTGCGTCTGATGACCTGCTTGGTCAGCCGGGGCAGGAGGACCATCGAACTCGCTGCGTACGGAGCATTCTGAGAAGTCATGGCTCGTTGAGTATAGCGCTGATCGGGCATCTTTCGCTGAGCGCGGGTAATTACCGCCTCACCGTTGATATATGCAGCATGGATGATTCTGCTAACGTGGTCCATCCCCGCCCCGTATGCAACCAGGAAGGACCCGATGAGCGTCAGCACCCCCAACCGGACCGTCGTTGCACCCGCCAACCGATGGGCGGTGCTCGCCCTCCTCGGGATCGCTCAGCTGATGGTCGTGCTCGACGCCACGATCGTGAACATCGCGCTCCCGTCGGCACAGCGGGCGCTGCACTTCTCGACCGACAGCCGCCAGTGGGTGGTCACTGCCTACGCGCTCGCGTTCGGCAGTCTGCTCCTGCTTGGCGGCAAGCTCGGCGATCTGTTCGGTCGCAAATGGACGCTGATCGGTGGGCTGAGCGGTTTCGCGGTCGCGTCGGCGATCGGAGGACTCGCGCAATCATTCGGAATGCTTGTCGCCGCCCGCGCCCTGCAAGGCGCGTTCGGCGCGATCCTCGCTCCCTCGGCGCTCGGTCTGCTGACGGTGACGTTTCAGGGATCTCCCGATCGGCCCAAGGCGTTCGGGATCTTCAGCGCGATCGCCGCCGGGGGAGCGTCGGTCGGTCTGCTGCTCGGCGGCGTGCTTACCCAGGCGATCTCCTGGCGCTGGAGCCTCTACGTCAACCTCGCGATCGCGGTACCGACGGCGATCGTGGCGCTCCGTCTGTTGCGCAACGAACGCCGGCCGGCCCGCGCGCCGATTGACCTGCCCGGCGTCGCGCTCGCCTCGGGCGGCCTGTTCGGACTCGTCTACGGGTTCTCGAACGCCGAGACGACCTCGTGGACGGATCCGGTCACGATCATCGCGCTCGGGTTGAGCGCCACGCTGCTGGTCGGGTTCATCGCGCTCGAGCGACGCGTCGAGCATCCGCTGCTACCGCTGCACATCGTGTGGGACCGGGCCCGCGGAGGGGCGTACGCGACGATCGCGCTGGCCGGCTCGGCGGTGTTCGCCGTCTTCCTGTTCCTCACCTACTACCTGCAGCAGAACCTCGGATACTCGCCGCTGAAGACCGGCCTGGCGTTCCTGCCCATGACCGTGATGATCGTCCTCACGGCCACCACCGTGCAGACGCGGGTTCTGCCCCGCACCGGCGCCAAGCCTCTGGTCGTGACCGGCATGACGCTCGGGATCATCGCGATGATCCTGTTCACCCAGCTGACGGCACACGGCGCGTACTCGAGCCACGTCCTGCCCGGCCTCGTCCTTACGGGGGTGGGGATGGGCTGCATCTTCGCGCCCGCCTTCTCCACCGCCACGTTGGGAGTCGAGAGTCACGACGCCGGCATCGCCTCCGCCATGGTCAACACCTCCCAACAGGTCGGCGGTTCGGTCGGCACTGCCCTGCTGAGCACCATCTTCGCCAGCGCCGCCGCCAGCTTCGTCTCCGTGCACGCCAACACCTCCGGTCTAGCCAGCGCGGCGTCGATTCACGGCTACACGACCGCGTTCGCGTGGGCAGCTGCGCTGTTCGGAGTTGGACTGCTCGTGGCGCTGGTGATCCTGCCCTCCGATGGCGCCACCCGTGCCCGGGTAGCGCAGGCCAAAGCGCGCGACGACCTGACCCTGAGCCTTGAAACGACCTGACCCTCAGCCTTGAAACGACATGACACTGCCGTCAGCGGCCGCCGTCGCCAACCCCCGACCGTGCGGCCGCGCTCAACCCAAGGAGTACTTGTGATGAGCACAGAACCAACCAGGACCGAATTCCCCGCCGCAGACTTCATCTCCGAGAACGCCGTCCGCCCCGGTTCGGCCAGCGGCAGCGTACCTCCCGGACTACTCCGGCACACGCCGTGAACGGCGTGCCCGCGCAGTCCTCAGCTCCTGGGGAGGACGCCTCGGGGCCGGCGAGTGGGAGACGACGCCTTCGCCGCTGGTCCGTCGCCGAGCTGATCGCGCGCGCCGTCACCCCACCCCCGCCCACGACATAGGTCAGTCCGGCGGCTCGGTCATGTCGGCCACGCCCGAAACGCCTCCGCTCACCACCACCGAAGCGCCCATCGTGGACCGGATGACGCCGGCGCAAAGACTTGCCCGGCGAGGTCGGGGGCGGTCGGCGATCGACCGGCGCCCGGCGCCGCGGCGGCTTCTCACCGTCCTTGTGCTCGCCGTGTGCGTGATCACCGCGCTGCTCGCGGTCCCCGACCTGCGCCCGGTAGCCGGGGAGATCGCCGACATGAACCCGGCCGTGGTGGCCGCGGCCCTCGGCTTGGAGCTCGCGTCCTGTCTGAGCTTCGTCGTCATCTTCCGGCTGTTCTTCAACCGGGTACCAACAACGATCGCGCGGGAGATGGCCTGGTCCCAGATGGGCTCGGGCGCGCTGCTGCCGGGCGGCGGCGTCGGTTCCCTCGCCGTCGGGGGCTGGCTGCTCCACCTCGCCGGCATGTCCGCACAGCAGATCGTGCGACGCTCAAGCGGGCTGTTCTTCCTGACCAGCGCGATCAACGTGTTTGCCCTCGCCGCCGCCGGCCTGCTGCTGCTGCTCGGAATCACCGACGGCCCGCACGACATGCTGCGCGCGGGGCTTCCCGTCATCGCCGCGCTCGCGGCGACCATCCTCGTCCTCGGACTGCCAAACCTCACGCGCCGCGTGTCCAGCAAGCACGCCAAAGCGGCGTGGCTGGAAGACATCGGCATCGGAATCCCCGCCGCTCGTCACGCACTGACCCGGCCCAGCTGGCGGCTCCTGGGCGCCGTCGGCTACCTGCTATTCGACATCGCGGTGCTCTGGACGACGTTCGCCGCTGTCGGTCCCCTCCCGCCACTCGCACCGCTCATCGTCGCTTACCTGGCGGGCTACCTCGCCAACGTTATCCCGGTCCCCGGAGGCATCGGCGTCCTCGACTCCGGCCTCGTCGGCGCGCTCACGCTCTACGGACTGCCCGTGACCCACGCCGCCGCCGCCGTCCTCGTGTACCACGCGATCGCGTTCTGGATCCCCACCGTCGGGGGAACGCTCGCCTACGCCCGGCTGCGGCCGCGCCTGGTCGTCATCGACCAGCGCGACATCGCGCCCCTGCGCTCGGATCCGGCCGGCATGCCGACACCGTCCGAGGATGACGTTCACAGCCAACCGATCGCAGCGTGAGACGTCGCCCCCGCCATCGGTACCGCAGCTCAGCCATTGGCGCGGCAGATCCGCGAGCACCAGCAGGCGGCGACGCTGTCCGGGCGGCCGTTCAGTAGTTCGCCCACCTGGTCTGGGGCGACACCCCCGATGCTCCCGATCGTCCGCTCCGTCACGCTCGCCCGGCACAGCCACGACTCCGGGAGCATGAAATGAAGGCAATCGTCGTCTTTGAATCGGTGTTCGGAAACACGCATGCGATTGCCGAGGCGGTGGCCGAGGGCCTGGGTGGCGTGCCCGTCCTGTCAGTGCGCGAGGCGGTCGATCGCGCTGGAGACCTCGACCTCCTGGTCGTCGGCGGGCCTACTCACGCGCACGGGCTGGCGACGGACCGAAGCCGTCACGTCGCCGTCGAGGGTGCGCACGAAGGTGCCGATGTCGAGCCCGACGCCACCGAGGAGCCCGGTCTGCGCTCCTGGCTCGGTGATCTTCGCTCCACCGCGGGCCGCCGCGCCGCAGCCTTCGACACTCGGGCCGACGGCGTGCCGCTACTCACCGGCTCGGCCGCGAGGGGCATCGCGCGGCGCCTACGGCACCACGGCTTTGACGTGCTCGCCACCGAGAGCTTCCTGGTCACGGGCACCGAGGGACCGCTCAAGCCAGGCGAGCTGGAGCGGGCGCGCGGGTGGGGCGAAAAGCTCGCCGGCTCGATGCCTGCTGTCACCGAGATACCCGCGCCGCCCGCGTGATCCGAGCCCTCAGGGAAGCGCTTCGCTTCAGAAGCGACGAGGCGCGCTCTAGCTTAGCTAACTGAATCGAAAATAGCCGTCGGGGTGCGATAGCGCTTGGGGTTCGGCAGCCTCCTTTCGCCGTTCGGGGGCGGCGGCGTGGTGGGTTAGGAGGCTTCGGGTAGGGGTTGGAGAGTGACTTGGTGGCCGAGGCGTTCGAGTTGTTTGATGAGCCTGCGGCGGTAGCGTTCGGTGTTCTCGGTGTCGCGGCGGTAGAAGAACTCTTCGCCGAGTTCGTTGTAGGGGACGCCGCGCTGGAGTACGTGGTAGGCGGCCGTGAGGATCTTGTGGGCGGTCGCGATCGTGGCTTTCGCGTGTCCGCGGCGGCTTTTGATCCGGTGGTAGCGGGCGGACAGGTAGGTGCCCTTGGTACGCACGACCGCTTTGGCGGATTCGGTCAGCGTGCCGCGCAGCCATTTCGAGCCCTTTCTCGTCTTGCCCGAGCCCTTCTTGCCGCCGGACTCGCGCTGGCCGGGGCAGAGCCCGGCCCAGGACGCGAGCTGATGCTCGGTCGGGAACTGGCTCATGTCGGGGCCGATCTCGGCCAGCAGCATCTCAGCGGCGCGCCGGTCAACACCGGGGATCGTGTCCAGCAGCTCCAGCTCGCGGGAGAAAGGGGCGGTCAGCTCCTCGATCCGCGCAGACAACGTCGCGATCGCCTCATCGAGGAAGTCGATCTGCCCGAGCATCTGGCCGACGAGCAGCGCGTGGTGGTCGGTGAAGCGCCCCTGAAGCGCTTCTCGGAGAGCGGGGATCTTCTTGCGCAAGCTGCCCTTCGCGAGCTCGGCCAGGAGCTCGGGGTCATGCGTGCCGGAGATCAGCGCGTCGAGCATCCGCCGGGCGGACACGCCGAGCACCTCAGACGCGACCGAGGACAGCTTGATCCCGGCGTCCTGGAGGGTCTTCTCGACCCGCTGCACCTCGCGCGTGCGCTCCTGGATCTTCGCCTTGCGGTAGCGGACCAGGTCACGCAGTTCCCGCAGCGGCCGGTCCGGCACGAAGCTCGCGCGCACGAGCCCATGCTCGACCAGCTGGCATCCCCACTCGGCATCCTGCACATCGCTTTTGCGGCCGGGGACGTGGCGCAAGTGGCGAGCGTTGTAGAGCCGGCACTCGAACTCGCCCTCGAGCAGGTAGTAGACAGCCCGCCAGTACACGCCGGTGGACTCCATCCCGACCACGGTCACGGCCCAGCTGCGCAGCCAGTCGGCGAGCAACAGAAGCCCGGACGTCGTGCTCTGAAACTCGCGGATCTCTTGCCGGCGCCCGCCGTCATCGTCGGGAACACGGACGCACGCCGTGATCTGGGACTTGTGGATGTCGAGCATCGCGCACCGCTCGATCAAACGATTCACAGAAACCCCTCCTGAGGGTCGGATGACAGGACGACCGCCCGGGAGAGCCTCATGCTGTGGAGTCTGAATCACGTGCTCAAGGCAACAGTTCGGGGTGCCCGAGACTCTCGCGTCACACTCATAATCGGGCTGCTGGCACCAAGGTAGACCGACGTCGACCGGCGCGGCCGTCGCGCATTTCAGCCCGCCCAAGCCGACCGGACCAGCGGTGCACAGACATTTTCATCCGCTCCGGGCGGGCCCGCCAGGGCGCATGATCACTCATATGGAGGAACGGTTGTCAAGCGGCTCGGCTGGGGTTTGGGTGATCCGCGGGTTTGGGGGGCTCGGCTGAGGGGGCGGCGGGCCTGGCGGGTGCGCGACGCGCGGTCAGACTCATATTCGCGGGTTGGTACCGCAGGACCGTGTTTCGTCGTGAGAGCCCGCTCTCTAAGATCGAGTGTCACCGCGTGGAGCGGCTGCTCATAGTTAGACCGCGGATGCTCTCGCGCGTGGTGGCCTGGCGGGTTCCGCCGCCTCCTCAGCCGAGTGTCGTGGGGTTGGCTGGTTGTCATGCTGCTGTTAGCTGCCGTCGTTTTCCCTGCTTCGGGGGTTGGGGGTTGTCTGCGTGAGG
The DNA here is from genome assembly GCA_963836715.1 of uncultured Solirubrobacterales bacterium. Classification (GTDB taxonomy): domain Bacteria; phylum Actinomycetota; class Thermoleophilia; order Solirubrobacterales; family Solirubrobacteraceae; genus Palsa-465. Next base: position 45,841 of record CAWIKH010000005.1, read on the forward strand.
GGTCGCCCGCCGGCAGGGATGCCGGCGGAACTGGGCACGGATGGAAGCTCGCGGTCGTGAGTGACGATCGCCCAGCAGAAGGCGGCGAGTTGGCGGGCGACCGCGACGGCCACGATCGTGCGGCGCTTGCCGCGTTTGCTGTCGAGCTGGCGCCAGACGTGGTGCAGGCGCTGCTGCGCCTTCCAGGCGATCGCGATCACCGCCTGCTCCTGCCCGTCCTGGCGGCGCTCCAGGGTGCTGCCGAGCCGGGGCTGGCGGCGGTAGTGCCAAGCCGCTTCGACCAGCAGCCGGCGAGCGTGCCGCGACCCGGACTTGGTGATGTGCCCCTGGCGGCGACTGTCGCCGGTGCTGTGCTCGGAGGGAACCAGCCCCAGGTAGCTTGACAGCAGGCTGGGATGCTCGAACCGGGCAAAGTTGCCGACCTCGACCGCCAGGCCGATCGCCGACAGGGTGTCGATCCCGCGCAGGCACCTCAGACGGGCGACGTCCTGGGCCCACGGCGAGACGGCGATCAGCTCGCCGATCGCGGCCTCCAGGGTATGGCGGCGGAGCTCGAGCGCGTCGATCGCGCCGACGTACTCGGTCAGAGTCAGCTGCGCGCCGCGGTCGCCCAGATCGACCTTCGCCACCCACGCGCGATGGCGCTCACCCCACCGACTGCGCGTATCGTCGTAGCGGACGTCGTGGCGCAACAGCAGCTTCGACAGCCGGTGACGGGCGCGCATCAGATCGCCGCGCAGATCCTCCCGCGCGCGGACCAGATCCCGCAGCGACTCCTCCTCCGGCGTGGGCACCCGCACCGGAGAAAGCGCACCGATCATCAACAGGCGCACGAGGCGCTCGGCGTCGCGCTGGTCGGTCTTGATCCGGTCCTGCGCCGGGCGCTCGATCTTCCCCGGCGCCGCGACCACACACCCGATCCGCGCCGCCGTCAGTGCCCGCGCCAGCCCGTACCCCGTCGGACCCGCCTCGTACGCCGCGCGCGTCGGCCCGGGCAGCGCGGCGCAGAAGGCGACCACTTCGGCCGTCTCCCCGGCGAGTCGATGGACGGTCATCTCGCCGGACTCGGCGTCGACCACGCACGCGATCACCTTCGCGGCGTGCACGTCGAGTCCGACCCAGCTGCGAACCTTCGCCATGGTCGGCACTCCTTCCGTATGGTGATGTCGGCGACCGCCGAGGTCGTCACCCTCGGCGCGTCTCACCCAACCGCACGCCGTGCGCGCGGCGGGTGCCGACCTACCTTCGACAGACGGTCGGCCGTTCCTCCATATGGTCTAACCTAATTAGGGCGTTGCGTTCATCGAGTGCATGGCGTGTTGCGCCCCGCTCGGAATCACCAGCCCTGGGACGTCGGTCGGTATCGCAACAACGGTTATGGCGAGAACGATGAGCACTCCTGCGGTGCCCCAGGTCGCTGCCCGGCGCCACGGGATCGTCTTCTCCAACGTGATCAGCGCGGCGATGAATGCCATCCATGTGATGCTCATGACTCCGAGCGCGAATAGCCCGGCCATCAGCGCCCAGCAGCAGCCCAGGCACCAGGCGGCGTGCTTGGATCCCATCTCGAGCGCGCCGCGGTTCCCGTCACGCCAGGCTCCGAGCAGGAACCCCAGCGGGCTGCGGCATTTTCCGAGGCACACGTCCTTCAGCGGCGTCAGTTCGTAGATCGCGGCAATTGCCAGGACCCCGCCGGCAAACCACCGGCCGCCGGTGCGCCAAGCCAGATCGCCGCCGAGAGCGCTTCGGCCGACGCGGAAGAGCGTGTAGGCGACGAGTCCCGCCGCGCCCCACACCAGCAGATACGCAGCCGTGAACAGGAGCGGCCGGCTCCAGCCGCGCTGGCGGGTCATCCGCGCGTACAACGCAGTCGTCGGCGCCAGGGAGGGGAACATCATCGCCGCCATCATCACCACCCACACACCCAAGAACCAGCCAAGCGTGCCGAGATCGGTCCCCGGCCCGCCATCCATACCGGCCATCCGGTCGACGGTCGACCACCACGCCGCGGCGGCCAGGGCGAGCAACAGGACGACCAGGCCTAGGCGCGAGCGGACCGCGGCAGCCACCGCGGACAGCTGGCCACGTTCACCGGCACGGTCGCCGACGGCAGCGGCGGTCACGGTGCCCACGAGAAATGTGAAGTCGAGAAGGCGGCGTTCCCGTCGTACTGGATACCGAAGGCGTCGATCCTTGACCGCGTGGCGTGGGCGATCGTCAGCTCCGACCCCGCGGGATGAAAGATGCCTGTCAGACGGGCGGGCTCACCGGTTTCGACGCCGAACGGCACCACGTCCTCGATCTCAAAGTCGACCGCGTCGCCGATCCGGACCGAGTGACGCAAGCCTTCCTCGCGCACGTCGATCGTCGCTCGCTGGACCCCGAGGTTCTCACCCACGAGCGGGCCCAGGGTCTGCATTGGGCCGCCGAGCGCGCCCGAGAACACACCGCCGAGCTTCTCGGCCTGCTCATCGGACGCCGCCGCATCGATGAACACACCCAGGCGCCAGTTGCCGTCGGTCATCACCTTGGGGGTATCGGCGACCGCGGCGACGGTCAAGCCGCTCACGTCGGTGCCCTCGATCTCGCCGTTTTTTACGTTGAAGACGAGTGTGACCCGGCAGCGGTCCAGGGTTGCGCCGAACGCGAGCGATGCGGTGCACGGACAGACCACATCGCACGAGCACGTCTCGAAGTAGGACCCCTCTAGCTTCCACGACATGCGCGGCCTCCTACGGTCGAATGATCAGAGCGATTCTCTCCGCGGCGGACGGTTGCGTCAACCCGAGGCTCTCGCTCGTGCAACGGGGCTCGCGACGGGCTGCGCACGATCAGAAGAAGAGCGACCGCGCGCGGAGGAATGGCGCCGGCGGCCGCGTGCGCGCGGAGGTAACGCCCCCGGGCCGGCTGCTTACGCGCGCGTCTAGAGCGGAGGCGTTGACGCCGAGTTATGCTGCTCTCGCCGGAGCCGACCGGCCCGGCAGCGCCCCACGGCGCTGCACTCCACCCGGGGGGTCGAGCATGACCGATACCCAACAGATCCTGGATGCCGTGCCGACCGGCGTCCCGGTCAGCACAGCAGCGGTCGCGGCGGCCATCGACGCCTGCCTCAGGTGTGTTCAGACGTGTACCACGTGCGCCAATGCCGACCTCGCCGAGGAGGACATCGCCGAACTACGCGTGTGCGCCGCCCTGTGCATCACCTGCGCGGACGTATGCGACGTCACGGCGCGAGTGCTTTCTCGTCCGGCGCAATGGGACCAGTTCATCGTCCACCACTTTGCTCCGGGCTTGCGTCCACGCCTGCGAGAGCAGCGCCGAGGAGTGCGCCCGGCACGCTCACCATCACCGCCACTGCGCAATCTGCGAGAAGGTCTGCCGGGCCTGCACCCAAGCGTGCGCGGCGCTCCTCGACACTCAGACCATCGACGACGCCCAAGACCTGGCCGGCGCCTGACCCACACCCGTTTGGTGTGATCTCGGCGCACGACTTCCCCCCGAAGAGACAAAGGATCATCGCCCGCCAATCCCCGGAACGACGGACGGTCGGTATTGCCCCGTCGAGCGCCGTCCGCCCCGCTGACGGGGACGGAGATCACGGATCGATCGCAGCGCGGTACAACTCGCCGCCCGCCAGACATCGAGCACGACCGCGGGGCGCCCAAGGTTCCGCACCGCAAGGTCCGGCAGCGCGAACCCGCGATCGACGGCGGCGTTGCACGCGGCCCGCTGGTTGGCCGAGCCGTCCGGGCAGCGGCCACTGCGCTCGCGTCACGCGCCCGAAGCGTCATGCTCCTGCCAGGCGAGGCCGAGCCGGCGTTTCTTCAGACGCCACTCCTCGCCAGGCCCGGTGCGGGAGGCCACTGGGCGTCCCAGTACGCCCTGCAGCGCGCGCGGGCGCGAACCCGAACCACGGAAACCGGCGAGCGATCCGACATTGAGGATCGCGCAGCACGCGCACCCGGGTGCCGGCGATTCGGAACCGTGGGACCGGCGTCGCCGGGGTTTCACGTGTACGACTCGCGTCGATCGTCCACGCGCCAGCCCGATCCCGCCTCCCCACAGCCGACGGCCTCGAGGAGCTGGGGTCGCTGCGTCATCTCATCCCGGCGGGGAGGCACTGCCCGCCTCGCTCGCCGCACGCGTTCGCCAGCGGCTCCCCCGGGCTGTTCGCCCCCCGTGACAGCCTCGAACGTGACCTCGTCGGCCTGTGGGAGCAGCTGCTCGGCACCACGCCGTTGGCGTCCTGGACGACTTCTTCGCTCTCGGTGGCAGCTCGCTGGTGTCGACGCCTTTGCTGACCCGGCTGCGTTCCACGCACACCCCACGCCGTCCGTCCGCCATCTGTTCGAGCAGCCGACGGTGGCCGGCAGGCGCAGTGGGTGCGCGCGCTGCTCGTGTCGAGTTGAAGTGCTGCGCGGATGCCGGCGCCGGCGAGCCGGCGCGCGCGCCGGCGCACGACGTCCATCAGCCCGCAGCACGCGGCATCAATCGATCCAGAGGGCCTGATGAATCGTTTCGAGCGATGTGAGGCCACTGCGACACGGCTCCGACAGCTGCCAGAGCCGTTGCAGATGGAGTGCTGCCGCCTCTTCGCGATCGAGCGCGGCGCGATACCGGAAGTACTTCGCGCCAGGTCGCGAGGACCCGCGTCGAACCAGTCGCGTAACGCGGTCTCGCATTCGCTTTGCGCCGCCGACCAGACGATGTGGGCGTGATCGAGTAGGCGAACGCCGATTTCGGCTGTCTCTTGTTCCACGGTCCACGTCATCGCTGATCAGCCACCCCGGCAGCGGCTCGCCGGCTCATCCAACTCCGGCTCGCGGCCCGCAGAGAGACGATCCGGCCGCGATCACGACGCTCGGCGGACTCAGCGTCCAACACGAAGGCACCGAGACGGTTGCGCTCAATCTGTGTGACGCGCTCGTGTATGCGGTCGCGCGCCAGGAGATATGTCAGTCGCGGATGCATCTGCGCCCTTTGTCTTCGTTGGGGGTGCGTCAGTCGCTAATTGCGGCCATTAGGTCGGTGTCGTGGCGCAGCGAAGCCAAGGCCCGCCCGCGTGTTGGCCCGATACTTCCGATCGGAATGCGCAGGGCCGCCGAAATCTGCTGGTAGTCCGGCGGGGGGTCCCCGGTCAATGCCTGGAGGAGCACGCGCTGGTGAGGCGGGAGGCTCTCGATTGCATGTCTCAGGAGCTCGTCACGTTCCCTGGCCAGAAGGCGCGCGGTGACGGCGGGCGTCGTCGCGTTGCCAGGGAGCTCGGACGGCTCCGTCGCCCGCTCTCGAGCGGAGATCCGAATCAGCCGCAGGCACTCATGGCGAGCGGTGATGGAGAGCCATGCTCCGAGCGCTTGCGGATTCCGGATTCGGTGCGCGTTTTCGATCAGCCGGAGCCAGGTAGTCTGGGCGACGTCGTCAGCGTCGTATCTGTTCAACCGACAGGAGCGCGCCACCGCATGGATCGCGGTGGAGAACCGGTTGAACAACTCGACCCACGCGCCTTCCTGACCCTGGATCGCGGCGGTCAGCAGGTCTCCGCTGACGCCGATCGGCGATGCGGAGGAGGAGTAGGTGGTAAGCATTTGCGGTCTCCGTGGCGGTGTGACTCGACTACTGCCAACGTACGAAGGTGGCGGCGCGAGCACATCAGGAGACCTCGTTATTCGAGCCGCGCCGGCTCACTATCTTTGGGATCTCGGGGCAGTACCCCGAAGGCGGACATCGACCGGCGGCGACAGCGCGTCGGCTAGCGGCCCGGTCAGTCGCGCGGCACGAGACCGAGCCGTTCGGCGACGGCCGCGGCCATCGCCCGGTTCGGAACCTGAAGCTTGGCGAGGATGTGGGAGACGTGCACGCCGGCGGTGTGCTGGCTGATGTACAGCCGTGCGGAGATCTCTCGGTTGGTCAGACCGGCTGCGAGCAGTCGAAGCACGTCGAGCTCACGATTGGTGAGGTCGAATGGCGTGGCGTCGGCCTGCTCGGGCGGCGTCGGCGGCGCGGCCTGCGCTGCCGTGGTCAGGTGCAAACGCGTTCGCCGTGCAACCCGCCGGATCTCTGCTTCCAGCGGAGCCGCGCCGAGTGACTCGCTCAGCGTGAGAGCCTCGGACAGCGCGTTTTGCGCCTGCGCGCGAGGGCCGCGCGTATGCACCAGCGCCTCGGCGAGGCGAAAGGACGCGTAGGCGAGCTGGTGCGGCGCTCCCTGCCCGCGCCAAAGCCTCGCCGCCGCCTCCCAGTCGTCTGGCGACGGGCGCTGCATCGCGCGGCTGAGCTCGGCTGCGCAGCTGGCGAGATGGGCCTGAGCCTCGGGCGCCGTCGCGCGCTCGCTGTGGCCGGCGAGCAACGTCACGAGTTGTTCATGGTGCTCGCGCGCTCGCTGCCCGGCGCACGCCGCCCCTGAATGGTCTCTGCCGAGCCGCGCGAGCTCGGCGACCTCGGCCTCCACTCTGGCACCGCACGAGTGCAGCACGGGAACGTGCAGCACATTTTCGCCGTCGCCGAGCTTCCGAAGGCCCTCCGATATCCGCTCTCGCGCCCGCAACGGCTTCTCGCGCCAGAGCTCGAGCTCCGCGTATCCAGCGTAGACCTGGGGGACGAATTCCACCAGGCTCAGCGCCGCACACAGTTCCACCGCTCGGTCGAAGTGCGCGGCCGCTTGATCGAACCGTCCCTGCGCGACATCGAGGCGGCCGGCCACGCTCACCATCAGCAGCTCCTGAGTCTGCTCGAGCTGGCGCGCTTCGAGCTCCCGAAGTCGATCCGAGAGTTCGTCCCAGCGGCCCAGCCGCAGCAAGTCGTCGGCGGCGTTGACCGCCATGAAGTTTCCGTAAGAGTCGTAGGCGCCGGCCGCGTCGGCAAGCTGCTCCCCCGCGAGCATCGTGGCCAGCGCCTCCTCGATCCTGCCCTGCAGGCGGAGCACCTCGCCGAGGTCGAGGTGGATCTGAGCGAGATCTTCGGCGCTGTCGGCTCGGCGGGCAAGCCGGAGCGCTTCCCGCAGATCTCGCTCGCCTTCGTCCGGATGTCCCAGGAACGCCACGGCGATGCCACGCACGGCGAGTGCCGAGCTCTCGGTGGCGAGCGTCTCCTCACCTTGTGCCAGTCCGATCGCGATCGTCGCCTTGTATCGGGCGTCCTCCCAGCGTCCGAGATAGGAGAGAGCGAGCGCTTCGTCGACGTGCAGGCGCATCCGTTCCGCCGCGCAGTCCTCGGGCAGCAGGTCGAGCGCGATGGCGTAGGCGTCCAGCGACGCTTCCACGTTCCAGGGCTGGTAGCGCCCTAGCCGCTCGTACAGGCGGGCGGCGCGCAGCGGATCGGAGGCATGATCGAAGGCGTCGAGCGCGCGTTGACACAATTGGCGTGCCCGCGCGGAATCCCCCATCCACCGGGCTGCCTGCGCCGCCCGTGCGAGGAGGCTCACGAGATCGAGCGCGGCTGAGCCGGGAACCGGAGGCTCAAGGCCCCAGAGGTCGATGGCCCGTTCGAAATGAGCCAGCGCTTCGCCATAGCCGAAGATGCGCTCGGCGGCCAGGCCGGCCTCAATCGAGGCCAGCAGCGCCCGAGATGACTCGTTCGCGAGGCTCCAGTGACGAGCTCGCTCCGCAGCCGTGTCCGCCCCGTCGTAGCGCTCGAGCGCCTCGGCGATTCGGCCGTGCATTCGGGACCGTTCGGCCGGGAGCAGGTCGCCGTAGATCGCGTCGCGGACCAGTGCGTGGCGAACGGCGTATTGACCGGTCCTGCGATCGCACACGAGCACGTTCTCATCGACGCACTCGCGCAGGGCCCGGTCGATTCCTCGCGCAGGCGAGCCCCCGGCGAGATGTATGAGCGCGTCGTCCACGGGCCGCGCTGCCACCGCAATCAGGCGCAGGAGCTCGCGCGCGTCGGCGGGAAGCGTCTCGGTTCGCGGCAGCAGTGCGTCCTGAAGCTTTTCGGGAAGCTCCTCGGCATCTCCCGCGTCCGCGGCCAGCAACTCCTCGACGAAGAAGGGATTCCCCTGCGCGCGGAGGAACAACCGATGTACGAGTCCCGTAGGCGGCTCGCCACCGAGAATGCTCTCCACCTGCTTTTCGACCGCCTCCTCCGTCAGCGGTCCGACGTCGATGCGGCGCACGCGTTCACTGCGCGCGAGCTGCGCCACGAAGCGCCGGATGACGCTCGCCCGGCTGAGCTCGTCCGAACGGACCGTCGCAACCCCCGCGAACGGCGCGGACCGCAGGCTCTGGACGAGAAAACGCAGGAAGTCTCTCGAGGAGGTGTCCGCCCATTGCAGGTCCTCGATGACCAGGAGCACCGGCGTCAATTCGGTCAGCGCGCGCAACAGGACAAGCAGCCATCCGAACAGGCGTGACTGACCGAACTGGTCGTCGCGGGGGATGTCGATCGCGGTTGCTCCGATCAGGTCCGGAAACGCATGGGCGAGCTCGTCGCGCGCCTGCGGGGGCAGGCTCGCGATCGCGGGATCGATCACCGAATCCGGTACCTCTCGCAGGGCGGCGGCGATCGGCGCGTAGGGGAGCTCGCCTCCTCCGGAGAGCTCGAGGCAGTCGCCGGACATCACGAGCATCCCGCGGTTCCGACCTACGGTCTCGGTCTCCCGCACCAGTCGGGTCTTGCCCACGCCCGCCTCCCCGATCAGGAGGGTGAGGGAAGGCCGACTCCCGTCAGCGTCCTCCAACGCCGAGCTTAGCCTCTCGATCTCACGCTCGCGGCCGACCAGTTGCGGGCTCGAAATGGCCATCGGCCGCGCCGGCGCAGTGTTCGGTTGCTACCCCGCGCCTCACCTAATGTTCGTGTCGCTGGACGTAGACGTGAGCTGAGGCTGAGCTTGGCTCGATGGCCCGCCCGACGTGATCACCGTCTGGACGTAGCATCGAGGATCGGGGTACGCGTAGAGAACGTCCAGCACCTTGTGCGAAAGCACAAATCTAAGCTTGACCGTCTGCTGTTGCCCCGGCAGAAGGGTCATCTTAATTTGCGAAAGCTGCACCGGGAGGGGGAAGGCGGGGAGACCCGGCGCCGGACCCAGCTGAGCGGCGTAAAGCGTGAACGTCGCCGGGCAGCCGGTCGCCGAACCGGACGGCTGACAATTGGCCGTGACAGTCGCCGCTCGTTTCAGCTTCCAGCTTCCGTTGGGTTCCACGGGCTTGATCGGAAAGCCCTTTTGCGGCAGCTGCACCTTCACCTCAAGTCCGGCGGCGAGCGCAGGGCCGGTCAGAACGGCGACCGCCGCGGTCAGCACCAGCGCGGCGACAACGGCGCGCGCCGGCCGGTGGCGCCGGATGCCGAAACCCCTCCCAATCGCGATTGGTCTATCTGCTCGCCTCTCAGACATAAAGCTCGACCCCCTTTTGCCTCTTGTGGAGTCCAAGAGGATATTCGAATCTAGCCGCGCGTACGCGTGGTCGTCGCGTTTGACGGTTGGCCAAAGCGATGAAGGTGAAGTCGGTGCAAACGGTCAGCTCCGCCGCAGTCATCGCCACTATCACCTCACGGATGCAGGGGACAGGTCGGTGCTCGTGGTGGCGGGCTCCCTATGCACGGGCCGCGTCGCGGGCCGTGCGATGAGACCTGCTCCAGCATCGCGGAGGTCGCCGGTTCGTGCCGAGCGCACACTCCGTTTCGCGCGGAAACCTGGCATCTCACCGGCGACTGCTTTCGCGGTCAGCGGCTACAAGACCGGACTATCGGTATGGCGAGGCCTGTTGCACAAGCCGATCAGAAACTCGGTGCATCAATTGGTCGGTGGGATAACACGTGCCGATGACACCCGTGTCGGCCTGCAATTGGGAGAAGAGGCTCATTCACGTAACGTAATTGGACAGCGTCTCCCACTCTCACTAGGCCAATGAGGAATTTGAATGGTTTACGCAACAGCCTCGCGACGAAGCGATCGCCAGAGCCGGCCGGCGTGCGACGCGGATCCGGTGTCTATCAGCAGGATCGGCCGCGCAGGAACCCGCGGGGAGCGCGTGGGTCGACAAACGACGCAGCGGTTCCAGCAAGGCGGTTCGGGCGATCGGTCGTACGAGGGATGCAAGGCACACCGCGGGCGGCCGGCGTCCGGGGGCGGGACCGGGGTCTGCTTCTCCGAGAGCGGCATCGAGGCCCTCGTCCGACCAATGGGTTCGCAGCGGCCGCGGCGATTCGCGGGGAGTACTGGCGCTTCCAGCATCGCCTTCCCCGGGATTACTCCCGATCCAGGGGTCGATGACCTATTAGTCGCGTTTGCCCACATACGCCGCAGCACGATGAATGGTCACCAGCCGGATCGCCACGCCGGCAAGCAGCCTGCGCCGGTCCGGCCGAGCGCCGGTGCCGGTTATCGGCTCTGCCGGGCCCTGCGGCCTCTCACCGGACGAGTGGCCACCTCGAACAGGGAAGCCAGCTCAGACCCGTAATGCTCGACATCCAGTTCGGGATCACGCGCCAACCGCGTCGATCGCGGCGCGGATCGCGACCGCCATGACCACCGAGTCGAAGTCGGCCCGCAATTCCCCCTTTTCCTGGAACCCGGCCAAAATCCCCGCCAGCGCCCCGGCCGCTCGGTGTAGCACGGACGGGTCAAAGCTGGTCTCGCTTCCCTCCCCCCGCGGGGCGTTGCGGGCAATCTCGACGATCGCCACCACGTGGTTGCGGTGCTCGCCCATGCACCCCATGGTCGCTTCGATATAGGTGCGCAGCCACTCCGGGCCTGTCCGTGCTTCCGCCAGCCGTGGCTGCACGTAGTCCGCGCCCTTGGCGAGTACCTCCCGCGCGACCTCTGCCAGCAGCTCATCCTTGCCCGCAAAGTGGTAGGCGATCACCCCCTTGCTGATGCCGATCGTCGGGCCGGCGTGCGAGGCCATTATCGAGCGTTGAGATCACGCCGCACGGTGTCGCGGTCGAAGCCTGCCGCCTCGAGCTGGCGAACAATCATGCCGACGTGCTTCTGGCTGAGGTTCTGTCTCCCGTGACCAGGAACCGTGATGACAGCGCCTGATTCATGGCGGAAGCGCCGATGGCTCGTAGCCTTGCCGCCGAGTTCGGTAAAGCCGTGATCGACTAGCCAGCCCGTGAGCGCCCTGCGGGTGACTGTGCTCATAAAGCGAATTGTCGGACCTGCGAGAAAGCCCGTCGGATGATCGGCTTGCTCGCCGCACCTTCTTGGAGCGCGCGACCCCTATGCGATCGTCGCCGGTTCGCGCGGCTGATCACGCGACCTGCGTCGAAGGCGCCCGGAGCTCGTCTCTGGCCCCTACGCAGCCGGTTCGCAGAGTAGCGCGGGGCGGCCGGTAGGCTGCGTCTAATGCCGGATGCTGCGGCCCGCCCCGAGCCGTTCACCGCGCAGACCGCACCCGCAACGCTCGAGGACCTCGGTGCGCGGCTGCGCGCGACGCGGTGGCCCGACGCGCCCGACGACGCCGGATGGTCGCTGGGGACCGACCTCGCCTACCTCCGCGAGCTCGTCACCTACTGGGCGGACGAGTTCGACTGGCCGGCGCAGGAAGCGGCGCTCGCGCAGTTCCCACGCTTCCGCGTCGCGGTCGGCGGCCTCGGGATCCACTTCGTGCACACCCGGGCCGCCGCGCCGGTCGGCCCCGTTCTGCCGCTGGTTCTCAGCCACGGCTGGCCGGACTCATTCTGGCGCTACGCGAAGGTGATCCCACTCCTGACCGACCCCGGCGCGCACGGCGCCGACCCCGCCGACGCGTTCGACGTGGTCGTGCCCGACATGCCGGGCTACGGTTATTCCGACCGCCCCACCGGCTCGCCTCTGGACTCGATCGCCGTCGCCGGCCTGTGGGCTCAGCTCATGGGCGTCCTGGGCTACTCGCGGTTCGGCGCAGCGGGCGGAGACATTGGCAGCCATGTGAGCCGCTACCTCGGGCTCAACCATCCCGAGCGGGTCGTGGCGGTCCACCGCACCGACGCGGGCGTGCCCGTCTTCACCGGCGACCCGGCGGACCTCAGGCCAGACGAGCGCGCGTGGATCGAGGCCGCCGTGGCCTGGGGCCAGGCCGAGGGCGCCTACGCCGCTATGCACCGCACGAAGCCCCAGACCGCGGCCTTTGGGCTCAGCGACTCGCCAGCCGGGCTCGTTGCGTGGATCGTCGAGAAACTCCGGGCGTGGAGCGACTGCGACGGGAACATCGAACGGAGCTTCACGAAAGACGAGATCCTCACGAACGCCACGCTCTACTGGCTCACGGGGACGATCGGCTCCTCCATGCGCATGTACCACGCGAACGCGGCGATTCCGCCCGCCCAGCTCGCCCGCCGGGTCGAGGTGCCGTCCGGCTTCTCGCTATTCCCCGGCGACATCGTCCGACCGCCGCGGGCGTGGCTCGAGCGCACGGCGAACGTCGTGCGCGTAACCGAGCCCGCGCGCGGCGGGCATTTCGCGCCGTTTGAGGAGCCCGAGCTCTACGCGCAGGAGCTGCGCGCGTTCTTCCGCCCCTACCGGGCGGCAGGCGTCAACTGAGCACGCCAGTCGCGACGAGCGCATCCGCGTTCCGCATGGCCTTCGAGCTCACGATCGGGGCGGCGATGGAGCGCCACGCCGAGCGTCGCGTTGGGCGGGAGGCCAGCTGTCCGACATGAGCAGCTGGCGACGGCCGGTGAGACTGCTGCTCGGTCGCCCATGCACGGAGCGGCGAGTCATGGCGTTGCGATCTCGATCTCGGCGCTGTGTCCGTCGGTGTGGTACGAGCCGGCGGCGATCGAGGCGTTGGAAAGGCTGGAAGAGTCGGTCGACTTCATCCGGCGGGATGAGTGCCGAACCCGTTCGTGGTCGCTGCCTCGCGACTGTCCGTAGAAATCTGTACGCCGGCTACTACCCGAAGTCCCGTTCGGTCCATGAGACGCTCGGCTTTCTCACCACTCACTACATGGAGGAGGCAGAACGCCTCGCCGACCGGATCGCGGTGATCGCCAGAGGACGCATTGTCGCTGAGGGGACGGGCGGAGACATCGGGAAGCGTGCCACCAAGGCGTCCACGGTCAGCTTCACGCTGCCGCCGGGCATGTCGGTCGCCGATCTGCCGCCGACGGTCGCTTGCGCAGTGGTCGCGTGCAGGGATGGCAGGGTCGAAGCGAAAGCGAGTAGCGCGCTGCCGTTTGTGGGTGATCTTGCTGCGTGGGCGAAGGAGCGTCAGGCGGATCTCCGCGACTTGGAGGTCACTCGGCCCACGCTTGAGGACATCTACCCTCGAGTTGACCGAAGAGCGGCCATGACCGTCACTGAGACCAGTATCGGACGCTCCCGCGCCCCCTTCGTGGGGCTCGCGCTGCACCAGTACCGTGCCGATCTTCGCTGCTTCTGGCGAGACAAGCAGAGCGTGTTCTTCACGCTCGCCCTCCCGATCCTGTTCCTGTTGATCTTTGGGTCGGTGTTCCACCACCAGAATGTCGCCGTAGCGGGCGGAAGGATCGACGAGCCGGTGTACTACGTCCCTGGCATCATCGCCTACGGCCTGATCGCTGCGACGTTCTCAAACCTCGTGGTCACGGTCGTTCGCTACCGAGAGGCCGGCATCTACAAACGTCGACGGACCACGCCGCTCCCAGCGAGCGCGATCATTGCCGCCCGTGCCCTGCTGGCGGCGGTGTCCGCCGTCGCGGTTACGGCCGTCTTGCTCGCGATCGGCTGGGCAGCGTTCGCAGCCCACATCCCCGGCCGGACAGCTCCCGTGTTTCTCCTCGACGTCGTGGTCGGCGCCCTCGTCTTCTCCTGCCTTGGCTTTGCGGTCGCCTCGCTGGTCAAGAACCCAGATGCGGCCCAGCCCGTGGTTCTGGCGACCATCCTGCCGCTCTGCTTCATTTCCGGCGTTTTCATCCCGATCCCCGAGCTACCCCACTGGCTGATCGATATCGGGAAGGTCTTCCCGGTGCACGCGCTCGCGGACGCTCTGCTCGCCGGGTATAACCCGCACACCATCGGGAGCGGACTCAACTGGGGCGACCTCGCAGTACTCGCAGCATGGGGAATTGCTGCTCTCCTGCTCGCCACGCACCGCTTCAGCTGGCTCCCTCACAGCACCTGAGGGCAGTAAACGCGCGTCTCGACCAGCGCCTGTACCGCGGTTCGGTATCTGGCCCAAACGCCCAATCGGGCGGAGTGAGTTCGACGTACGGTCTTGCGCAGTCGGTGACGGCACGACTGCGGATGCACGGTGCCGGGGCCGCGGGCCAGACTGTCGCCGCGACGCCCTTCACCTTCCGTCTCCGTCGCCAGTTGTCACAGCGTCATCTAACTCCACCATCGAGCACGAGGCCGGCTGGGTAGCCTGCAGCTCTCCACTGACTCCACGGAAGAAAGGACGTCACCGTGATATTGATCGCGTACGACGGTTCGGTTGATGCGCAGGCGGCGATCGATCGCGCGGGGGAGCTGATGAAAGGCCAGCCGGCCGTGGTTCTCACGGTGTGGGAGCGGCTTGTCGATGTCGTGGCCCGGACAGGTGCCGGCATGCCGATCGGCGAGGTCGACTACGACAGGCTGGATCGGTCCTCGCGGGACCAGGCGTTCCAGCGGGCCGAGGAAGGCGCCGATCGCGCACAACGCGCCGGCCTGAAGCCGAGGGCTTGCACGAGTGTTCGCGAGAACTCGATCGCGGGCACGATCCTGGCCCAAGCCGACGACGTGGGAGCGAGTGCGATCGTGATGGGGTCACGAGGCCTGACCGGCCTCAAGTCGCTCCTGCTGGGAAGCGTTTCGCACGACGTGCTCCAGCACGCTGACCGCCCGGTGATCGTGGTGCCCTCGCCGGAGGTCGCCGCCGAGCGCGCGGCGCACCGGCGGTAGCGACGAGTCGGAGACCCTGGGCTGTCCTCGAGCGCAGCACGAGTGTGAGCCCATCAGTGTTTTTCCGCGCCGCAGAGAGTGGCCGGCCCCGGATGCCTCCGGCCCGCGCGCTTGAGAGAGTGGAGTACCCCTTTGATCGCAAAGGAGAACCGCATGAGCACCTCAGCCCCAGCAAGCGGACGCAGCTCCAGCGCTCGTCGGCCGGTGATCGCGCGCATCGCAGCCGGCATCGACGGGTTCCCCGAGGGACGAGACGCGGCCGCACTCGGGCAATCGCTCGCGAAGGCAACCGGCGCCGAGCTGATGCTCGTCGCTGTTCACTCCACCGCGCCGTTGCCGACGCCTCCTGAGCTCAGCTACGGGAACCTGCGCAAGCAGTCACAGGTAATGCTGCGGGAGGTTCGTGACTCCCTCGCGCCCGGAGCAAGGACGCTCACGGCCACCGACCATTCGGTTCCCCGCGCGCTCCACCGCGTCGTCCATCGCCACCATCGCGACCTCCTGGTTGTCGGCTCGAGTCGCCAGGGCCCCGAGGGACGCGTGCGGATCGGCAAGCGCACCCGTCAGCTGCTGTGCCACTTCGAGTGCGCGCTCGCAGTCGCGCCTCGCGGCCTGCACGCCAAGCCCCGGCTAGACCTCCGCCGGATCGCCGTGGGCTACGACGGCGATCCCGAGTCGGGGGCCGCGCTCGCCCTCGCCGCGTCGATCGCGTCCGGCGCCGGCGCCGATCTGCATGTGCGGGCGGTGGTCGACGACCGGCTTCCCGTGTTCGCCCGATCGGCTCTGGGTCGCCTCGTGGAGGACGAGTGGAATGAAGCGATCAGCGCCGAGATGGATGAGCTTCGCGGACGAGCCGTCGCCGCGGGTGAGCGGATCAAAGCTCAGCTCGAGGTCGAGGTGGCGCGCGGCCGGCCCGCGGATCTGCTGCTGGAGCTCTCGCAGCACGTCGACCTCCTCGTGATCGGCTCACGCGAGTGGGGGCCGAGGGCGCGGCTGCTGCTCGGCAGTACCGGCGAGGCGCTCATGCACGACTCGGCGTGCGCGGTGCTGGCGGTCCCCCGACCTTCAAGCTGATGACGCAGTACACGCCGTGCCGTCCCGAACGTTCGCGACGTCCTCATCGCGGCTCGATCAGTCGATTAAACGCCTCGTCCAGGACATCAGTCCCGGTGCGGGCGGACAGCGGACGGACTGTTATTCCGGACGGCCGGCGTCGAGATGAACGCCGGCCGTGGTGGGCGCCGAACCACCGCTGGGTCAGGCCGCGTCATGTACCGATCAGGTGGCGATCCAGCGCAAACCGAACAAGCTCGGCTCGGGTCCTTAGCTCGAGCTTGTGAAAGATCCGGGCGCGGTGCGTCTCAACCGTGCGGCGGGAGAGATGGAGCTTGGCCGCGATCTCGGCGCTGGTATGCCCGAGCGCGATCAGGCGGACGATCTCGACCTCGCGCGGGCTGAGCAGCCCACCATCGGCGGTCCGCCGAAGCACATCCAACCGGGTGGCGATGCGTTCGCTGACGAACTCCTCCCCGCGAGCCGCTCGATGGACCGCCTCGAGCAACTCGGTCTCTGCTCGGTCCTTGAGCACGAACGCAATTGCACCGGCCGCGAGCATCTGCTCCGCGCCCAGGGCGCTCTCGTCCATCGTCAGCACGACGATCTCGGTCCAGGGCACCTGCGCGCGGAGCCGCCGAATCGTCTCGATCGTCGATCCGTTCGGCATGTCGAGGTCGAGCACGAGCACGCGCGGCTGGTGGCGGTGGACGCGCCCGACCGCCGACGGCAGATCCGCTGCTTCGTCGATCACGCTCACGGTCTCCTCGACGTCGAGCAGGCGGCGCAGGGTTCGCCGGAACATCGTGTGGTCGTCCGCCAGTACGACCGTGATCGGCAGTCGCTCTTTTTCCAGCTCACCGTCGGACGAGGCAAGGTGCAAGTGCGACGTCATAACCGCGAAGCTAGCGCCGCTCCCGACCGGCGTCGTCGTGAGAAACGTGCCGATTGAGTACGGGAAAGCACGGAGCCGCTCATGGCCGGCGGGCGTGTCCGTTGTCCGGCGCGCGGGGGTCCTCGTAGAGCCCGGCGAACACGTCGGCATATTTGTCATAGACGATCGCACGCTTGACCTTCATGGTCGGCGTCAGCTCGCCGTCGGCCTGAGTGAGATCGTGACCCAGGACCGCGAAGCGCTTGACCTGCTCGATCCGCGCGAAGCTCCGGTTGACGCGGTCAACCTCTTTCTGGAGCTCGGCGTGGACCCGAGAATCGCCGGCAATCGTGACCGGGTCGGTGGCGATCCCGAACCGCGTCGCCAACCTCACCGACTCGTCGCGGTCGAGCGTGAGCATCGCCACCAGGTAAGGACGATTGTCCCCGTAAACGACCGCCTCGGTGATGTGGCGGCTCTCACGGAGCTTGCTCTCGATGTTCACCGGCGCGATGTTCTTGCCGCTCGATGTGATGATCAGGTCCTTCTTGCGTCCCGTGATCGAGAGGAATCCGTCGACGCTGAGCTGGCCGAGGTCGCCCGTGCGGAGCCAGCCGTCGTCGGTCAAAGCGTTCTCGGTGGCGTCCGGATCGCGGTAGTAGCCCCTGAACAGGTGCGGGCCCCGGAGCAGGATCTCGCCGTCATCGGCGATCGCGACCTCGGCGCCTGGAAGGGGCTTCCCCACGGTGCCGAAGCGAACCGCATTGACCGTGTTGATCGTGGCCGCTGCGCAGCTCTCGGTCAGCCCGTAGCCCTCGAGCACGAGAACGCCGCAAGCGTCGAAGAACTCGAGCAACCCGGGCGCGACCGGGGCGGCGCCAACCAGCGCAAACTGAAGTGCGGGACCGAACAGCCGACGCACCTTTGCCAGCACCAGTCGATCGGCAAGCCGGTACTGGATGTCCGTGAGCAGGTCGGGCTGCCGGCGCTCGCGCAACGCCGGGCGGGCTCGGCCGCCGGAACGCACGGCCCACTCGAACAGGCCGCGCTGCAGAGCGGGCTTCTGCGCGATCTCGCCGGCGACGGCGCCGTGGATCTTCTCGTAGATTCGCGGCACGGCCGGCACGTGCGTGGGCCCCGCGTCCCGGAGCTCATCGACGATCTTGGTGGCGTCGCCGCCCCAGTAGATGAGGCGAGCGCCGACGCTCAGCACAACGGCCTGGGCGATGCGTGC
This sequence comes from uncultured Solirubrobacterales bacterium, assembly GCA_963836715.1. Lineage (GTDB taxonomy): Bacteria > Actinomycetota > Thermoleophilia > Solirubrobacterales > Solirubrobacteraceae > Palsa-465. The sequence goes on from CAWIKH010000005.1 coordinate 63,784, forward strand.
GAGCACGTGCGCGAGCGGCAGGAACTGATACATCGAGTGCGTCCGGTCGAGCCCAAGTTGCTGTTGGTACATGTGGACCGTGGAGATGAAGTTCTCATGACTGAGCATGCAGCCCTTGGGCGGGCCCGTCGTACCCGACGTGTAGACGAGCGTCGCGAGGTCGGCTGGCCGGGTCCCGGCAACCCGCTCGTACACCTGCTCGGCCGGAATCTCGCTGCCCCGGTGCCGAAGCTGCTCCAACGTGATCGCGTCGCCAGCGGGCTCGAAGGCCACCACGTGCTCGAGCATCGGGCAGCGATCTCGCACCTGCGCGATCTTGGCCAGCTGCGATGCGTCATCGCAGAACACGAGTCGTGCTTGCGAGTGGTCGAGTACGTACGCGCATTCCTCCGCGGAGTTCGTGTGATAGATCGGCGTCACGACCGCGCCCGCGCACAGCGATCCGCAGTCGGCAAGTGTCCAATCGGCGGAGGTGATCCCCAGGATCGCAATACGGTCGCCGGGCTCGATCCCCAGGCTGATCAAGCCCTGCGCGATCTCGATGCTGATCGCACCGAGCGCCGGGTAGGGGATCCTGACCGTCCGACCGTCATGTTGGTACTGGAGGGCGACTCCGTCGAAGCGCGCGGCCGCGTCGAGGACCATCTGGCCGAGGGTCTCAGGCCCCGATAGCGCCCGGGTCGTGGCGGCGTCAGCGCTCATGGCCCCAGGCGGAACGGCGGGTAGGTGTCGGTCACGAGAATGAACGCGTACCCGACGACTCGGTTGTGCCACCGGAGCACGCACTCGATGTAGTCGAAGATTCCGTGCGGATAGCGGCCCGTGACGAGGATCGCCACCCAGGCGGCGATCGCGGCGAAGAACACCCCGATGTAGAACACGAACAGAACGACGTAATGGGGGATCGCCAGGAACCATTTGATCAGCGGCAGCCACCGGTTCAGACCCGTAAGGGCGTCGGGGTAGTCAAACGCGAGGTGCACGCTCTGCTCGTCGTCGGTGGACGGGTAGCGGTCGTCCATCATCGCGAAATAGACGCCGATCCGGTTTCCGAAACGGAGCAGTTGGAGGTTCCAGTCAAACCACCAGCGCGGATACTTCTGCCGGAACAGGATCATCAGCAACGGCGGCAGAAACAGGAGCCCGGTCCCGCCGACCGCGACGGTGGTCGCACCGGTCGTCCCGCTGCCTCCGTACCGCGCGGTGTAGCCGTTGATCGCGCCCAAGACAATCGCGATCGGGATCACCGTGAAGATACGCAGCGCGGTGGTGAGACGATTCAGATCGCGATCGGGATAGTCGATCGAGAACTCGACTGGATATGCGGCGTTCATAAGCTGTAACTGCCGCATGGCGCGGCAGTTGGTAGCGTCCCCGATTACAAGCCGGGAAACAACGCGGCGCGCCCGAATTCCGTAGCGGGGGAAAGTGTGCAGCGGCTGCGGATTTCTGCGGATGCGCGGGCGCAACCGGACTGCAAGCCTCGCCGTCATGGCGAGGAGCTACGAATGTCCAGCCGGCACGATGGCCAGGTACTGATCGTCGGCGGAGGCGCGACGGTCGCGTACGGCATGGCGTTGCTGATCACGCTGGCGGTCCGGAGCTGAGCGGGGATGCGCACATGAGCGCCCGCCTCTCAAACGCCGACACGGCATGGCTGCACATGGATCGGCCGACGAACCTGATGGTGATCAATTCGGTCGAGCTGTTCGACGACCCGCTCGACTGGGAGCGCTTCAGGCAGATCGTCCAGACGCGGCTCGTCGACCGCTACCCGCGCTTCCGCCAGCGAGTCGTCGAGAGCCGCCTCCCGTTCCGTACTCCCCGGTGGGAGGACGATCCGGACTACTCGCTCGAGCACCACCTCCATCACCTCGCGCTTCCCGCCCCGGGCGACCGCGCCGCGCTCCAGGAACTCGTCGGGGACCTGATGACGATGCCGCTCGACCGAAACCGGCCCCTGTGGCACACGTACATGGTGGATGGGTTCGGCGACGGCACGGCGATCATCAACCGCATGCACCACTGCATCGCGGACGGGATCGCGCTCGCGAGGGTGATGCTGTCGCTGACCGACTCGCAAGCGGATGCCGGGGTCGCCCCGCCCGCGCTCGAGCAGCGCCGCGCACGCTCCGGCGGACTCCTCCCTGAGATCGCCGGCTCGACCGGGCTGATCCTCGCCGCCGGCCACGCGAGCGCGGCGGCGTTCCGACAGGGAGCCGGCCTGATCGCGTCGCCCTCGCACGTGGCGAGCCTCGCCGGCGCGGTTGTGCGCGACGGCGCGACGGCGGCACGGTTGCTGCTCACTCCGGCCGACGCCGCAAGCGCGATCAAGGGTGACCCCGGGATCAGCCGGCGCGTGGCGTGGGGCGAGCCGCTGTCACTGGCGCGGGTCAAGCGCATCGCGCACGCGCACGACGCCACTATCAACGACGTTCTGATGGCCGCACTCAGCGGCGGGTTGCGCCACTACCTGCAAGAGCGCGGCGAGGACGTACACGAGATCCAGGCGATGGTGCCGTTCAACCTCCGACCGCTGGACCAGCCCGTCCCGCGGGAGCTCGGCAACAAGTTCGGGCTGGTGTTCCTGCCGCTGCCCGTCGGGGTGAGTGGAAGCTACCGCCGGCTGACCGAGGTGCAAAAGCGTATGGACGAGATCAAGCAGTCTCGGGACGGGCCGATCACTTACGCATTGCTGAGCGCCACAGGCCTCACGCCCGAGCCGGTCGAGCGGAGAATCGTCGATCTGTTCACGGGCAAGGGGACGGCGATCGTCACCAATGTCCCCGGCCCGTCCGAGCCGGTCTACCTGGCCGGCAAGCCGGTGAGCGCAGTCCTCGTCTGGGCTCCGTCCTCAGGCCACATCGGCATGAGCGTGAGCATCTTCAGCTACCGCGGCGAGGTGACGATCGGCCTCATGGTCGATGCCGTCCTGATTCCCGATCCCGATCGGGTCATCGCGCAGCTCGAGCACGAGCTGGCGGCGCTGGCCGACCACCCGCGAGACGACGGACGCACTCGCCGGACGAGCCAGACACGTCGGGCGCGGGGCGTGGCACAATAATCGGTAGTTCTGTGCAGCAGACCGCGGCTTTGCGCGGCTGTCGCGGCGACTGGACCACCGTACGGTGGCGGCATGCTTTCCGACGCTTCACACGAATCGACTGACCGCGAGCGGGCACCGGCCGAACCGGGCTCGCCGCTCCCCGATGAGCCGGCGAGCGAAATGCTCACCCTTACGCGCGAGGAGTGCTTGGCGCTGCTCGCATCGAACAGCTTCGGGCGCCTGGCGGTCGCGATGGACTCCCCGGTGATCCGCCCGGTCAACTACGTGTTCGACGAACCATCGCAGTCGGTGGTCTTCCGAACGGCGGATGGATCGAAATTCCACGCGATGCTGATCAACGGCAACGCGGCGTTCGAGATCGACGGCATCGACCCCGTCTCGCGCACGGGCTGGAGTGTGATCATCAACGGCATGACCGAAGAGATCACGAGCCCGGCCGAGCTTCGACGAATCAACCGCCTGGGCCTCGAGCCATGGACGCCCGGGCGCAAGGCGCACTGGATGCGGATTCGGGCATGGACGGTTTCGGGCCGCCGGATCGTCCTGTCCGCCGGACCTAAGTAATTTTCCGAAGCAACCGTTCGGACCTGCTCGGCTGGTGCCGCCTGGTTCCCGCAATAAGCTACGCGCATGAATTCGAGCACGAACACCCCATTGAGAGTTCTGATCGTTGGTGGTGGCGTCGCCGGCCTCGAAGCCGCTCTCGCGCTGCGGGACCTCGGGGGCGAGCGTGTCAGCACCACCCTGCTCGCCCCCGAAGCCGAGTTCGTCTACCGGCCGATGAGGGTTCGCGAGCCGTTCGGCTACAGCACGGCGCAGCATTACCCGCTCGATGAGATCTGCCGAGACATCGGCACCGACCGGGTTCGGGACGCGTTCAAGTGGCTCGACCCGGACAGCCGCACGGTGCACACCGAAACGGGTGAGAAGCTCGAGTACGACGCCTTGGTGCTGGCGCTCGGAGCGGCCATGCGGCCGCGCTTCAAGCACGCCCTGACGCTGGATGACAGTCAGCTCGACGAACAGCTCCACGGGCTGATCCAGGACGTGGAGGGCGGCTACGTGCACAAGCTGGCGTTCATCAGCCCTACGCCGATGCCCTGGCCACTGCCGCTGTACGAGCTTGCGCTGATGACCGCACGTCGTGCGTATGACATGAACGTCGACGTGTCGGTGACGGTGGCCACCCCCGAGGATTCGCCGCTGGCGCTGTTCGGCTCGGAGGCCAGCACGGCAGTGGAGCGGCTGCTCGAGGACAGCGGAGTCCTGTTCATTCCGTCCGCTCATTGCGAGACCCCTGCCCCTGGTCGCGTCTCGATCGCTCCGGGGTCGCAGAACTTGTTGGTCGACCGGATCATCGCCCTGCCGCAACTGTTCGGCCCGTCGGTTCCGGGGGTTCCTACCGACGCTCACGACGGGTTCATCCCAATCGACGTCCACTGCCGGGTTCCACGGCTCGAGCGCGTGTTCGCGGCGGGCGACGCGACCGACTTCGCCGTCAAGTTCGGCGGGATCGCCGCGCAGCAGGCGGACACGGCCGCCGAGGCGATCGCCGCACTCGCCGGCGCGCCGATCGAACCGAAGCCGTTCAGCCCCGTGATCCAGGGTGCGCTGATCGGTGGGCCAAGGCCGCTGTATCTGAGCGCCCAAATCACCGGGGGCCATGGGTCGAGCTCTGAGGTCAGCGAGGCGCCGACTTCCTCGCCGCCGACGAAGATCGCGGCCAAGTACCTCGCGCCGTACCTGGAGTCACGCGATCAGGCGGCACTACGATGACGCCGACGCCCGACACAGAACCCCCGACCGGCACTTCGTCCTCCGGAGGCACTCCCTCCAGCGAGACCATTCGCGTCGTGATCGCGGACGACCACGCGGTCGTTCGCAGAGGGTTGCGACAGGTGCTCGAGGCCGAGAAGGGCTTCGAGGTGGTAGCCGAGGCGGGCGATCTCGAGACCGCTCGCCGGTACACGCGGGGGCACCGGCCCGACGTGCTCGTACTCGACCTCAACATGCCCGGCGGATCGAGCCTCGAGGGGATCCCGGAGCTACGTGCCGAGTGTCCGGAGACGCAGATCGTGGTCCTGACGATGCAGAACGAGCCCGCCTATGCACGGCACGCGCTCGGCGCCGGGGCGCTCGGCTACGTGCTCAAGGAGTCCGCCGAGGCCGAGCTGGTTGAGGCGATCCGCCGTGCCGCCGCGGGAGACACTTATCTGAACCCGCGCCTGGGCGCGCGCGTCGCAGCTGAGCCACCGCCCGGTCTACCCGACGGACTGTCGGAGCGAGAGGTCGAGGTGCTCCGGATGATCGCGCTGGGACACACGAACGCGGAGATCGCCGAGCAGCTGTACCTGTCGGTGCGGACCGTCGAGACTCACCGGGCCCACATCCAGCAGAAGCTGCGCCTCGGGTCGCGATCCGAGCTCGTGCGGTACGCGCTCGATCACCGGCTCGTGGACGTGTAGCGCCGCGCCGGCGCTTCGGGGAAACGCGAGCGGCGGGCGCTGCGCGCGGCGGGCGAGATAGCTCGACGTGCTTCCCGTGAACAGGCGACCTCAGAGAACCGCGGGCGACCTCAGAGTGCCGTAGCGACCTCAGAGAACCGCGCGCTAGGGCACGGGCGACCGGTAGTGCTCGCGCCAGATCAGCTTGTAGATCGGGATCCAGCGGGGGATGTCGCGGAGGCCCGGGATGAACGGAATCAGGATCAGCGCCAGGCTCAGCACCCCCATCACGGCTATCACCGCGATGTCGGCGTTGGCAGCCCAGGAGGTCGTGAACGGTTTGATCTGGTACCAGAACGTGTACAGCCACAGCCACACCTGTCCGGGGTAGCTGCCGGTCTCGTTCATCATCCCCCACTGGCCGCCGAGCAGATGTTCGGCCTGGGCGCGGTTCGCGAGCACGCCCCCATCGGCCATGAACAGCAGCGGCTTGGTGTAGTCGGTCTGGTAGAACTGCTTGCTGGTCAGCAGCGCGCCGTCCAGTCCACCGCTCTGCGCGGAGCCGAGCAGCCCGGCCATCATCGTCGGCAGCGGCCCGTAGTTGCCGGCCGGGACCGAGATCGCCGTGTTGCCGGCGGTGGCGCTCGCCTTGGCCAGCGCGTTCTCGTACGCCGTGGTCCACTTCGCCTGCTGTTCGGCGGAGGCCGACTCGTAGGCCGTGACGGCCGCCTGGAGCGCCGGCTGGGCGGTGATCGCGCGCAGCGGCGCCAGTACGAAGTCCTGCGCCGTGTTGACCGGATGGCTCACGCCCAGCCACTTCTGCGGACGGATGAACAGGATGTGCTGGCCGTCGGAGGCGTGGTTGTACGGCGGCCCGTAGCCGCCCGTGCCGCTCGAGCCGTCCAGCTCGGTGGTGGCGGTGGTGATGAAGTCGACCGGGTCGGCGCGCGCCCAGGACTGGACGGTACTCGGCTTCTCATCAGGCGAGGAGAACAGGATCGTCAGCACGACCGCGAGCGCGAGGATCACGCCGAACGCGACGCACGCCTCCTTGACGATGTCGTAGGAGCGGTAGCCGCCCTTCCAGTCGCGATAGCTCTCGTCCTCGGCCTGGCGCTGACGACGGCTCATGACACTGCCTCCCGGGCGTCCGGACCGGCGCCGTCAGAGGTGGCCGGCGAGGTGGTCCCGGAGACCTTGAACGGCGGCACGACGCCGTGCTTGCGCACGAGCAGGATATGCCCGATGACGATGGCCACCACGGCCGCCGGGAGCAGCAGGACGTGGTAGCTGTACATCTGGCCGAAGTTGAGCAGGTTGAAGAACGAGCCGATCCCGGCTGCGTTCATCGCGTCCTTGGCCTGGGTGGAGATCCACTGGGCATCGAAGTTCTGCTGGGAGACGTAGCCGGTGAGCGCGCACGGGATCGCGACCAGGAACGTGATCGCGCCGGTGATCCAGACGGCTTTGCGGCCGCCGCGCCAGGCGGCCATGAAGTACTTGCCCCACAGGTGGATGACCATCACGAAGAAGAACAGCTCGACCGACCACAGATGGATGCTGTTGAAGAAGAGGCCGATCCCGGTGAAGTGCCACCACGCAGGTCCCTTCAGCGCCAGGATCGTGCCCGACAAGATGATCACCGCCAGCGAGCTGAGCGAAAGGACACCGAATATGTAGATCCACGACGCGACGTACGTCGGCTGCGTGTCCGGCAAGAGCTTCTCCGGGGGGAGCGTGCGGACGGCCCGCTCTCGGACCCAAGCGCTCCAGGAAGCCGGTTCCTGCGTGGCGACGGGCGGTTCGTGCTCGGAGACGCCCATCAGGACTTTCTCCCCATGCCGTGCGACGGGAACCTGATCAGGATCGCGGCCCAGAACACGATCACCATCAGCACGATCACGATGAGATTCGACACCGACAGCTCGATGAAGTGCCAGTGCACGTACGACGCGTGGTGATTGAGATTGAAGATCGCAGCCATGGATCGGCACCCTACGGGCCGCGCCGATCCTGACCATCAGGGGACATGGGCGTCCCCACTTCGGACAACTACTGAACGACAGCCTCGGTACGAGGTGTGAGTCTTCTTACACCTCGTACCGAGGTGTGAACTTTCTTACACGGCCTGCGCGACGCGTGCTCCAACCCGTTCGGCGAGGTCGACCAGCCGGGTGGAGTAGCCCCACTCGTTGTCATACCAGGACACGACCTTCACCTGCGTGCCGTCGATGACCGTGGTCAAGGCGGCGTCGAAGATCGAGGAGTACGGGGATTTCACGATGTCGGACGAGACGATCGGGTCCTCGCTGTAGTCGAGGATTCCCCTGAGCGGGCCCTCGCCGGCGGCGGCGGCGAACGCGGCGTTGACCTCGTCCTTGGTCGTGGGCCGCTCGGTCTCGACGGTCAGGTCGACGAGCGAGCCGGTCGGGGTCGGCACCCGGACCGCGAACCCGTTCAGCTTCCCGTCGAGCTCGGGGATCACCAGCCCGAGCGCCTTCGCGGCGCCGGTGGAGGTCGGGATGATGTTCAGCGCGGCGGCACGCGCACGGCGCAGGTCGCTGTGCGGGCCGTCCAGCAGGTGCTGATCGGAGGTGTAGGCATGGACGGTGGTCATCAGCCCGTGACGGATCCCAACCGCCTGGTGGAGGACCTTGGCGACCGGCGCCAGGCAATTCGTCGTGCACGAGGCGTTGGAGATGATGTGGTGGAGGTCCTCGTCGTAGACCTCGTCGAAGTTCACGCCGAGCACGACCGTCGCGTCGGGCGGCTGATCGCCCTTGGTGGGGGCGGAGAGGATGACCTTACGGGCACCGGCCGCGAGATGCTGCTCCGCGCCGGCGCGGGTGGTGAACCGCCCGGTCGACTCGATCACGACATCGACGCCTAGCTCCTCCCACGGCAGCGAGCTTGGGTCCTTCTCCGCCAACGCTTGGATCTCGGTGCCGTCGATCGCGATCCCGCCGTTCTGGACGGCGACCCCTCCGGGGAATCGCCCGAACACCGAGTCGTACTTGAGCAGGTGCGCCAGGGTCGGGGCGGCGACGAGATCGTTCACGGCCACGACTTCGATGTCGGCGTCCTGCTCGTAGGCCGAGCGCAGGAAGCAACGCCCGATTCGACCGAATCCGTTGATGGCAACTCGTACAGACATCAGATACCTCGGTTCTGTATTAGTGGTGAGTGTGTGGCACTAAGCCTCGAGTGATGGCATAGGAGGCGGCGGGGCAACCGTCTCGACCCGAACGCGGGCGTCGACGATCACCACCTCGTCCGGTCCCGCGATCAAGGGGTTGCAGTCGAGCTCGACGATCTCGGGATGGGCCTCGACCATCGCGCTCACGCGCAACAGCACGTCCTCGATCGCGGCGACGTCGCAGGGCGGGGCTCCGCGGTATCCGTCGAGCAGCGGGAACGTGCGCAGCGAGTGCACCATCTGCCGCGCTTCGAGATCGGTCACGGGGATGATCCGGACGGCCACATCGCTGACCAGCTCCGCCGTGGTTCCGCCGGCGCCGCACGCCAGCACGGGGCCAAAGCTGTGGTCGTGAACGACGCCGACGATCAGCTCGACTCCCCGCGGCGCCATCGGCTGCACGATGAGCCCGTCGAGCCGGTAACCGGCCCGCGCGACCGATTGCTCGATCTCGCCGGCGGCGGTGCGCACCGCGTCCGCGCCTTCAATGCCGAGCCGGACGCCGCCGGTGTCGGTCTTGTGCACGAGCCCAGGGGCGCTCGCCTTCAGCGCGACGGGTGCTCCGAACTCGGCCGCCGCCGCGACCGCCTCGTCGCCGTCTCCGACCACGCGGGTGGTGATCAGGGGCAACCCGTAGCAGTCGAGCAGCTGCGCCACGCACGCCGTCGATAGCCAGTCCTCGTCCCGCGCGAGCTCCTTGCTGATGATCGCCGCGGCCTCAAACGATCGCAATCCTTCGAAGTACGGCACCGAACCCACATCTCGTGAGCGCCACCGGCCGTGCCGGACGGCCAGCGCCACCGACCGCGCCGCGTCCTCGGGGAACTCGTAGCCGGGCACCCGCACGAGTTCCGAGCACAGCTCGGAGGGCACGCCGTCGCTGACCATGAACGCCGCCGCGATTGGCACCCTCGGGTTGGCCTCCGCGAACTCGCGAATCGCTGTGGCGACGTCGACGGGGCTGGCCACGAGCGACGGGACGAAGATCGTGATGACCGCGTCGCAGGCATCCGCGTCGGTAAGCGTCTGGAGCGTCCGCCGGTAGTCGGCTGCGGACGCGGTCGCGATCATGTCGATCGGGTTGCCGAGCGCCGCGGTCGCGGGCAGGAACTCGGCGAGCCGGGCCTGGACGTCGTCGGGAAGCTCGGCGATCTCCACCGCGCTGGCCTGGCAGGCGTCCGCGCACAAGATCCCGGGCCCACCGCCGTTGGTGACGATCACCACTCGATCTCCACGCGGGACCGGTTGGGCCGAGAGCTGCGCGGCGACGTCGAACAGCTCGTGCATCGTGTCCGTCCGGATGACTCCCGCCTGCTCGAACAGCGCATCCACGGTCACGTCCGACGCCGACAACATCGCGCCGGTGTGTGATGAGGTCGCGCGGGCGCCCGCTGCCGACCGGCCGCTCTTGACCGCCAGGATCGGCTTCGTGGCCGACACCCGGCGGGCGACGCGAGCGAACCTCCGGGGGTTGCCGAACGATTCCAGGTAAAGGAGAGCAAGCTTGGTATGCGGGTCCTGCTCCCAGTACTGGAGGAAGTCGTTGCCCGAAAGATCGGACTTGTTGCCAACTGACACGAACGACGACAGTCCTACGCCGAGGCGGCTGGCCGCCTCGATGATCGCGATCCCCAGGCCCCCGCTCTGCGACATGAACCCAACCTCCCCCGGCACGGCCGCGAGGGGAGCGAACGTGGCGTTCAGCCGTACGTCGGGCGACGTGTTGAGTGCGCCGAGGCAGTTGGGGCCGACGATCCGGATGCCGGCGTCGCGACACACCGCGAGTAGCTCACTCTGCCGTTGGGCGCCCTCGGCTCCGGCCTCCGCGAAACCGGACGAGATCACGAGCAAGCCACGTACGCCGGCCGCCGCGCAGTCGCGCGCGGCCTCCACCACCTCCTCTGCGGGAACGGCAACGACCGCCAAATCGACCCGCCCCGGAATGTCACTGACCGACCGGTAGGCGGGCAGCGACTGAACCACCCGGGCCTTGTCGTTGACCGCGTACACCGCGCCGTTGAACCCGGCCGCGAGCAGGTTGTGCAGGAGCTCGCCGCCGATCGTCCCGCGGTGTCGAGAAGCGCCGATGACGGCCACCGAGCTCGGCTCGAGGAAGCTCCGCACCGCGGCCACGGCCCCGATCCGGTCGCGTTCCTCGAACTGCTCTGCCGCGGCAGGTGAAAGCGACGTCGGCAGCTCAACCTCAACCGCGTCGGGAAACGAACGGAGTTGGACGGGGAACCCGCTCTCGCAGAAGACGTCGATCATCCGGTGGTTGTGCGGCAGCACCTGTGCGATGAACGTGGAGAAACCGTGCCGTTCGGCCACCTCGGCAAGATGGGCGAGCAGGATCGTCGAGATTCCACGGCCCTGCCATGCGTCGTCGACCAGGAACGCGACCTCGGCGCGCCCGGAGTCGATCCGGACGTAGGCCGCATGAGCGATGATCGCCCGCGGGTTGCCGGTCTCGGCGACCAACCCGAACCGGTCCGCGTAATCGACGTTGACCGACCACGACGTCGTCGACTCCAGGTTGGGGGTTCCGAAGAACCGAAAGCCGATCGATTCCGGCGAGACGGACTCGAGAAACACGCGCATCGCCGCACTGTCGTCGGGCCGCACGGGTCGAACGTGCACGGTCGCTCCGTCGCGCAGGACGACGTCGGCCTCTCGCTCAGTCGGATATCTCGCTGTGGCGGGAGTTGCGCTCATCGGTGACGGGCGGGCCGCGACCGTCAGCGCCCCGCGTAGGCCGAGGCGATGTCGAGTGTGGACAGGACGCCCAGCGGGTAGCCGCCGGCGCCGTCGACCACGACCAGGTGCGACACGGCGTGCTCGCTCATCAGCTGCGCCGCGTTCCGTAGGAGCTCGTCGGCCGAGACGGTGAGCGTCTCCGTGGCGGCCGCATCGTGAGCCGAGCAGTCAGCGCCGGCGGCCACCGCGGCGACCAGGTCCATATCGGACACCACGCCTACCGGGCGCTCTGCGCTCGAGCTCGTGATCACCACCGCATGCACATGGTGACCGGCCATGATTGCGGCGACATCCCTGAGCGAGTCGCCCGCGCTGCACGTCAGAACGCCGGGATGCATGCAATCGCGGACCCGGACGTGCGTCAATGCCGGACTGCGAGTCTGTTGATTGGGCATGCCCGAAGCGTCGCCCACATCCGGGAGCGCAGCATCCGCGCTCGGCGGCGTTGTGGCGTCGGGAAAATACGGATAGGCTCGAACCCATCGACTCGGTGCGCCGCCGATCTGTAGCTTCTCGCAATCCGTGCCGGTGCTGGTGCGGATACGCCCGGTTCCGCCGGAGCCGGACAGTGCCGGCGCAACGGCGAAGTGCGATGGCCAAGCGGTTCTCGATTGAAAGCACGAGAGAGGAGACGAGGGTCACATGTTCAAGACGATCGTTTGGGCCAACGACGGCTCGGAGCCTGCCGAGAAGGCGCTTCCGCTCGTCAAGGCGTTGGCAAAGGAGGGCGGCGCGACCGTCACGATCGTGCACGTCGTCGAGCGGGTCGAGGGGATAGGAGCGGTCGGGATCCCGCATCGGGCCGACGAGGGCGAGGTCCAGGAGCACCTCAAAGAATTGGCTTCCGAGCTCTCCGGAGAGGGCATCGATGCATCGCTGGAGATCAAGGGAGACGTGGGCACCCGTCCGGCGCACGCGGTCGCCGACATCGCCCGGAGCTCCGGCGCTGATCTGATCGTGATGGGAACGCGCGGTTCCAGCGCCATCGGCGGGCTTCTCCTCGGCAGCGTCACCAACCGCCTGCTGCACATCGCACCTTGTCCGGTCCTCGTCGTGCCCGCGCATCCACCCACGGGCTAGTGGGCCTGATCGCGCGGCCGGCCGACACGGCCGGAAGTGCATCGGGGGAATGCCGCAGTGATGCCGTGGCGTTTTCCGTAATGGGCCGTGGGACATGGGCGATGGCGTGTTTGCGACCGCTGGTTACGCTCACGCCATGGGCCTGCGCGACCGACTGCACGTGCTCATCGCCGGCGGCGGGGTCGCCGCGCTGGAGACCCTGCTCGCGCTCCGAGCGCTCGCGGGCGATCTGATCGACGTCACGCTGCTCTCGCCGACGACCGAGTTCGTCTACCGTCCGGTGACGGTCGCCGAAGCGTTCGACCGCGCGGAGGCGCGCGTCTACGACCTCGCCGAGGTACTCGCCGACCAGGGAGGCCGCGAACTCGTCCACGACTCGCTGGCCGATGTCGAGGCCCGCAGCCGGGTCGCGGTAACGGGCCGGGGACGAAGGATCTCCTACGACGTGCTCGTCGTGGCCACCGGAGCCGTGCCGCGCGCGCCGTTTCCGGGTGCATTCACGTTCCGCGGCCGAGACGACGTCCCGGTGCTGCGCGGCCTCCTGCACGACCTGACCACCGGCCGCGCGGAATCGGTGGCGCTCGCGCTCCCCTCGCCGTCGATGTGGCCGCTGCCCCTGTATGAGCTCGCGCTGATGACCGCCAGCCACGTGAGCGAGCACGCCGCCGGTGACGTCAGGGTCACGCTGGTCACACCCGAGGAGGAGCCGCTCGAGCTGTTCGGTCCCACCGCCACCGAGGCCGTACGCGCGCTGCTCACGGCCCGGGGCATCGCCGTACGATCCTCGTCGCTGCCGGCGATGGTGCGTGGCCGCATGCTGTTGCTCGCCGGAGGGTCGGAGATGTTCGCCGACCGGGTGATCACCCTGCCGGTCCCCGAAGGGCCACGGGTGCCGGGGCTTCCGCACGACCAGCACGGCTTCATTCCCGTCGACAAGTTCGGGCTGGTGAGCGATGTCGACCACGTCTACGCCGCCGGCGACGTCACGGCTTTCCCGCTCAAGCAGGGAGGCCTTGCGGCGCAGCAGGCCGATGCCGTGGCCGAGGCGATCGCTGCAACCGCCGGTGCCCTCCTCACGCCCCAGCCGTTCCGCCCCGTGCTGCGCGGGCTGTTGCTGACCGGCGGCGCCCCGCTGTACCTGCGCGCCGAGCCGCACCGGCTCACGCGCGAGGCGACGGTGGCGATCGAAGCTCCCGGGGCGCATCGACCCTCGCGCGAGGCCTCGGCCGCGTCCGGGCAGGCACTGTGGTGGCCGCCGGCGAAGATCGCCGGTCGCTACCTGGCTCCGTATCTCGCCACAGCGCGACCGTCGCTGATGCGCGGCGGCGAGCTCGCCGACCGAACCCCGGTGCCCGGCGCGCCGGTGTCGGACGAAGAGCAGCAGGACGCGCTTGCGCTCGCGCTGTTGCTCGCGGACTGTGACGCGCGCTGGGGCGACTACGCGTCGGCCCTGAATGCGCTCGATGCGGCCGAGGCGCTGCAAGGCGCGCTGCCGCCCGAATACGAAGCCAAGCGGCGCGAGTGGCACGCCGAAGATCGGCTGGCCCATAAGTGACCGAGCGCAACCCCTTCAGATGAGAGTCCTCGTCACCGCAGCCAGCCGCCACGAGTCGACACGCGAGATCGCCGAGGCGATCGCGACGGGTCTGGCCGACCGAGGGATCGATTCCGTCGCCGTCCCGATCGGGCAGGTCACGACCCTGGACGATTTCGACGCCGTCGTGCTGGGCAGCGCTGTGTATATGGGCAGATGGCTCGGCGAGGCTCGTCGCTTCGCCCAGATCCATGCCTCGGCGCTGTGCATGCTGCCGGTGTGGCTGTTCAGCTCAGGCCCCGTCGGGCCGGCGGATCACCCCATTCCACCGGGTACGCCCGCCGACGTCCCGGTGATCACGCGGCTGACCCAGGCGATCGGGCACCGCACGTTTCCCGGACGGCTTGACATGAAGCGCCTTCACTTCACCGAGCGGACCCTGGCCCGCACGATCCACGCGCCCGAGGGCGACAGTCGAGACTGGAACGCGATCACCGACTTCGCCGGCGAGGTCGCCGATGCGCTACTCCGCGAGCGCGTCGGGGTTGGTTGTTAGAGCGTCCAGTAATGGCCGACGTGGGCGGCGACGCGTGAGGTCAAGAACGGATCCGGCGCGATCGATTCGGCCGTTCCCACGCCGGCCAGCGCCGTGATCGTCGCCATCACGGACTCGGTGAGCGCCGGCGGGTGATAGCCGCCTTCGAGCACGGCCCCGACGGGCGCGTCGACCTTCGCAGCCATGTCCCGCACGTGACAGGCCATCTGCGCGAACGAGCTCGCCTGGAGCAGGCAATGACCGAGCGGGTCGTCGCGATGCGCGTCGAAGCCGGCGGAGATCAGCACGAGTTGCGGGGCGAACTCGATGGCCGCCGGGACGACGATGTATTCGAGCGCGGAGAGCCACATCTCCTCGTCGGCACCCTGAGGGACGGGCACGTTGATCGTGTAGCCGCGGCCCTCCGCGGAGCCGAGGTCGCTGACCGCGCCGGTCCCCGGGAACAGCCCGAGCTGATGGATGCTCGCGAACAGGACGTCGGAGCGCCGGCGGAAGATGTCCGCGGTCCCGTTGCCGTGGTGGACGTCCCAGTCGACGATCACCACCCGCTCGACGCCGAGCTCGCGGATTGCCAGCTCGGCGGCGATCGCGACGTTGTTGAACAGGCAGAAGCCCATCGCGTAGTCCTGGGTGGCGTGATGGCCCGAGGGTCGCGTCGCGCTGAAGCCGGCGCGAGCCTCGCCGCGCATCAGTGCCCGCACCATTTCGCAGGCGCCACCGGCAGCGTGCAACGCCGCCTCGTAGGAGGCCTCGCCGACGAACGTGTCGGAGTCGATCTGACCGCCGCCGGCGGCGCACAGGTCCCGAATCGCCTCGACGTGCGAGGCAGCGTGCACAAGCTCGAGTTCTCGCTCGGCCGCCGCCGGGGCGTCACGCACGTCGCACCCGAGCCACCCCACCTGCGACATCGCCGCCTCGATCGCGCTGATGCGTTCCGGGGTGTCCGGATGGTCAGGCGTCAGCAGGCGCGGGTCGTGCGCGAGCGACGACGGGTGGTGGAAGTACAGCACGCGAGCCCCTGATCGGCGACCGGCGCTCAACCGCCCGAACTACGTTCCGGTGGAACTGCCAGCACCGGGCACGGAGCGATGTGCAGCAGGCGCTGGGTCACGCTTCCGATCAGCAGCCCGGTGAGCGCCGTGCGGCCGCGAGTGCCGACCACGATCACGTCGGAGTGTTCCTGGCCGGCGATCTCGGCGATCGCATGGGCGGCGCCGCCGACCTTGCTTCTCGTCATCTGGAGCGTCGCTGGCGTGCCGTTGGTCGACAGCTCTGCGACCTGTCGCTCGATCTTGGCCTGGACGTCATCCTCGTTGGCGTGGATCGGGAGGCTTCCGCCGCCCTTCCCCGGGAGCGTGAACTCCTCGCAGTACACCGCCGTCACCGATCCGCCTCCGTCGGCGGCGAGCGTCTTGGCATGAGTCAGCGCTCGGTCGGCTGAATCCGAGCCGTCGGTTGCCCACAGCACCTTCTTGTACATGGTCTCTCTCCTCCGGCGGGTTTTAGATCTCTCGGGTTCCAATCTCGATGGCCCCGCACGGCATTCTTGCGCGCTGAGGCGGCGAGGCCGGCCCCGCCGGTCTACGCCTCGCCCCAGGCGAGCACGCCGGCCACGTCCAGCGTAGAGAGCACTCCGACCGGACGCTGCGCCACCGGACTGGTGACGACCGCATGGCTCACTCCTCGTGCAAGCATGTCGCGAGCAGCGTCACGCAGCGACATCGCGGGTTCGACGACCACGACCGGCTGCGTGGCGAGCGCGCGGGCGGTCGCCTCCGTTCCCTGGTCGATTCCTTCCCGGACGAGATCGATGTCGGAGATGATGCCCCAGACGAAGCACTCGGGCTGCTCGTGTGAGATCCCGACCACGGCCACGCAGTGAACGTGGTGGGTGGCCATGATCTGTGCCACCTCGGGGAGGGTCGCATCCGGCTCGCAAGACAGGATCCCGGGATGCATGGCGTCGGCAACTGTCGCATGCTCCAGCGAGGGCATCAGGTAGCTGCCGTGAGTCGTCGTGGTGGTTGTGTCGGGCATCGCTCGCCTCCTCGTGATTACCCTGGACACGCTAGACACGGTCCGTGAGCCGGTGATCCGCCGCGCTCCGAACCAGCACTGCGGATTTTCCACATGCCTCGCGCCGTGGGTGCACGATCGTCCGGGCGAGGTCGTGCAAGCTGCACGCGATCGAGAATCCTCGATCGGGTCCTGCTCCGGGCCGCACCCCGACCCCGTAGGTGTTTCTCCGCGCGATGAACCGCATCCATCCCCGATGGTGCCTCGAGGGGCCGATGGCACAGTTGCGCGAAGCTCCCTCCGAGGTCCGGGTTGACCGTGGCTACCGTGGCGGCTGGCAGGTTTCGTTCCCGGACGCACGGCCTATCGTCTGCGACACGCTCGACGACGCCCGACGGAGGCGCAACTCTTTGCCGGGCGCTGTCATCCGTGCGAGCTCGTGATCCGAGACGCTTACCACCGGGTGATCGACCGCAAGAGCATCGCCTGAGCGGTTCGACCGGCGACGGCGTTCGCGTTCCCGAGATCCGTACCCCGCAGGCTATCCGTTCAGAGCGGATAGGCTCCGCCCGTGCCCACCACACCTCACCCGGCGGGCTCGGGCGAGACGGCGATCGCGCGGATCGCCGCCGGGGTGAACGGCTATCCGGAGGGTCGGGACGCGGCGGTGGTGGCGAGCATGATCGCCGACACGCTCGGCGCGGAGCTGATGCTGGTGGCGGTCCATCCCGATCCGATGGTCGTCCTACCCGCCGAGATCGGGTGGGCCGCAATGCGCAAGGAGGCCGACCGCTTCCTCAGGGAAACCCGTGATGCCGTGGCGCCTGGCGCACGGATCATCGTCGAGACCGACTGGTCGGTCCCTCGTGCGCTCGAGCGGGTGGCACAGCGAGAACGCCGCGATCTGCTGGTGATCGGGTCGAGCCGCCGGGGACCCGAGGGCCGCGTGCGCATCGGCAGCCTCACTCGACAGCTCCTCAGCCACAGCCGGTGCGCGCTCGCGGTTGCACCGCGAGGCCTCGCCGAGCAACCCGCTCGGCGGCTCACGCGCATCGGCGCGGGATACGACGGCGCTCCCGAGTCAGAGGCCGCGCTGGCACTTGCCGGATCGTTGGCGATCTCCGCCGGCGCCGCGCTGCGGGTCCGGGGCGTCGTCGACGACCGCGTCCCGATGGTTGGGTGGCAAACCGCCGGCGCACGGCAGGCGCTCGCGATGTGGGAGGAGCTGATGGAACCGCAGGTCGCCGCGCTGCTCGAGCGGGCGCGGAGCGCATCTGAGGCGACGGGCGCCGAGGTCGCCAAGGTGGACGTTCGGCGGGGCCGGCCGGCCGACGCGCTGATCGAGCTTTGCCAGGAAGTCGACCTGCTGGTGATCGGGTCGCGGCGCTGGGGAGTCGCCGCTCGCGTTCTCCTCGGCCGCACCGGCGAAGCGCTCCTGCACGACTCGAGCGCTCCCGTGCTGGTCGTGCCGCGACCCGAGGTCTGACACGTAATTTCACCGACGTTGGTCACAAGTCGCCGACGAGCGGGCGCGGCCGGCGGGCTACCGCGGCAGGCGCAACCGCCCGAGCCGGCGCCGGCGCCGGTGCCGGGGCCGCAGCCGCCGAAGTTCGACCTTGCGCACGAGCCGAGGGTTCCGGGTTGCCCGAAGCCGCCGTTTGGCCAGCAGTCCGCCGCCGACGCCGGCCGCGGTGAGCGCGGCGGCGATCAATCCGGGCCTGGCCACCAGCCGCCCGTATTCCTCTTGCACCGCGGGCCACACGCGATCGTCGATCAGCTCCGAGGCCGGATCATGCCCGGCGGCCGGCGGCTCCGGCTCGACCGCGGGGAGGAAGGCGATCTGGACTTTCTTGAGCTTCGGGAGCGCGCCGCGCCACAGATGTGACGTGCCGGTGATCGCCGCCGGGATTATCGGGACGCCGGTCTCGATCGCCAGGCGCCCGGCGCCGTGACGCGGCGCGCCGAGCGCGCTGGGCTCCGCGACCCGAGTTCCCTCCGGGAACACGACGACCAGGCCGCCGGCCCTGAGGATCGCAGCGGCGGTGTCGATCGCCTCGGTATCGGCCTCGCCGCGGCGGATCGGGAAAGCACCCCAACGCAGGAGCAGCCATCCCAGCGGGCCCTTGAACAGCTCGATCTTCGCCATGAACCGAACGCGCCGGCGCGCGACGATCCCGATGAAGAACGGATCGAGGAAGTTCTTGTGGTTGGGGGCAACGATCACGCCGCCGTCGGCGGCGATGTGCTCGGCACCCGACACGCTCACACGAAACCACGTCCGCAGCACGGCCTTCGCCAGGCCCCGGCCGACCGCGTACAACGGCCTCGAGAACCCATGTTCACGGGCGTAGGAGTGTGCGGTGCGCTCGGCTTCGATCACGCGGTCGGCGTCGCTGGGCACGCGCACACAGTGGCACGGTTCGCCGCTTGACTGCGGTTTTGGCGCAATCGGCGTTCTCCCTCCGGGCGCATGATCGTCGAGGCGCGACCCCCTCAGGCACAGACGCCTGCCCGAAACGAGCGAACCCGAGTAACTCGACACTCGAGGGTGCGCCCCCGGCCGAGCGAGGCGAAACTCGCATAGCCCCGAACAACTCGCGACTCGGACCAAGGCCTAGTCGAGTGACGCGTTTGTCGGGCTTCCCGGGGCGGGCGCAGGCGATAACGCCCCCACCCCCGACACGAAACGAAACCGATGAACCCGTGAAATCAATAATCCAGGGCCCGCCCGGCTTGATCAGGCTCAGCCGCCTACGTCCGGGTCGTATTCGATCCGGATCATCGTGCGGACGCCGTCTCGCCCGTCGACGGCGATCGTCATCGGCGCCAGCATCGTGTGGTTGTCTACCTCCACCCGAGCCGGGTGATCGACCATGTGGCGAAGCACGGCGGGGAGATGCGGACCGCCCTGAGCCACGGCGACCTCGAACACATCGTCCCGGTGGTCGTAGGTCAGGGCGTGAAGGGCGAGGTGCTTGGCCGCGATGCTCCCCGGGCCGGTCGGGTCGACAACCTCGATCGAGGTGGGCGCGTGCAGCAACTCCCGACTGAGGGCATCGAAGTACTCTGCCCAGGTCTCGCTTGCGAGCTCTCGAGTATCGGTTGTCATCTCGGCCTCCTTGGGGAAGCGTCGGTCGTTGCGAACAGGCTGAGTTACTTTTACTCGGACCGCGGCGGCACCTCGACCGTTACCAACGGCGGATCTGTTTCGGGCTACTACGGAGGTAAGACAGGACTGGTTGCGGATGGCGCACGCCCGTGGCCGGCGTACAGTGAGTGTGCACACCTCAACACCGAGAAAGGAGGTGAGTCATGCCTGGCACACTGACGCGTTGGGATTCATTCGCCGACCTCCGTGAGCTGCGTTCTCGGTTTGATCGCACGTTCGACGAGTGGCTGGATGGTCGCAAGCGCGCGTGGACGCCGGCAATCGACGTCGTGCGCGACGACGGCCATCTGGTCATCCGCGCGGACCTGCCCGGGATCAAACCCGAGGAGGTCAAGATCGAGGTCGAGGACGACATCCTCACGATCTCGGGTGAGCACGAGGAGCGCACGGAGGAAAGGGACGAGGACTACGGGCGACGTGAGCGCCGCTACGGGTCCTTCGCTCGCTCGATGGCGCTGCCGGGGGGCGTCGATGCGAAGAAGATCACCGCATCGACGCGCGACGGCGTCGTCGAAGTGACAGTCCCGCTCCCCAAGGAGGCCAGTAAGGAGGCGGTTAGGATCACTCCGACCGCCGCCTGATGACCCCCCCGTCCCGAGGGCCCGGCCGAGCCGCCGGCGCGGTTGGCCGGGCCCGGGGGATTTCCGTCGGCGCCCCTGGTGCGTCCTCGCACCAGCCGGCGGTAGAGCTCTGCTTCGCCGTCACTTCGCGTAGGGTCGCTCTTGCGCTCATCGGCGAAGCGGGTCGAGCGTGTACGGCAGAGACCACCGCCGCCGGCGCTCCCGATCGCTACGCGTCATGTCGGCCACCGGATCGCGTGCTCGCCGGTCAAGATGCACATCGGGACTGGCCACGACCGGTGCTGCGGAGAACTACGGATCGCGACCGTTCCGGCCCCGCCGGTCAGTAGTTCCTCCCGTGTCCGCTGTGGTCCTTTTCGGATGCCGGAAGGCGAGCGCATCCCGATTCTGACTGGTGGCGATGGGAAATAATCAGGGAGAAAGGCTGGGCATGGAACTTCCGCGGTGCGGGGCGTGCAAGGACGTGATCGGCGTGTACGAACCGCTCATGCACCTCAACAGCGGGTCCGCGACACGGAGTTCGCGCGCGGCAGAGCCCGAGATCTGTTCCAGCGGCGAGTGCTATCACTTCGACTGCTACGTGCAACTGGGGAACAGCGATTAGCGGGAGGGGGCACGCCGGCCCGGTCGAACTCCGACGCTCCCGCCGGCGCGAGGTGTTCGACCTGCGCGCCCCCGGCAAGACGAAGGTCATTCGCGAGGTCCGCCCACTCGTGCGCGTCAACGAGTCGATAGCGGACGTCGAGGCCGGAGGGGTCGCGGCCAGGATCGTGTTCGCGCGCTGAAGTCTGGATCCGCCGAGTCGCGCGGCAGTAGAGTCGGCGTGTGGCTGACTCTACGGCTGCCGAGGTGTCTCCGGAGCGGATCGGAATCGTGCTCGCCGATGACCATGCCTTGATCCGGAGCGGGCTTCGACGCGTGCTCGACCTCGAGACAGACCTCAGCGTGGTCGGGGAGGCGGCGGACATCGAGGGCGCGCTGGCGCTGACCGAACGCCATCAGCCACGGATCGTGGTGCTCGATTTGAACATGCCGGGCACGCCCACGCTTGCGGCGATCCCCCGGTTCCTCGAGGCCGCGCCGGGCAGCGCGGTGATGGTCCTGACGATGGAGGCAGAACCGGGCTTCGCACGCACGGCGCTGGGCGCGGGCGCTCGCGGCTATGTCCTCAAGGACGCCGCCGAGGCCGACTTGGTGGGCGCGGTCCGCTCGGTGCTCGCTGGGGGCACCTATCTCGATCCGAGCCTTGGGGCCCGGTTGGCGAGCATGCCGCCGGAGGCGACCGGACCACACCCGGGTCTGTCGCACGGCGAGCCGAACCTTGCCGTCGGCACGGATTTCGCCGGGCATCGAATCGATGGATTTCTCGGCCAGGGAGGGATGGGCGTCGTATTCCGCGCCACCGACCTCGCCCTGGGTCGGACCGTGGCACTGAAGGTGATCGCGCCCGAGGCCGCCGGCAACCCGGTTTTTCGCGCCCGGTTCGCGCGCGAGTGCCGCGTGGCCGCTGCGATCGATCACGCTCACGTGGTCCAGATCTACCACGCCGGCGAGGTCGAGGGGCTCCTGTACCTGACGATGCGCTATGTCGACGGTACCGACCTGCGCCGACTGCTCCGCAGTGAGAGCCGGCTCGACTCAACTCGAGCGGTCTCGATCGCCGGCCAGATCGGAGGCGCGCTCGACGAGGCGCACGCGCTCGGGCTCGTCCATCGCGACGTCAAACCCGCCAATGTGCTGCTCGCGGAGCGAGCCGGTCGCGACCACGCCTTCCTCACGGACTTCGGGATCACCAGGCGAGCCGATGACGAGCACCTGACCCGGACCGGCGTGGCCCTCGGATCAGTCGATTACATGGCGCCGGAGCAGGCGCACGGCGCCGACGTCGACGCCCGCGCGGACATCTACGCGCTCGCCTGCGTGTTGTTTCAGATGCTCACCGGAAGCGTCGTGTTCGACCGCGACACCGACCTCGAGAAGCTTTGGGCACATGTCCACGACCCTCCGAGCCGGCTGCGAACGCTGAACCCGGACCTACCTGGCGTTCTGCAGGATGTCCTCGACCGCGGGCTCGCCAAGGACCCCGGCGATCGCCAGCAGTCGGCGACGCAGCTCGCCCAGGACGCCGCACAAGCGCTCCGACACGGCTGAGTCCGGTTCGTAGAAAACCGCGGCCCGACGCGGGGAGGAGGGTTTCAGGCAAAATTCACCGTAGGAGGAAACCGAGATGTTCAAGTACGTCGTTGTCGGCGTGGATGATGGCGAGGGGGGTCGCGACGCGATTGCGCTCGCGCGGATGCTCTCCGGTGAGGGCAGCGAGCTCACGCTCGCCCACGTCTATCAGGGCGACTCCGAGGCGTCGCGGGCATCGACTCCTGCATACGAGGCCGCGCAGCACGAGCGGATCCGCAACCTGCTCGAGAAGGTGAGCGAGGAGACCGGAGTCGAGGCCAAGCTCCGCTGGCATGGATCGCCGTCGGTGGGGCGCGGCCTGCATGAGCTCGCAGACCTGACCGGCGCCGACCTGCTCGTGATCGGCTCGTCGCGGCGCGGGTTGCTGGGAAGGGTCCTGATCGGCGACGACACGCGCGCGGCACTAAACGGCGCACCGTGTGCTGTCGCGATCACGCCCACCGGGTACCGTCGCGAGCCGGCGGTGATGCGTGAGATCGGCGTGGCCTACAACGGCTCGCCCGAGAGCGACCGTGCACTGAAGCTGGCCAGGACGGTCGCGGCAGAGCACCAGACGAACCTATCCGCGTTTGAAGCCGTCTCGACTCCCGCATATCTCTTCCTGAGCCCGCCGGCCCCTGTCGGTACCGACTCGATACAGCGCCGGGTGGACAAAGCTCGGGAGCGGATCGCGGCCCTCGGCGGCGTCGAGCCCCATGCCGCGTATGGCGACCCGGTCGAAGAGCTCACGCTTTACAGCGCCTCGCTCGATCTGCTGGTCGTGGGCTCGCGGGGCTACGGCCCGCTCGGCAGGCTCGTCTACGGCGGGGTCGCGCAGCGACTCGCCCGCACGGCCCGCTGCCCGCTGCTTGTTCTCACCCGCTCGGCGCGGACGGCAATTGACGAGGCCGGCCTGGAGGATCAACCCGCCGCCGGTGCCTCCGGGAACTGATCGAATGGACGTCGCGGACGCCCCGCTCGAGCGGACGCCCCGCGCGAGCGGGGTGTCCGCCGGTCTCGCGCACCTCGACCGTCGCAGGCCCGTTGCCCCACGTCTCCAGACGCGCCAGCGCATCCCCCGGTGGGAATCCGGTGCGCGGCCGCGGGCCGTCCGTGCACCCGTTCGGTAGTTCGCCGCGCGTGATTCGCACTCTTAGCCCGTCGTCGGGAGACGCTAGAGGGCCTAGCTTCACGGTATGAGCCGACACCTACAGTCCGTCGATGATCACCCCACGAGCAACCCGCCCAAAGATGGGCGGACTGGTGTGGTACTCGCCAACGACCACCGTGGTTTGCGCCGGAGCCTGCGGTGGCTGCTCGACCACGAGCCGGACATGGACGTCGTCGACGAGGCAAGCGACTTCGAGGCTGCCCTGCGCGGGGTGGCCGTCCGGCAACCTGATGTTCTCGTGCTCGACTTGCGCATGCCGAACGGCTTCAGCGCCGAGCGGATGGAGCAGCTCCGAACGGTGTCGCCGAGCACCGGCATCGTGGTCACGACAATGCATGCGAACGAGACCTTCGTCGCCGAGGCGTTCAGAGCGGGCGCGCTCGGGTTCGTCCTTGCCGACTCCGCGGATCGTGAACTCGTGGATGCGGTGCGGCAGGCGGCCCGGGGGCTCCTGTACAGGAGCCCCCGGCTCAGACGCGCGGTTGCTTGACCGGTTCCCCTCCCGCGCGGCGCGGCTCAGTGGTTGGGCGATCCGCGCCCCTGCGCCGATTCACCGGGAACGTGGCGTTGATCGTCGTGCCCTGCCCCGGCGAGGACGTGACGTCGAGGGTTCCGTGAAGCAATTCGACCCGCTCCCGCATTCCGATCAGCCCGAATCCGTCGGAATGGCCTAGCGGGTCGAACCCGCGGCCGTCGTCGCGCACCGTCACCCGAACGGTGGCGTGCTCCTCCACGACTTCGACGTGGGCCCGCTTCGCGTCGCCGTGCTTGGTGGCGTTGGTGAGGGCTTCCTGGACGATGCGGTACATCGCCGTCTCGACCTCGGTCTCGTGGCGATCGGGCTCACGACCCTGCTCGTA
This sequence comes from uncultured Solirubrobacterales bacterium, assembly GCA_963836715.1. Lineage (GTDB taxonomy): Bacteria > Actinomycetota > Thermoleophilia > Solirubrobacterales > Solirubrobacteraceae > Palsa-465. Next base: position 88,384 of record CAWIKH010000005.1, read on the forward strand.
GGCGAGGTCGATGGCGAGATCCACGTCGAGTCCGCGGCCCTGGGCACGCTCGGCGAGATCCTCGATCGCGGCCTGAGCGCCGAGGTCGTCGAGCGCGGCGGGCCGAAGGTCTGTGACGAGTGCCCGCAGCGTCCGGATCTCGCGCTCGAGCTGGGCCACCGCCTCACGGACCGCCTCGATGACCGTATCTGGTTCGGAACCCTGGAGTTGCGAGGCAAGTCCCAGCCGCAATGCCGCCAGGTTCTGCAAGGTCTCGTCGTGAAGCTCGCGGGCCCAGTGAGCGCGCTCCTGCTCGGCCGCCGCCAGACGTTGGCGCCGGCGCTCGGCCTCGACCGTCACCGCCGTCGCAACGGCTGTGGCTGCGCTGGCCGCGAACGCCTCCAACAGGCGTTGATCGTCCTTGCTGAACGCGGGGCCGTGCTCGACGCGGTCGACTGCGATCAGCACGCCGTAGCCCCGCCCGCGGAACAACAGCGGGACCACCAATCCCGCACTGGCCTTGACACCGAGGCGGCCGAGGCCATGCCGCTCGAACCGAGCCCGGTTGGGCTGGTCTTCGAGGCGGAGTGTCCTCGAGACCCGAAGCGCCGCACTGGCCAGGCTGTCCTCCGTATCGACGCGCCGGCCGATCAAGCCGGTGGGCAGCTCGCCCGCACCGGCCGCGACGACCATCTCTCCGCCGCGCTCGTGCTCGATCACGAGCGAGCGAGCGGACACGAGGGCTCGTCCACGCTTCGCCACCAGCCCCAGGATCAGATCGAGGTCGGTTTCGCCACCGAGCGCCCGCGCGATCTGCATGGTCGCGTCCAGAGCCTCGACCGTCCGCTGGAGCTCGGCGTGCCGGGCCTCCAGGCCCGTGTAGCGCCGCGCATGATCGATCGCGACGCCCGCGAATTCGGCCAGCAGAACGACCGTCTGCTCGTCCTCCTCGCTGAACTGCTCGCCGCCCACCTTCTCGGTCAGGTAGAGGTTCCCGAACGGGATGCCGCCAATCATCACGGGAACCCCCAGGAACGTCGTCATCGGAGGATGGCCCGGCGGAAAGCCGTAGGAGTGCGGGTGGGCGCCCACGTCCGCCAGCCGTAGCGGAACCGGGTGCGCGATCAGCTCGCCGAGCACCCCTCGTCCCCTCGGCAGCTCGCCGATCCTTTCTCGGGCCTCCTCGTCCATACCGGCGGTGATGAACCGCTCGAGCTGCGTCCGTGACTCGTCCGTCACGCCGAGCGCCGCATATCGCGCTCCCGACAGCTCGCGCGCGGATTCCACCAGGCGCCGGAGGACGACCTCGAGGTCGAGCTCGGATAGAACTTCGCGCGCCAGCCGCACCGCTTCGAGCGGATCGGGGCCGTTTCGTAGTTCGCGGTCGCCCACGGCCGTCAGAAGCCTGGCGGGTGGCGATACGCGTTTGAGCGAGTTATCACCTCGGCCTACTGATAGGCAAAACGTTCATAAATTCTGCTCACGGCGCGAGCCACACACCTGCGAGGCAGACTAGCAGCGCCGATCCGGCCAGTGCGGAAAAGCACGTAGCAGACCGCTGGAAACCACCGGATGTTCGCAGCGCCCAGGGCCGCTTACATGACCTCACAACACGTGAAGGAGCCCGCCATGACGCATCCGAAGAACCAAAAGGACTTGATGCTGGCGCCGGTTGCGGTCGAGATCGACCGAAACCTCCAGCGCCTCCGCGTCGACACGCCGTATGACGTGCTCGCCGAGCTCGAACTCGAACTCGATCGACCGGCGATGTGCAGCGAGCGCGACGAGCGTGCCGAGCTCGTTCTCCGCCAGGCGCTCCGCGACGTCGACCTACATGGCTGGACGGCAACTCTCAGCGACGACGCGTCGCGCGTTCACCTCGACGGCGGCTCGGCCACGATCGATCTCGGCCTGAGCCCCGCGATCACCAGCTACATCGTCGAAGGCGCGAGCGTCACCGTCGTGCGGTAGTGGCCCTCGCGGTCGCCCGGCTCATCAGTCCGTCGATGAGGTCGTGAACGACGGCCCGCACCTGCTCTCGTTCGGTAGTCGTGTCGTCGGCGTTGGCGATTGACATCGCGGCTTCGTCGAGCGCGCCGATCATCACGGTGGCGAGCGGGCGGACGGGCTGCGCCTTGAGCTGTCCGGCCTCGATCGCGGCGGTCAGCAGCTGCTCGGTCATCCCGAGGCCGTAGCGCTGGGAGATCTCGCGAAAGCCGGCCCACCCGAGGACATTGGGGGCATCGAGGAGGACGAGCCGGCGCACCTCCGGTTCGCCGGCGATGTCGAGCCAGGCGTCGGCCGCGGCGTGCAGGGTGTCGGCCGGCGTCTTGGGGCGGCCGGCGGCGACGGCGGCCGCGAGCCGGTTCAAGACGTCGATCTCGACGGCCTCGAGCACCGCGATGAACAGCGCGGTCTTGTCGGGAAACTGGTGATACATCGCACCGCGGGTCACACCCGCGACCTCGGCGATCTCGGGAGTCGAAACCTCGGCATAACCGCGCTCGCCCCAGAGGCGGCGGGCGGCCGGTGGTGTTCATCCACGGCTACGCGATGGGCGGCTCGTTGTGGCCCGCGTTCGAGCACTTTCCCCCGCCGATCCTCAAGCCGCTGATCGCGGCGGCAAGATTCGCGCCCACGTTCCAGGTGGCCCTCCAGCCGCTGCGCACCCGACTCGGACGCGAACGGGCGTACGGCGCGCTCGCCCATGCCGGCATCGACGGCCTCATCACCGAATGGCTCGAGCCCGCACTGACGAACTCGATGGTTCGCGAGGACCTGCGACGGCTGACCGGCTGATCGCCGGCTTTGCGGACGGCCGCGCGAACACACGAGCCGCGTAAGCGCGTCTCGCCCCGGGTTCAATCGGGGCGCGGGCTTGCCGCGGGCGTGGTTGAGGGCGCGGACGGGAGAGACGACGACCGCGGGCTCGCGGCGTCGCGCCTCCCCTCCGCGCCGTCGAACCGCGCCGACGATGCCCTCGATGTCAGGATGTTGACAGGTCCCGAGGTTAGGAGAGGCTGGTGAGCGACGTCGAGCAGGTGCCGGGCGAGCGCGAGGCACCCGATACGCCGCGCGTCGAGGTCCGGGATCTGACCAAGCGGTACGGCAGCTTGCGTCTCCAAGGCCGTGACCGAAACACCCCGCAGGCCGCGCCGTGCTGATCGTCAATCCCAACTTAACCATCGACCGGACGATCCCGCTGGACATGATGGTCCTCGGTTCGGTGCACCGCACCGGACCGGCGACGGCCAGCCTCGGAGGCAAGGGCGTCAACGTCGCTCGCGTCGCCCGCGCGTTCGGTCATCCCGGCGTTCTCGTCGGGTTCCTGCCGTCGACGAGCGCCGCCGAGCTTGCCATGCTCGCCGCCGCAGAGGGTGCCGAGCTTGCCGGCGTGCCCATCACAGGGATCGTCCGGGTGGCTTCGGTGTTTCTGGAGCAGTCGGGCCGTGTCACGGTGTTCAACGAGCCCGGCCCCACCGTCGACGAGGGCGACTGGAGCCGGCTGCTCGCCGAGGTGGAGCGCCGCGCGTCCGGCCAGCAGACGGTGGTGTGCTCGGGCAGCCTGCCCCCCGGCTCGCCGGTCGACGGCTACGCTCGCGTCGTTCGCGCCGCCCGCCGATCGGGTCTGCGCAGCGTGGTCGACTCGACCCGTGAAGTCCTCGCGAATGCGCTGACCGCGCAGCCCGACGTAGTCAGCCCGAATCTGGCCGAAGCCGAAACGCTGCTGTTCGGTCCCGCGATCGAGGGTGTGGAGCCGGAGGGCGACCAGGTTGCCCAGCGGGCGGTCGAAGCAGCGCAGGAACTCGTGGCCCGCGGTGCGAGGCACGCGATCGTCAGCGCCGGCAGCCACGGTGCGGCCTTCAGCGATGGACTCGAGACCTCCTTCAGCCCGGCTCCCGAGGTCTCGGTGGTCAGCCCGATCGGCGCCGGCGACTCGCTCGTCGGCGGGCTCGTGCATGCGCTCGAGGAGGGTCAGCCGTTCGCGGACGCCGTCCGGTTCGCGCTGGCCGTGGCCTCGGCGTCGTGCGAGCAGCCTGTGGCCGGCGCCGTTGATGTGTCCAGAGCGCGGAAACTGGCGGCGACGCTTCGCACCCAGACGTGTTCTTCTCGTTCATGGTCGACGCCGTCGAGAAGGTTGCACGCAATGCCGGGCTGTTCCTTGTGATGGCGCCGGCCTGCGGCACCCTGGTGGCGGAGGTCGTCGAAGTCGTCCAGGCGGTGGTCGAGGACTGCGCGGCCGAGGGGGTCCGTTCGACTCGTGCGAGGCAGGCGGCGCGTACGGGTTCGTCGGCGGGCGCGTGTACTGGAAGGAGGCGGTGGCGCTCCACGGCGCGGCGCGCAAGGAGTTCCTGGACACGACGGGCCGCGAGCGGCTCGAGCAGTCGGTCCGGGCCATGAGCGGCCGGGCCCGACCCTGGTACAAGGCGGGAACCATCCGGTGACCTCGAGCCAACCATTGCTGGTCGGCGTCGATGTCGGCACGACCAGGGTCAAGGCCGGCCTGATCAACCTCGACGGCCACGAGCTGGGGCAGGGCGCCGTGCCGACCGTCTGGCAACGGCGGCGAACCGGTGCGGAGGCCCGACCAGATGACTTCGTGCAGGCGGTCGGCGACGTTCTCGCGGGGCTGCTCAAACGCGCGCCACCGGGAGAGATCCTCGGGGTCGGCATCACCAGCATGGCCGAGACGGCTGTGCTGGTCGACTCCGATGGGCGAGGCCTCGGCCCCGCCGTCGCCTGGTATGACCGTCGCGCCGAGGCCGACGTCGCGGCTATGGAAGCCGAGCTGACACGCGAGGAGATCGATCACCGGACCGGGCTCGGTATCGGTCCGATCCCGACGGTCGCGATGCTCCGCTGGCTGATGCGCAGCCATCCCGACGTACGCGGGGCCGTCAACGCACTCAGCGTGGCCGAGTGGGCCGTGCACAGCCTCGGCGGGACGATCGCGGCCGAGCCTTCGCTGGCCTCGAGGACCGGCGCCCTTGCCATCAACGGCCGCCGGTGGTGGCCAGAAGTCATCCAGTGGGCCGGCCTGCCCGAGACGATGTTCCCCGACCTGCTGCCCGCCGGCGCGAGCTGGGGGCGCGCGCGCGCACCGAGCGCCGCGCTGGGGCGACTCGAGGGGGCTGCACTGACCGTTGGCGGTCACGACCATCTGGTCGCGGCGATCGGGAGCGGGGTGACGACCGCCGGCCAGGTGATGGACTCGTGCGGCACCGCGGAGGCCCTGGTGCGGGCGATCCCGGCGGACGCCACGCGCGACCCGGCACACGGACTGCCACGGGGCATCGCCACCGGATGGCACGCGCTCGAGGACCACTACTGCCTGCTCGCGGGCCTTCCCCTCGGGATCGAACTCTCTCCGCTGCTCGCCCGCTTGGGAGCCTCACACCGACGGGGACGCGCCTCGCTCGACGACGCAGCGCTCGCGTTGCTGGACGGGAGGGTTTCCGACGAGGAGGTGCCGCCAACCGCGCGCGAGTGGCTGGCCGCGCTCAAGGAGACCGTCCTGCGCGCGTCCGCGTCGCTGCGCGGACTCGAGGACATCGGAGGCCCGATCGCGGAGCTGCGGATCAGCGGGGGCTGGGCCGCCAACCAGGTCCTCCGCCGGCTCAAGATCGACGCGTTCCCGAATAGCGTGTACCCCCGAGTCCTCGAAGCGGGAGCACGAGGCGCAGCCCTGCTGGCCGGGAAGGCCGCCGGCGCGTTCGGATCGGTTGACGCGTTTCCCCCACCTGCATTGGCCGACGAACCGGCGGCCGACGACCCCGGGCCCGATCCGTCCCGCTGTCTGTCGCCGCCCAACCAACAGAACGAGAGCTTCCTGCCATGAGCATCGCGAACTAGCGGTGCGGAAGATCCCAGCGCCGCCGACTTTGACAGCGACGCGGTCAGAAGCGGCGACGGGCGAGGCGCAGCCCGCCGCGTTGTGGCTGCCCCTCGGCGATTGACGCCATCGCCGGCACCATCTCGCTCGTGACCAGCCCGGCCTCGTCGGTGAGCTGATCCACGATCTCGAATGAGGCCGCGATCCGCTCGGGAGTGTCGACGATGATCGTCACCACCGGGACGTGGCGGCGGAGCTGGAGCAGACGATCCCCGTGCGGCGCGTGGTCGCCGTGGAAGCCCCAGACTCCTCGCAGGCAGGTCGCGCCGCTCGCGCCGCTCGCGCGCAGCCGGCGCACGAGCGCCACGTGCAGCGGGCCGCGGCCGTGGCGGGCCTGCTCGGAGGCGTACACCATCAGCTTCTGCCACGTCGCCAGTCCGTGCTCGTCGGTGGCCGGGAGCAGTCTCGGTGGGGAGAGCAGTTGACCGTCGCGCTTGCACACACGTACCCGCTCGAGCGTGAGCAGCGGGCGCGACAGCAGAGTGCCGAGCTCTGCGAGGACCCGTGCGATCTGCTCGCCGGCGCCGACCGCGATGACCATCATCGGTACCTCCGCGTTGCGCCCGAAGAAGCGCGCCCGCTGGCGCACGCCGTGGGCGGTGCCGTCGACGCCGAGGAGCACCGTCGCACCGGCGATGCCCCGGCGGTGAAGGAGGTCGCACACGGCGACGAACGCCGGAGAGCCCGAGACCCGCTCCTGGCGTCCAACGTAGATCGTGAGCTTCGTCGCCTCGTGCAGCTCCTCTGGCAGCGTGACCGCCCCGACCTCGCCGGTCAGCATCCTCGCCCGCTCCAGGGTGATCAGGCCGTGACGCTTGACCGCGATGACCTCCTCGAGCAGGTTCTCGATTCGCATTCGCGTATCGACCGCCACCGACACCAGCGGGAGATCCTCCGACAGCGTGAGTATCCGGTCCGTGCGAAGCCGGTGCTTCAGCCCGAAGCCCTCCGCGCCACGCGGCATCACGCTGACCTCAACCTCCTTCCGCCCATACAGGTCGAGCAGCGCGTCGGCGACGAACTGCTCCTCGGTTCGGGCCGGCCATAGAAGCCATCAGCGCCAGGAGGCGCGGTCCAAGGCGAGCTTCATCGCCTGCCCCAAGGATAATGGAGGCGGGCTACTAATCGACCGGCTTGGCTTACCTGAGCTCGCCGAGTGCACGGTGGACCCTGTAGCTGCGGAGTGCCGCCACCTGGCGGACGCTGGCGAACGATCCCGAGCCGATCTGTGATCGAAATGTCAACACGACGCTCGAGCTTCGCGGCGCGCGAACGCCGGCGCATCGTCCCGGGCCCGCGAACGCCGGCGCGTCGTCCCGGGCGCGCGAACGCCGGCGCATCGTCCCGGGCCCGCGATACGCTGCGCTCACCCGATCGAGTCGATGAAGGAGATGACGATGCTCGGTCTCGACCGCGTTGACCTCGACGAGCTCTGTGCTGCACTCGAGGACAACTCGCCGGAACACCAATGGTTGCTGGATCCGCTCACCGGGGAACTCGAGTTCCGCTCTGAGTACCTCGACGAGTCCTCCGAGGATTGGGACGCCGACGAGCGTGAACTCGTGCTCGTCGACCCGATCAGCTCCTCGGAGGCGTATGCCGATATGGAGCAGTTCGTCGAAACAATCAGCGATCATCGGCCGCGCGAGCTGCTGGAACGCGCGATCGCAGGGCGCGGCGCGTTCCGGCGATTCAAGGACACCCTGTTCGAGTTTTCCGAGCTCCGCGAAGCGTGGTTTCGCTTTCACGACGCCCGAATGCGACGACGCGCGCTTTCGTGGCTACGCGACCGGGAGATCATCAGCCCGGCCGACGCCGAGCGGGCAATCGACGAGATCGGGGAGCCGGAGCGGCCTCACCTCGCGGGAGCGCCTGACGCGATCGAGCTCGCTCGATCGGTTGCTGCCGAGCTACGCGAGATGTATGGCAACCGGCTGAAGAATGTGCTCGTGTTCGGGTCTTGGGCCCGCGGGGACGCGCAACCCGAATCCGACATCGACCTGCTCGTCGTTCTCGATGAGGTGCCGTCGCGATGTCGCGAGCTGGCCCGGATGGATTCCGTCATGTGGCGCCACTCTCTCGCGAACGACGCGGTGATCACCGAGATCCCCGTGTCGGAGTCCGAGTTCGGCCAGTCCGACGCCCCGCTTCTGGTGCGCGCGCGCGAAGAAGGAGTGCCGGTCGCTTGACCGATCGCGTCGCGGTGCTCTTGGGCCGCGCACGCCAGGAAGTCGACGCCGCGCGGACATTGGTGTTGGCCGGTTTCGAGCTTCAATCGGTGTCGCGCGCGTACTTTGGCGTCTTCTATGCAGCGGAAGCCGCGCTTCTCGAGATCGGTGAGACCCGCTCGCGGCACTCGGCTGTGATCGCCGCGTTCGGACGGCTGGTCGTCAAGGATGGGGGAATGAGCCCGGACACCGCCGCCACGTTGCGCCGGCTCTTCGAGCTCCGAAACGCCGCCGACTACAACTGGCTCGACGCCGACGAACGCGAGGCCGCCGGCGCCATCTCCGCCGCTGAGGAGTTCATCGATGCGGTCGCCACCTGGATCGACCAGCATGCATGACATGCGCCGCCTGCCCGGTTCCATGTACCGCCGCCGGCTCTTGCCCCCGCTGGCGATGACGTCCACACATCGGAGCCCGCCTCACCGGCGGCGCGCGCGAGCGCTGCTCGCGCTGGTCTGCTCGGCCTCGGCGGCGCTCGCCGGCTGCGGCGTCGCCGGCCAACCCGGTGCGGTCGTAGCGGGCGCGGCGTCACGGCCAAACGCGGTGCGCGTATCCGATGTCGGGATCCACAAGATCCGCCACGTGGTGATGATCGTCCAGGAGAACCGCTCGTTCGACTCGTACTTCGGCACATATACGGGCGCGGACGGGCTCCCGGCCGGCGACGGGCACTTCAGGGTCTGTCTCCCCGACCCCGCGACCGGGGGATGCGACCGCCCGTTCCACGACCCGTCGCGAGTCAACGGCGGCGGTCCGCACGGTCAAGGCGCGGTCGTGGCGGACATCGACGGCGGTGACATGGACGGGTTCGTCCGGGAGTCCGAGACCGTCGGCGGCCGTGGCTGCGGGGGATTCGCCGGGGTGTGCAGCTCCCTCGCGCCGTCCGACGTGATGGGATACCACGACGCGCGCGAGATCCCGAACTACTGGGCGTATGCCGGGAACTTCGTGCTCGATGACCACATGTTCCAATCGGACGCGTCGTGGAGCCTTCCGGCCCACCTGTACGAGGTCTCCGGTTGGTCCGCGCGGTGCTCCGTGCCCGGAGACGCAGCGAGCTGCGTCAACGATGACGAGCTCGGGGGCTACCAGACCTCGGACATCATCGGCGTTGGGGCGAGGGGCCGCCAGGCCGCCAAGCGAGTGGCGCAACTGTTGCTCACCGCCCGGCACCGGCTGCGGACATGCCGGTATATGCGGGTGACCGTGCCGCCCGTGAGCGGCAGCCCGATCGGGATGACCACGCGCTATCGCCAGGCGGTGGCGCGATGCCGGCGGCGCGTGAAGGACGAGCTCGCCGAGCGCCGCGCCACGATCTCACGGCAGGTCTCAACCACGTACAACTACGCGTGGACGGACATCACCTACCTGCTGCACAAGGATGGCGTCAGCTGGGGCTACTTCATCACCCCGGGCGGCGAGCCAGATTGCGCAGGCGGCAACGCCAACTGCGCGAGCTCGCCCTTCAGCGTCGGCACCCCGGACATCTGGAACCCGCTGCCATCGTTCACCGACGTCCACGCGGACGGCCAGCTGGGCAACATCCAGGACGTGACGCACTTCCTCGCAGAAGCGAGGACCGGCGCCCTGCCGGAGGTCTCCTGGATCGTCCCCGATCAGCGGCACTCCGATCACCCCCCCGCGAACATCGCCAACGGTCAAGCGTACGTCACCAATCTGATCAACACGATCATGCAGGGCCCGGACTGGGACTCGACCGCGATCTTCCTTGTGTGGGACGACTGGGGCGGCTTCTACGACCACGTCCTGCCGCCGGTGGCCGACGAGAACGGATATGGGTTCCGGGTCCCGTCACTGGTGATCAGCCCGTATGCGCGTCGTGGGCTCATCGATCACCAGGCGCTCAGCTTCGACGCAATCAACAAGTTCATCGAAGACGACTTCCTCGGCGGCCAGCGTCTGGACCCGGCCACCGACGGCCGCCCGGATCCCCGCTCCGACGTGCGCGAGGACAAGCCGCAGCTCGGCGACTTCACCGCGGACTTCGACTTCGACCAGGCGCCGCTGCCGCCGCTGATCCTGCCGCTGCACCCGGCGCCGGGACCGGCGTCGAAGCCCGGAGGCTGAACGGCTAGCGGAGGATCCCGGTGTGCCCGAGCGAGTAGCGCCCGGGCTGGGGCCACACGCACAGTCCGTGCGGACCATCACCGACCGGGATCGCCGCGCGGAGACGGCCGGTGCGGGTGTCGATCGCGTAGACGACCCCGTTGTAGCGCCCGCTCAGCCACAGCGTGTTGCCATCAGCCGAGACACCTCCCATGTCGGGGCTGGCGGGGAGCGGCAGCTGCCACGTCTTGATCACGCGCCGCGTGCTGAAGCTGACGACCGAGATCGAGCCTGCTTGGCGGTTGGCGACGTACATGAACCTGGCATCGCGGCTCGGGTAGAGGCCGTGGGCTCCCGCGCCGGTCCTCAGGAACCCGATCACGCGGAACGAGGACGGGTCGATCTCCCACAGGCCGCCGTTCTGCTGATCGGCCGTGTACAGGGTTCGTCCGTCTGGGGACAGCTTCACGTCCTGCGGGCTCGCATCTCCGTTGTTGACCACGAGCGTGCGGATCACCTGCTGGGTGTTGAGATCGATCTCGATCATCCGGCCGGCGAACTCACAGCTCGCGTACGCGTAGCGGCCGTTCGCGGAGAAGTCCATGTGATCGACCCCACGGCACTCGGGCACCGGCAGCGAATGCACGAGCCGCATCGTGTCCGGATCGCGGAAGTCGAGGCGCTGCAGCCGCTCCGCCACGATGATCGCGAACCGGCCGTCGGGCGTGAAGTACAGGTTGTACGGATCCTCGACCGGAATCGGCCGCCCCGGGCGCGCGGTGCGGGGGTCGATCGGGGTGAGGCTGTTACCCAGGTCGTTGTCCACGTACAGCGTCCGCAAGTCGTAGGAGGGCGTGACGTGCTGCGGCAGCGCTCCAACCGGGAAGTGGGCGACGATCTTCAACGTCCGCTGGCTGATCACGTCGACCGTGTTGCTCAGGCTGTTCGGCACGTAGACCAACGCCGGATCGCTTCGGACGACCGGACTGAGGTCGCCGGCAGCGTCGGCGCTGTACACGTTGACGTCGCCGCCGTGGCGGCCGGCGTTGGGCGCCGGCGATGGTCCGAGGGTCAGCGTCGACGTGGGCGTGCTTGATGAGCGGCTCGCATGGTGGCTCGACCCGCAGCCGGCGAGCAGCGGCGCTCCCAGCACGCAGACGAGCACGGCTGCGCGACCGGCGGCGAGCCTCAGCCGGCCCGGGGTTCTCAGCAGGCTCACGAGCAAGCCCGACGAGTTTGACCTGCCGGCGCTCGAATCGGGTAAGTAGGCCGTGAGACTTTCCACACGCAGGCCGCGCCGTGGTTCGCGGCGAGTTCGTTGGCTAGGATCGCCACCATCCGCCGTCCGTCGCCACGCCCACGCGCGAGACACAAACAGACCTCACCGCCTCGGGCAGCAGCGTTCGGCGGTGCGGTTCTGGCCGCGATCCTCACCGCGCTGGCCGCCTGCGGCTGCGGGGGCAGCACCGGCACCACGAGCGCGTCGACCACGCGGCCGGACTCGGCTCAGGCCGGCGCGTCGCAGGCGTCCCGAGCCGCCGGCTCGCCCGCCGCACCGGCGCGCCCGCCGACGCTCGTGTACCGCCCGCTGTACCAGTTGCCGGCGCCGCTCAAAGATCCGGCCTTCGCCGTGCTCGGCGCGGGCCGCTTCGCGCTGCTCGGCGGGCTCGACTCCTCGGAGGTCTCGAGCGCCGGGATCGAGGTCGCAAATCTGCACGGCGTGGTGCACACCGCGAGCCTACCGCTGGCCCAGCACGACGCCCAAGGCGCGCTGCTCGCCGGTCGGGTGTATGTGTTCGGCGGCGGATCCTCCTCGGAGCTCGCCCACATCGTCAGCTTCGACCCCGCGAGCGGAGTCGCCCAGACCGTGGGCGCGCTGCCCCGGGCCCAGTCCGACGTAGCGGTGACCGCGGTGGGCGGCACTGCATACGTTGTCGGCGGCTACGACGGCACGGACTGGCTGAGCACGATCATCGCGTGGCGCCCGGGCTCATCCCCATGGGTGACCGCCAACCTGCCGGTCGGGCTCCGCTATGCCGCGGTGGCCTCCGTCGGCGGGAAGATCCTGATCATCGGCGGCTCGAAGCCCGACGGCGCGAGCGATGTGATCTACCGCTTCGACCCCACCGCCGGGGACGTCCGCAAGATCGGGACGCTGCCACACCCGATCACGCACGCCTCCGCGGCCACGCTTGGCTCGTTCGTATATCTCGTCGGCGGTCGCGGGAACGACCTGGGCTCGCAGACCCCCGACGTGTTGTCGATCGACCCGGCCACCGGCGCCGTCCGGCCAGCCGGCCGACTGCCCGAGCCCCTGTCGGACACCGCCTCGCTTTCGATCGGCGGAGGGATGGTCGTCGCCGGCGGGCTGGCGCCGACGCGTACGGTCGCCGGCGTGGGCGAACTGGTTCCGCAGAACTCGCAGTAGGTTCAATGCCCGCGCGCCTCGACCGCCCGGACGTAGTCGGCCACGGTCTCGACCTGAGCTGAGCTCAGAGGGTGCGGCATCGGCATCTCGCGAACGAACTCGAGCATCTCGGCCCGCGTCATGTGAACGGCGAGCAGGTCACCGCCCTGCCGCCGGGGCGACTGGCGCCCCGTGAGCGAGTGACACATCCCGCAGTCCTCCGCGAACAGCGAGGCGCCGTCCGCGCGCTGCGAGCTCCCGCCGGACCCGCAGCCGGCCGAGACGGCCGCGACTACCAACGCTGCAAGGGCGATTGCGGGGCGCACCCGGCCAAGCGTACGGCGAGCGCAGGCACGACCAGCGCAACCGGGGCGGTCGAGTGGACGTCATGGGCTGCGCGGGGCCGTCAGCGCCGGCGCGTAGTAAGCGGGCCGCCGGTCGGCGAAAGCATCGTTGTGCTCGCCGCTGCGCTTCTCCCGCGCCCCGGTCAGGTCGCAGTCCGCGATCAGGGTCTGTACGCCGCGGTCCGGGACTGGTCCCGCACGCGGCCAGCCGTCGGGGCCCGCGATCACGCTGCCGCCCTCGAACTCGATTCCACGCTCGGTGCCGGAGCGGTCGCACACGGCCACGTACACCTTGTTGAGGTAGGCGGTCATCTTGGCGAGCGAGTGAAGGATGGGCCGCTCGCCGGCCGGCAGCGGATCGCGGGGCCAGTTCGCCGGCAGCGCGATCAGCTCGGCGCCGGCGAGCCCCAGCCCGCGCGTCAACTCGGGGAACTCGATGTCGTAGCAGACGCCCAGCCCGATCCGGCCGTGGCGGGTCTTGACCACCGGCGCGGGCTGATCGCCGGGGGCGAACCACCGAGGCTCCTCGCCCCAGAGGTGCAGCTTGCGGTACACGGCTCGAACGCCATCGCCGTCGACCAGCGCACTGCTGTTGTGAAGCCTTCCGTGCGGCGCTCGCTCGCAGAACCCACCGACCACCACCGCATTGCCGCGGGCCGCTTCCCGCGCCCAGCCCGCGAGCAACTCGCCGTCGGCGGCGGTAGCGGTCACGCGAGCCTCGTCGACCGAGGTGAACACGTACCCGCTGTTGACGAGCTCGGGAAGCACGACGATCTGGGCGCCGGCGTCGACCGCGGCGGAGATCGCCTCGAGCGCCATCTCCGCGTTCTGATCGGGGCGCTCCACGTCGGGGGCGATCTGGCAGCAGGCGACCCGCACGCCGGCCGGCATCAAGCGCCTCGCGTAAGCGCGATCCTGAAGGCCGCGCGATACGACCCGCCGGGCTCGACCACCGTCAGGCCGTCGCCGCTGTCCAGCGCGTTCGTGGGCGCGGTCATCGGCTCGAAGCAGATGAACTCCTGCCCGGCGGGAGCGAACACCTGCGCGTGGGAGTAGCCGGCGAGGAACTCGACCGTGAGCGTGGCGCCACCGGCGGTCGCCTCGAACGCGGCGTCGTCGGATGGTGCGTCGAAGGCGTCGTCGAGACTGACGCCATCCAGGCCGAACGGCTCGCGCGGAGCTGGCGCCCGCGCGCCGGTCGGGATCGACTGGTCGTCGAGCAGGAGCCGGTCGGCCGCGCCGAGCGTGACCACCCAGTCGTCGCGCGCGCCGGCCGGAACGCGCATGTACGGGTGGTATCCGAACGACACCGGGACCGGACCGTCGGCGGCCGCGGTGACCGTCGTCGTGATCGTGAGCTCAGCCGTGCCGACGCTCACCTCGGCGCGGACGTCGTGGACGAACGGGAAGAGCTCGACCAGCTCGCCGGACCGCCACTCGAGGCCGGCAGCGAGCGTGCCAGGCGCGCCGTCGTGCACCTCCCAGCGCAATAGCCCCGGAAGCACTCCGTGGATCGGCAGCCCGTTGTCGTCGCGCGGGATCCGGGAGTCGTCCTCCGACAGCGTCACGTCCTTGCCCGCCGCGCGATACCCGAACCGGGCCAGCCGGTTCGCCCACGGATACAGCAGCGGGATGCCCATCGTCTTGCCCTCCTCGACGTAGCTCCGCACGCCGCCGCGGCCGTCGAGCAGCTCGTGTCCGTCGACCGCGAACGAGCAGCACACCAGGTTCGCCTCGGGCACGAACTCCGCGCTCGTGGTCCCGTCGGCGGAGGTTAGAGTGATCGATTCGAAGCCTTCAGCAGATCCCACGGTCATCCCCCTGCGGACGTTATCCGACCGGCTGTGTCAGCGGGCGAACCCGCTCGAGGATCTCGGGGTCTGCCGACGCTCGTGCGCGAGCTGCATGCCTCGAACACCCAGCTCCAGTGGGTCGTCGACGCCTACAACCTCGTGTTCGCTGCGGCCCTGCTGGCGGCGGGCAGCCTCAGCGACCGGTTCGGGCGCAAGGGGATGCTGCTCGGCGGCCTCGCCGTGTTCGGCCTGGCCAGCGTCGCGGGAGGACTCACATCGAGCCCGGGGCAGTTGATCGTGGCCCGATGCGTGATGGGCCTCGCGGCGCTTCCGTCCGGCATCCCGGCCGTGGTGGCGCGGACGGCGTGGGCATGCCGGCCCCGACCAGAACGCCGGCGCTCGACCAAGCGCAGTAGCCTGTCGTCCATGGATCCCGAACGCGCTCGCGAGCTGCTTGCCGGGGAACGCACCCGGATCGAGGAGGCGATGGCCGCGCTCGGGCGCGACGGCTCGCTCGAGGGCGACGCGCGGCTAGAGCCGGGCGATCGGGACTCCGAGGATCTGTATCAGGACGAGTTCAACGCCGGCCGCGCCGAGGACCTCCGGCGGGAGCTGGAGGCGCTCGAGCGTGCCGAGGCGCGGCTCGCCGAGGGGACATACGGCCTGTCGGTCGAGAGCGGCGAGCCGATCCCGGACGCGCGGCTGGAAGCCCGCCCTACGGCCGAGCGAACGATCAAGGAAGAGGATCGCCTCGGTCCCCGGTGACCCGGCGGTACCCAGTTGACCGCACGGTCACCTGGGTGAACCCCGGTCCCCGGCGCATCTACGCTGCAGCATCGTAGATGCGGGAAGATCACCCTATGATCTACTACGGAATGTAGCAGATGCCTCGCGACTCCTACTACGCGCACTGCGGAGCTACACGCCGGGGGGCGCACTACGCTGCTTTCGCCAGCTCGACCAAGCGCCGGTACTCGGAGGCGGCCTCTTCCTCGCGATCCAGCGCGGCGAAGTAGTCCTCGAAGGCGACCGTTCGCTGGGCGGCCGACGCGCGGCGCCAGGTGTGATATGCCGACTCGACGGCGGCGCTCTCCTCCCGCCAGGCGACGTAGCCGTCCATGACGGCATCGATGAGGTCCGAGATCGGGGTCGTGGTGGAGGAGCGCTTGCGGCTCATGATCGGGTAGACGGCCACAGGGGCCGAATCCTTCCGTCCCGGAGGCGGAAAGCGTCAGCCCTTGCGGGCCAGGCGCTGGAGCGCCCGGCGGCGCGCCGGATCAAGCTTCGCCATCTGCTCGGCGAAACTGCTGAGCGCGACGTCCCCATACTGCGAGACGAGGCCTTCGACCTCGGCCTTCGCCCGCAGCGCCATGTATTCGTCGAGGGTCGCTCTCCGCCTGCTATCTCCTACACAGGATAGTAGAGACACCGCCGGCGTCTCAAGCCGCGGCTCCCTCCTACTTTTGACTGACCCCGGATCCCATCCCCGCAGCCGATGTGCGCGGCGCGGGCCGCGCTTACCGTGGCAGGCATGCAAACCAAAACCACACATGCCTATCGAAGTCGTTACAGACCGGCGCAGGATCGCGGGCCGGCGGAGGATCGCGGGCCGGCGGAGGAACGCGGGTTCGCGGAGGAACGCGGACAGGCGGAGGACCGCGGACAGGCGGAGGACCGCGGGCCGGCGGTCGAGACCGAGGGACTGACCAAGCGCTTCGGCGATCGGATCGCGGTCGACGACGTTAACCTCGTGGTGCCGCGCGGCGTCGCGTACGGATTCCTCGGTCACAACGGCGCCGGGAAGACGACCCTGATTCGGGTGTTGCTCGGGCTCACGCGGGCGAGCGGGGGCCGGGCCAGCGTGCTCGGGCTTCCGGTGCCGGCCGAGCGGTCGCGGGCGCTCGCGCGCGTCGGCGCGATCGTCGAGGAGCCGTCGTTCTACTCGCACCTGACCGGGTACGAGAACCTCAAGGTCGCCGCCGCGGTCCGCGGCCCCGAGACCCGCGCGCGGATCGAGCCGGTGCTCGAGCGCGTCGGCCTCGACAAGCGCGCTCGAGATCGCGTCGGGACGTACTCGCTCGGGATGCGCCAGCGGCTCGGCGTCGCGCGCTGCCTGCTGTCGGACCCCGAGCTGCTGATCCTCGACGAGCCGATGAACGGGCTCGACCCCGGCGGGATGCTCGACGTGCGGCGCATGATCCGCGCGCTGGTCGAGGACGAGGGCCGGACGGTGTTCGTCTCCTCGCACCTGCTCGACGAGGTCGAGAAGACGTGCGACGTGGCGGCGATCATCGACGGCGGACGCGTGATCGCGCAGGGCTCGATCGAGGAGCTCGTCGCCGACGACGGCGGTGAGCTCGTGATCGAGTGTGACGACGCCGCCCGGGCGCTCACGGTGCTCGCCGGCGACCCGACAGTCCGCGAGCTGCGCGCCGAGCACGGGGCGCTGCGGATGAAACTGCTCGCTCGCGACCAGGCGGGCGAGATCAACTCGCGCCTGGTCGCGGCAGGCCTGGTGGTGACCCGGCTCGAGCCGGCGCGCCGAAGCCTCGAGGACCGGTTCCTGGAGATGACGACACGGCTGGAGGTGGCCGCATGACATTGGACCTGACGGTGGCGAGGCAGATGATCTCCGCGGACCTGCTCCGCCTGCGCAAGAAGCGCGGCATGATCGCGCTCGCGCTGGCGGTCGTGCTCGTGCCGCTCGTGATCGCGACCGGGTACGACGTGATCAGGCACGCGTCGGATCCGGCTCACTACGGGCCGGCCGGGGGCCTCGACAACTTCGGGCGGCTGCTCGACCTGCTGGGCATCTTCATGGGCCCGGTGGCGGCAATCCTGATCGGCGCCGAAGCGGGCGCCGGCGACCTCGCAGCGGGCGTGTTCCGCGACAACGTGCTGACCGGTCGCTCGCGGACGGCGCTGTTCCTGGCCCGCATCCCGGCCGCGGTCGTGGTCACCCTGACCGTCACCGCGACCGCGTTCGCGGTGGGCCTCGCGAGCATCTTCGCGTTCGCGGGCGGCTTGCCAACGCCCGACGCAACGCTGATCCTCCAGTCGCTGGCGTGGCTCGCGCTCGCAAACTCAGTCGTGTGCGTGATCGCGATCGGAGTCGCCTCGCTCACCGGCTCGCGACCGGGCACGATCACCGCGCTGATCGGCTGGGAGCTCGTGCTGAGCCCACTGCTCGTCCAGGCGGTGTCGCTCGGCTCGCTCCGGCGCGGCCTCCTCAACGCCGTGCTGGCCTTCCTCAAGCCCGGCCCCGCGAGCGGAGCTCCGGTGATCCCGATGCCGGTCGCGGTGGCCGTCGTCGTGGCGATCGCATGGCTGCTGGTTGTGCCGGCGCTCGGGGCGCGGCGGATGCGAACGCGAGACGCGTGACATCCGGAGTTACTCTCAGCGCATGACGGATGTCGCCGCAGCGGTCGGGACGGTGCGCGAGGCTATCCGTCGCCACCCGTGGTGGACGGACTCGCTGCTCGCGTTCGCCCTGACCGTGATCGCGGTCGGTTCGACGGTGGTCGCACGTACCCGCTACGGCTTTGCCGTGCCGGTGCTCGCGGCCATCGTCACCCTGTTCACGACGGTGCCGATCGCGCTGCGGCGCTACCGGCCGGTCGCGGTCCTGGCGATCACAGTCACCGCCGAGACGCTGCTGCTGATCTTCCGGCCCGGGTCTGGAGCGCCGCTTGGCGTGATCGTGGCGCTCTACACGGTCGCCGCATGCTGTGAGCGACGGGTGTCGATCCGCGCCGCAGCATGGGTCGCGATGCCGATCACGGTCGCGGTCACCGTCAACAATGGGCCACACGCCGGCCGGGTGATCCCGGAGCTGGCCGTGTTCGCGATCGCGTGGGTGGTCGGCGACAACCTCCGCACCCGCCGGGCGTATCTGGCCGAGCTCGAGGCACGCGCCGCGCGCCTGGAGCGCGAGCGCGAGGAGAAGGCGGAGCGGGCGGTGATCGAGGAGAGGACCCGGATCGCCCGCGAGCTGCACGACGTGATCGCCCACAACGTCAGCGTGATGGTCGTGCAGGCCTCGGCCGGCAAGGAGGTGTTCGACGAGGATCCGGGCAAAGCGCGCGAATCGCTGTCCTCGGTGGCGTCGACCGGGCGCGCGGCGCTCGCCGAGCTGCGCAGGCTGCTCGGCGTAATCCGCTCCGAGGACGATCCCGGCGGCGATGCGTCGTACGCACCACAGCCGGGAATCGCGTATCTCGACGAGCTCGTGCGGCAGGTGCACGAGACCGGACTTCCGGTCGAGCTGTCGGTGATCGGCGAGCCCCGCGAGCTGCCGGAGGGCGTCGGGCTGTGCGCGTACCGAATCGTCCAGGAGGCGCTGACGAACACCCTCAAGCACGCCCACGCCGCGAGCGCCCAGGTCACCGTGCGCTACGTCGCCGACGCGCTCGAGCTCCAGGTCACCGACGACGGCCGCGGGCGCTCGGCGAGCAACGGCGACACCGGCGGCCACGGTCTGATCGGGATGCGCGAGCGCGTGGCTCTGTTCGGCGGCCAGCTGACGGCATCGCCCCGACTCGGCGACGGCTACGAGGTCAAGGCCCGGCTGCCGCTCGAGGAGCGGTCCCCGTGAGCATCCGCGTGCTGATCTGCGACGACCAGGCGCTCGTGCGCGGCGGGTTCCGGGCGATCCTCGGCGCGCAACCAGACATCGAAGTAGTCGGCGAGGCCGAGAACGGAGCCGAGGCGGTGGCGCTCGCCGAGCGCCGGCGGCCCGATGTCATCCTGATGGACATCCGCATGCCCGTGCTCGACGGCGTGGAGGCGACCCGGCGGCTGGCGGCGCAGGACTCGCCGGCGCGGATCCTCATGCTGACGACATTCGACCTCGACGAGTACGTGCACGCCGCGATCCGCGCCGGCGCGAGCGGGTTCCTGCTCAAGGACGTGACGCCGGCGAAGCTGATCGAGGCGATCCGGATCGTGGCCGGGGGCGATGCTCTGCTGGCACCGTCGGTGACGCGCCGCCTGCTCGAACGGTTCGCCACCACGCTGCCGGTCGGCAACCACTCGAGCGACGCGCTGGCCCAGCTCACCTCGCGCGAGACCGAGGTGCTGGGGCTGCTCGCCGGCGGGCTGTCGAACGCCGAGATCGCATCCGAGCTCGTCGTCAGCGAAGCGACGGTCAAGACGCACATCTCGAGCCTCCTCCGCAAGCTCGGCCTGCGCGACCGCGTCCAGGCCGTGATCCTCGCGTACGAGACCGGGCTGGTGAGGCTCGGCAATGCGTAACGGCGTCAGATCCCGAGCGCGCAGCCGTCCTTGCGGGAGTCCGAGCCGCCGAACAGGGTCTCCTCGCGCGCGATGATCGCCTGACCGCCGCCGAACGCAGTGCGCTCGGTCTCCCGGCAAACGCGAAGGCCGAGTCGCTCCAGCTCCTCGGCGAACTCCCACAGCGGCGGTTCGAGGCTCACCGTCGGGCCGTCGATCCGAAACCGTCCGTGGTCGATCGCCACCTGCGGATCGCCGTCCGGCACCAGCCTGGTCAGAAACTGGACGTGGGACTGAGCCTGGATGAACCCGCCCATCAGCCCGAAAGGCCCTACCAGCTCGGGGCCGCGGGTGAGCATCCCCGGGATCAGCGTGTGGTATGGGCGCGTGCCGCCGACGACGGTGCCCTGGACCGCGAACCCGGCTGCGCGATTGTTCAGGACGATGCCGCTCGAACCCGCGACGACCCCCGATCCGAACGCCTCGTACAGGCTCTGCAGGAGCGAAACAGCCATCCGGTCGCCGTCTACCGCGCACACGCTCACGGTTCCGCCGGCCGGCTCGGCGACGCTGCCGGGGAGCTCGGACCGGCGGGCCTCCACGTGTTCGGCGGAAAGCAGGTGACCGACGTCGGCGCCGTCGCGAACGGTGCGCAGCGCATCCTCGAGCGCGAGCCCGACCGCGCGCACGAGCCCGGGCAGAGCCGGGTCCTCGTCGCCGAGGATCGCCAGCGCCTCGAGCGCCGCCACGCCCTGGGTCGGCGGCGGCAGCTCCGCGACCTCGACGCCGCGGTAGCGCTCGACCAGCGGCTGCACCCAGCGAGGGGTGTACTCGGCCAGATCCTCTGGCGTGAGCCAAGTCGCGTCGGCGATCGCTTCCGCGGGAGGTCCGGTGTAGAAGGACGCCGGACCGTCGGAGGCGATCCGCGCGAGCGTCGCGCCCAGCTCCGGCAGCCGGTAGCGCCCGCCGAACTCGGGCGCCGGCCCGAACGCCGCGGGGGCACGCGGACTCATCCGCCAGACCCGGGCGCAGTTGAACCCGGCCGGAACGCCATCCCGAGCCAGATCGATGGCGGGTGCCAGGCAGCGATCGAGACCGACGCGGCCGAACCGCCGTGACAGCTCGCCCCAGCCGGCGACCGCACCCGGCACATCGACCGACATCGGCCCGAGCTCCGCCGGCGGCCCGGCGGGCGCGGACCGCGGCGCGGGCCCGGCAGCGTCGATGCCGTGGAGCGCACCCGACGCGTCGCGAACGATCGCGAACAGGTCGCCGCCGATCCCGGTGGCGTGCGGTTCGGTCACGCACAGGACGGCCGCGGCGCAGATCGCCGCGTCGACCGCGTTCCCTCCTTCCCGGAGCACGTCCAGGCCGGCAAGCGTCGCCAGCGGCTGACTGGAGGCAACCATCGCGCGCGAGGCGACAGCCGCGGCGCGGGCTGGAGACAGAGCAAACGACACTCGGCTCACTGGGAAGGTCGGCGGCGCCTGACGGCGACGCCTTCGTGGGATGGTCGGCGGCGCCTGACGGCGGCGCCTTCGTGCTCGCCGTACTGCTCGACCGCGTACCGGAGCAGGCCGCACGCCTCGAGCCGGTCCGCCGGCGCCCGGAACGTCAGCTGGACGACGCCGGGAGCGCGGCCGATCTCGATCGCGCCGGCGATCGTGGCGCGGTTCTTGACCTCTCCGAGCGACAGCTCGAGCAGCTGCGCCGCCCGCGCCAGGCCATTGTCGGTGGCGCTGTTGAGGTCCGGGCCGGTGCCGATCACACTGACTGGGCGCGATTCCTCGAGTTCGTCGAGCCCGTACCGGCGACCGAGCGCGCGAGCTCGCATCCTCTCCTCCGCCGTCGGCGGCTTGGCCAGGAACGGCAAGACGGGAGCCGGCGCGAAGCGCGCCAAGCTACTGCCGAGTCGAATCCGAACCTCCAGAGCAAGCGATGTTACGTCGGCCCCGCTCGGTCGTAAAGAGGCGGTCAGCTCCCGGTCGGCCCGAACCGTTCGGTTCTGATCCGGCTCGGGTCGCGCGCACCGTCGGCCAGCCAGCCGGCGGCTGTCTCGACAAAGGCGTTGGGGCCGCACACGTAGATGCGCGCCTTGTCCTCGGGTGGTCCGGCGACCTCGTCGACCAGCGCCCGGTCGATCCGGCCGCGGTGCCCCTGCCAGGCCTCGGGCCACTCGCGGGTCAGCACGAAGCGAACGTCGACGCCGTCGCGGGCGCCGTAGCCCAGGAGCTCCTCGTAGTAGATCATCTCGCTCAGCCGTCGCGAGGAGTAGATCAGTCGCGTCGCCACGCCGCGCCCGGTCATCGACCAGTGGCGGAGCATCGAGCGCAGCGGCACGATCCCCGACCCGCCGGCGATCAGAACCAGCGGGCCGCCGAGCTCCTGCCCCCACACGAAGTAGCCGCCGATCGGGCCCCGCAGCTCGAGTTCGTCGCCGGGCCTGAGCTCGTCGACCAGGTACGGCGAGACCTCGCCGTCCTCGAGCCGCTCGACCGTCAGGACGAGGTGGCCGTCCTCGGGGGCGGAGGCGATCGAGTAGCTCCGCTGCGCCTGGTAGCCGTCCTCCGCGGTCAGCCGCACGTCGACGTGCTGCCCCGCCCGGTAGCCCCCGGGCCAATCGGGCTGTGCCAGCACGAGGCTCTTGGCGCGCGTGGTCTCCTCGACGAGGTCGACCACGGACACGAGCTGCCAGGTCAGTCTCCCTGGTAGCGCTGCTCGAGCCATGGGTCACCGCGGTTGTGGTAGCCGTAGTTCTCCCAGAACCCGGGCTCGTCGTCGACCGTGAACGTCAGCCCACGGACCCACTTGGCGCTCTTCCAGAAGTACAGGTGCGGCACCAGCAGCCGGGCCGGGCCTCCGTGCTCGGGGTGGAGCGGCGCACCGTCGTACTCGTACGCCACCCAGGCCTTGCCGTCGCTGACGTCCTCCCGGGGCAGGTTGGTCGTGTAGCCGCCGTCGGACCAGGCGGTTACGTACGCCGCTTCACTGTTGACGTGCTCGAACATGGTGTCGACCGACACGCCCCGCCAGCGGGTGTCGAACTTCGACCACTTCGTCACGCAATGGATGTCGACCGTGACCATCTCGGCCGGCAGCTCGAGAAACTCGTCCCACGGCCACGACACCGGCTCCTCGACCTCGCCGTCGATCAGGAAGCTCCACTCGTCGAGCGGCGTGTGCGGCGTCGGGCCCGCGGACAGGACCGGGAATCCGGTCTCGAGGTATTGCCCGGGCGGCAGCCGCGACGGGTCGGCGACCGGGCGCCGCCGACCCAGGAAGCCGCGCGAGACCGGCGACATCAGCTCTGAACCGTGTGCCCAAACTGGACGCGGATCATCCACAGCTGCTGTTCGAGCGCGCGCACGACCTCGATGATCACGTCCTGCGACGCGGCGTCGATCTCGCCGAGGCGATCCATGCGCTCCCGGGCGCGATCGGCCACCTCGTTCACGCGCTCGCTCAGCTCGCGAACGACGACGTGATCCTCGAGCGTGCCCCGTCCCAGGGGCTTCAGCTCGGTGCCGGCCGCGACCGCGGAGCTCTGACCGTCGGGCGCGTTGCCGAGCGCGACGGCCCGCTCGGCGACCACGTCTGAGAGCTCCCGCCACGAGTCGACCAGCTCGTCGAGCTGTTCATGCAACGGCCGGAACAGCGGCCCGGTGACGTTCCAGTGGAGCTGCTTGCCGACCAGGGCAAGGTCGATCAGCTCTACCAGCATCGCCTGGAGCTGGTTGCCGACCTCCTCGCGCTGGTGCGTTCCGAGGGCCGGAAGATGTGCGCCCTGCGTGGTTGAAGCCATGTCTCTCTCCTGCTCGAGGGTTCGGTGAGCTGCGGACGCCTCCCGCGAGGCTCCAGCTTAACGGCGAGCCGTCCCCGGGGAGGACATGTTTACGCGTGATCGCCGTGACGCGCCAGAATGAGTGGCGTGGACGACTCGAATCCTTCCTCCCGGCCGCCGCAGGGCGACGACAGGTCGGTGCCGCCGTCGCAGATGCCGCGCGACAAGGGCGGCTGGCGCGTCGCGCCGGCGCCCGACGGTCGCGGGCTGCCCGACGAGCACAAGCCGACCCCGCCGCACCGTCTGCGCGGGTTCTGGATGTTGTTGATCGGGCTGCTTGCGATCAACTGGCTGTTCGTGCTGATAAGCCAGCCGGGCACGCTGCAGCGGGCGAAGGTCCCGTTCAGCCCGTACTTCCTCCAGCAGCTCGAGGCGGGCAAGGTCAAATCGATCACATCGAAGAGCAACACGATCGACGGCACGTTCACGACCAAGCTGAAATATCCGCCGAACGACTCGAACGCGAAGCCGACGGACCTGTTCGCGACCCAGGTTCCGTCGTTCTGGAACAGCAACCAGCTGACCGAGCTCCTGACCGAGCACAACGTCGAGGTCAACGCCAAGAACCCCAACCCGGGAACCTCGCTGCTGACGGAGCTCCTGGTCGGGTTCGGTCCGACCCTGCTGCTGTTCGCGGTCATCTACTTCATCGCCCGCCGCGCGATGAGGGCCGGAGCCGGCGGCGGGCTGGGCGGGCTCGGGAACTTCGGCCGCTCGCAGGCGCGCCGGGTCGACCCGCAGAAGATCATGGTGACGTTCGACGACGTCGCGGGGATCGACGAGGCGAAGGCCGAGCTGACCGAGATCGTCGACTTCCTCAAGAACCCCGAGCGCTATCAGAAGCTCGGCGGGCGGATGCCGCACGGCGTGCTCCTGTTCGGCGCGCCCGGGACCGGGAAGACACTGCTGGCGCGCGCGGTCGCGGGTGAGGCGCACGCCGCGTTCTTCTCGATTGCGGCCTCGGAGTTCATCGAGGCGATCGTCGGGGTCGGCGCGGCGCGGGTCCGCGATCTGTTCGCGAAGGCCAAGGAGGCCGAGCCCGCGATCATCTTCATCGACGAGCTCGACGCGATCGGCCGCTCGCGCCAGGGTTCGGCTCAGATAACCGGCGCCAACGACGAGCGCGAGCAGACGCTCGACCAGATCCTGACCGAGATGGACGGGTTCGAGTCGACCGAGGCCGTCGTAGTGCTCGGCGCGACCAACCGGCCCGAGATCCTCGACCCGGCGCTGTTGCGGCCCGGACGGTTTGATCGCCGCGTGGCAGTGCAGCCGCCCGATCGCGCCGGCCGGCTGAAGATCCTCCAGGTTCACACTCGATCGCTCCCGCTCGCCGACGACGTCGACCTCGGTCAGATCGCGTCTTCTACGCCCGGAATGGTGGGGGCCGACCTCGCCAACCTCGCCAACGAGGCGGCGCTGCTCGCCGCCCGGCGCGGGCACGCGAAGGTGCAGATGGCGGACTTCACCGACTCGCTCGAGAAGATCCTGCTCGGCGCGCCGCGCGGGATCATGCTGAGCCGCGCCGATCGCGAGCGGACCGCCTACCACGAGTCCGGCCACGCCCTCGTGGGCATGCTCACCACCGAGGCCGACCCGGTCCGCAAGGTCTCGATCATCCCGCGCGGAATGGCCCTCGGGGTGACGCTGTCCACGCCCGATGCCGACCGCGTGTCGTATTCCCAGGAGGAGCTCGACGCCAAGATCAAGGTGGCGCTCGGCGGCCGAGTCGCGGAGGAGGTGATCTACGGCAAGATCACCACCGGCGCCGAGTCCGACATCCAGCAGCTGACCCAGATCGCCCGGCAGATGGTCGGCCGATGGGGGATGAGCGACAAGCTCGGACCGGTGTCGTTGCTGCCGAGCGACGGCGCGGGTCCGTTCCTGCCCGGCGTCAGCGAGACCTCGCAGCAGACGCAGTGGCTGATCGACCAGGAGGTGCAGCGGATGGTCGATGAGGCCCATGCGAGCGTGACCGAGCTGCTCACGAGCCACCGCGGCCAGCTCGACAGCCTGGCGCAGGCATTGCTCGTCGCCGAGACGCTCGATGCCGCCGCCGCATACGCCGCGGCCGGCGTGAAGATGCCGCCGGCGGCCGAGCCCGAGCCAGAGCCAGAGCCAGAGCCCAAGCCAGAGCCAGAGCCTGCGGCCCAGACATAGCCGGCCGAGAATTCGGCCAGCACCCGGCGCCACGGCAGCCGGTCAGCCCCCAAGGCCGGAGTTTTCGGCCCACACTGATGCAAATGCAGTAAAGAATTTCCCCGGAATTTGCGCGGTCAATTACACTCGCACCTTCCGTGGCCAGTGGACGCAGCTTTCCTGATCTGGTGGCGCCCCTTCCAAGGACGCGAGCGGCACTCGCGTATGCCGAGGAGCAGCACGCCGGCCAGCAGCGCAACGTCGACGGCACCCCGTTCATCACGCACCCGATCGAGGTCGGGCTGCTTCTGTTCGATGCCGGCGCGAGCGACGACGTGATCGCCGCCGGCGTCCTCCACGACACGATCGAGAAGACCAGCACGGACGCCGGCGAGCTCTGCCGGCGGTTCGGCCCGAAAACGGCGGCTCTGGTGGCGGCCGTCACCGAGGACGAGCATCTCGACGGCTATGCCACACGCAAGGCCGCGCTGCGCCGCCAGGCCGAAGCCGCGGGCCCCGAGGCGATGATGGTGTTCGCCGCCGACAAGGTCTCGAAGGTCCGCGAGCTTCCGGTCCATCCACCGGAAAGCGACGCGGAGACGGTGTCCCGGACGCGGCACCGCCGGCTGGCCCACTACCGCCACTGCCTCGAGATGCTCGAGCGCCACCTCGCGGATTCGCCGCTGGTGCGGCAGCTCAGGGCCGAGCTCGAGGCCCGCGACGCCGTGTCGGTCCGCCGGCCCGCGCTCGCCGACGCGGTTTAGCCGAGGTTTAGCCGGGTTTAGCCGGCGTTCTAGCTCGCGATCACCGCGTCGGTCACGGGGTCGATCGCGCCGAGCCTCGCGGCGAGATCGTCGCTGAGGCCGTAGCGAGCGGCGAGCGTGGCGGGCGGCGTGTACGTCAGCTTGGTCTGACCCTCGTCGTCCCACACCAGCACCTTGAGCGGCAGGTCGAGCGCCGCTACCGGTACGGCCTGCATAACGGGCGTCCCCGCCTTCGGGCTCCCGAAGATCACCACCTTGGTGTCGCGCAGCTCGAGCCCGGCAGCGTCGGCCTCGCCGCTGTGATCGATCACCGCGAACAGCTTCACGCCCTTCGCCGCCAGCACCTCCGTGAATCGCACCACCGTGTCCGCGACCGACAGCGGGCTGACCTTCGTCACGAGCTGATCATCACTCATCGGGTCACCGTGCCGTCGTGCGCCGCCGCGGCCGGCACGAACTCATCCTGCTCATCGACCGACTCGAGGCGTCCGCGTGGTAACCAGCGGACCGCGACGATGAACGTCGCGACCATCACCCCGGCCATGATGTAGAAGACGGTCTGCGTCGAATGCGCGAACGCAAGTTGCACCTCGTGCACCAGCGCGGCCGGCCGTCCGGCGCCGCTGCTCGATCCCGCGCCGCTCGCGCTGAACGACGCTGCGATCCGGTGGGCGACCTGACTCGGGACGCCGTGCTTGGTCAGCGCGGCGCTGACGTTCGTGTCGTTACGGCTGATCAGGATCGCGCCGAGGACCGCCAGCCCCAAGCTGGCGCCGAAGTTCCTCGCGGTCTGGGTGATTCCCGTGACCTCGCTGTAGCTCGTGCTCGGGGCGCGGTTGACCGCGTCCGTGCTGGCCGGGCCGAGCATCAGCCCGAGCCCTCCGCCGGCGATCGCGATGTAGAGGCTCTGAGCGCCGAGTGACAGGTCCGTGAGCTTCCCGGCGAGCAGGAAGAACCCGACCGCGCCGAGCGCGCCGCCGATCACGATCGCAGGCCTCGCGCCTCGCCGGTCGAGCATGCGGCCGCCGACCTGGGCCATGATCACGAACCCGATGAAGAACCACAGGATGTACTCGCCCGCCTGCGAGGAGTTCTTGCCGAGCGCAACCTGGGCGTAGACGCTCCCGAAGAAGAAGAACGGGACGAACACGATCGACATCAGGCCGAGCACGGCCGTGTCGGTCGCGAACCCGCGGTCGACGAAGATCTTGAGCCGCAGCAGCGGCTGCTTGATGCTCAGCTCAAAGCGGACGAACACGGCCATCAGCAGCAGGCCGACGATGACGCAGATCCAGGTCGCGGGGCTGCTCCACCCCCACACGCTCGACTGCTCGAAGCCGAGCACGGTCAGCCCCATCGCCCCGGTGATCAGAGCCGCGCCGCGGTAGTCGAGCTTCTCCGGACGAGGCTCATCGTCCGCGCACGCGATCTGGGTCAGAACGACAGCGATGATCGCGACCGGGATGTTGATCCAGAAGATCGCCCGCCAGGTCCACTGCGTGAGGAAGCCGCCGGCGATCGGGCCGATCGCGGTCAGGCCGCCGGAGATGCCGAAGAAGATCGCCATCGCCTTGCCGCGCTCCCGCAGCGGAAACGACGCCACCACGATCGCGACCGCGGCCGGGAACAGCAACGCAGCGGTCGCACCCTGGACGAAGCGGAAGAAGATGATCCAGGGCTCGGCGATCGAGCCTTTGGGCGTGAGCCCGCAGGCCGCCGAGGCGATCGCGAAGCCGGTCACCCCGACCAGCACCATCCGCTTGCGCCCGAGCACGTCGCCGAGCTTGCCGCCGAATGCGAACAGCGCCGACAGCGCGAGCAGGTAGCTGTTGATCACCCACTGCGTGCCGGTCGCCGACAGCGACAGCTCGCTCTGGATCTTCGGGATCGCGATCGCGACGATCGTCTGGTCGATGAACGTCATCGCGACGGCGAACACCATCGCCGCCAGCACGAGGTTCTTGTTGGTTGTCATCGGATCACCTCATTGCGCATGATCGGAGATGGCCGGCGGCCCCGTGTGATCCTGATATATCTCGCGATGCTTGGCAAGTGCCCAGGCAAACTGGACCCGGTCGTTCACCGGCTGGCGAGGCGCTGGTGGACGAGCTGGACCGCCATCGAGCCCTCCCCGACGGCCGAGGCGACCCGCTTAACCGACCCGGAACGGACGTCGCCGACCGCGAAGATCCCGGGCCGGCTCGTCTCGAGGAACAGCGGGCGGTCGGCAGCGTGGTCGACCAGGTCTTCGCCCTGGACGTCGCGGCCCGTGAGCAGAAAGCAGTGCTCGTCCATCGCGACATGGCCTCGCAGCCAGTCGGTGTGGGGATCGGCGCCGATGAACACGAACAGGGCCTTGGCCTCGAGCTCCCGGCGCTCGCCGGTGCGCGCGTCGGCGACGACGACCGCCTCGAGCGAGGTCTCGCCCTTGAGCTCGACGATCTCGGTGTAGGTCATCAGCTCGACCTCGGGGCGGTGCTCGAGCTCGTCGATCAGATAGTGCGACATCGATTTCCCAAGGTCGCCGCCGCGGATCATCAGGCGGCAGCCGGCCGCGTGGCGAGACAGGAACATCGCGGCCTGGCCCGCGGAGTTGCCGCCACCGACAATCACCACCGGATCGCCGGCGCACATGTGCGCCTCCGCTTGGGTGGCGGCGTAGTAGACGCCGACTCCCTCGAAGCGCTCTAGATCGGGGAGGTCGAGCCTTCGGTACTGGGCGCCGGTGGCGACGATCAGCGTGCGGCCGTTGACCACCGACCCGTCGGACAGCTCGACCGCGTAGTGGCCGTTGTCGGCCGCGAGGCCGACCGCGTACGCCGGTACGACCATGCGCGCGCCGAACCTCCTTGCCTGGAGCGTGGCGCGCTCGGCCAACTCGCTGCCGGAGATCCCGGTCGGAAAGCCCAGGTAGTTCTCGATCCGCGCCGATGTGCTGGCCTGGCCGCCGAACGCGATCTTGTCGATGACCTGCGTGTCGAGGCCTTCCGAGGCGCCGTACACGGCCCCGGCCAGCCCCGCCGGGCCCGCGCCCACGATCACCAGATCGCACATCGGGGGCGGGTCGCCACGAGAGCCGAACCCGAGCAGCCTCGCGACCTCGGCGTTGCTCGGGTTACGCAGCACGCCTTCGCCGCTGATCACCACCGGCGTATCGGCGGCAGCGATGCCGAGCGCCTGCAGCAGCGCGTCGGCTTCTTCATCGTCCTCGAGGTCCATCCACTGGAACGGCATCCGGTTGCGCGCCAGGAACTCGCGCAGGCGGCGGGTGCACTGCGAGTAGCGCGACCCGACCAGCTTCACGCCCGCGCCGATGTCGATCAGGATCGAGCGGCGCTCGAGGTAGGCGCGCAGGACGATGTTGCTCAGCTCCTCGTCGTTGGCGAGCAGTGCTCGCAACCGCTCGGCCGAGACCTGGATGACCTCGCCGGCGTCGCGGACGACCGCGGACAGGTACGGCGGAGAGCCGGTCAGCAGGTTGATTTCGCCGAGGAACCGGTGACGGCCGTGGACCGCGATGACGCGGTTCTCGTGGCCGTAGCCCTGAACCATCGTGACCGCGCCGGACTCGACCAGGAAGAAGTCGTAGCCGGGATCGCCCTCGCGGAACAGGACCTCGCCCGCCTCCACCTTTCGGACCTTGCCGACCGCGCGCAGCCGTGCCCGCACCTCGTCGTCGAGCCGCGGAAATGCGCCGTTGCGGTTGGCCGGCTCCTCGAAGCCGGCTCCGAGCGGTTCGGGCATCAGCCGTTCTCGACGACGAACATCGCCTCGTCGACGTAGCAGTACGACCAGTCCTCGCCCGGCTCGACCGAGGTGACGATCGGGTGACCGCTCTCCTGGACGATCTGGTCCAGATGCGCGCAGATCTGGCTCATGATCGCGTCGCCTTGGCGCGTGGGTTGTTGAGTGGCGTGAGCGTCTGCTCTAGTTGTTCTCGCAAGTGCTCGTGCTGAGGTGGCAGCCGGAGCGCTTCGCCGAGATGGGCGGGGTCCTCGTCGATCGCAAAGCCCGGGCTTGGGGTGGCGAGCTCGAACAGCACCCCGCTCGGCACCCGGTAGTAGATGCTGAGGAAGTACTGGCGGTCGATCACCGGGGTCGGGTGCTGGCCGAAGGCGGCGACGCGCTCACGCCAGCCCGCGTGCTCGTCGTCCCGGTCGCACCAGGCGATGTGATGCACGGTCCCGGCGCCCTGGAACCCGCCAGTGGACGGCGGATCGTCGTAGGTATAGGTGGCGCGCCGGCGGCCCTGGAGGACGTAAACGCCGGGCGAGGAGCGCTCGAACCCCATTCCTTCGGTCAAGAGCCGATCCTCAGGCCCGCTGTGCGCCGGTGCGCCGTACGCTCGCACCCCCTCGAACCCGAGCAGCGCGTGCTCGGCCGGGATGTCCTCCGCCTGAGCCCGGAGCGGCTCGTCGCCGGAGTCGACGGCCGCGAACTCCAGCGCGAGTCCCTCGGGGTCCTCGAACACGATCGCGCGGGCGAGCTCGTCATGCTCGACCCGGATGCCCTCGGCGGCGAGCCGGTCTGACCAGAACGCGAGCGCATCGGGAGAGGCAACCCGCCAGATCAGCCGGTGGATCATGCCGGCGCCGGCGCGGCCGGGCGCCGCGTCGGGAAACTCGAAGAAGGTAAGGATCGATCCCGGCGCGCCCTGCTCATCCCCGAAATACAGGTGATACACGTCAGGGGCGTCGAAGTTGACGGTCTTCTTGACCAGCCGCAACCCCAGCACGCGCGCGTAGAAGTCGACGTTCCCGGGCGCGTCCGCCGTGATGCACGTAATGTGGTGAATCCCGTCAAGCTCCATGGTCCCTCGTTTCGTCGGAGATCGGCCGCGCGCTGGCGCACCCCCCCACATTGACAAAGCCGTCAAGGGGCGAGGAAAAATTCCCCCAGAGGCCGCCTGGGGGTAGGAGACTTCACGACGCTGAGAGGATCTTCGCCGGCCGAGCTACTGCCAGTAGCGCTCGACCGTGCTGGCGTCGCGGACGCGCGCCTGCTCGGGATCGCCGCCGGCGTCGCGGAGCGCCCGCCGCTGACGGAGCAGGTCCCAGCAGCGGTCGAGCTCGACCTCCACCGCGCGCAGCCGCTCCTGATCGGCCGCGAGCGCCTCGTCGTCCATGCTGTCCGACTCCTCGCGCGTCCGCAGCTCGTGCTCCTCCGCGACGAGACCCTCGATCCGCGCGGTAATGCTTTCATCGCTCATGCCTCAAGCCTACGCCAGCAGCCCGTCCCGGTGGTGGTTGACGACCTCGATGTTGTTGCCGTCGGGATCGAACACATATGCGGCGTAATAGCCGCGGTGATACTGCGGCCGCTCGCCGGGGACGCCCCGGCTCCCGTAGCCGGCGCCCGTCGCGGCGTCGTGGAACCGCCGCACGGCGGCGTCGTCGGTCGCCGGGAACGCGATGTGAACGTGCTCGGTCGGGGCACCCGGGACGAGCGAGAACGAGCCGCCGGCGGTGCCTCGGAACTGCACCCGATCGGGCGTGTCGTCACCCAGGCGCAACCCGGCGTGGGGCGCGATCGTCTCGTAGAAGGCCTTGGCTCTGGCGACGTCGGCGACGCGGATCCACAGGTGGTCGATGCTGCCGGCGCGGTTCGGCTTCGAATCGTGGACGGCCTCGGCGCCGTTCCCGTCGGGATCGAGCAGGAACGCGCCGTAGTAATCCTCGCTGTATTGAGGCCGTGGGCCGGGGCGCCCATCGTCACGGTATCCCGCCTCGACACCGACCCGCCAGAACTCGTCGACGTGCTCGTGAGACGGCGCCGAGAACGCGACGTGAAGGCGCCGCGTCGCCGGGTTGTCCGCGTCGGCGCCGGCCAGCGAGAACTCCTTCCACTCCGAAAACGCGTTGGTCCGGTAGCTCTGATCGATCGCGAGCGGCCGGAGAACGGTGTCGTAGAACCGCTCCGAGGCCGCCCGGTCGGTCACCCTGATCGTGACGTGATCAAACACCGGGGTGGGCGGGGTCGTGTCCTGGCACGTCGAGCGCGGGGTTGCGGTCGAAGAAGCCGAACGGCTTGAGCCAGAACGAGACGGTGTCGACGGGCATCACCGGCCAGTCCTCCGGCCTCGTCACGTGATTGATCCCGAACACGTACCAGAGCACGACGTCGGTGTTCTCGATCGGGCGGTCGCGCGCGGTCCACACCGCCAGTCCCGAGTCCTCGGCGCTCAGGTTTGGGAACTCGCCGCACGGCCACCGCTCGTCCGCGGTGTACGGGGTGACCCAGAGCGTGTGCTCGATCGCGCGCGCCCGGCGGATCACCGGCGAGTCGGGATCGAGCAGCGCCGGGATCGCCGCGCCCGGCTCGAGCTTGTATCCGACCGGCGTGCCGAGCCCGTTGGCGACGTTGTCGTTGAGCACCTTCCAGCCGCGCTGTCGCCCCCAGTCGTAGTCCTGCATGCCCTCGCGCTCGGATTTGAGCGGGGTCGCGCGCTGGGTCAGCGCAAGGCCGTCCGGGTTGCCGGGGCCGGTCGGGAGCGGAGCGGCCTCGGTGGCGTACACGGTGTTGGGCTCGCCGTCAATGTCGAGGTCGAGCCGCGCCACGATGAAGTGCTGGTGATACGGCGCATACGTGCGCTGATCGATCACGGTCCCGTACGGCGGCGGACCGTCGGCGAACGGCGTGGTCACCATGATCCCGGTGGCGCGGACCTCACACTCGATGTTCCCGTCCTGGTGAAAGCGCCAGTACACGAGGTACTCGTAGTTCGCGACGGTCGCATGGAACGAGACGACGAGCCGGCGCATCCGCCTCGTCTCCGCGCCGGTGCGCTCGTCGACGTGCTTCCACAGCACCCCGTTGTCCTCCTCGTGGATGCAGATCGCGTTCTTGACCGTGTACGGCTCCCCACGCGAGTCGTGCAGGACCGCGTCGAGGTAGGCGATCTCGCCGAGGCAGTCGCAACCGAACTCGAGCGAGGTGGTCATCAGCCCGAGCCCCCACTCGCCGATGTCGAACGCGGTGCGGCGGTAATGGTCGGGCGTCGGGTCGCGATAGGGCACGACCATCTCGGCGAACGACATTCGGTGGGCGACCTTGCGCAGGCGGCCGCCGTCCTCGTAGCCGACGGTGTGGATCACGAGGCCCTCGCGGTAGTTGAAGCCGAGCCGCATCGACCACTTCTGCCAGCGCAGCTGATTGCCATCGAGCGTGAACGACGGGCCTTGCGGCTGGGTTATCTCGAGCGGACGCACGTCGCCGCGCGGCTCGACTCCGGGCACGAGTCCCGGCGCGTACTCGCCCATGATCTTCGGCGGCGGGCCGGGGTCGATGTCCTCGAGCTCGAGCAGCTCCATCGTGTTCAGGTCAACGATCGGGTGCAAACCGCTGAGCACGTTGGCGTACGGGTTGGCCTCAGCCGACGCCCGGTGCCACACGTCGGCCCACGCGATCCGCCGGCCGCGGTACCGCTCGGGGACGAGCTCCGCGCCGTACGCCCACGTGTCGAACAGCACCAGATCCATGTCGGTGACGCCGCGCCGGGCCAGCGCGTCGACGATCCGCGGATCGCGGCGGAGCACGGCGTCGACCTCGTGGAACTCGTCGGGCGTCATCGGCGGGTGCTCGCCGGGCCGCCGCTCCCACGACAGGACGCGCTCGTGGGTGAGCGACACGACCCCTTTGAAGGCGGCGCCGTCGTCGCGGTTCCAGCCCACGACCTCGGCCTCGCGGGCGGGCTCGGTGCCGGCCGCGAGCGCCTGCTTGGAGGGCTCCCTGAGGTCGATCGAGGCAAACCGCCAGCGTTCGGTGACGCCGCTCTGCGCGCGAACGATCGCCGCGGCGGTCCGGATCTCCTCGGCGGTGAGCGGATCAAGCGGGTGGCGGTGGATGGTCGTCGTCATGCTCGGACGCAAATCCTATGTGTCACGGCCATGTAGGTTTAGGCAGCCCATGCTCGATCCGATGCAACGGTGGCGCCAGTACGGCGAGAAGCCCGACTACGCGGGGCCGCTCACCTTCGGCGGCGTCCCGTGCACTCAGGACCCGGCCGAGCTCGCCGGGTTCGATGTCGCGATCGTCGGCGCGCCGATGGACGAGCTCGTGTCCGATCGCCCGGGGGCGCGGTTTGCCCCGCGCGCGATTCGCACCGCGAGCTGCCCTCCGGGCCCGCACCTCGAGGCCGGCGTCGACGCGTTCGCCGAGTTGCGGATCGTCGACTTCGGCGACGCGGCCGTGGTTCCCGCCCAGCCGCAGCGCAGCCACGCCGCGATCGAGCAGACCGTGCGCGAGATCGTCGACGCCGGGGCGATGCCGCTGATCATCGGCGGCGACCATTCGATCACCGCGCCGAACGTGCGCGCCGTCGCCGCGCGCCACGGGCCGCTCGGCCTGGTGCACTTCGACACCCACACCGACACCGGCGAGGGGGTGTTCGGGGCGAGCCTGTCCCACGGGACGGTGATGCGGACAATCGTGGACGAGGGCGTGATCGATCCCCGCCGGTATGTTCAGATCGGCCTGCGCGGCTACTGGCCGGGCGAGGCCGAGTTCTCGTGGCAGGCCGAGCGCGGGATCACGAGCCTATTCATGCACGACGTCCGCGACCGCGGCATCCGCGACGTGGTGAACGAGGCGATCTCCGTGGTCGGCGCCGGCCCGGTGTTCCTGACCGTCGACATCGATGTGCTCGACCCGGCGTTCATCCCCGGCGGCACCGGAACCCCTGAGCCGGGCGGGATGACGACGGTCGAGCTGCTGTGGGCGGCGCGCACGGTGGCGGCCGAGCTCGAACTGGTCGGGGCTGATGTGGTCGAGGTGATCCCGACCGGCGTGGCGTCGGCGGATCCGGCCGCGCTCGCGGGCGAGCGGATCGTGCGCGAGATCCTCACCGGGGTCGCGATGAAGCGCGGCGTGACCGGCTCAGACTAGATCCGGTCCGGACGGGCCCGCCCGGCCCCACGGACGCCGCGAAGCGGCCCCCCCATTCCTGTCAGGCAACCTCCACCAGCACGTGGATCGTCCGGAACCGCGGGTCGCTCGCGCCGTGGAGCCGGGCGCCGGTCTCGGCGAGCGTGCTCAGGTGGGCGACGATCTCCGCGGAGATCCGCTCCCCCGGGAGCAGCTGGGGCACCCCCGGCGGGTAGCTCGCGATCGACTCGCACGAGATCCGGCCGACCGCATCGGCGACCGCCACGACCTCGGCCTCGCCGAGGAACGCGTCGCGTGGCGGGACGGCCATCTCCCCCAGCAGCATCTTCGCCGGCCCGACGATTGCGGCGGTCGTGCCTGGCTTGGCGATCCGCTTGACCGTCTCCTCGACGTCGCCGGCGACGCGCCTGAGCGCCTTAGTCGTGTCGGCGAGGCCGACGATCAGGACGATCGTCGCCTGCGTGGGCAGCTCGACCTGGACGTCGTAAGAGCGGCGCAGCGCGTCCGCCACCTCATAGCCGGTACAGCCGGTGCCGCGGACGTCGACCACAATCCGCAACGGGTCATACGCGGCGATGCCCGACCGTCCGACGAGCGACGCGTCGACCAGGCGGATGCCCTCGATCGTCTCAAGCTTCGCGCGCGCGACCGCGATCGCCTCGAGCGCCTCGTGCAACAACTGCTCTCCATGCAGCGCGAGCTGCCGGCGCGCGCCGTCGAGCGAGGCCAGCAGCAGCGACGAAGGGCTCGTCGTGCGAAGCAGGCGGAGCACGCGCGCGATCGCCTCGGGGTCGATGCGGCCGCTCAGACCGACGTGCAGCATCGCGCTCTGCGTGAGCGAGCCGGCGATCTTGTGGGTGCTGGTCAGCATCGCGTCGGCCCCTTGGGCAAGCGCCGGCGCCGGCAGCGCCTCATGGAAGCCGAAGTGGGGCCCCCACGCCTGGTCGACCACCAGCGGCATCCCGGCTGCATGGGCGACCTCCGCAAGCCCGGAGATGTCGGCGGCCATACCGTAGTAGGTAGGTGAGACCACCCACGCCGCCCGGGCGTCCGGCGCCGCCCGCAACGCGGCTTCGAGCGTCTCGGGCGTGACGCAGTGCGTGATCCCGAGCTCCTCGTCGTACTCGGGCACGACGAAGCTCGGCAGGCCGCCGCTGAGCACGAGACCGTCGACGACCGACGCGTGCGAGTTGCGCTGGACCACGACGCGCGCCCCGAGCGGGGCGAGCGCCAGACACAACGCGTGGTTGCCCTGGGTCGCCCCGTTCGTGAGAAACCAGCTACGGGCGGCGCCGAAGGCCTCGGCGGCCATCGCCTCCGCCCGCTCGTACGGGGTCGGCGGCGGGCCGACGTCGATCCCGTGGATCAGCTGCGGCACATCGGCGGCGAGCGCGTCGAGGCCGATCGCCTTGACCACGCCCGGGTCGGCGCCCGGGCCACCCTTGTGGCCCGGGACGTGGTAGCGCGCCGCGCCTCTGAAGGCGTACTCGACGACCGCATCGAGATAAGGCGCCACCGGCTGCTCGGGTACGTGCCCCGCGATCGCCGGCCCAGCCGCCGTCGCTGCTTCGCTGGTGCTGCTCATGGCGTCATGCCTCGATGTGGCTCATCACGTGCTTGATGCGCGTGTAGTCCTCGAAGCCGTAGCGCGACAGGTCCTTGCCGTAGCCCGAGTGCTTGAAGCCGCCGTGGGGCATCTCGGCGACGAGCGGGATGTGGCAGTTGATCCACACGCAGCCGAAATTGAGCCGCTTGGACACGCGCATCGCGCGGCCGTGGTCCTTGGTCCACACGCTCGAGGCCAGGCCGTACTGGACGTCGTTGGCCCAGCGAACGGCCTCGTCCTCGTCGGTGAACGGCTGCACGGTGATGACCGGCCCGAAGATCTCAGTCTGGCTGAGCTCGTCCTTCTCCTCGAGCCCGTCGATCACCGTCGGCTCGAAGAAGTAGCCCTTGTCGCGGGCTCGGTGGCCGCCGGTGACGACCTTCGCGTGGTCGGGCGTGCGCGAAACCATGTCCGTGACGTGGCCGAGCTGGTTGGCGTTGTTGAGCGGGCCGTAGAGCACGTCCTCGTCGTCGGGCAGCCCCGTGACCGTGCCCTTCGCCTGCTCGACCAGCCCGTCGACGAACTCGTCGTGCGCACCGGGAGAGACGAGCACGCGCGTCGCCGCGGTGCAGTCCTGGCCGGCGTTGAAGTAACCGGCGACAGCGATCTCCTCCGCCGCTTTCGCGAGGTCGGCGTCGTCGAAGATGACCACCGGCGCCTTGCCGCCGAGCTCGAGGTGGACGCGCTTGACGTCGGCCGCGGCGGAGGCGGCGACCTGCATTCCCGCGCGGACGCTGCCGGTGATCGAGACCATCTGCGGGATCGGGTTGCGCACGAGCGCGGCGCCGGACTCGCGATCGCCGAGCACTACGTTGAACACGCCGGCGGGCAGGAACTCGGCCATCAGCTCGGCCATCCACACCGTGCTGGCCGGCGTCGTGTCGGACGGCTTCAGCACCATCGCGTTGCCGGCGGCGAGCGCCGGTGCCCACTTCCACACGGCCATCATCGCCGGGTAATTCCACGGCGTCACCGCCGCGCACACCCCGATGGGCTCGCGCCGGATGAACGATGTGTAGCCGCTCATGTACTCGCCCGCCGAGGATCCCTCGAGCACGCGGGCCGCGCCGGCGAAGAAGCGGATCTGATCGACCATCGGCGGCACCTCCTCCGACAGGACGAGCGCCTTGGGCTTACCGGTGTTCTCGCTCTCGACCGCGACCAGCTCCTCCGCCCGCGCCTCGATCGCGTCGGCGATCTTCAGCAGCGCGAGCTGGCGCTCTGACGGGGTCGTCTGCCCCCAGGTCTCGAACGCGCGCGCGGCCGC
This sequence comes from uncultured Solirubrobacterales bacterium, assembly GCA_963836715.1. Lineage (GTDB taxonomy): Bacteria > Actinomycetota > Thermoleophilia > Solirubrobacterales > Solirubrobacteraceae > Palsa-465. Next base: position 126,827 of record CAWIKH010000005.1, read on the forward strand.
CTTGCACGCGGCGTCGATCTCCTGCTCGGAGGACACGGCCGCCTTGGCGAACACCTCTTCGGTGACCGGGTCCACCAGGTCCATGTCGTTGCCGTCGAGCGCCGCGGTCTCGCCGTCGACGAAGTTGGTCAGGACTTTGGTCATAGCCTCTCCTTTGCGTCATCGAAAGATTGGATCATCACGTCGTCGGGCCAACGGTATTCGGCCCGGCCGGTCGCGGGGAAGTAGGCGGCCGTGTACAGCGTCCCGAGGCCGCTCGCGAACGCGGCCCGGTACAGCGGCTCCTCGAGGAACGCCTGTACGAGCCGGTCACTGCTCATCCGCGGCGTCCGCAGCAGCTCGAGCAGGCGCCGTTCGCGCTCGAACGTGCCGACCGCGCGCTCGTACTCGGGCCACTCGCCCCGGTGCTGGTGGTTGGTGGCGACCGGGATGGTCAGCACCTCGGGCTCGCGGTCGGGACCGAGGCGGACCGTCGCGAAGTCGCCGTCACGGTCGAGCAGGGTGATGTTCTGGACGGCGTGGACCGGAACCTGGGCGAGCACGCCGCAGGCAGCCTCGACGTCCTCGCACACCTCGAGCACGTAACGGATCACGAGCGGGATCCCGAAGCCTTCCCCGACCGCCGGCCGCCCCCCGAAGGTCAGCGACGCGGCCAGGCCGGCATCGTTGACCCCGTCGAGCAGCCCCCACAGGCAGTCGCTCATCCCGATCACGCGACGCCCGGTCCACGACGTTCGGTACACGATCCCCTCAGCGCGCGACGCGGGGTAGTCGTAGTTGCGCACCAGCACCGGGCCGCCGTCGCCGGTGAACGCGGCCTGCGAGCAACCGACCACGAACCCGGGCGGCCGGTACATCGACAGGAAGCGAGCCGCGAGCGGGTCGCCCCCGGCCAGGTCCACAAGGCATTCGAACGTCGACCCGAGCTCGGGCATCCACGTGTCCAGCATCGCCTGGCACGAACTCAGATCCGGGCGCGCCGACTCCCCGTCCTTCAGCCACCACGCACGGTACGCGGGCCACAGGGCGGTGAAGGCCTGAAGCCAGTTGTCGCCGGGCTCGGGCTCGTCGACCGCGCGGAACCCCAGTGGCGCGGTGTGCGCCGGCAGCAGGGAGAGCTCGGATGCCTCCGGAGTCCACATCGTCCGAACGCTACAGGCGGCTCCAGGATCATCGGCGCTCGAGCCCGCACCAGCCGTCGATGAACACCGCCAGCGTCTGGGCGGTCTGTATCACCGACGGGAGCGACACGCGCTCGTCGATCCCGTGAATCGACTCGGCATGCGGCCCGAAGCAGACCGCCGGACTCCCCGCGTACAGCGCGAACGAGCGCGCGTCCGTGGTGGCGGTCGACGCGATCAGCGCCGGCCGCGCGCCGATCGCCTGCTCGGAGGCGGCGCCGAGCGCGGCCACCAGCGGCGAGTCGTGATCCACGGTGTACCCCTCGCAGGCGAACCCGTCGTACGCGACCCGCGCCTGCAAGCCGCCGAGTCCGGCCGCCGCGCCCGCCACCGCGTCCTGCACCCGGCTCTTCAGCTCGTCGACCCGGGCGCCCGGGAACAGCGCGAGACGGCAGTGCAGAACGCTTTCGGCAGCCACGGTCGATGGCCAGTCGCCCCCGCGGATCATCCCGATGTTCAGGTTGATCGGATGCTCATAGACGTCGTAAGGCGGCGGCGGCGCCACGTTCAGCTCGGCCTCGAGCGCGCGCAGGGCCAAGATCACCTGAAAGCTCGCCTCGATCGCGTTCAGACCGATCGGCGCGTCGCCCGCGTGGGCGGGGCGGCCCCTGACCACCACCTGGAACCACAGGACGCCGACCTGCGAGGTCTGGACGGTCAGGCTGGTCGGCTCGGTGATGATCACGGCGTCGGCGGGCCGGCCGGTGAGCACGCACTGGAACGCACCGTTTCCCGTGCACTCCTCCTCGACTACCGACTGCAACTCGACCGGGGCGAGCGGCTCGAGCCCGAGCCGGCGCAACCCGGCCACGGCGCCGACGATCGCCGCCAGCCCCGCCTTCATGTCGCCCGCGCCGCGGCCGTACAGCCAGTCGCCGTCGCGCCGCGCCACGAACGGCGGCGAGGCCCACATGTCCGGCGGCCCGGGGTCGACCACGTCGATGTGGCCGTTGAGGATCAGCGACCGTGCTCCGGCGGGCTGGCTCGGGTCGGCGGGCCGGCTCGCACGGGCGGGCCGGCTCGCACGGGCGGGCTGGCTCGGGTCGGCGGGCCGGCTCGCGCGGGCGGGGCGGGCGGGGGCCCACTCCGCAACCACGTTGACCTTGCCGCCCACGTCCCAGCTGAACGGCGAGGAGCCGACGTGGGACCGGAGCGCGTCGGGATCGAGCGCGATCTCGCGGGGCTCGAGGCCGAGGTCCGCGAACGCCGCGCGCATAATCTCCTGGCCGGCGAGCTCCTCGCCCAGCATGGTCGGCGCCTGCACCAGGTCGATGAGCAGCCGCTCGATCGCGGGCTGCTCGGCGGCGACGGCCGCCAGGATCTCCTCGCGCTCCACCCCCACCCCTCACCCCGTCTTGAAGGCGAGCGCATCCTGGATCGGCGGCTCCTCGTACGGCTCGATCGACGTGCCGGCGAACCGCGACCGGATCCCGTCGATCCACGCCCGGCACCGGTCGGTCAGCCGGCCGTCGGGGGTCTCGAGCCGGGTGCGCGTGATCAGGATCCCGAGGTCGGCTCCCCGGTAGCGGTAGTCACCGGGCCCGACGATCCGCAGGTAGAAGCCCTCGGACTCGTCGCCGAGGCCGTGCCAGTCGACCGCCGGCCGGCTGAAGGTCATGTGATCGGCGTCGTCCATCCGCCAGATGCCCGTCCGTGGCGCATCGGTGAGCAGCTCGATCCCGTCGTCGGGTTCCTTGAGGATGATCTGGCCCCACACGTCGGTGAGGTGGTCGCTGCCCCATCGCCGGCGCAGGTCCTCGACATCGAGCTCGTAGTCGACGTCGAGGTACTCGGCCAGATGGAACAGGAACAGCGGCATGTCGGCATAGGCGCTCGCGCTGACGTTCGTCATCGAGCTGATCCCGCTGAGTCGCGGATTGAGCTCGCCCAGATACAACTCGTCGGTGCGCGCGTCGACGAGATAGTCGACCTCGAGTTGGCCGCGGTACCCCTCCTGTGCGAGCCGGTCGCCGAGCCGCCGGGTGAAGTCGAGCGCGCGCTCGCGATTGGCCGGCGACAGCGCGCCGGGGAAGATGTCGTTGCCGCACCAGCCGCCGCGATACGGGGTCAGCTCGGGGTGGCCGGTCAGGTCGGTCATCAGCGGCCCGACCACCGTGCCGTGGCGCGTGATGCACGCCTCGACCGCGACCGCCTTGGGCTCGATCCGCCGCATCACCTTGAGCTCCTGGTCTGCCATCTCGCCGGCGTCTGCGTTCCAGTCGCGCTCGCCGCGCACGAAGAACGTCGTCTTGCCCGAGTCGCCGTAGGGGGTCTGCACTACCAGGTCGTCGCCGAGCACGGCGGTGGCGGCGAGCTCGAGCAGCTCCGGATAGCTGGTCGCACGCCCGAGAACGTTCGGGACGCTCGGGACGCCCGCTGCCTCCCCGAGCTGCGTGGTGACGATCTTGGAATCGAGCCGGTGGCGAAGCTCGGCCGATGGCAGCGCGACCTCGAGCCCCGCCTCGGACGCCCGGCGCTCAGTCTCCTCATCGAAGAACACGAACACCGCCTTGCCGCGCTCGCGCTCGCGGCCGGCGCCCGCTTGCCGGTGCGCGGCGACGAACTCGGTCAGCCCCTCGTGCCCGAGCAGGTAGTTGCAGACGTCCTCGATCGAGCCGAACTGGGGGTGTGGGGTCCTAGCCGGAACGAACACGCATGGATGGCCGCCGTCGAACGAGTCGAAGTAGTTGACGTAGTAGAACCGCCGGACCCACCGATCGATCCCGAGAAGGTTGAACGCGATCGGCGAGACGAAGTACACCGGCGTCTGGTTGGTCCGGAAGAAGCCACGCAGCTCCGAGATCCCACGAAGCGTCGTCGCGTTGTCGGCCATGCTCTCTCCTCCGTCCCTCGCCGGCCTCGGGGTGGTCGCGCCAGGCGTCGCGCCGGGCAAGTGTAGTTTTTCGGGGAACGCCGCCGGGCGATTTGTGAGCGCGCAGTAACGTGACGCGTGTGCCTGGAGGGCGCAAGCGCCTCGCTTTGATCGCAGCAATCATGGGGTCGTTCGTGGTCGGGCTCGACGCGACCGCCGTCAACGTGGCGCTGCCGGCGATTCGCGCCGACCTCGGAGGCGGGCTCGCCGGGCAACAGTGGATCTCGAACGCGTACCTGCTGTCGCTCGGCTCGCTGATCCTCGTCGGAGGATCGCTCGGCGACCTGTTCGGCGAGCGGCGCGTGTTCTCGATCGGCGTCGGCGGTTTCGGCGTCGTGTCGCTGCTGTGCGCGATCGCCCCGAGCATTACGTTCCTGATCGCCTGCCGCGCGCTCCAGGGCGCGTTCGGCGCGCTGCTGATGCCGAGTTCGCTCGCCGTGATCGTGGCGGCGTTCTCGCGCGAAGAACGTGGGGGCGCGATCGGCTCGTGGACCGCATGGTCGGGGATCGCCACGGTGATCGGACCGCTCGCCGGCGGCTATCTCGTTGACGCGGTCTCGTGGCGGTTGATCTTCGCGGTGAACATCCCATTTGTGATCGCGACGCTGATGATCGTGTCGATCGCCGTCCCGCCTCGACCGCCGGGGATGACGCATGCCCGCGTCGACTGGCTCGGCGCCGCGCTCACGTTCCTCGGCCTCGCCGGACCGGTACTGGCGCTGATCCGCCAGCCGGTCGTCGGGTGGAGCAGCCCCCAGGTGTGGGGACCGGGTATCGGCGGCTTGATCCTGCTCGGCATATTCATCGAGCACGAGCGGCGCACGCCGGCGCCGATGCTGCCGCTCGGCCTGTTCAAGCGGCGCAACTTCGCGATCGGGAACGTGCAGACGGCCTCGATGTACGGCGGCCTCAGCATCACCTTCTTCCTGCTGGTCCTGTTCCTCCAGGAGGTCGCGGGGTACAGCGCGCTCGACAGCGGCTTCGCGCTGCTGCCCTCGACGATCGTGATGTTCCTGCTGTCCAAGCGAATGGGACGGCTCGCGGACCGCTACGGCCCGCGGCTGTTCATGGGGCTCGGCCCGCTGACGGCGGCGGTCGGGGTGGCGTGGTTGACGCAGCTGGGCGCGCACGTCAGCTACTTCAGCGATCTGCTGCCGCCGCTGTTGGTGTTCTCGCTCGGGCTGGCCTCGACGGTCGCGCCGCTCACCGCGGCCGTGTTGTCCGATGCCGACGAAGGAAACGCGGGGATCGCCTCCGGCGTCAACAACGCGGTTGCCCGGGTCGCCGGCCTGATCGCGATCGCCGCGATCGGCGCAGTGATCTCGACCCAGTTCAGCTCGACGCTCGACCAGCGGCTGGCCGGCATCAGGCTGTCGGCAGGCGCACGGGCCGCGGTCTCGCAGGCCCGCGGGCAGACACTCGCCCGCGTCGACCCCGCCCGGGCCGGCGTAGCGGTCGCCCATGCCGTGCAGTCGGCGTCGGTGGAGGCGTTCCACGTCGGCATGGGGATCTCGGCGGTGCTGGTGGCGCTCGGCGGGCTGCTCGGACTGGCCGGGATCCGCAACCCGCGGCGGGCCGTCCACTGCGAGGACTGCGCCGGCGGGCAGCTGGCGGGGCAGCCGCTCGATGCCGCGGAGGACCGGGGCCCGGCGCTCGCGCCAGAGCCGGCCGCGACCGGGCGCGCAAGCCCGGTCACCTGACCCCGCCCGTCCGCGTTCAGGGTCGCGTCTGCGCCGGTGCGGTCCCGCTGCTAGGCGACTGCCAGGCGACGGCCCCGGTGTCCGGCGCGAGCGGCTCGCCCTCCGTCCCTGAGGGAGGCACTCGATCGGCCGCCGGCGCCGGCTGGGAGCAGCGGACCGGGCGGACGTCCATCGGCGCGAGCTCGACCGCCGCGTAGGCGCGCGCATCGAGCGTCATGCAGTCCTCGATCACGACCAGGACCGAGCCGTCGCTGACGAACCGGGCGACGACGCGGAACAGCCGGCGGCCGTCGGTCAGGTAGCGGTCCGGCACCAGATCCCGCGGGCGCAGCCGGGCACGACGGCGACGGAATGGTGAGAACGGCATGAGATGACGAGTCTCGTCGTTCCACCGTCGCGTTGCAACTGCGCAATCGGCTAGTGGGCATGCAGTAGGACTTGCCGACAGGTCGACTGGTGGACCGAAGTCGCGGCGGAGTTGATCGAAAAGCTACGCGCCCGTGAGGTCGCGGCGCCGGAACGCCGGCAGTGCCGCCGCGGCCGCGACGACCCCGATCGCGACCATCACCGCGGCGGCGCCGGCGCGGAACGGCTGCGCGGGCACCGCGGCGACGTGCGCGAACGGCGTGATCTCGACGAGCCACTTGGGTGCCCCCAGCAACGAGCCGACCAGCTGCCACAGGAACGCGACCGTCACAAGGCCGTAGGAGATGCCGGCGCCCGCCCTGGGCGCCACCGCGTAGGCAAGCGCCGCGATCCCAAGGAACAGCAGTCCCGCCGGGAGGCAGTTGGCCCCCGTCTCGACCATCCGCGGCAGCGACGGGGCGACACCCTGCGTGGCTGCGCCCACCCAGGCGAGCACGCCGGCGGCCAGCGCCAGCACGAGCGCGCCGCCGACGGCGAGCGCCAGCCTGCCGACCAGCCAGCGAACGCGGCTGAGCGGCAGCGCCAGCAGCGTCTCGAGCCGTTGCTCGGATTCCTCGTGCCGGGCGGCGGCGACCTGCGAGCACGAGAACAGGCTGATGACCAGCACGAAGAAGACGAACGCAAACCCGATGTAGCCGTGTGGGGTCACGATCGAGCCCTCTCCGAGCTTTGCGAACTCGCGCTGGAGCTGCGGCGAGATCCCGGCCGAGGAGATGCTCTTCGAGACCACGCCGACGATCAGCGCGAACGCGCCGACGCCAACGACCCATACCGTCATGCTGCCGAGCTCGCCGCGTGCCGCCTGAGCGGTCGGCGAGGACAGCAACCCCAGCCGCGGATCGCCGCTGTCGCGAGCGGGGAGCAGCCCGGCGCCGACGTCGCGCCGCGAAGCCAGCTGCCACGCGCCGACGAGCGCGAGCGCCGATGCCGCGATCGGAAGAAGCAACACGAGCGGCTGCGCGCCGGTGAACGGACGCAACTGTTCGGCCCACCCGAGCGGCGTCGCCCAGCGCAACCAGCCGAGACTCCCGGAGGTGTCGGCGATCACGCGCAGCAGGAACGCCAGGACGACAACCGCGCCGCCGAGCTCGAGCGCCATCCGGCGCGTCGGCGCCAGCTGGCTGGAGAGCGCGCCCACCCCGGCGAACACCGGCACCATCGACACGATCGCCAGCGCCAGGAAGGCCGATCCGCCGGCCGCAAGGCCTCCGATCACCGAGCCCGCGAGCAACGCGACCCACAACAGCGCCGCCCCGGCCGCGATCCCCGCGATCGCGCCGGCGTAGACCGTCCCGCGCGAGACAGGGGCGGCGAGCACGAGCTCGGCGCGACCCGCGTCCTCCTCGGCCCGCAGCGCCCGCACGCCCGCGAGCAGCCCATAGATCGCCGCCAGGATCGACAGGATCCCTCCCGTCCGCCAGGCGCTGTATCCGCCGACCGTGAGCAGGTCGTATGCCTTGCCATAGAACAGCACCACGGCCTTGTTGTGGGCGAAGCTGTCGGCAAACGCCAGTCGTTCCGCGAGCGTCGAGTACGTGTGCCGGTAGCTGAACGGGTTGAGCAGCGAGGCGACCGCGAACAGGTAGACGAACGCGATCGTCCGGACGCGGGCGTCGCGGAACGTGCGACGCGCAAGTAGCCTGACGGCTCCGCCTCCGGGGCGGGTGGGCGCCGTATCAACGGGAGACCCGTGACCCGGAAGCGTCTCAGCGGTCGCCGACACCGGCGCCGGAGGAGTCGTAGTGGTGCAGGAAGATCTCCTCGAGCGAGGGCTGGTGGCTCGTCAGGGTTCTCACCGGGTGCCCGGCGAGCTTGTCGATGAGCGGGCCGACGTCGCCCGTGACGTCGAACCGCAGCGTGTCCGCACCGTCGCTCGTGACCGCGACCCCCGGGAGCGAATCGAGGTGCGGCGCCTGGCCCGCGAACGTGACCTCGATCGTCTGCGCGCTGAGATGCCTGAGCTCGGCGAGCGTGCCCTGGTCGACCAGGCGGCCGGCCCGCAGGATCCCGACGCGGTCGCAGGTGGCCTCGACCTCGCTCAGGATGTGGGACGAGAGGAACACGGTCTGCCCGCGTTCCTTGGCCTCTCCGATCGATTCCCTGAACGCCACCTCCATCAGCGGGTCGAGCCCGCTGGTCGGCTCGTCGAGCAGCAGCAGGTCCGCGCGGGTGGCGAGCGCGGCGACCAGCTGCACCTTCTGGCGGTTGCCCTTCGACAGCGCTCTCACCTTCTTGCGCGTCTCCAGCTGGTAGCGCTCGACGAGCCGATCGCGGTAGGCGACGTCGACCGCGCCGTGCAGGCGGCCGAGGAACTCGAGCGTCTCGCCGGCCGTCATCGAGGGCCACAAGAACGGCTCCCCGGCGACGTAGGCGACCCGTTCGTGCGCGCGGACCGGATCGCCCCAGGCGTCGACGCCGAACAGCTCGGCCCGCCCGGCCGAGGGGCGGTGGAGCCCGAGCAGCAGCCGGATCGTGGTCGTCTTGCCGGCGCCGTTCGGCCCGAGATAGCCGTACACCTCCCCGGGCTGGACGGTCAGGTCGAGTGCGTCGAGCGCGAGCGTCGGCCCGTATCGTTTGGTCAGCCCTTCGGTTGCGATCGCGGAAGCGGGCGTGGACACGAGACTGCCCCTGCAGGCGGCGCTAGGGCCGCCGCTCGGCCTCGACGGCGCGCGCCTGGTCGCTGTCCATCCAGATCTCCCAGCGACGGGAGGCCGCGTGCCCCGGGTCGTGGAAGTGGTAGGGCCGGCGCCCGTCGAACTCCATCCGGCGCAGGTGACAGACGCCGCCGAGCACCGACGCGATCCGGCGGCGGGGCCACCCGATCGCGTCCTCGATCTCCGGGAACGGACGCGGTCGATCGGGTGCCGCGGCCAGCCCGTCGAGCAGCTCCCGCATCAGGTCGCTACAGCGGTCGTAGAAGCGGGCGATCTCCTCGGGATCGGACATCGCGTTCTCGGGAACGCACTCCCCGAGCGTCGAGTTGCTCGTGATCGCGGCCATCGCGTCGAGCTCAAGCGTAATCGGTCCGCTGCACGGCGCGGATAGACTCCGGGCCTGGTCGAGGCCGCCACGTAGAACCGAAACCTACATTCGACGAGGACCTGCTCCTGTGGCTCGGGCACGAGTCCACCGCGGACCGCGCCGTCGACGCGCAGCGGATTCGCGAGATCGCCGCTGAGTTCGCGCTCGGGTTCGACCGGCTGGCCGGCATCGGCCCGGCCGTGACCGTGTTCGGCTCGGCGCACACGCCGCCTGATCATCCGCACTATGGGCTGATCCGCGAGGTCGGCGCCGCGCTCGGGCGGGCCGGGTTCGCGGTCATCACCGGAGGAGGCGGTGGCTTGATGGAGGCCGCCAACCGTGGCGCGAAGGACGCCGGCGCCCTCTCGATCGGGTGCAATATCGAGCTGCGGCGCGAACAACGGCTCAACGAGTACGTCGACATCGGCCTGCGGTTCCGGCACTTCTTCGCGCGCAAGGTCATGTTCGTGCGGTACGCGTGCGCATTCGTGATCGGCCCCGGGGGCTTCGGCACCCTCGATGAGCTGTTCGAGTCGCTGACGCTGATCCAGACTCAGACGATCCGCCACTTCCCGGCGATCCTCGCCGGTGAGGACGAGTGGGACGGACTGCTCGACTGGCTGCGCGCGCGGGCACTTGCCGACCATCGGATCGAGCCGTCGGATCTGACCGGGCTCCGGGTCGTCGGCGATCCGGCGCAGATCGCGCGGATCGTCGGCGCGGCGTACCAGGAGCAGCTTCGCGAGGCCGGCCGATGACTCCCGTCCGGCTCTGTCGCGACGACGAGCGCGCGGCGATATCAGACTTAGGGTCCGCGACTGAGTCGCGGACCCTAAGCGGGGCCTCACCGTTCGCTTACGGACGACCTACATCGTTCTTAGCGGCGACTTCGAGCGGTGGCCGACACTCGCCGTGCAATGAGTGTCGCCCCCGTGACCGTCGACCTCCTCCCCCGGCTGCTGAGTGGCGTGGGCGAGCGGCCGATGGTGGCGCTGGACACGCACGTCGCCGTGCACGGCCCGCTCCCCGACCCGCGCAGACTCGCGCCCGAGGAGCTGATCGAGATCATCGAGGCGGCCGGTGTCCGCGGTCACGGCGGCGCGTCGTTCCCGGTGGGGCGAAAGATGCGCGCGGTGGCCTCGCGCCGGGGAACGGCGGTCGTGGTCGCCAACGGCGCCGAGGGCGAGCCCGCGAGCAGGAAGGATCGAGCCCTGCTCCGAGAGGCGCCGCATCTCGTGCTCGACGGCGCGGCCGTCGCCGCACACGCAGTCGGAGCGCACGACGCGATCGTCGCGGTGGCGAGCGACGACGAGCGGAGCATCCACAGCCTTGAGATGGCACTGCGAGCGCGGAGCGCCGCGCGCCTGCGGACCGACCCGAAATTCGAGCTGTTCGAGATCGAGCCCTGCTATCTGGCCGGACAGGAGAGCGCGCTCGTGGCCGCTCTGGGCGGCGGCGCCGCCAGGCCCACGTTCGGCCCGCGGCCGTTCGAGCGAGGCGTGCGCCGGCGCCCGACGCTCGTGCAGAATGTCGAAACGCTCGCGCATGTAGGACTGATCGCCCGTCACGGGGCGAGTTGGTTTCGCGAGCTGGGAACGCCCGGCGATCCCGGGTCGGCGCTGATCACGCTGTCCGGCGCGGTCGCGTCGCCAGGGGTGTACGAGATCGATCACGGCATGCCGTTGTCGGAACTGCTCGACGGCGCCGGCGTCAGCGAACCGCTTGCCGCGGTGCTGGTCGGCGGGTACTTCGGGACGTGGCTGCCTGCGGACGCGGTGTCGGACGTCCGGCTCGCCGGCGAGTCGCTGACCGATTACGGGGCGACGCTCGGCGCCGGCGTGATCGTCGCGCTCGGGGCAGAGGCGTGCCCCGTCGCCGAGACGACCGCGGTCGCCGAGTTCTTCGCCGCCGAGAGCGCCGGCCAGTGCGGTCCCTGCGTGAATGGGCTCTCGGCGATCGCCGGCACCGTCCGCCAGCTCGCCACCGGGACCGCGGGGCACACCGCCTTGGGCGATCTCGACCGATGGACGCGCGACCTGCACCGGCGCGGGGTCTGCCAGCACCCCGATGGCGCGGTCCGCTTCATCTCGAGCGCGCTGAGGACGTTCGAGCCGGAGTTCCGGGATCACGCCCGGCGCGGGCCGTGTGACCGATGCGCAGGCCCGGCCGTCCTCCCCGCCCCGATCCGCCCGCGCCGCCGGGGCTAGCGTGCGGCTGCGTGTAAACCCCATCCAGTGCGTCGCGCACGGACTGTGCGCCGAACTGCTGCCCGAGGCGGTCCGGATCGACGACTGGGGATACCCGATCCTCGACGACGGCGAGCTCCCGCCCGACCTCGTCGACCTTGCCCGGCGCGCCGCCGACGCCTGCCCGACGCTCGCGCTCCTGCTCGAATCGGAACGGGCATGAGATCGGGGTCCGACCGGGGCTGAGAATCCGGCGCCCGCTGCCGATCAACGGTGCCGTCTCCCTCGATCGTAGGCAAGTGCACTCGTGAACATCCAGCCAGTGACCGGGCTCGCCCCGAACGTCGCCGCGGCCGGCGGTGACTCGGCCCCCAGACCCGACGGCCTCGGCCGGCTAAACGGCAAGCGCGCAACGCAGCGCAGGTCGCCCGGCGCGACCGGCACCATCTCGCTTTTCGCCTAGGCTCCGGGCACCCACCCCAAGCCAGGAGGCCGGATGATTGCCCGGATCTGGCGCGGCGCCGTCGCCCGAGCCGACGGGGACGCGTACGCGCAGTACATAGACGAGACCGGCATGGCCGGATACACGGAGACGCCCGGCAACCGCGGCGCCTGGATGCTGCGTCGGGATGTCGATGGGAAGACCGAGTTCCTGATGTTCACCCTGTGGGACTCGATGGAGGCGATCAAGGCGTTCGCGGGCGACCAGCCGGAGGTCGCGGTGTTCTATCCGGAGGATGACCGTTACCTGGTGGAGCGCGAGGAAACCGTCTCGCACTACAGGGTCGATCGGTATGTATGGCCGTGAGTGACGTGGCGGCTCGGTACGCCGCGCACGCGCCGCGGGTGGTCGCGATGGGCGGTGAAGGATTCTCGATCGAGCCCGACAATCCGCCGCTCGACCGGACGTCTGTGCCTCGCAGCCGGGCCGGCCGCGAACTCATCCGACCGGACGCCGAGCGCAGCGCGGCCCCGACTGATACAACTCGCGCGAAATGCCTCGCGCGGTGCGGTTCGATCGATACGGCGACGTCGACGTCCTGAACGTGGTCGATGTCGAGCGCCCCGTCCCCGGGCCCGGGGAGGTGCTCGTCAGGGTCAAGGCGGCGGGGATCAACCCGGGCGAGGCGTCGATCCGGAAGGGCCTCCTTCACGAGCGGTGGCCCGCGACCTTCCCGTCCGGCGAGGGCACTGACCTCGCCGGCGTGATCGAAGAGCTTGGGCCGGGCGTCGAAGGGCTGGATGTCGACGAACCGGTGATCGGGTGGACGGATCAGCGGGCGAGCCACGCCGAGCTCGTGGTCGTGCCTGCCGACCAGCTGACGCGAAAGCCCGCGGGCGTGTCGTGGGAGGCCGCCGGCGCGCTGTTCGTCGCCGGCACCACCGCATACGCGACGGTGCGCGCCGTGAGGGCGTCGTCGGGCGACACCGTCGTCGTGTCCGGGGCCGCCGGCGGCGTCGGATCGCTCGCCGCGCAGCTGGTCGTGCTCGCCGGCGCCACCGCGATCGGCCTCGCCGGCGAGACCAACCACCAGTGGCTGCTCGAGCATGGCGTGATCCCGGTCGCGTACGGCGACGGCGTCGCCGACAGGATCCGCGAGGTCTCCGAGCGTAAGGTCGATGCGTTCATCGACACGTTCGGGTCGGGCTACGTCGCGCTCGCGGTCGACGAGCTCGGCGTGGCGCCGGACCGGGTCGACACGATCATCGACTGGGAGGCCGGGCAGAAGTACGGGGTCAAGATGGAGGGAACCGCCGCCGCGGCGAGCGCCGGCGTGGTCGCCGAGCTGGCGCAGCTGATCGACGAGGGCCGGCTCGAGGTGCCGATCGCGAAGGTATATCCGCTCGAGGATGTCCGCGACGCGTTCCGCGAGCTCGAGCAGCGGCACACGCGCGGGAAGATCGTGCTCCGCCCGTAACGCGGACCGTCGACCCGAGGTCGCTCACCGGCCGCCGCGGGCTGTCGACGCGGGCTGGCACGCCGGCGGCCGCGCGACCCGGGCCGGCACGCCGGCGGCCGCACGACACGGGCTAGCACGCCGGCGGCCGCGCGACCCGGACCCCCCGCGACGCGCGCCCCGGCGACGTGTAAAACGCGACATTTGACACCCGCGGACGAGACCGTGTCGTCCCGCGCATGCCCCACATGCGTCACGCGTCAAGGTCCGCCCACTGTGGATCAATTGTCGCGCTACGCATGCCGGGGGGCCGAGGCCGCGAGCCAGGCTCACATAAGCTCGGCCTCAAACGAACCTCCAGGAGACCACGAATGGAATACCGGCAACTCGGGCGCTCCGGCCTGCGCATCTCGAAGCTGACGATGGGAACGATGACGTTCGGCGGCCGCGGCGACTTCCGCAGCGTCGGCGCCACCGATCTCGCCGGGGCCCGCCGCCAGATCGAGATGGCGATGGACGCCGGCGTGAACCTGATCGACACGGCCGACGTGTACTCCTCGGGCGCCGCCGAGGAGATCGTCGGGCAGGCTTTGCGCGGCTTGCGCGACCAGGTGTTGCTGGCGACCAAGGCGAGGTTCGCGATGGGCGAGGGCCCCAACGACGCCGGCCTGTCGCGCCACCACCTGATCAGCGCATGCGAGGCGAGCCTGCGCCGGCTCGGGACCGACCACATCGACCTCTACCAGGTTCACGAGTGGGACGGCCAGACTCCGTTGGAGGAGACGCTCGAGGCACTCGACCACCTCGTGCGGAGCGGCAAGGTCCGCTACGTCGGCTGCTCCAACTTCGCCGGCTGGCAGGTGATGAAGGCGCTCGGGGTCGCGGACCGGGGCGGCCTGGCGCGGTTCGTCAGCCAGCAGGTGTACCTCTCGCTCCAGGAGCGATCGGCGGAGTACGAGATCGTCCCGTCGGCGATCGACCAGGGTCTCGGGTTGCTGATCTGGAGCCCGCTGGCGGGCGGCCTGATGTCGGGTAAGTACCGGCGCGGGCAGGACGCGCCCCCCGGCTCGCGCCGGTCGTCCGACTGGACCGAGCCTCCGATCTACGACGAGGACAAGCTGTACGACACGGTCGAGGCCGTCGTCGAGATCGCCGGGACGCGCGGGGTGTCGCCGGCGCGGGTGGCGCTGGCCTGGCTGCTCGGCCGACCCGGGATCACGAGCGTGATCGTCGGGGCGCGGACCGACGAGCAGCTGGCCGACAACCTGGCGGCCGCGGAACTGTCGCTGTCGGCGGAGGAGGCCGCGCGACTCGAGGCCGTGAGCCGGCCGGCGCTGATCTATCCGTTCTGGCACCAGCGCAACACCGCGAACGACCGCCTGAGCGAAGCCGACCTGTCGCTGATCGCGCCGTACCTGGAGCGGTGATCAGTACGGGAGCCTGCCGTGGCCACGCCACACGGCGAGCTTGAGCAGCGTGTCGAGCGGGACGTCGGTCCCCGAGAGCACGCAGGTGTGTCCGCGCCGCAGCCACGCGACGATCAGACGGCGGTTGTTGGTGGAGGCCTGGACGACGATGCCGCTCCGCTTGATCGTCCGCGCGCCCCGCGCGCCTGCGAGGCGGGTGCCGGGGACGATCGTGTAGGCAATCCGCCGGTCGTGGCTGCGATAGAAGACCGTGGTCAGGGCCCTGCCGTCGATGGTGTCGGCGCGAACGCCGGTGGCTGTCCAACCGAAGCGGTCCTCCCAGTACGGGAACGGGAGCCCCGCCGCTAGGAGCCGCGGCAAGGTCGCGCTGTCGTCCGGCGGCTCGGGAACGGTCACGGTTGCGGGGCGAGCGGAGATCGTCACCGCGTCGGCGACAGTCAGCGCAGCCTGGTCGCCGCCCAGCGCGGCGAGCGACCAGACGAGTGCGCCGAGGGCGCCCACGAGCCCGAGCCCGAGTGCGCGCGAGCGGGGGCGCTCGGGGGTAGCGAGCGCCCGCCCGTGCAGCCGCAGCACGAGTGGCGCGCGCTCGCCGGTGTGCGCCCGTACCGCTTCGACCGCGCGGCGCTGCTCGTACAACCGCGACTGAAGCTCGCCCGAGGCAGCGACGGACCGCTCGACGAGCTCGCGCCGGCCGGGCTCGAGCGTGCCGTCGGCGAGGCGAGCAAGGTCGCGCTCGCTGGCGCGAGGGTGTCGGCCGAGTTTGCGCATCGCCGTCTAACCCGACGTGCCGGCGAACGCCGAGCGTTCGTCGCCGAGCGACCGCGCGAGCCGCTGCCTGGCGCGGTACAGGCGCGTGGTGATCGTCGCCTCGCGCACGCGGAGGGCACGCGCCGCCTCGCGGTAGGACAGCCCGACGACGTCGACCGCGACCAGCGCCTCGCGGAACGGCTCTGGAAGCTCGGCGATCAGCTCGTACAGCTCGGAGGCGTCGAGCGCGGACTCGGGCGTGCTGGCCGAGGGATCCTCAACGCGGTCGAGCTCGTCGGGGAGCGCGTCCGCTCGCGGCCGTCGCGCCGCGGCCCGCAGGCGCGAGAAGTACGTGTTGCGGAGCACGCGCAGCAGGTATCCGAGGTCCTCTCCGGAGCGGAGCATGCGCGGCTTCTGGAGCACGCGCGCGAAGGTGTCCTGGACGAGGTCCTCGGCATCCTCGCGCGATCCGCACAGCGCCCAGGCTGCGCGGTACAGCCGATCGAGGTGATCGCCGAGATGGTTGGGGTCGAGCCGGCGAGCCGGCGCCGACACTCCGGCCGGCCCCGTCAGGGCGTGATCGGCGGCGATCGGCATAGCTCAGCTGCGGTCTTTGGTCATAAGCGGGCGCGCCCTCGGGGCCTAAGGACTCCGCGGCGACCGGACTTCTTCCCGAGTCGGGTGCGGTTCTCGACCGGATCGAGAGCTACGTGGCGGCTGGGAGACTGAAGCGGACCCGCGTGCCGATGTTGGCGTCGGCAAGCCAGATACGGCCGCCGTGGGCCTCGACAATCGCGCGCGAGACCGCGAGCCCGAGGCCGGCGCCGGGGTTCGTGCGGGCCGCGTCGGTGCCGCCGCGATAGAACGCCGTGAACACGTGCTCACGCTCCTCGGGGCGGATGCCGTCGCCGGTGTCGGCGATCTCGAACTCGATGCCGGCGTGCCCTGGCTCGGCGCGCACGACCACGCTGCCGTCGGCCGGCGTGTGCCGGATCGCGTTCTGGATCAGGTTGAACAGGACTCGCTGGAGCTTCTCCGGGTTGGCCCGCGCAGGACACAGCGTGTCGGGAACCTCGGCGAGCACCGCCACGCCCTTGACCTCTGCCTGCACCCGCATCGCCTCGACCGTCTCCCCGACCAGCTCCCGCAGCGGCACCTGCTCGATCGACCAGCTGATGTCCCCGGCTTCGAGCCGCGACAGCTCGAACAGGTCGTCGATCAGGACGCTCAGCGCATCGATGTGGGTCGTCATCCGGCGCAGGTAGCCCCGGCGTGTCTCGGCGTCTTCGACGATGCCGTCGCCGATCGCGTCGGCGAGCAGCCGCAGGGATGTGATCGGCGTGCGCAGGTCGTGCGAGACCGCCGCAATCAGGTCTCGACGCGCGGCGTCGGATTGATCGCGAGCCGCTTCCTCGTCTCGAAGCTGGGCGATCATCACGTTGGCCGCGGCCGCGAGCTGGGCGAGCTCGTCGCGGGCCAAGGTCTCGATCCGGACCTCGCGATGGCCGCGACCAACGGCCGTCAGCCCGTCGCGGATGGCCTGGACGTCGCGGAGGATGCCGCCCGCCACGAGGCGGGCCGCGACGATCGCGACCAGACCGGCGACCGCCACGATCGCGGCCACGAGCGCGGCGCTCTTGTCGGAGACGACCATCAGCGATCCTCCCACGACGAGTGCCACCAGCACCGGCGCCACCACGATCGCCACCACCAGCGCGAACTGCCGGGGAAGCGAGCCGGCGCGCGCCCGGGCCCAGGCTGCGATCTTGCCTACGATCACGGCTGGAACCGGTAGCCGACCCCCCACACCGTCTGGATGTGCTCGGGCCGAGCGGGATCGGCTTCGATCTTCGACCGCAGGCGGCGGATGTGAACCGTGACGGTCGAGGTGTCGGTGTAGAAGGAGTACTGCCAGACCGCGTCCATCAGCTGGTTGCGCGAGAACGCCTGGCCGGGGTGGCGGGCGAGGTACAGGAGCACGTCGAACTCGCGGTGGGTCAGCTGGACCTCCTCGCCGCGGACGAACACCTGCCTGGCGGTGGGGTCGATCGCCATGTCGCTGAGCTCGATCGCGGCCTCCTGCGCCTTAGAGGTGTCGAATCGCCGGAGCACCGCGTCGACGCGCGCGACGAGCTCCGCCGGCGAGAACGGCTTGACCACGTAATCGTCGGCGCCGAGGCGCAGCCCGATCACGCGATCGGATTCCTCTCCCTTGGCGGTCAGGAGGATCACCGCCACGCGGTCGCGATCCTGGTCGCGCAGCCGGCGCATGACCTCGAGCCCGTCGATCCCGGGGAGCATCAGATCGAGCACAACGAGATCGGGGCGCTGGCTGGCGGCGGCATCGAGCGCCTCGCGTCCGCTGGCGGCAACCCGGGTCGCGTATCCCGCGCGGTTCAGGTAGCGCGCGACAACCTCGGCAATCGTGGGCTCATCGTCGACCACGAGCACCGAGCCCCGGACATGGTCCTCCATGCACGGATTGTCGCAGCGTTCGCGGGCCGAAGCGACGCGGGCGAGGCACATTCACCGGTTGTTCAGATCCGCCCCGCGGGCTCCGCCAGACCGCTCGCGAGGGTCGGCCACTGGGGCGCGGGAAGCAACGCGCGGCTCCCGGCGTCTTCTGACACACACCACTGACCGGGGGGCAGGGAGACAACAATGAAACATCTGCGCATACCGGCGTTCGCCGTGCTGCTCACGCTGCTCGTGAGCGCCTGCGGAGCGTCGTCGTCGACCTCGACCCGGACCGCCGCGAGCGCGGCCGCGACACCCAGCACGTCGCCAACGACACCCGCCACCGCGCGGGCGCCGGCCGCGAAGCCGATCCACAAGCACAAGCGGCGCGCGCGCGCCAAGGCGGCGCACAAGACGCACAAGGCGGCCGCAGCCGCCGTGGCGACGCACACGACCACCTCACCGCCTCCGCCGCCGGCGAGGACCGAGACGACGACGACGCACGCGGCTCCGCCACCTCCGCCGCCTCCCCCGCCGCCGACGACGACCCACTCGAGCCCGCCGCCGCCTCCGACCACGACGCACGCCACCCCGCCGCCGATGACGGGCGGCATCCCGCAGGGTGACGGCGGCGATCACGACAGCGACAACAACGGCGGACCGAGCGACGGCGACGGGAACGTCTAGGTGCGCTTGGAGTAGTCCGCGTTGATCTGACGGGCGCCGCTTGCCGGCGACCCGTTCGGCGACCTCGCCGATCGCGAGCTGCCGCCGGTCCTCGCTCAGGTCTCGCAGTATCCTGCCCGCTGCCGATGATCGGGGACATCCTGTGGACGCCTCCCGCGGACTGGCGGGACACGACGGAGATCGGCCGGTTCGTGAACTGGCTGCGCGACCAGCGTGGCCTCGAGTTTGGCGGCTTTGACGACTTGTACCGCTGGTCGGTTGCCGACCTGGAGAGCTTCTGGGGCGGGCTGTGGGACTTCTACGGCATTCGCTCGACGCCGTACGAGCGAGTGCTCGGCAAGCGGACGATGCCGGGCGCGCAGTGGTTCACCGGCGCCCGCCTCAACTACGCCGAGCACCTGGTCGGCCTCGAGGAGGACCGCGATCGGATTGCGGTGGTGGCGCGCTCGCAGACCCGCGGGCCGCTGGATCTCACCTTCGGCGAGCTGATTGAGCAGGCCGGCCGCGTGCGCGCTGGGCTTCAGCGTCTCGGTGTGATCCGGGGCGACCGGGTTGTCGCATACATGCCGAACATCCC
This sequence comes from uncultured Solirubrobacterales bacterium, assembly GCA_963836715.1. GTDB lineage: Bacteria > Actinomycetota > Thermoleophilia > Solirubrobacterales > Solirubrobacteraceae > Palsa-465. Next base: position 146,006 of record CAWIKH010000005.1, read on the forward strand.
CGAGACGCTGATCGCCTTCATCGCCACCGCGAGCCTCGGCGCGATCTGGGCCACGTGCGCGCCCGAGTTCGGCACCCGGAGCGTTATCGACCGGTTCGCGCAGATCGAGCCGCGCGTGCTGATGACCGTCGGCGGCTATGGCTATCGCAACCGGTACGTCGACCGGCGGGCGGAGGTCGAGACGATCCGCGGCCGGATCCCGTCCATCGAGCACGTGGTCGGAGTCCCGTTCGGCGAGGCACGGATCCCGGACTCGGTCTCTTGGGAGGACCTCACGGCGGAGAGTGCGCTGCTCGAGTTCGATCAGGTCGCGTTCGACCACCCGCTGTACGTCCTGTTCTCGTCCGGCACCACCGGGCTGCCGAAGCCGATCGTGCACGGTCACGGGGGCCAGCTGATCGAGCACCGGAAGAATCTGGGGCTCGGCTGGGACCTCAAGCCCGGCGGCCGCCTGCTGTGGTTCTCGACCACCGCGTGGATGATGTGGAACGCGCTCGTGTCCGGGCTGCAGCTGCGCTCGTCGATCGTGATGCTCGACGGCGATCCGGCGTGGCCCGACCTGCTCGAGCAATGGCGACTGGCCGAGGAGCTCCAGCCGTCGGTGATGGGCGTCGCCCCCGCGTACCTGATGGCTTGCCGCAAGGCGGGGATCCAACCCGGTCGCGAGTGCGACCTGAGCAGCATCCGAATGCTGTGCACGGCGGGGTCGCCGCTACCGCCCGAGGGCTACCTGTACGCCTATGAGCAGCTCGGCCCGGAGATGCTGCTCAACAACGGCTCGGGCGGGACCGACGTGTGCACCGGGCTGGTGTCGGGAAGCTTCGCACAGCCGGTGTACGAGGGCGAGATCACCGGGCCGTGCCTAGCCGTCGACGCACACGCGTTCGACCGCGAGGGCAACGACGTGATCGGTGAGCTGGGCGAGCTTGTGATCACCCAGCCGATGCCGTCGATGCCGGTGGCATTCTGGGGAGACAAGGATGGCAGGCGCTACCGAGCCTCGTACTTCGACGTGTACCCGGGGATGTGGCGCCAGGGCGACTGGATCAAGTTCACTGAGCGCGGCAGCGCCGTCATCACCGGCCGCTCCGACGCGACGCTGAACCGCGGCGGCGTGCGGCTCGGCACGGGCGAGTTCTACGCCGTCGTCGAGGAGGTGCCCGAGGTCACCGACGCGCTCGTCGTCCACCTCGAGGACGCGGGCGGCGGCGCCGGCGAGCTGCTGCTGTTCGTGGTTCCAGCCGACGGCGCCGAGCTCGATGATCCGCTCCGCGACCGGATCGCCGGCGCGCTGCGGAGCGAGCTGTCGCCGCGACACGTGCCCGACAAGATCGTCTCGGTCCCCGCGATCCCGCGAACCCTGACGGGCAAGAAGCTCGAGGCGCCGGTCAAGCGGATCCTCCGCGGCGAGGCCTCCGAGCGGGTCGCCAGCCGTGACTCGCTCGCCGACCCGGCGGCGCTGGATGCGTTCGTCGCGCTGGCCGCCGAGCGCTCGGTGCAGTAGGGGACGGGCCGTCACGGCGGTACCATCTCCGCAGGGACCGGTGATTGTCTGCGGCCCCCGAGGGAGATCAACCGAGAGGACATTTGCTTGGCCCAGACGCTTGCAACGGATGTGGCGTCCGGCCCGGCGGCTCGCGAACCGGACCGCCGGCGAGTCGCAGGAGGCGACCTCACACAGCGCCTCGATTCGTGGTCGGAGATCCTGGCCGCGACCCACCTCGCGTTCGAGGTGCACGCCACCGACCGCACACCGGTTGAGTTCCGCGGCACCGTGACGCGGCGGCCGATCGGCGACCTGATGCTCGTCGACTGCGCCGCCTCGCCGTTCCTCGGGCACCGGAGCCGCGCGGTGATGAGCCCGGAGGCCAAGCACGAGGACATCCTCGGGTTCCAGTTCGTGTGCCGGGGGGTCGAAATCGTCAGGGAGGGCGCCCGCGGGCTGGCATTGACGCCTGGTGACGTTGTCCTGTGGGACGGACAGCAACCGACCGACGTCGAGATCGTCGAGGCCTTCCACAAGCGCACGCTTCTGTTCCCGCGCGACCGCGTGCTGGCCGTGTGCCCCCGCCTGGCCGAGCTGCGGGCGCTTCCGCCACTCGAGGACAACGGGCCGGCGCGACTGCTCGTGCGCTACATGAACGCGCTCGCGCTGGAGCAGCCCAAGCTCGAGGCGGCAGCCGGGTTCGCGGCGGCCAACGCCGCGCTCGAGCTCCTGCGCGCGGCGGTCGAGCCGTCGCTGCCCACCAGCCGCGCCGCCGCACGGGAGGCGATGCGGGCGGAGATCCGGCGCTACGCGAGGACGCACCTCCAGGACCCTGAGCTCGGGCCGGCGTCGATCGCGCGCGCGTACTCGATCTCGGTGCGCGCGCTGCACGCACTGTTCGAGGACGTTGACGCCTCGGTGGCGGGGCTCGTGCGCAGCGAGCGGCTGGCGCGGTGCCTCGAGGACCTCAGGCGCCCGAACGGTGGCTCGGTCACCGACATCGCGTTCCGCTGGGGGTTCTGCGACGCCGCGCATTTCTCGCGCGTGTTCAAGCGCGCGTTCGGGGTGACGCCGAGCGACGTGCGCCACGGGGCACTCCAGAACAGTACGTCAATGCGAAACGGCCATTAGGGCCGGTCGCCCGGTCAGCGCCGATCGACGACCCGGACGGCCTTGCCCTCGCTGCGGGGCACCGATCCGGGATCGACCACCGACACCGCGATCCGCACGCCGGTGCCCTCCTTGAGCAGCCGCTCGAGCTGGCTTTGCAGCGCGTCGCGGTCACCGCCGATAGACGCCGGCTCGCACCGGAGCGTGAGTTCGTCCATTGGCCCGGGCCGCTCGAGGATCAGCTGGTAGTGCGGCCCCACTCCGTCGGCGGTCAACATGATCTGCTCGATGTGCGACGGGTACAGGTTGACCCCGCGAATGATCATCATGTCGTCGCGGCGGCCGCCGAGCCGGATCAAGCGGGCCGTCGTTCGCCCGCAGGCGCACGGCTCGATCGTGACCGCGCCGAGGTCGCCGGTGCGGTAGCGGATCAGCGGGAGCGCCTCCTTCGTGAGCGTCGTGAACACGAGCTCGCCATTGCTCCCGTAAGGGACAGGAGTGGCGTCGACGGGATCGATCACCTCGACGAGGAAGTGATCCTCCTGGACGTGGAGCCCATCGCGTGCGGTCAGGCACTCGGTCGCGACCCCGGGACCGCACATCTCCGACAGGCCGTAGAAGTTGATCGCGCTGATCCCGAGCGCGTGGTCGATCTGACCTCTCAGGCCCTCGGTCCAGGGCTCCCCGCCGAACAGTCCGAGCTCAAGGTTGAGCGTGGCGGGGTCGACGCCTGCCTCCTGGAGCGCCTGGGCGATCACGAGCGAGTATGAGGGGGTCGCGACGAGCACCTGCGCGCCGAGGTCGCGGAGCAGCATTGCCTGGCGCGCGGTGAAGCCGCCCGACACGGGGACCACGGTCGCGCCGATCCGCTCGCCACCCTGGTGGAATCCGAGCCCACCGGTGAACAGCCCGTAGCCGTTGGCGTTGTGGATCAGCATCCCGGGGCGGACGCCCGCCATCGTCATCGACCGCGCCATGAGCTCGGTCCAGGTCTCGAGGTCCGCGCGCGTGTAACCGACGACGGTCGGTGTACCGTGGCTGCCGCTCGAGGCCTGGACGCGCACGACCTCCTCGCGCGGGACCGCCAGCAGGCCGAACGGGTAGTTCTCGCGCAGGTCGCTCTTGTGGGCGAAGGGGATGCTGACGAGATCGTCGAGCGACTCGATCTCGTTTGCGGAGGTGACGCCGGCGCCGGCGAGCCGCCGCGCCCCGAGCGGCTGTCCGTTCAGCACGCGCTCGACGGTCTCGCGCACCCGCTCGAGCTGGAGCGCGGCGAGATACTCGCGCGGCATCGTCTCCGCGGCGTCGTCCCAGATCAGCGGTTCAGAGGCGGCGGCGGTCGGCATTCCAGTTCTGCTCGAGGTTGCGGACGAGCGCCGGGCTCAGGTGGCAGTACGCCTGCTCGCGGGCATACGTGGCCATGTACTCGCGGAACAGCTCGACCGGCTCCTCCCCCACCCGCATCGCGGCCCGGTTGGCGGCGGCGTTGACGAGTCCGGAGCTCGTGAGCGCCTCGATCCGGTTGTCGATCGCCGCGTCGATCTTTCCTGCGTCCACCACCTCGTCGCAGATGAGGTCCGCATCCGGGTCGCCGGCGGTCCACTCGCGGCCCGACAGGATCGCCTGGCGAGCGGCCCGGTCACCGACGAACCGCGGCAGCCGCAGATTGGAGGCGCCGGGGATGATGCCCTCCCTGCGCGCCGGCAGGTACAGGCGCGAGCCGCTAACCGCAATCACGTGATCCATCACGTGCAGGAGCTGGCAGGCGCCACCGATCGCATACCGTTGGACCGCCGCGATCCAGAGCTTCTCGGTGGCGCGCGTCCCGGAGGCGACGCCACGGTAGATCTTGTTGACGTAGCCGAGGTCGCGGACAACGTAGAACAGGAAGTCAATCCGACCGAGGTAGAGGTGCGTGAGGTTGATGCCCGAGCCGAAGATCCGCTCGCCGACATAGCGAGGGTGGTCGACGACGCCGCCGCGGAACACCCCGACCTCGATCTCCGGATCAAGCAGGACCAGGTCGACGGCGGCCTCGGTCTCGTCCAGGGTGTTCCCGTCCTCGGCGTTGAGGTGGCGCGGGTTGCACAGCTCGAGCACGCCGGCACGGCCGTGCCGGGTGACGCGCGCGTGCCCGAGGTCGACGGTACCGTTGGCGCGAAGCTCGTCGAGGTGGTCGAGCGCGAGCTGCGTGGGGTGAAGCATCGACTCGACGAGGTGGCGCCCCGTGCGCGGGACCTGAAGGAACTCGGCGATCAGCAGTCCCTGCGCCAGCTCGAGGCCCTCCTTATCCGCGAGCTTGCGCGCGCGTTCGGGCTCCATCTCCGCGCGCGTCGGGACCAGGCCGGGGACCCGTTCGGCCGCCTCGTAGACGAGCTCGTCGAGTCTGACCGGTCTCGTGCACTTGTCGGTCAGCTCGTCGTAGAGCTGTTCCACGGACAGCCCGGCCTGCTCGAGGATCGCAGTTGGGGGCTGCTGCTCGGTCGCGGCCATCGGTTCAGCCTAGCCGAGCACTTCCAGGAGATCGGCGACGCGGTCGATCACCGCGTGCGGCCTGCGGCTTTCGGGCAGCTTGTCGAGCGGCGTCGCACCGGTGATGCCGCTGCGCACGAGCACAGTGCGGGACCCGCCCATGCGACCGAGCGCGATGTCCATCCCCACGTCGTCGCCGATCACGGCGATCTCGTCGGTTGGCATCCCCAGCCGTGTGCGGATCTCCTCGACCGCCGCGCGCGAGGGCTTGCCGACGATCTTCGGCCGCGTTTCGGTGACTTTGGCGATCGCGGCGGTCACCATCGCGCCGCGGCTGAAGATGATCCCGTTGGCGCCCGCGTAGCCTCGCGCGTAGCTGCCGGTCAAGAGCGGCGCACCACGCTCGACCGCGCGCGCGGCGCGCTCCAGCTCACGCAGGTCGGCGTCGTCGACGTGGGCGACGAACACCACCTCGGCCTCCTCGCCGCGCGCTTCGTAGATCTCGGCTTCGGCCATCCGCTCGCGGATCACGTCGGAGGCGAACAGCAGCGCCGGCCGGTCGCGGTGGCGCCGGCGGATATAGGTGATCGCGCTCTCGACCGGCGTGAGCATCTCGTCATCGGCGACGGGCAGACCGTCTTCTCGTAGCGCGCCGGCCATGCTCTCAGAGCGAACGTGGCTGCCGTTGGTGAACAAGACGAGCTTCCGCCCAGACGCGCGGATCCGCTCGAGCACCTCGACCGCACCGGGCTGGGGTTCGGCGCGACCGTCGGGACCGCGGTGGGCGAGCGTGCCGTCGACGTCGAACACGAACCCGCGGACCTCGTCGAGCCGAAGACCGCGGACGCCGTCCAGGCGCCGGCCCTCAAGCACGGCGCCACACCACCGTGTCACCGCCGGTGTGGGTGAGCTCGAGTTCGGTGATTGCGGGGCGGCGCGCGAGCTCGTTCAGCAGCGTGACGATCGGGCTGCGTCCAGGGCGGGCCGCGGGTGTGGGCGAGGATTGGCCGCGGGCGGCGATCATCGCATCGACCTGCTCCTGCGGCATCGTCAGGCGGAGCAACAGCTCCTCCTCGGAGATCCGCCGGCCGAACCGCTCGCGGGCGCCCTCGAGAGTGATCGGCTGCAGGTCGCGCAGCTTGGCCGCCTGCGGCCGGGCGAGGACGCGCTCGGCCGTCTCGGCGTCGACACGGGCGGCGGGGTCGCCGTAGTGGCCGAGGAAGTAGCGGATCGTCTCGTCGGAGACGTTCTCCCACCGTTTGCCATCGATCACGTTGCGAGCCGCCTGGCTGGCGACGAACTGCGAGACGGGCGTGACCAGGATCGGGTAGCCCATCTCGGCGCGGACGCGGGTCACCTCCTCGAGCACTTGGTCGAACAGCTCGGGGCGGCGCAGCTCCTCGAGCATCCGCCGGGTGGTCGTGACCATGCCGCCGGGGAGCTGGTGGGTGTAGTAGACGGCGTCGAACTCGCGCGGCACGCCGGGCGGGAGACCCTTCGCCCGGGCGATCGCGGCGAAGTGGTCTGAGACGGTCTTCTGGACATCGAGGTCGAGTCGGGTGTCGTACCCGATCGCGTCCAAATTGCGGACCGTGCTCGCCACTTCCGGCTGGGAAGTTCCGCGCGACAGCGGCCCCGAGGCGGTATGCACGACCTGAAAGCCGGCTTTGACGCCCTCGAGGTACACGAGCGGCGCGAGCCCGATCGTGCAGTGGCTGTGGAGCTCGATCGTACGGTCGCCGGCTGCTCGTGCGAAATGCGGTGCCAGCTCGCGGACGGCGTCGGGCGTGAGCAGCCCGCCCGGATCCTTGAGGTACAGCCGGTCCATGTCCGCGCAATCGGCCAGCGCGGCGGCGCGCTCGGCGTAGTACTCGTGGGTGTGCACCGGGCTGATCGAGTAGGTGAGGCCGATCACCACCTCCTCGATTCCTTCCCGCCGCGCCATCGTGGCGAGGCGCTTGAGGCGGTCCGGGTCGTTGGAAGGGTCGGCGATCTGCATCCGGCGCAGGCCGTTCCGCGCGACCAGCCGGAACGCCAGCGCGATCACGTCCTGGTCGGCCGGCACCCAGGAGATGAAGCGCATCCCGGTGGTGATGATGCTCAGCGGCGTGTTCGGCATCGCCGCGCTGACCAGCCGGATCCGCTCCCACGGGTCCTCGCGATGGAACCTGACCGACACCGCCATGTGCGTGCTCGAGGTGAAATCGAGCGCGTGGTAGCCGACCCGGTCCATCGTCGGCGCGATCGCCAGCACATCGGGCGTCGTGAGCCCTGTGGCGCTCCACAGGCTCTGGTTACCGTCGCGGGTGGTCGTGTCGACGAGGTCGATCACCCTGGCCGCGCCCGGGGTCATACGATCGCGCGCTCCAGCCAGTCGGTGCTGACCGCGCCGCGGCGGAAGTCGTCGTGCGCGAGCACGCTGATCAGCAGCGCGCGGTTCGTCTCGACTCCCTCGACGTCGAGATCCTCGAGCGCCTCGAGCAGCACGTCGATCGTCGCGTCGCGGCCTTCGGCGTGCGCGATCAGCTTGGCCATCAGCGAGTCGTAATAGGGCGGGATGACCGCGCCGGCGCAAAGGTGCGTGTCGACGCGGAGGTGCAGGTGGTCGGGCACCGCGAACAGCGACAGCGTCCCCGGGCTCGGCCTGAAGCCCCGCGCGACGTCCTCAGCGTTGAGACGGCACTCGATCGCGTGACCGTCGAAGGTGATGTCTTGTTGCGCGAACCCCAGCGGCTCGCCGTCGGCGATCTGAATCTGGAGAGCAACCAGGTCGCGCCCCGTGACGGCCTCGGTGACCGGGTGCTCGACCTGGATGCGGCAGTTGATCTCGAGGAAGAAATACTCGCCTGTGTCGGCGTCGAGGACGAACTCGACGGTCCCGAGGTTGCGATAGCCGATCGCCCGTGCGAATGCGACCGCCTCCGCGGTCAGCGCGTTCCGGGTCGCGGGCTCGAGCCACGGCGCCGGCGCCTCCTCGATCACCTTCTGGTAGCGGCGCTGCACCGAGCAGTCGCGCTCACCGAGGTGCAAAACCGAGCCGTGCTCGTCGGCCGCGACCTGGACCTCGATGTGGCGGGCGGTCGAGACGAACCGCTCGAGGTATGCGCGCTCGTCCCCGAACGCAGCGCCTGCCTCTGTGCGCGCGAGGCTCAGGAGGTTGTCGAGCTCGTCGGGGTCGCGGGCGAGCTTGATCCCGCGCCCTCCGCCACCCCCGGCCGCCTTGACCAACAGCGGGTATCCGATCCGGTCTGCAATTTGGCGGGCGTCGTCGCCCGGCTTTATTTCCTGGCCGAGGAGGACCGGCACGCCCGCGGCGGCCGCCTCCTCGCGGGCGCGGAGCTTGTCGCCGCTCAGCTCCATGACCTCGGGCGGGGGCCCGATGAACGCGAGGCCGTTGTCTCGTGCGCGGGTGGCGAGCTTTGGGCTCTCGGACAGGAAGCCGTAGCCCGGATGGATCGCGTCGCAGCCGGTGCCGAGCGCGGCCTGCACGACCAGGTCGTCGCGCAGGTAGCTCTCGGCGGCGGGAGCCGGTCCGATGCACACCGCCCGGTCGGCCCGGCGCGCCGCCAGCCCGTCGCGGTCGGCGTCGGAGGTGCCGACGACGGTCTCGAGGCCAAGCTGCTCGCAGGCATTCACGATCCGCAGCGCGATCTCGCCGCGGTTGGCGATGAACACGCGCTTGATCCGCTTCACTCGGGCACCACGCGGAACAGCGGCTGCCCGTACTCGACCAGCTCGGCGTTATCCGGCACGACCGCGGCGATCGTCCCGGACACGCCGGCGGTCACCGAGTTCATCATCTTCATGACCTCGATGATGCAGACGATCGTGTCCGGCTCGACTCGCTTGCCGACCTCGACGAACGGCGGCTTGCCGGGCCCCTCGGCCCGGTAGAACGTCCCGAGCATCGGGGCGGTGATCGTGACGAGGCCGTCGGCCGTCTCTCGCTTTCCTGTGAGCGAGTGCGCTTCGTCAGCGGGCGCGGGTGGCGAGGGCGACGGGCCGCCTCGGGCTCGAGCGCGATCGCCGGCGACTCGGGGCGGGCCCAGCGGCGGGCCGCCGCGCTCGACATCCCGCGGCCCCTTACGAAAGTGGAGCGCGAAGCCCTCCGTCTCGATCGTTAGCTCCGACAGATCGGACTCGTCGATGATCCGAAGGATCTCGCGAACATCCTCGTCGCTGAGCGGCTTCGTCATTCCTTGGGCCCTGCGCCGAACGTGCCCATGATCAGCGACATCGCCGACGTCGGCTTGGACTTCTCGGCCTTCTTCGCCAGCCCCGTGACCGGGCGCGCCTGAACCACGAACAGCGCCTCGGCGCTGTTGCGAGCGAGCGCCCACTCGATGTCCTGGTGGGAGCCGAAATGGCGCTCGACGCGCTTGCCGACCTCAACGAGCCGGGCCAGCGCGGACTGATCGAGGCATGCGCGCTCGGACCGCTCGGGCGGGACCGCGGCGCGTACGGCGCCGCCGCCGCTCGGGTCGGGAACGTACTCGACGTGCTTGGTGTGCACATGCTCGCGCACGACCTCGCCGGTGACCTTGCTGACGAGATAGTCGTCCGGGGTGACCTCGCCGCCGACGACCGCCAGGCCAAGGCCCCAGCTGGCGTTGACCGCCACCATGCTCGGGTCGCCGCTCACCGGGTTGCACGTGAACATCACCCCGGAGACCTCGGCATCGACCATCAGTTGCACGGTGACCCCCATCGCCGGCGGGCCGTGGCTGTGGCCGAGGTGCGCGCGGTAGCTGATCGCCGGCGGGCTGTACAGGCTGACCCAGCAGTCACGCACCGCATCGCACACGTGCTGGACGCCGCGGACCCACAGGTACGTCTCCTGCTGGCCGGCGAACGTCGCGTCCGCGCTGTCCTCGCCGATCGCGCTCGAGCGCACCGCCACCGGTGGCGAGTCGACTCCGGCCGCGTGGCCGATCTGGGCGTAGTGCTGCTCCACCTCGACGCGCACGACGTCCGGAACCGGCGCGAACCGCATCGCCTCGCTGATCGCATGCGAGGCGTTGGCGATCGCCTCGAGGTCGCCGGCGCTTACGCGCACGAGGGCCCCGTCGATCCGGCCCTCGAGGCCCGCTTCTGCGACGAATGCTTCGAACGCCGCGGTCGAAATCGCGAAGCCGGGCGGCACCGGGATCTCCGCCGCGAGCAGCTCACCGAGATTCGCGCTCTTGCCGCCGAAGCGAGGCTCGTCGTCTCGGGTGAGCCGCCGCAACGGCCGGATGTACTCGGCGCCGGCGTCGCTGCCGGGCACTACGCCTCCTGGGCGGCGAGAACCGTGACGGTTCCCTCGGTGCCGTCCACCCTGATCGTCTGCCCGGTGCGGATGGCGGCGGTGGCACGGCCCGTCCCGACGACGGCCGGGAGCCCGTACTCGCGCGCCACGATCGCCGCGTGGGACATCACCCCGCCGACGTCGGTGACCGTCGCCTTGATCTTGGAGAAGATCGGCGCCCATGCCGGCGAAGTGCTGCCGCACACCAGGATCTCACCGTCGCGGACGTCACCGATCTGGTCGACCGACCTGACCACGCGCGCGAGACCCTCGATCACTCCGGGCGACGCTGCGGCGCCGTTCAACACCGACCCCCCGTCCTGCTGGCGCGCCCACTCCTGCACACGCTCGGTCGTCACCCCCCACAGCATGATCGTCATCGGGTCGGTGACGGCTTCCGGGGTCACGCCGATCGCGGGCGGCGGCGTCCACTCGCCGAGCTTCTCGAGGATCTCCTTGCGGCCGGCGACGATCGGCGGCCAGTGCTCGGGGCCGAGCGCGAGGCCGCCCGTGGCCCACGTCAGCACGAGCTCGTCGAGCGCGCTCGCCACCTCGTAGCGCGAGAGCTGGAACACGTCCTCGCCGTCCTCGAGGAACCCATTGCGATGCAACAGCGCACCGAACTCGCGGATCTTGTTCCACCAGCGCGTGAGGAACCAGTAGTCGCAGAAGAACTTGTGCTCCTCGACGTACGGGAACACCGTCCGCGACAGGTTCAGCAGGTCGTTGAAGCTGTTTCGAGACTCCTCGTCGAGCAGCGCGCCGTACTCCGTGGCCAGCCGGTCCCGCTCGCGCTGGATTGCCTCGGTCGGGCGGTCGATCTGCTCGCCGGCATTGAGCGCGCTGATGTGGCCGATCAGCGCCGCGTACGGGATGCTCGGGTCGTCGAGCCAGCTGCGGTAGTAGTGATAGAGGCCGTCGCCGGTGGCCATGTTGAACCACGGGTCCTTGACCTTCTCGAGCTCATCGAGCCAGCGCTTGCCGGCGTCGGTCTGGGCCAGCTCGGCGTCGATCTCGCTGGGGGCGCGACCCTGCTGGAAGGCTTCGTCGACGCCGGTGTCGATCGCGAGGCGTGCGAGGCGTCGCAGCTCGGCGTCCGGCCGAAACAGGAGCACGTCAATGCCGGCGACCATCTGTGCGATGTGCTGGTCGGGAATGTCGGGGAGGTGGCCCTTGCAGAACTCCACGAACGTCCCGTAGGCACCGTACCCCAGGAGCAGGAACTCGAAGTGGTGCTGCCACATCAGGTCGCCCAGCCGCAGCGCGCGGCCGTACGCGTCGAGGACCTCGTAGAACGCGGTGTTGCGGTCGTCGCCGAACGCGACCTCGTCGGGCTCGTACTCGGGGAGGTCGGGAACCTGGAGCTCGCCGAGCTCGCGGATCAGGGCCTCCATCTTCGCCCGCCACTTGCCGTACAGCTCGCTCCAGTTCTGGAAGTAGTAGCCGGCGCGTGCCTGGAAGTACTGCGCGCGCTCGGCGATCTTCTCGGGATCGGTGACGGGGTTGCCCGAGATGTAGATGTAGCCGTTCACGCACCGGTAGTCGATTCCCATCGCGGGCGGTACCGCGAACACGCGGTTCTGCCACGACCCCACGGCCTGGTAGGGCGAGTCGATGCAGATGACGTCGAACGCCGGCATCGGCATCGGGAAGTGCATCGAGTTCCAGAACCAGAAGCGGTTCTCGTCGATCTCGCGGCGCCGCTCGTCGAACAGCGCGTAGTAGGGATACATCTCCTCCCAGCCCTCGCACCCGGGCGGGGTCTCGATCTCGTACGGGCTCGGGAATGCCCCAGCCTTAGGCGCAGTTGTAGCCATCCGCTCCCTCTCGAGTTCCTCTGTTGCTCTCGGCCGAGTGGTCAACCCGGAGCCGCGCCGGAGTCTACCCGCGGGCAAGTGGCCTCCAAGTAGGATCGCGCGGCTTTGCACAAAGATTGACACTGATGATCAAGGAGGGCCGCTGATGCCGAGGATCCTGCTGGTGCACGGGGCGTTCGGACGGGCTGCATGCTGGGACAGGGTCGCGCCGGAGCTGCGCTCCGCCGGCCACTCCGTCGTGGCGATCGATCTCCCGGGCGCCGGCGAGGACCCGACGCCGATCGCGGAGGTCACGCTCGATCGCTACGCGCAGCGCGTGTGCGAGGCGCTGTCCGACGGCCCGCCGGCCGTGCTCGTCGGTCACAGCATGGGCGGGATGGTGATCACGCAGGCGGCGGCGCGGTGTCCTTCGCAAGTTGCCAGGCTGGTGTACGTCGCGGCGTTCCTGCCCGCCGACGGGCAGAGCCTGCTCGATATCACGCACCTGCCCGAGGCCGCCGGCGATCAGGTGCAGGCGAACCTCGTGGTGGAGGGCGATCCGCCGGTGGCGACGATGCGGGCCGAGGCGGTGCGCAAGGCGCTGTGTCACTGCTGTGACGACGAGCAGTTCGCGTGGTCTTCGTCGCTGCGCGGGCGCCAACCGGTGGCCCCGTTCACGCAACCGGTGGCGCTCGGCGGCCCGGACGCCGCGGCGTTTGCCGCGCTCCCGCGCGCGTATGTGACGTGCCTCCAGGACAAGGCCGTTCGGCCGTCGTTGCAGCGCCGGTTCATCGAGACCGCCGGCTGCGACCCGGTGATCGAGATCGACACCGACCACGCGGTCTGGGCGTCGCGGCCCAACGAGCTCGCGGCCGCGATCAACCGGATCGCGGGGTAGATCGGCCGGGGCGTCAGGCGAGGCGGGCGGCGAGCTCTTGCGCGACCTGGTATCCGACGAGCAGCGCGAGCTGGACGTCGAGGACGGCGTCCGCCAGCTCGGGCAGCGTCGGCGCGCCATGCTCGAGCACGTGGGCGGTGACCAGCTCGTTGACGGCGCCGACGGCGGCGCGGAACGTGTGCCGCGGGACCTCGGGGATCTCCGGGATGTCCTGCCGCGCCCGGCGGTGGACGTCCTCGAGCTGCGCGGCGAACCGTTCCTGGACGGCGGCCCGCCGCTTGAGGGCCTCGGGGCCCGCGCCGAGGACCTCGATCAGGAAGGCCTTCGCGAACTGCGGGCTGGCCGCGAGCGCCTCCAGGTAGGCGTGGACGGCGGCGCGGTGCGCCCCCAGCCAGTCGGGCGCGAGCGCCTCGAGCGCCTCGTCGATCGTGGCGAGCAGATCGTCGACCGTGGCATCGTAGGCCGCGAGGAAGCATTCGTCCTTGTTCGCGAACTGCTCGTAGAACGTCTTGCGCGAGACGCCGGCGCGGCCGATCACGTCGGCCACCGCGACCCGCGCATATCCCTTCTCGGCGACGGCCTGCACCATCGCCGCGAGCATGCGCCTGCGCTGGGCTTCCCTCACGACCGGCCTGGGCGCGGCGTGGCGGCCGCGCGGCAGAACGTTGAGGATGTCGGTTTGGGGCGGTGCGGACATGGGAACATCAGCGTACATTGAAGAACACGACTGTTTCTACGATAGTGTGTGAGAGGCGACATGACGACAGTTGACGGGCGGCAGTTTCGAGTGGCGATCGTGGGAGCGGGGTTCGGCGGCCTCGGCATGGCGATCCGGTTGAAGCAATCCGGTAGCTCGGACTTCGTTGTGTTCGAACGCGACAGCGAGGTCGGCGGCACCTGGTGGGCGAACACGTACCCGGGCTGCCAGTGCGACATCCCCTCGCATCTGTACAGCTACTCGTTCGCCCCGAACGCGGAGTGGTCCCGGACGTATCCGCTCCAACCCGAGATCCGCGAGTACCTGCGGGATTGTTGTGATCGCTTCGGCGTACGCGCTCATATCCGTTTTCAATGCCCGGTTCGGCTCGCCGAATGGGATGAGCTCGACGGGGTCTGGCGGATCGACACGCCGGATGGTCAGTTCACGGCGCAGATGCTGATCGGCGCGCCGGGGCCGCTCAGCGAGCCTTCGATTCCATCCCTGCCGGGGATCGAGGACTTTCCGGGCGTTGCCTTTCACACCGCCCAGTGGGACCACTCGCAAGACATGACCGGACGCAACGTCGCCGTAGTCGGTACCGGCGCATCGGCCATCCAGACGGTCCCGGAGATCCAGCCGCTGGTGAACCGCCTGGTGATCTTCCAGCGGACCGCGCCGTGGGTCGTCCCCCACCGCGACCGTCCGATCACGGAGTTCGAGCGGCGCCTGTACCGGCGCGTGCCAGCGGCCCAGCGGACCGTGCGGACGATGGTGTATCTCAGCCGCGAGCTGCTGGTGCCGGGGCTGGTCTTCCGCCCGCAGCTGATGAACACCGTGCAGAAGATGGCCGAAGGGCATCTGGCCAAGCAGGTCCCCGACGAGGCGATCCGCGCCAAGCTCACGCCGAACTACGTGATCGGGTGCAAGCGCATCCTCCCCTCGAACAAGTGGTACCCGGCGATCACAAGGCCGAACGTCGACGTCGTCGCGAGCGGGGTGACGTCGTTTACCCCGGACGGTGTGGTCGTCGCCGACGGCAGCGTGCACGAGGTCGACACGGTGATCTTCGCCACCGGCTTCCACGTCACCGAGACCGCGTTCTCTGACGTGATCCGCGGGCGGGGCGGCGCGCTCCTGTCCGACGTGTGGGACGGCAGCCCGCAGGCGTACCGCGGTGCGGCGATGCCCGATTTCCCGAACCTGTTCCTGCTCGTCGGCCCGAACACAGGACTCGGCCACAACTCGATCGTGTTCATGATCGAGGCGCAGCTCAACTACCTGATGGGCGCGCTAGAGGCGATGGAGCGCCATGGCGCCACCCGGATCGAGGTTCGGCGCGACGCTTGTGACGCTTACAACCAGCACGTGCAGGCTCGCCTCGACGGAACGGTTTGGAACACCGGCGGCTGCGCGAGCTGGTACATCGACCGCAACGGCCGCAACAGCACGATCTGGCCCGACTTCACGTGGCGCTTCTGGCAGCAGACGCGGCGGTTCGACGAGGTGGCGTACGAGCTGACCGCGCCGGCGCCGGCGTCGATCCCCGAGCCGCTCGCAGCCTGACCCGCCACCGATGGCGCTCGCCGCGCCCGCGAATCGCGATGAGATCGTCGGCGACCTCGGCGGACAGACCATACTTCAGCAGCCGCCCGCGCGCCGCGTCTCGCTCGGCCTCGAGTTTGCGGCGGATCGCGTCAAACGTCCGCTTCGGCACCTGTGTAAGACCCAAAGAAATGGCTCGGTGAGGAGCTCATAAGGCGGCTCGAAAAAGCGTACGCATGGTTCGTCTTTTCGAGCCGGCTCAGCGGACCGACCGTTACAGGCGCTCTCGAGGCTACGGCGCGCAGCTCGTGCGCGAACCCGAGCGTTGGTCGAGCTCCATCGCGCGGACCGCGCGCAGGTGGTCGGCCAGCGCGGCAGACGCGACCGGACCCGCCGGCAACTCGACCACGAACGCCGTCGTGCCCGGGAAGGTGTGATTCGACCATGCCGGCGCAGTGCCCGGGAGGAACGGCAGGCATGTCGCCGGCAGATGCGCGAGCTGTGCGTACCGCCGCGCCACGCCGCGGTCGCCGCCGGCCATGTCGACGAGGTCCTCGTGCTGGTGGTACCAGATCGTGACCGCCGGCTTGATGCGCCGGATCATCCTGACCGCGGCTCGGGTCTCGGGCTCGGACAGGGGCCGCGGCCCCGAGTAGTAGATGGGATCCGAGATCGGCTCCCACTGGTAGGGGAAGTTGCGGTTGAGGTCGACGCCGTCGGCGTTCTGGCGGGTGTCGTCGGCGGTGCCGTCAGGGTTCATCTCGGGGACGAGCCACAGCTGGACGCCCTTGACGACCGGCGCGCGCTTCAGTGCGGAGATGATCGCCAGTCCCGCGCACTCGTTGCCGTGGATGCAGCCGCCGACCAGGATCTTGCGCGGCGCGTCGTTCGGGCCGCGCACGATCGCGATGATCGGCCGGCCCTTGACCGAGTGGCCGATCACGACCGTCCGGGTGGGGGTGGGGGTGGCGGGGGCGGAAGCGGTCGTTGCCGGCGCGGGAGCGGTCGTTGCCGGCGCGGGAGCGATCGTCGCCGGCGCGGGAGCGGTCGTTGCCGGCGCGGGAGCGGTCGTTGCCGGCGCGGGAGCGATCGTCGCCGAGGCGGGAGCGATCGTCGCCGGCGCGGGAGCGGGCGTTGCCGGCGCTGAGGCCGGCGCGACCGCGGTGATGATGAGCGCGGCCACCGCCACCGTGAGCGCTCTGAGCAGCCCGGTTAGCACCGGCCGGATCGTAGTCGCGCGGCGCACGGGATTGCCGGCGCCGCGACTGGCGAGCCGGGGGAAACTCAAGGAACTCGATCGGCTTTTGATAGTTTGACCGGCCCCGCCCGCCCCACCCCAAGGAGAGCCATGAGCGCCACCGAGGACCTGCTCGCCAACAACGACGCTTACGTGGCCTCGTTCGACAAGGCGGACCTGCCGTTGCCCCCGGCAAAGAAGGCCGCGGTCGTGGCGTGCATGGACGCTCGCCTCAACGTGTACGGCGCGCTGGGCCTGCAGGAAGGCGACGCGCACGTGATCCGGAACGCCGGTGGCGTTGTGACCGACGACGCGATCCGCTCGCTGGCGATCTCGCAGCGCCTGTTAGGGACGGAGGAGATCATCCTCATCCACCACACCGGTTGCGGGATGCTCACGTTCACCGACGACGAGTTCAAGCGCTCGATCGAGGAGGACACCGGGATCAGGCCGGAGTGGGCGGCCGAGGCGTTCGGCGATCTCGACGCGGACGTGCGCCAGTCGATCGCGCGCATCAAGGCGTCGCCGTTCATCCCGCGCAAGGACGCGGTCCGGGGGTTCGTCTACGAGGTCGAGACCGGCCGGTTGCGCGAGGTGACCTGACCGCCGGCGCCACCGCGCTCATACACAAGAACGCCTGCGCTGGATGACTGGACTCGTTCCAACGTGCGGCGCTACCGTCGCTCTCACACGAGAGGAGCGATCATGGGCGAGACGGAGCTGATGGCTCTGTATTGGACGGTGAGCGGTCCGGTCGAAGTGCACACCGGACGTGAGTGGAGCCTGTTCGACTGGCGCGACCGGTGCGCCGAGGCGGCCAAGGTCGGCTTCAAGGGGCTGGGGCTCTGGCACGCGGACGTCTCGCATCAACTCGAGACGCGCACACTCGACGAGATGGCGAAGATCTTCCGCGACGCCGGACTGAAGTACCTGGAGGTGGAGTTCCTCTGGGAGTTCTTCGTCCCACTCGGTCAACCGGCTCGCGCCGACTCGGACCGGCTGCGCAGGCAGCTGTTCGACACCGCCGTCGCGTTCGACGCCCATCACATCAAGGTCGGCAACATCCCCGAGACGCCCTGCGAGCTCGACCGCCTGATCGAGGAGTACGCCGCGCTGTGCGACGACGCCGCGCAGCACACGAACGCCAAGGTCGCGTACGAGATCATCCCGTTCGACCCGAACGTCCACACGCTCGACGCCGGTATCAGGCTGGTCACGGAGGCCGGGCGCGCGAACGGCGGACTGGCGATCGACACCTGGCACATGGGCAAGCTGCGCATCCCACCCGATGAGCTCAGGCACGTCCCAGGTCAATACCTGGCATGGGTGGAGCTGTCCGACGGCCCGGTGGAGTACATGGACGATCCGATCGACGAGGTGATCAACTACCGAAGGCTGCCCGGCGAGGGCGAGTTCGACATACCCGGCTACATCGAGGCGTGCCAGGCGGTCGGCTACGACGGGCCGTGGGGAGTCGAGGTGCTCTCCGAAGAGCTTCGCAGTCTCCCGATCGAGGAGGAGTTCAAGCGCGCTCACGAGACGACGGCCGCGCAGTTCCGCGCGGGCGTTACCTGAGGAGGAACGATGGAACAGCTGGACAACGACAGGCTCGTCTGGATGTTCACCCAGATGCTGCGGATCCGTGAGTTCGAGGAGCGGGTCAAGCGGACGTTCGAGGAGCATCCGGGCGTGATCCGGGGCCACACCCACCTCGCCGACGGCGCCGAGGCGTCGATCGTCGGGTCGCTCGCGACGCTGAAGCGGGGCGATCAGCTGATGGCGACCTACCGCTGCCACGGCTACCCGATCGCGCTGGGCACCGACACGAAAGCGATCATGGCCGAGATCTACGGGCGCAAGGACGGCCTTTGCGGCGGGTACGGGGGATCGATGCACCTGGTCGATCCCGAGCGGGGTTTCATGGGCACCTCCGGCATCGTCGGCCAGGGCATCCCGCAGGCCACCGGCGTCGCGTTCGCCGCGCAACTGCGTAAGCAAAGCCAGGTCGTCCTGTCGTTCTTCGGCGACGGCGCCTCCAAGCAGGGAGCGTTCCACGAGTCGCTGAATCTGGCCTCGCTGTGGAAGCTGCCCGTCGTCTACATCATGGAGAACAACAACTACAACGTGGCCACCCGCTCCGAGCAGGAAGACGCGAACGCCGCCGCCGGCGAGCCGCTGTCGGTCAAGGCATCGGCCTACAGCATGCCCGGCCTCACCGTCGACGGCACCGACCCAGTGGCGGTGTACGAAGCGGTGGCGGCCGCAGCGGACCGCGCCCGCGACGGCGACGGGCCGACGCTGATCGAGTCCAAGGTCTACCGCCTATCGGCCCACGGCAACATCATCGCCCCGCCGGGGGTGCCGCTGCATTACCCCGAGCACGAGGCGATCACAGTGTTCGGTAACCGCGAGGAGTACGAGGCCGCGCTGCGCGGCGACCCCGTGCCGCGTTTCCGCGCACGGCTCATCGAGCAGGGCGCGCTCGACCCGGCGCGGGCCGATGAGATCGCGCAGGAAGTCCGCGACGAGATGGACGCCGCGGTTCAGTTCGCGCTCGACGATCCGTTCCCGGACCCCGAAGCCGCGGCCCGCAACGACTACGTGTACGCCTAGGAGACGAGCATGGCACGAGAGATCCCATACATCGCGGCGGTGCAGGAGGCGATCCGCGTCGAGATGGAGCGCGACCCCACGGTCATCTTCTACGGCCAGGACGTCGCCCCCAGCAACGAGGACCCGCTGGTGCAGGCGTTCGGACGCGACCGTGTACGCGTGTCGCCGATCTCGGAGACGGCCGAGATCGGCATGGCCGTCGGGCTCGCGCTCGCCGGCTACCGTCCGGTGGTCGAGTTGCTGATGGCCGAGTTCATGCTGGTGGCGATGAACCAGGTGGTCAACGAGGCGCCGCGCCTTCGCTATATGAGCGGCGGCCAGGTCAAGGTGCCGGCGGTGTTCAAGGCGGGCTACGGGTTCACCGCCGGCTGGGCCGGACAGCACACCGGCTCGATCTACGGGATGTTCATGGGCTTCCCCGGTCTGAAGATCGCGCTACCCTCGACCCCCGCCGACGCCAAGGGCCTGATGGCCGCGGCGATCCGCGACGACAATCCGGTCTGCTACCTCATCAACTACCTGCTCGTGCTCGAGCACGGCGACGTCCCCGAGGGCGAGTACGTGGTGCCGTTCGGCGAGGCCGCCATCCGCCGCGAAGGCTCCGACGTGACGATCGTGGCGACAGGTTGGACGGTGGGCCGGGCGCTGGCCGCCGCCGAGACGCTCAAGGGCGAGGGCATCGAGGCCGAGGTGATCGACCCGCGCACGCTGAACCCGCTCGACACCGCGACGATCCTGTCATCGGTCGAGAAGACCGGGCGGCTCGTCCTAGCCGACCAGGGAACGCGGCACGGTGGCGCGTCGGCGGTGATCGCGGCCGAGGTTGCCGAGCACGGCTTCTCGTCGCTGCTGGCGCCGATCGTGCAGGTGACCGCGCTCGACGTGACCGTGCCCTACTCAGAGCCGATGGAGGCATACGTCCTGCCCAACGAGGAGAAGATCGCCGGGGCGGTGCGCCAGGTCCTCGGCGAGGCGCCGGTCGCGGCGTAGGCAGTGCCCGCATCCGCGCTCGACGCCGCCACGGCTCGTGACCTGCTGCGCACGATGTGGCGGATCCGCCTGTTCGAAGAGCGCGTGGCCCAGCTCAAGCGGACGCTCCAGGTCCACGGGCTGATCCATCTGAGCATCGGCGGCGAAGGCGTCGCCGCGGGGGTGTGCCGGCAGCTGCGTGACACCGACGCGGTCTACAGCGGCCACCGCGCGCACGGCCATGCGATCGCCAAGGGCGTGCCGCTCGACCAGCTGATGGCCGAGCTGATGGGCCGCGCGGATGGAATCTGCAAGGGCCTGGGCGGCTCGATGCACCTCGTCGCTAAGGAGCACGGGTTCATGGGCGCCACCGGCGTCGTCGGCGGCAACCTTCCGCTCGCGCTCGGCACCGCCCTCTCGCAACATCTGGCCGGCACCGACGCCGTGACCGTCGTGTTCTTCGGCGACGGCGCGGTCCAGGCGGGGCACTTCAGCGAGTCGATCAACCTCGCGGCGCTGTGGAAGCTGCCGGTGATCTTCGTGTGCGAGAACAACGGCATGGCCGAGTTCACCTCGCGCGAGGAGCACTCGACGATCGAGCGCGTCAGCGACGTCGTCGCTCCGTACGGGTTCGAGCGAACGACGGTCAACGGGAGCGATGTTCCGGCGGTGCACGACGCGTTCAGACAGTTCCTGGCACAGGCCCGTGCCGGCGACGGTCCGATGCTGCTCGAGTGCGTCACCTACCGCCGCCGAGGCCACTACGAGGGCGATCAGGAGAAGTACCGCGATCCGGTGGCCGAGCAGGAATGGGCCAATCGCGACCCGCTCGCACAGCTCCAGCGACGCGCATCGAACGACGGGTGGATCGACGAGTCGACCGCGGCCGCGATCGAGCAGGACGCCGCCGCCGAGATCGAGGAGGCGGTCCGGTTCGGCCGCGACAGTCCGTTCCCGGAGCCCGAGCTGTCAGCCCAGTTGGTCTACGCGAAATGACTGAACAGATCGAGACGACGTTCGTACAGGCGATCAACGCCGCGCTGGCCCGCGCCATGCGCGAGGACGAGCGGGTGATCGTGCTCGGCGAGGACGTCGCCGAGGGCGGTCCCTACCTGGCCACGGCCGCGCTCGCGGATGAGTTCGGCCGCGAACGCGTGCGCAACACCCCGATCAGCGAGGGCGCGGTGTGCGGGGTGGCGGTCGGCGCCGCGCAGTCGGGCCTGCGCCCGGTCGTCGAGATCATGTTCATCGACTTCATCACACTCGCGCTCGATCAGCTCGTCAACCAGGCGGCCAAGGCGCACTTCATGTCCGGGGGCCAGCTGTCCGTGCCGCTCGTGCTCCGCACCCAGGGCGGCGCCGGCCAGCGCAACGGCGCCCAGCACTCGCAGAGCCTCGAGGCGTGGCTGACCCATGTCCCCGGACTGAAGGTCGTGATGCCGAGCTCCGCCGCCGACGCCGCGGGCCTACTCACGGCCGCGATCGCCGACCCGAACCCGGTGGTGTTCGTCGAGAACAAATCGCTGTACTTCCGGCGCGAAACGGTCCCAGATCCCCCACCTCCCGTGCAGATTGGACGCGCAAAGACCCTCCGCAGAGGGCACCACGTCACGATCGTCGCGCTATCGCGCCTGGTCGGCGACGCGCTGGAGGCGGCTGACCGCCTCGCCGCCGACGGCGTCGAGGCCGAGGTGATCGACCCGCGCACGCTCGTGCCACTCGACCTCGACACGCTCGCGCGGTCGGTCAGGCGCACGGGCCGGGCGATCGTGGCGCACGAGGCGGTCACCGCCGGCGGCTTCGGCGCTGAGCTCGCCGCCCAGCTGCAGGCGGCCGCGTTCGACTACCTCGAGGCCCCGATTCAGCGCGTCGGCGCGCCATACACCCCCGTCCCGGTCAGCCCCTCGCTCGAGGACGCGTACCGTCCCGGGGCGCACGAAATCGAAGCAGCGGTGCGAGTCGCGCTCGAATGGGGTGAGTACGACGCGGAGCCCTGGGAGCACGGCGCGATCGCCGCGCCGCCGGGGACGCCCTACACCTAAACGGGCTCGAGCTCACCCTCGAGCGCGACCAACGATGCGCCCGGCACCTGCTCGAGCAGGCCGCGCCGGCTGAGCACGATCTCGAGATTGGTGAGCGACAGGCGAGCGTGCTCGCGGGCGACGCTGTCGGCGCGCGCGCCCTCGCGACCGGCGATCGCCTCGACCAGCCACAGATGCTGGCGGTGGGCGACGATCAGGATCTCGCGCGACTCTGGCAGCCGGGCGTGCTGGAGCACGAGCGCGCTGGGCGTGGCGAACGGCAGCGACAGAACGGTGGCGAGCGTGCGCTCGAGCAAGGGGCTGTGCGCCATCTTCATCAGCCGCGCGTGGAACGTCGCGTTGAGCGCGACGTAACGCTCGAACGATTCGTAGTCGGCGCGGTGCACGAGCGGTTCGACCGCTTCGTTGATCTCCCGCAGCGCGCGGAGGTCGCGCCGGCTGGCTCCGTGCTCGGCGGCAAAGCGGCACGCGGTGCCTTCGAGCACGCCCCGGAGCTCGATTGCGTGCCTGATGTCAGTCTGCGTGAACTCGCGGACGACGTACCCGCCGGTGGGCAGCACGCGCAGCAGCCCCTCGTGCTCTAGCGAGGAGAGCGCGAGCCGCAGCGGCGTGCGCGACACCCCAAGACGCTCGACCAGCCGCAGCTCGGACATCCGCTCGCCGGGCTTGAACTCGCCGCTCAGGATCTGCTCGCGCAGGGCCAGGAGCGCGCGCATCATCTGCGTCCGGTTGACTTGGTTGACCATTAGGGGGCGAGAGTATTGCTTCCGCAAACACTGTATGCAAGAACGCCGTTTGCGAGCGACTGCAAACGATTCTTTTGGTCTCGTTAGGCGTGTGTTGCATACAGCTCCTAGCCCGAATAGGATCCTCGCCTCGCCAAACCGGGGCGGTTTCAACCAAATCATTTCGAGGAGGAGGACAGAGGTGAGGATAGATCACCAGGGGCTGCGCCTGCGCATGATCGCGCTGGCCGCGGTGGTCGGCGCGGCGCTGTTGCTGGCCGCGTGCGGCAGCAGCAGCTCGAGCAGCTCGAGCACCGCCGCGAGCGGTGCGTCGAGTGCGACGAGCTCGAGCGCGAGCGCGACCACGAGCTCGAGCACCAGCTCGGTCAGCACATCGGCGTGCGGCAAGAAGCCGGGCGTCGCGGCCACCGGTACGCCGATCCCGATCGGCACGATCGACACCAAGCAACCGGGCACCGACTTCAGTGACGGGCCGAACATGATCACCGCGTACTACAACTGCGTAAACGCGAACGGCGGCGTCAACGGTCATCCGGTGAAGCTGTACGTGATCTACGACCAGACGCAGCCGGCGCAGATCGCGGCGGCGGCCAAGCAGCTGATCCAGACCGATCACGTGGTCGGGATCGTGGGCGTGTTCGACCTACTCGAGTGCACGATCGACCAGAGCTACTGGAAGCAGCTCGGCATCTACGAGATGGGCGCCGGCATCGCCCCGGAGTGCTGGTCGACGCCGAACAGCGCCGCCGTCAACATGGGCCCGCGCTACAGCTCCGACGGAGCGGTGCAGTACGGGCTGTCGCAGCACCCGTCGAAGATCGTGTTCATCCAGTCCAACGTCCCCGGCACCGGCTACATCGCGGCCGGCCCTACCGCGCTCGCGGCGGCTGCGCACGTGCCGATCACAACGCTGACGGCGAACGTGCCGATCACCGATGCGAACTCGGTGGCGTTGAACCTCGTCGACCGAGCCGGCCCGAATGGGTGGGTCGTGCTCAACTTCACCCCGCCCGAGGCGCTGGTGATCCTCCAGGCCGCGCAGAAGCTCGGGCTCGAGGATCGGGTCAAGGGATGGGGCTGCTCGACGCCGTGCAACACCGACTTCCTGGCCAAGGCGCTGGGGCCGAAGTGGAACCACAAGCTGTTCGTCAACGCCGAGCTGACCTCCCCTGATGACCACAACGGCCCCGAGATGCAGCTGTACAAGAACATCCTCGCCCAGTACGGCCAAGCGGTCGCCGGCGGCCTCGGCTCGTTCAGCGAGATGGGCTACCTGCTCGGCAAGTTCTCCGTGGACGCGCTGGACACCGTCACGCCCCCGTACACGATCGCGAAGGTCAACGCGGCGTTCAAGAACATCAAGAACGAAAAGACCGAGCTCATCTGCCAGCCGTGGGTGTACGGGAACTACCCGCTGCACATCCCCAACAACGCCGACTTCACCACGACGCCGGACAACGGCAAGATGGTGACCGCCCAGGGATGCTTCAACGTCTCCTCGGCGGATCCGCAGATCGCGCAGTACCGCGCGGTCGCGGGGACGGCACCGTCGACCAACCCGCCGACGGGCTAGGACAACGGGTACGCACACGCACTAGCAGCACGTGACGCACATGCGATCAGGGCAGCCAGGGGTATGGAGGTCCTGGTCGCATGGCGTCGGGCCTGGTCGCATGGCGTCCGGCCTGGTCGCAATGGCGTCCGGCCTGGGCAACAGCCGCGGTCACGCGGCACCCGGGACGGCCAGCCCGCCTCAGACCTACTCCAGCGGACCGGCGACGGCCCGCTCGAGCCGGCCGTCGCCGGTCCGCTCGAGCTCGGGACGGGCAAGCAGCGAGGCGCCGGGCATTTGCTCGAGCACCTCGGGATGGTCGAGGGCGACCTCGAGGTTGGTCCTCGCCAGCAGCGCATGCTCGCGGCCGAGGCTCTCGGCGCGAGTGCCCTGGTTGCGCTCGATTGCGGCGATCAGGCCCTCGTGATGACCGTGAGCGATGACCAGGATGTCACGCGATTCGGGCAGCACCGCCTGGGCCATCACGAACGCGCTCGGGCTGGCGAACGGCAGCGCGATGATCCCATCGACCGTGCGCTCGAGCACCGGGCTGCCGGCCATCTGCAGGATCCGGGCGTGAAAGCGCTCATTGAGGTCCACGTACCGCTCAAACGACTCGTAGTCGGCCCGGTGCACGACCTCCTCGATCGTGTCGCTGATCTCCCGCAGGGCGCGGACCGCCTCGGGGTCGGCTCCGCGCTCGGCGGCGAACCGGGCAGCCGTGCCTTCGAGCACGCCCCGGAGCTCGATTGCGTCGCTGATGTCGGCCTGCGTGAACTCGCGCACCACGTACCCGCGCGAATGCAGGCCCCGAAGCAGGCCCTCGTGTTCGAGCGCCGCCAGCGCCAGCCGCAGCGGTGTCCGCGATACGCCCAACGTCTTGACCAACCGAAGCTCCGACATGCGCTCCCCAGGCGCGAACTCACCGCGCAGGATCAGCTCGCGCAGGCGCAGCAGCGCCCGCGTCATCTGGGTCCTGCTGTCTCGACCGGACACGTCTCACCTCGCTTCTCGACGCCGCGAATGCGGCGTGGCAGCAGTCTAGTCCGGGTGGGCGATTGCATGCAAAACGTACATTTCAACCCGTCAGAACTCTCATTCTTTAGGTCTTGTTAGGGGGTATTGCATGCAACTCGGCCACGCACTAGTATCGCCCGGCTCGCCAAACCCCTGGGGCGGGTTACCTACACAAGTCCTCGAGGAGGAGGAGATCGGTGAGGATGTACCACCACGTTTCGCGCGTGCGGCTCGGCCTGTCGTGCGCCGCGGTTCTCGGAGTGCTGTTCATGGCAGGCTGCGGCAGCAGCAAGAGCAGCAGCAGCAGCACGAGCAGTAGCGCCGCTCCCGCGGCTTCATCAACCTCGGCCACCAGCACAGCAGCCGCGACGAGCGCGTCGACGAGCACGTCGTCGTGCGGACCGAAGCCGGGCGTTGCCGCTACCGGCACGCCGATCCCGCTCGGTGCGATCAACACCAAACAGCCCGGGACGGACTTCACGGATATCGAGAACATGGAGGGTGCGTACTTCGCGTGCGTGAACGCGAACGGCGGCGTCAACGGTCATCCGATCAAGCTGTACAAGCTGACCGAGCCCACGCAGCCGGCGCAGATCGCCGCGGACGCGACGCAGCTCGTCCAGACCGACAAGGTGGTCGGAGAGTCGGGCAACTCGAGCATCCTCGAGTGCACGATCAACCATGCCTACTGGGAGAAACTCAACTTCTACGTGATCGCCGCGGGGATCGCGCCGGAGTGTTATTCGACTCCGAACATCGCCGACGTGAACATGGGGCCCCGCTACAGCTCCGACGGCGCCGTGCAGTACATGCTGACATTGCATCCGTCGAAGATCGTGTTCGATCAGTCCAACGTCCCCGGGACGGGCTACATCGCCGCCGGTCCCGCGGCGCTAGCGAACGCGGCCCACGTGCCGATCACCCAGCTGACCGAGAACGTCCCGATCAGTGATGCCAACTCGGTGGCCCTCAAGGAGGTCGACGACGCCGGGCCGAGTGGCGTGGTGGTGCTGAACTTCACGCCGCCCGAGGCGCT
Source organism: uncultured Solirubrobacterales bacterium (assembly GCA_963836715.1). Lineage (GTDB taxonomy): Bacteria > Actinomycetota > Thermoleophilia > Solirubrobacterales > Solirubrobacteraceae > Palsa-465. The sequence continues at coordinate 172,509 of CAWIKH010000005.1, forward strand.
CGTGATTCTCCAGGCCGCGCAGAAGCTGGGCCTCGAGGACCGCGTCAAGGCGTGGGGCTGCTCGACTCCGTGCGACACCGACTTCCTGGCCAAGGCGCTCGGACCGAAGTGGAACCACAAGTTCTTTGTCAACTCGGAGGTCCTGAACCCCGACACCACCAGCACCCCGAACATGAATCTCTACAAGGCGATCCTCAAGCAGTACGGCTCGGACGTCTCGGGCGGGATCGGCTCGTTCAGCCAGTTCGGCTTCGCGATGGGCGAGATCGCGGTTCACGCGCTGGATTCGATCAAGGGTCCGTACACGGTCGCGAGCGTCAACAAGGCGTTCCAGAGCGTGAAGGACTTCGACACCGGCCAGCACTGCGCGCTGTGGACGTTCGGCAATTACCCGATGCACATCGCCGACAACAACGACATCACCGTGACGCCCGAGAACGGCCAGATGGTGCTGGCCCAGGGCTGCACGCTGATCTCCGCCAACGATCCGCAGATCGCTGCCTACCGCGCGGTGGCCGGCACGGCGCCGGCGGCGCCGGGAGCGCCGGCAGGGTAGGTGAGCCGAGCGGCGACAAAGTAGGATCCACACGCGACAGGGCGCCCAGCTAGCCAGACATGCTCATCACCTTCGGCCTCTCCCTGCCGAGTTGGCAGGACTTCCAGCCGTTCATCGTCACCGGCGTGTCGCTGGGTGCCGTGTACGCGCTGTCGGGGGTCGGGATGGTGGTCCTCTACCGGGCCACCGGGGTGCTGAATCTGGCCTTCGGGGCGGTGGGCGCGATGGGCGCCCTGATCGCGTGGCAGTTGATCAACAAGTCGGGCTGGAACGAGTGGCTCGCATACCTGGTATGCGTGCTGTTCGCGGGCGTGCTGACGCTCGCCTACGGGATGGTGTTCGGCCCGGCCCTGGCCAAGCGCGATCCGCTCGTCAAGGCCACGGCGACGCTCGGGCTGACGCTGATCCTGCTCGGGGTGATGGATCTGTTGTGGACCTCGAGCGGCGGCGCGTCGCGCTCGATCTCGTTCCCGACCGACAACGACACGTTCACGGTCGCGGGCATCCTGGTCGAGTGGACGAACGTGATCGCGCTCGCGCTGGGCTTTGTGATCACGGTCGCGACGGCGTGCTTCCTGCGCTTCACAAAGCTCGGCACGGCGATGCGGGCGATGGCCAACGACCGCGAGATCACCGCCACCTTAGGCGTGCCGGTGCGGCGGGTCGAGGCCGCGGCGTGGTTCGGCTGCGGCGTCCTCTCCGGTCTGGCCGGAATCCTGCTCGCCGACCTGGTGGCGCTCGATGCGACAACGCTCACGTTCCTCGTGCTGTCGTCGCTGGCCGCAACGCTGATCGCGCGGCTGCGGTCGATCCCGATCACGTTCATCGCCGCGATCGTCGTCGGAACCGTCGACGCGCTGATCACTCCGATCCAGTCGCTCAGCAACTACCGTGACATGACCCCGTTCGTGTTCGCCGCGATCGCGCTGCTCATACAGAACCGCCGGCGCGTGATCACGGTCGGCCGGCAGGGGGTGTAGGCGATCGAGCCCACCGGCGTGAAGACTGACGAGACCCCCGCGGCGGCGCAGGCGGCGGGTGCGACCGCGGTCTCGGCCGCACCTTCGCGCTCGATCCGCGGGCTCGATTCGCGCGCGCTGGCGCAGCCCGCCGTGGTCCTGATCCTGCTCCTGTTCGTGCTGCTCGTTCTGCCGTCGCTGTTCAGTCAGTACTACATCGACGCGAGCACCCAGGTGGCGATCTACGCGATCGTCGCGCTCGGCCTCGGGCTCCTGGTCGGGCGGGTCGGCCTCGTGTCCCTCGGCCAGGCAGCGGTGCTGGCGATCGGCGCCTGGGTGGCCGCCCGGATCCTGTTCGCAAGCTCGCTGCCGTTTCCGCTCGTGCTGCTGGCCTCCGGCCTGATCACGATGGTGCTGGGAACGCTCGTGGGGCTGCCCGCGCTGCGGCTCAGCGGCCTGTACCTCGCGCTGATCACGCTGATGCTGGCCGGCGCGATCACCGTCGTGCTGGCCACGACGAACTTCCCCAACGGAGGCCATGGCTTCCTCGGCTACAACGGCAGCACGGTCCACATCCCGCCGATCCGCCGCCCGAGCATCGCGACCGGCGAGACCTCGTACTTCCGCTATTCGGTGATCGTCGCCGTGCTGATGTTCCTGCTCGTGTTCGTGCACATCCGGACGCGGCCCGGACGCGCCTGGGCGGCGATCCGCCAGAGCGAGGCGGCGGCGCTCGCGGGCGGGATCAACACCACCCTGTACAAGCTGTGGGCGTTCGCGCTGGCGTCGTTCGTGACTGGTGTCGCCGGCGGGTTGCTCGCCGGGGCGCTTCACTACCTCTACTCGATCGACTTCCAGACCCAGGACTCGATCACGCTGCTCGCGGTCGTGCTGATGGGTGGCGCCTACAGCCTTTGGGGGGCGGTGGTGGCCGGGATCCTGCTTCAGTTCCTGCCTGCCCTGTTCACGAACTGGGGCATCTCCCCCGACTGGCTGACGATTCTGTTCGGGGTCGGTGTGCTCCAGGTGCTGACGACCGCGCCGCGCGGGATCGTCGACCAGATGCCGAGGGACATCGCCCGGATGGGCCGACTGATCGGCCGTCGCTTCAAGGGCCGCTCCTCGGCCCCGGCAGGCGGAGAGCCATGATCGAGGTCTCCGATCTGACGGTCCGCTTCGGCGGAGTGACGCCGCTCGACAAGATGAGCGTCAGGTTCGACAGTGGAACGTGCGGTCTGATCGGGCCCAACGGCGCGGGCAAGACCACGTTCTTCAACGTGCTGAGCGGGTTCGTCAAGCCGGTCGCCGGCAGCGTGGCCGCGTTCGGGGACGATCTGCTGTCGATCACTCACTTCCGCCGCGCGCGCTGGGGCGTGCGCCGGACGTTTCAGACCGAGCAGGCGATCGAGGAGCTGTCGGTGTTCGACAACGTGGCGATGATCCACGAGAACTCTAAGATGAGCGGCTCCTCGCGCCGCCAGGACGTGCTCGATGCGATCGCGTTCGTCGGCATGGACATCGATCCGGCCGCCCGCGTAGGGACGCTCGGCGCCGCCCAGCGTCGCCTGGTCGAGCTGGCCCGCGCCGTCGTCGGACGACCGAGACTCGTCCTCCTCGACGAGCCCGCCGCCGGCCTCCCGGACGAGGAGACCGACCACATGGGCCAGGTGATCCGCCGGATCCCCGAGCAGACCGGCGCGATGACGATCCTCGTCGACCACGACATGAGCCTTGTATCGGCGTGCTGCGAGGTGACCGCGGTGCTCGACTTCGGCAAGATGATCGCGTCTGGCCCGACCGCCGAGGTGCTCCGCGACGACCGCGTGATTCGCGCCTACCTCGGAACCGAGGAGGTCGCGTGACCACAGACGTGCTGCACGTCGAGGATTTCGTCGTCGCGCGCGGCGGGCGCAACGTCGTCCGCGGGGTCTCGCTCGAGATCCCCTCCGGCGAGATCACCGCGCTGCTCGGTCCCAACGGCGCCGGCAAGTCGAGCATGGTGCTCGCGATCGGAGGCGTGCTCAAGCCGGTCGCCGGCAAGGTGCTGCTCGACGAGCATGACTTCGCCGGCAAGCGTCCCGAGCGGATTCGCTCGGCGGGGCTCGCGATCGTTCCCGAAGGCCGCCGGCTGCTCCCCGAGCTGACCGTGGCCGAGAACCTCCGCGTCGCCACGTACACGATGACGGACGCGGACGCCGAGGCCGGGCAGACGCGAGCGCTCGAACTGTTCCCCGAGCTCCAAAAGCGGCTCAGCTATCCGGCCCGCTCACTGTCGGGAGGTGAGCAGCAGATGGTCGTGCTCGCCCAGGCACTCGTTTCGCATCCGCGGTTCGTGATCATCGACGAGCTGTCGCTCGGCCTCGCACCCGTGATCATCAACCGGTTGATCCCGACGATCCGGTCGGTGGCCGAGTCCGGGGCCGGCGTGCTGCTGATTGAGCAGTTCGCGACGGTCGCGCTCGGACTGGCGAACCGCGCCTACATCATGGAAGGCGGCAGGATCCAGTTCTCGGGCATGGCCAGCGAGCTGAAAGAGAACCCGGAGCTGCTTCAGTCCGCGTACCTGTTGCGGACCCGCAACGGCGCGGGCACCGCTCAGGCGGCGACAGGCGCCGAGCCGCGCCCCATATGAGTGTCACTGCGATTGAGCACGTGCTCGTGCTCAGCGACGACATCGACCGCACCCGCGACTTCTACTGCGAGGTGATCGGACTCGAGGTGGGCGATCGGCCCCCGCTCGAGTTCCCCGGCTATTGGCTGTACGCCGGCGCGACCGCGTGCGTCCACATCGCCGAGCGCCGTCCATACGCGGCTCACGCGGCCCGGCTCGGGCTCGAGGTCCCCGAGCGTGACCCGGGCCTCGGCCCCGTCGACCACATCGCGTTCAACGCCGGCGACTACGACGCGTTGACGCGGCGGCTCGAGCGCTGTGGGGTCGGCGCGGTCACCAACACCGTGCCGGGGGGACCCCGCCAGTTGTTCATCGAGGACCCCAACGGCGTGCGCGTCGAGATCAACGTGAGGAGCTGAGGATGAGCATCCGGACCGCCCCGCCGTTCTGGGCCGACGACGTGGTCGAGCGCAACGTGCTCACCCGCAAGCAGCAGATCGCGAAGCTCGAGCTGATCGTCGATACCGCGGCCGAGGTTTCGGGGGACTGAATGCGCGCCGCGGTCACCGAGGGCGTCCAGGCGATGGCGGTGCGCGAGCGCCCCGAGCCGGATGAACCCGGACCCGCCCAAGTCGTCGTCATGCCCCAGGCGGTCGGGATCTGCGGCTCGGACTACCACTTCTTCCTGGGCGAGCTGTCCGACGCCGCCGGCGGCTCGCGGTTCCCGCGCGTCCAGGGACACGAGATCGGGGCCACGATCGTGGCCGTCGGCCCGGGCTGCCGCGAGGACCTGGCGGTCGGACAGCGGGTCGCGGTGTGGCCGCTGCGGGCGTGCGGGCAGTGCTACCCGTGCAGCGTCGGGCGGCCCAACACGTGCGACTTCTTCGAGCTGATCGGGATCCACAGCGACGGCGGCCTGCAGGAGCTGCTCGCGGTCCCGGCCGAGCAGGTCTACCCGATCAAGGCCGACGACCCCGCCGTGGCCGCGCTGGCTGAGCCGGTGTCGATCGCGGTGCGGGCCGTCAACCGAGCCAATATCCTCCCCGGTGAGCGGGTTGTGGTGCTGGGCGCCGGACCGATCGGCCAGTGCATCTGCCTCGTGGCGCGCGAGCGCGGCGCCGAGGTGCTGGTGGTCGACCTCCAGTACACCCGTCTGGCGCTGAGCCGCGACATGGGCGCGGAGACGCTCGTCTGGACCAGCCGCGAAGCGGTCGTCGCGTTCGCCCGGGAATGGAGTGCTCCGGCGGGCCCGCCGGGGAGTGCTCCGGCGGGCCCGCCGGGGAGTGCTCCGGCGGGCCCGCCGGTGGCGATCGACGCGACCGGCGCGCCGGCGGCGGTGCGCGCGATGGTCGACATGGTGGCGTCGGCCGGGCGGGCCGTGCAGGTCGGCATGTCGGGCGAGGAGGTCGTGCTCCGGCTGGGCAGCCTGACCGAGAAGGAGCTCGACGTGCTCGGCGTGAGCTGCTGTGGCGCGGACGAGTTCGGCGAGGCGGTGGCGGTGGTGGAGCGCAACACCCCGCTGCTCGCGCCGCTGATCAGTCACCGATTCGCGCTCGACCAGGCGCCTGACGCGATCCGGTTTGCGATCGAGAACCCGACGGACGTGATGAAGGTCGTGATCGGCGATGAGTGAGCCCAGCGTGGACCATGACTACGTAATCGTGGGCGCCGGGTCCGCGGGATGCGTGCTCGCAGCGCGCCTGAGCTGCGCGATGGGGTCGGTGGTCGACTCGGAGCTCCGGGTCTACGGGGTCGAGGGCCTGCGTGTGGTCGACGCCTCGGTCCTGCCGGAGGTGACTCGCGGCAACACGAACGCGCCGGTGATCATGGTCGCCGAACGCGCGGCGGAGCTGATCGGGTCTACGCGAAAGTCGGCCCCCGGCGCCGAAGCGGGGCGATGACGACCGTCGTTCGTCGGTGCCGGTCAGGAGGTAGCGATAGGCCGCTCGGGCGGTTGCCCTGGCAGCATCACCGCTTGCGCTCGGCCTCGTCCTCGGCGACTTTGAGCGCCTTTGCCGCGAGCTCGTATCCCTGGTCGCCGATCGCCCGCAGTTGCTCGGCGAGGGCGCGCATCGGGTAAGGGTTGTCGTCGGTGGCCATCCTCGCCCGCATTAGCGCGGCTTCGCGGACGAACTGCGAGACGCTCGAGCCTTGGCGTTTGGCTGCTGTCTGAATCAGGTTCACCCGCGATCCGCTTCACGCCAAAGCCTCGATCACGCTGAGCCGATCTCGCTCCGGAACCCGCGTCCTTCATCGCATTCCAGACCGCAAGCGGTTTTCGGCGCGTTTCGCCCCGCGTCCGTGCCGGGCGGGCGCGACCCCGGACAGGACGGGGAACCCGGCCCCACGGACGGCGAGCGAAGCGAGCCCCAAACTCAGGCCTCGGCGGCGATCCCCTCGTGGTCGCGCTTCTCGCGCTGCCACCGCCACGTGTCGACGAGCTGGTTGAACGTGTAGAAGTGAAAGCCGTCGATCAGCTGCTCGGGGTCGCCGGCGGCTGGGGCCAGCGCGTCATAGAGCTCATCGCCCGTGGACCGGGGGCGACCGAGCAGCCTGCGGATGCCGTGTTGCTTGCGCAAGAAGCTGAGCGACGTCCCGACGCCGATCCGCATCGACATCTCGAACAGCCGCCGGCGGTCGACGACCCCGGGCATGCCGATCATCGCAGGCAGGGTCAGGCCGCTCGCGCGCGCATCCCGCAGCCAGCCGAGCAGGACGCCGGGGTCGAAGCACATCTGCGTGACCATGTAGGTCGCCAAGCGGCTCTTCTGCTCGAGCGCCATCGCGAGCGTGCGATCGTCGATCAACGGGTGCCCCTCGGGATAGGCCGCGATCCCAATCGTCCGCGGCCGGCGCGGATGGTCGACGACGTGCGGGAGGAGGTCGCCCGCCGAGGAGTATCGGCCGGCGACCTCTGCGACGTCGCCGCCGATCACGAAAACGTCCGGCATCCCGGCGTCCGCGATCTCGTCGAGCAGCCGGTTCACGTGGTCGCGGTCGCGCACCATCCGGGCCGCGATGTGGGGAGTCACGTTATGGCCGAGCGCCCGTAGCCGCTTGGCCACCTCGACCGTCCGGTCAGGGCCGTGCCTGGGCGAGCACGTGACGGTCAACCAGGCCGGCTCGGGTAGCCGGCGGGCCTCCTCCTCGCTCCTGCCGAGCGGAAGGACCTCGAAGCGCCTCACCGGATTACCGCCCATCACCCCTAAGGATTGCCCACTCTCCCCCGCCATCACTACTCCCGAAGGGCCTGCCTTCCTCTACCTTCCGAGAGGGCTCCGTTAAGACGTGTTAGCTTCGCCGCGCGTGGCGGTTAAGCGTGCCGTCAAGGGCCGCTTAGGGGTAATGGCCGCCGTATGCTCGGCCGATAGGGCCCTCAGGGCCACCAGGCAGATCGATTCCGGCGGGAGGGAGCCCAGGTGCGACGCGTGATGCTTACCGAGGGCGGTGCCCGGCAGGGGCGGCGGCGGGTATTTGCGCTGCTGACCGCGGTGCTTGTGGCGGCTGCGCTGGTCGCGTCCGGGATCGCGCTGGCGCTGCCCGACCACGACGGCGGAACCAGCACCGCCTCCGGTCGCCGGCATCCCGCCGAATTCGCCTCGGCGCAGGTGACGGCACCAGCTCGGGCGCATGCGGCCAAGCCCGTCCAGGTGCCCCAGGCGGTGGTGAGGATCAGCGATGCGAGCACGACCCCCGTACCCCCCTCTTACTTCGGTCTTTCGACCGAGTACGGGACGCTTCCGCTGTTCGAGCGCAACATGCCGGTGTTCGAGCGCGTCCTCTCGCTTCTGCACGTACCGGGCAACGGGCCGCTTGTGCTCCGGATCGGCGGCGACTCGGCCGACCATTCGTTCTGGATGCCGAAGAAGACCACGAGGCGGATGCCGGCGTGGGCGATCGCGGTGACGCCAGGGTTCGTGGCACAGTTGCGAAGCCTCGTCAAGCGCGACCCGGTCAAACTGATCGTCGACCTCAACCTGGTCACGGACACGCCGCTGACGGCCGCAACCTGGGCCCGCGCGGCTGAGACGTCGCTCCCACCCGGAAGCATCGTCGGGTTCGAGGTCGGCAATGAGCCCGACCTCTACACCCGGTCGTACTGGCTGGCGACGGTCGCGCGCTCGCCGCTCGAGACCCGGCCGCTGCCGCTCGAGCTCACCCCGGACAGCTACGTCGAGGACTTCTATGCCTACGCGCGCGTGCTCGGCGAAGGCGCGCCCGACGTGCCGCTCGATAGGGCCCGCGGTGGCGCACCCCAAGCTCAGCCTGAAGTGGATCTCGACCCTGATCGCCGACGAGCGCCCCGAGCTCGGGGCAGTGAGCGCGCATCTGTATCCGTACTCCGCATGCGTCAAGCACAAGTCCAACTCCGGCTATCCGACCGTCGTGCGCCTGCTCAGCTGGCAGGCCGTGGGGGCGCTGGCCAAGGACGTCGCCGGCGCCGTCAAGGTCGCGCACGACGCCGGACTGAAGTTCCGCCTGACCGAGCTCAACTCGGTCACGTGCCGGGGAAGACAGGGGTCAGCAACACGTTCGCGACCGCGCTGTGGGCACCGGACGCGCTGTTCACGCTGATGCGGGCCGGGGTCGACGGCGTCAACCTGCACGTCCGGGCGCACACGATCAACGCGCCGTTCGCGCTGACGCGACGGGGACTCACACCGAGGCCGCTGCTGTACGGCCTGATGATGTTCGCGCGGACGCTCGGCGCCGATGCCCAGCTCGTGCGACTGCAGATGTCGCACGCCCGGACGCTGAACCTGAGCGCCTGGGCCGTGCGGGTTCGCGGGGGGCAGCTGCACGTGCTGCTGATCGACAAGAGCAACCGGACGGTCCGGTTCGACCTGCACCTGCCCGCAACCGGCCCGGCCACGGTCCAGCGGCTGCTCGCCCCGTCGGCCAGCTCCACCGCCGGCGAGACGCTCGACGGCCAGCGCCTCGGACCCGACGGCACGTGGATCGGGACGCGTCTGACCGAGACGATCACGCCCGGCGCCCATGGCGGGTACGTGCTGACGGTGCCGAGGCGGAGCGCGGCGCTGGTCGGGGTGCGAATCGCGCCTCGCGCGACGGCCGTGCCGACGCATAACGTCGGCCGTCACCGGACCACGAGGGTCCGGCACCGTGGCATCTCTCACCCGGGGGCGACGATCGTGGCCGAGCGGCCTGGTCGCCGCGGCGTCGGGCACGACTGACCCGTCAGAAAACGACGGTCGTGTTCGCGTGGCGGAGCACGCGGTCCTCGCAGTGCGCCTGTACGGCGCGCACCAGCACGGTGCGCTCGACGTCGGCGCCGAGGTGCGTGAGCGCGGCGACGCCATCGCGGTGGGTGACCCGCATCACGTCCTGCTCGATGATCGGCCCGGCGTCGAGCTCCTCGGTCACGTAGTGGGCGGTCGCGCCGACCAGCTTCACACCCCGCTGCTTGGCGCGCGCGTACGGGTCGGCGCCGGCGAACGCCGGCAGGAACGAGTGGTGGATGTTGATCACCGGGACCGCGAGGCGCTCGAGAAACTCGCCGGAGAGGATCTGCATGTAGCGCGCCAAGACCACGAGCTCGCAGTGGCCGTCGAGCAGCTCGAGCAGCCTGGCCTCCGCCTCGGGCTTGCGCTCCGGGTCGACCGGCACGTGGTGGTAGGGCACCTCGAACAGCTCGACGTCGTCGCGAAGGTCCTGGTGATTGGAGGCGACCAGCACGATGTTCCCCTCGAGCTCTCCGCGTCGCCAGCGCCACAGCAGGTCGAGCAGGCAATGGTCGTAGCGCGAGACCAGCACCGCGATTCGCTTGCGCCGCGCGGAATCCCACAGCCGCCACGTCATACCGAGCGGCTCGGCGACCTTCAGCCCGAACCGCTCGCCGAGGCCGTCCCGCTTCTCCGGGGCCAGCGCGAACTCCATTCGCAGGAAGAACGTGCCCCCTTCGGGATCGGTCGAATACTGGTCCGAGCGAACGATGTTCGCCCCGGCCTCGTACAGGAACCGCGACACGCTCGCGACGATGCCCGGTCGGTCAGGGCAGGAGATCAGCAGGCGCAGCAGGGACTCGGCCACTGCTCACGATGTCTCTAGAGGCGCGGGCGAATGCTCGAACTGGGTGATGGCCTGGAGCTCCGCGACGCGCGTGTCGACCTCGCCGGCGGTCAGCCGCTCGACGCGCTCGGTGCCGAACTCCTCGACGTTGTAAGAGGCGAGCGCCGTCCCGTACGCCATCGCGAGGCGCACAACCGGCTGGGTGAGGGGCTTGTCGAGATGGCGAGCGAGATATCCGACGAATCCGCCGGCGAACGTGTCGCCGGCGCCGGTCGGGTCGACGACCGTCTCGAGGGGGTACGCGGGAAGCGCGAAGAAGTGGTCTTCGGTGATCAGTGCTGCGCCGTATTCGCCCTGCTTGGCCACGACCAGCGACGGGCCCATCGCGAGCACGTCGCGCGCGGCCGCGAAGATGCTCGGCCGGGCCGTCAGCTGGCGCAGCTCGGCGTCGTTGAGCATCACGCAATCAACGCGGCGGATCACCTCGACGAGCGGGTCGCGCGCAATCTCGATCCACAGGTTCATCGAGTCCATCGCGACGAACTGGACCTGCCCGCACTGCTCGAGCACGCTCAGCTGCAGCTCGGGTTGGATGTTGGCCAGGAACAGGACGTCGCAGTCGCCCGAGGACGCCGACAGCCGCGGCTGAAAGTCCTCGAACACGTTGAGCTGGGTGTCGAGGGTGTCGCGGGAGTTGAGGTCCCAGCCGTACTCGCCGGCCCAGAAGAACGTCTTGCCGTCCGGCACGCGCTCGACGTCGCCGATGCTCGTGCCGCGGGTGGCGAGCACCGCCAGGTCCTCGTCGCCGAAGTCCGCCCCGACGCGGCCGACCACGTGAACCTGGTCGAAGAACGAGGCCGCCAGCGCGAAGTGCGTGGCGGCACCGCCGAGCATCCGCTCGCGCTCGCCGAACGGCGTCTTGACCGCGTCGAACGCGACCGACCCGACGACCGTGATGCTCACGCGCGGAGCACCTCGGCGGTGGCGCCGGCGGTGGCGCCGAGTCCGGCCGCCTCGCGGAGCGCGGCCACTTTGTCGGTCCGCTCCCACGTGAAGTCGTGATCGTCGCGACCGAAGTGGCCGTAGGCGGCGGTCTTCTGGTAGATCGGCCGATGCAACCGCAGGTACTGGCGGAACGCACCCGGCCGCAGATCGAAATGGTCGCCGATCAGCTCGAGGATCCTCGAACGGGAGACCTTCTCGGTGCCGAACGTCTCGACCATCACCGACACCGGATGCGCCACCCCGATCGCGTATGCGACCTGAACCTCGGCGCGCTCGGCCAGCCCCGCCGCGACCACGTTCTTGGCCACGTACCGTGCGGCGTAGGCGGCGCTGCGGTCGACCTTGCTCGGATCCTTGCCGGAGAACGCGCCACCGCCGTGGCGCGCCATCCCGCCATACGTGTCGACGATGATCTTCCGCCCGGTCAGACCGCAGTCGCCCATCGGCCCGCCGATCACGAACCGGCCCGTCGGATTGACGAGCAGGTTGCGGCGAAGCTTCTTGGGGTCGAAAAGGTCGTCAGGCATCTCGGGTTCGACCACGTGCTCCCAGATATCCTCCTTGAGCAGCGACTCGGCGCCGTCGCGATGCTGGGTCGAGATCAGCACCTTCTCGACCTCGACCGGCCGGCCGTCGACATAGCGCACCGTGACCTGCGTCTTGCCGTCGGGACGCAGGTACGGAAGGATCTCCGCGCGCCGCACGTCCGCCAACCGCTTGGCCAGCTTGTGGGCGAGCGAGATCGGGAGCGGCATCAGCTCTTCGGTCTCGTTGGACGCGTACCCGAACATCATCCCCTGATCGCCGGCGCCGGCGATGTCGAGCTCGTCGTCGTCCTTGGAGTTGCTGCGCGTCTCGTAGGCCCGGTCGACTCCCTGCGCGATGTCGGGCGACTGCTTGTCGATCGCGTTGATCACCGCGCACGTGTGATAGTCGAACCCGAACTCGGCGTTGGTGTAGCCGATCCGCTTGATCGTCTCCCGCGCCACCTCGGGAATGTCGACGTAGGTGGTCGTCGTGATCTCGCCCGAGACCACGACGAGGCCGGTGTTGACCAGCGTCTCGCACGCCACCCGCCCGAGCGGGTCGTCGCGCAGGACCGCATCGAGCACGCCGTCGGAGATCTGATCAGCGACCTTGTCAGGGTGACCCTCGGTCACCGATTCGGAGGTGAACAGAAACTCGTTGTCGGCGTAGGTCATGGGCTTCTACCTTCCTTGTCCTTTCGGGTGATCTCGAGCAGATAGGCGGCCATAACATCCGTCGCCCCGAGCTTCAGGTGGTAGGCGTCCGAGAGGTCTTCCACGCGCGCGATCTGATCGCGCGCGTCGTTGAAGAGCCCCGTGAACTCGAACAAGCCGAAGTCCACGACGCGGGCCTGATAGCCCAGGCGGTCCAGCAGCTGCGTGGTTCGCCGCTCGCCGATGATAGACAGTTGCATCACGTATGCGGTGCCGTCGTCCGCGAGCGCCTCCGGCAACATCCGCAGCAGGTGGTCGACGAGTCCCCGCCCCCAGTAGTCGAGCGGCCGGTGCGACACGACCGGCTCGAACGGATCCACCGGGGTCTGGTAGAGGCTGGCCACAATCACGTCGTAGCGTTCCTCGGGGACCCAGGGGTAGAGATCCTGCACGGCCGCGCTCACGCGGTCGGCCACGCCGTTTCGGAATGCATTTGCCATGGTGTTCTTGACCGCCGCGGGATCGATGTCGATGCCGTGCACGTGCGCCGCGCCGTTGCGCGCAAGCTGGACGGTCAGCAGCCCAGTCCCGGAGCCAATGTCCAAGCAACGCTGGTGGGCGCCGATTCCTTCGTGGTAGAAGTACTTCCAGACCAGGAAGCTGCCCTGCGTGGGCGCGAACACCCCCGGCTCGACGGTGATGTCCGGGAAGTCGAGCGGATACATGAGCCGGCCGCGCGAGTCAGTCCAACGGGTCGCCGGCGGACGCGCGCGGTCGGTCGAGATCGCGTTCGGGCCGGGGTCTGGAAGGACGTCGTGGCGCGCGTGGCCGGGCTTCGTGTCGTTGAGCGCCGTGCGGGCGGCGGCGATCTGCTCCGGTCCCACGCCGCAGCAGCCGCCGACAATCTGCGCGCCCTCCTCGCGCCAGCGCAGCGCGAGCTCGGCATACTCCCGCGCGCCGACCCCGGCCTCGTGGCGCCAGCCGGCGGCCGACAGATACCCGAGGTTCGGGTACACGCCCAGCGGGAGGTCGGTGAAGTCGCGCAGCCAAGCCAGCATGCCGGTGACGTGGTCGGGGGGCAGGCAGTTGATCGCGAGCGCGCCGATGCCTATCTCCTCGAACCGGCGGGCGGCACGTCCGAACGCGTCGCCCTCGGGGCCGCCCCAGTGCTCGCCGTAGACGCCGCAGACGCCGTGGCGGCAGCGGCGGAAGCTCAGCCACACGGGTAGGCCGGTGTCGAGCAGCGCCTCGACCGTCGCGTACGTCGAGCTTCTCACGAGGGTGAGCGTCTCGACCAGGATCAGGTCCGGCGGGTCGTGTTCGAACGCGCGCGCGAGCAGGCGGATCGTCTCGCGGCCGTCGGGGGTGTCGACGTCGCCGTTGATGCTGAACGCGACCGCGACCTCGTGTTCGCGGTGTGCCTCGGCGGCCGCCTCGCGGGCGAGGCGAACCCCGCGACGGGCCAGGTCCATCCAGTGGACCGGCTCGCTCGTCTCCCAGCGCTTTTCGCGGCCGTCGCGGAGCGCGGTGGCGATACCCCAGGTGTCGGTGCAGATCACGTCACAGCCGACGTCGATGTAGCGGCGGTGCACGGCCTTGACGTCGTTTGGAGATTCGAGGATCGCGGTCAGGCCCCACAGATGCTCCTCGAGCTCGGGTCGCTGGCCGGCGACCCTGATCAGCTCGGTGCCGGTGGCGCCGTCCATGATCACCGGATGGTCGGTGGCGATCAGCCGCGTCAGGCGGGCGTAGCGGCCCTCGGCCTGCTCGCCGTTGGTCGAGGCCGGGTGCGCGGCCGCCACCGAGCCTCCGGAGCCGTCAGTCGGGGTCGCGTGCATACTCACTCTTGGATCTCCTCCCGTGCCGTGGGGTGCGGCTCGCGAACCGCCACAGCTTGCCGCTGGGATTGCCGCTTCGCCACTCTCGCAGCGCCGGAATACCCTAGACTTTAGAGAGGGTCTGAAGACTAGGGTGATTCGGGGGCGGTGATGGGATCCGCGCGCATACCTCTCTATCGGACAGGCAATTTAGGACCTAAGAGCAGGGCGGGCGGGGATAGTCGCCTGTACCTTCTGCGCCGTGTCCGTGATTCCCGGGTCTGCTGGATCTGCTGCTCCGCTCGATGTGGTGCTGCGGCGGGCGGGAGCGGTGCTCGCCACCCGCGACGGCAGGTCCGTGGCGATGAACTTCGGGTCGGCGGCGGCCGAGCTCGCCGTGTGCGTCAGGGCCGTTGGCCTGGTCGACCGCTCCGAGCTCTCGAAGCTCGTGCTCGAGGCGCCGCCGGCGCAGCTGGCCGCGCTCACGACGCGGCTCGTCGGCGACGCGGTCTCCCCGGGAGGCGTGCTGTCCGTCGGCAACGCCTGGTGGTGCGGCGATGCGCCGGGACGCGTGATCGTGCTGTCCGAGTCGGACACGGGGTCGCGCCTGCGCGACCGCCTGCATACGGACGCTCGTCGGTTCGTGACGACGACCGTTCACGACGCGTCCGCCGAGCTGGCCGCGATCGGGTTACTGGGCCGCGGCGCGGACAAGGTGTTGCGGGCGCTCGGAGCGTTCGGCGAGGCCGGCGATCCCCGCGCGGTCGCGCCGTTCGCACACCGTCAGGTCGCCGGCATTCCGGCATCGTGGCTGCTCCAATCCGACCGCCGGGCGCTGGCGCTCGTGCCCCGCGAGCACGCCGGCGAGGCCTGGCTGGCGATCGAATGCGCGGGACGGCCGTTCGGGATCAGCTGCGTCGGGCACGAGGCGGCTTGTCGGTACGCGTTGCTCGAGCGCACCCGCTCGGCGCCGTTCTCGCACGCCTGAGTCGTTTTCGCCGGCGGCCTGCGGACCCCGGCGCATTAGGTCGCACGATCCCGGGGCGGGCCTGAGGTGGCAACCGTCCCGCGGGTGCTGGTCGAACTGCTTGCTCTCGAGCGAGAGATCGTCGAGGCCGGCTACGTGCGCCGGTCCGACGCGCTCGAGCGGGTGGCGGATGCGGTCCGGCGGCTCGGGGAGATCGGCTCCCCGCAGGGAATCCTCGACCGCGCCGCCGAGGAGCTCGGGACGAGCTCGGCGTTCGACCGGGTGATGGTCGGTGAGGTTCGCGGGGACACCCTGTCCGTGCGATCTGTGTGGAGCGGTGAGGAGCCCGCAGGCGCTGCGACTGCGCTCGAGGTGTTACGTCGCGAGCCGATCCGGCTCGAGTATCCGCTGGTCGAGGACGAGGTCGCGCGGGGGCAGGAGACCGAGATCGTCCAGGCGCGGGTGGCGCGCTCGCGCGGGGCTCGGCGGTTCGTCGACGTCCTTGGCTGGGATAGCTACGTGGTGGCGGCGGTCGTCGTGCAGGGGGTTACCGTGGGGCTGCTGCACGGCGACGCTTTCGTCAGCGGCCGGACGCTCGATTCGCTGGACGTCGAGGTCGCGTCGCTGTACGCGGAGGGCCTCGCGGGCGTGTTCGAGCGCGCCGTGCTGCGCGAGATGCTCCAGCTGCACCACCACGAGCTGCGGTCGGCGGTGGAGTGGATGAGCACCCGGCTCGGCCAGCTCGCGACCGACGCCGGCGAGTTGACCGCGCTGCGCGCCGGCTTAGATCCGTCGCTCGCGGATGCGTTGACCGCGCGAGAGGTCGAGGTCCTACGGCTGCTCGCGCGCGGCCAGACCAACCTCGAGATCGCCCGTACGCTCGTCGTCCGCGAGGGGACGATCAAGTACCACGTCAAGAACATCCTGCGCAAGCTGGGCGCTACCAGCCGCGCCGATGCGGTGTCGCGGTACGCACGCGCCGGGGGGGCCTCCGTGGGATGAGCGCGACCACCGAGGTCTTTTCGGGTCCACTCGGCGAGGAGCTGTCGCGGCGACTCGAGCGCGCAACCGCGCAGGCGCGGGAGATGCTCGGGGCGGCGCCTGATGTCGACGCCGGCGCTCCCGGCCTGGAGGCGCTGCGCGCCCTGATCGCGGCGCTGCGCTCGCAACTGTCCGAGGACGATCTCGGGGTTGGTCTGATCTCCGAGCAGGAGGCGGCGCTCGAGCGGCTGCGCCACCGGTTTGAGACCCGGTTCGAGGCGCTCGAGCGGGTCACGGGAGCGATCGCTGAGGTGCGCGAGGTCACCTCGCCGCGCGAGATGCTCTCGCGCGCGCCGGCGGCACTGTGTGCCGGGTCGTCCTTCGACCGCGCGATCCTCAGCCTGGTCAAGGGCGGACGGATGGTCGCCGAGTCCGCGCACTTCGCCGGGGCAGAGCGCACCGCGGCGGCGACGCTCGCACAGCTCCAGGCGAACCCCTTGCGACTCGAGCACACGCTGATCGAGACCGAGCTGCTGCGCCGGCGCCGGGCCACGATCGTCGTCGACGCGGACGTGCATCCTCGGGTCGACCGCGAGACGGCCCGCCTCATGGGGTGGCGGTCGTACGCGGCCGCGCCACTCGTCGTCGGGTCGCAGGTCGCGGGCGTGATCCACGCCGACCGGGGGCCTGGCCAGCCGCTCGACGTCCTCGACCGCGACGTCCTGTGGGAGTTCGCCACCGGGCTGGCCCAGGCATACGAGAGCACCAGCCTGCGGCGCACGCTGCGCGACGAGCGCGACCAGATGCGCCAGTTCCTCGATTGGCTGGGCGCGCGCTCGAGCGAGCTCACCGACGCGCCGGTCACGCTGTCGGCCGGCGGCCACGCACCCCTCCCCCCGCCGGCGCCGCTTCCTTCGCAGTCGCCGGGTCGGACGCGCGACGACCGCGTGGTGTTCGAGGGTCTTTTGACGCGTCGCGAGCTGGATGTACTGCGACTGCTGGCCGAGGGCGCCACCAATCGCGCGATCGCCGACGCGCTCGTGATCTCGAGCGGCACGGTCAAGTTCCACGTCAACAGCATCCTGCGCAAGCTGCACGCGGCCAACCGGGCCGAGGCGGTGACGCGCTACCTGCGGTTGATGGGCATGCGCGTGCCGTAGCCGCCTCCGCGCTCCCGCCGGCGGCCGCGCGGACCCATCGGCGGCGTCCGTCCACACCCGCGGCCGCGCGGACCCATCGCCGGCGTCCGTCCACACCCGCGGCGCGCGCCCGCCTGCCGCCGGCGGCGGTTGGGAAGAAACCCGGAAATAGTCAGAGTTTCTTCCCAAGCGCCCGGCTCGGAAGGCGAATATCCGGCTCAGACGGCGAAGAACACCGTCTCGTGAGGCCCCTGGAAGCGGATGTCGAACCGGTAGCCGCCGTTGTGGGGCTCGGCGAGCAGCGTGGTGCGGCGCTCGACGGGCACCCGCGCCAGCCCCGGGTCGGCGGCGTTGGCCTGCGCCTCGTCGGCGAAGTAGATCCGGGTGACGCATCGGTGCAGCATCCCGCGCGCGAACAGCGAGACGTCGATGTGGGGCGCCTGCGTCGCGCCGGCAAAGGTGGGCGGGACCGGTACACGCCCGGGCTTCACCGTCAGGATGTCGTAGGTCCCGTCGCCGTCCTCGACGCCGTAGCGTGCGAAGCCGCGGAAAGCTTCCATCTCCGACGCGCCGCCGTATCCGTGCATGTCGGCGAACTTTCCCTCGGGGTCGGCCTGCCAGGTCTCGAGCAGGAAGTCGGGAATCGGCACGCCGGCGCCGTCGTAGATCGTTCCGCTGATGTGGATCGCTCCGGGTGTGCCCTCGGGCACGGCGAACGGCCCGACGTCGAACGGCAGCCCGATTGCGAAGTACGGGCCGACCGTCTGGGAGGGTGTCGTCTCGAAGATCAATGCGCCTCCTCGAACGGCGTGGCCCCGGGGCCGCGCAGGTAGATGTCCCATTCGAACGCCTGCGCCCAGTTCGGCACGGTGCCGTGGATCGAGAAGCTCGAGATCATCCGCTCGCGCGCCTTCGCGTCGCGCACCGAGTTGAAGATCGGGTCATACGGGAAGAACGGGTCGCCCGGGAAGTACATCTGGGTCACGAGTCGCTGGGCGAACGCCCGGCCGAGCAGCGAGAAGTGGATGTGGGCCGGCCGCCACGCGTTGTAATGGTTGCCCCACGGGTACGGCCCGGGTCTGATCGTCGTGAACTGGTAGCGGCCCTCGTCGTCGGTGGTGCACCGCCCGGCCCCGCTGAAGTTCGGATCCAGTGGCGCGGGCCAGCGGTCCCAGCGGTGCTTGTAGCGGCCGGCGGAGTTCGCCTGCCAGATCTCGACGAGCGTTCCGCGGAGCGGCTTGCCCTCGGTGTCGAACACGCGCCCCGAGACGATGATCCGCTCGCCGATCGGCTCGCCAGCGTGCTGGACCGTCAGGTCGTTATCAGTCTCTCCAACCTGAGGCAAGCCGAGCTGGGGCCCGGTGATCTCGGTGATCGTCTGCGGCAGGTACACGGGCGGCTGCTCGGGGTGGCGCAGCGAGGTCGACTTGTACGGCGGGTAATCGAGCGGCGGGTGGGCGCCGTCGGGCTCGCGCAGGTAGCTCGTCGGCGTCTCGGCGATCGGATCGTAGATCTGGCGCACCTCGCCCGGGTCGGTCTGAAGCTCCTCGGTCATGTGATTTCTATGCCTCCAGTACGACGGCCAGGCCTTGACCAACACCGATGCACATCGCGGCGACTCCGAAGCCGCCGCCGCGGCGCCGCAACTCATGGGCAAGCGAGCCCAGGATACGGACGCCCGATGCCCCCAGCGGGTGACCTAGTGCGATCGCGCCACCGTTGGGGTTCACCTTGTCGGGGTCGAGCCCCTTCCACTCGCCGATGTCGGCCAGGCATTGCGAGGCAAACGCCTCGTTCAATTCGACAACAGAGACGTCCTCCCATGTGATCCCGGCGCGCTCCAGCGCGATGCCCGCGGCCCTCACCGGAGCGATCCCGAACACGTCGGGATCGACCGCCGCCGCCCCGCGTGAAACGATCCGCGCGATCGCCTCCCTGCCGGCCACCTGGGCGCCTTTCTCGTCCGCGAGCAATGCCGCGCCGGCGCCGTCGTTGAGGGGTGACGAGTTGCCGGCGGTCACCGTGCCGTCCTTCACGAATGCGGGCTTCAGCTTCGCGAGCTTCTCGAGCGACGTGTCGGCCCGAATGTTCTCGTCACGCTCGAGCTCGGTGTCCCGCACCGGTATGACCCACTCGCCGTAGAAGCCGCTATCCCACGCGGCCTGCGCCTTGCGATGGCTGCGGAGTGCGAACTCGTCCTGGGCCTCGCGGCTGACGTTGTAGATCTGGGCCAGCTTCTCCGCGCTGGCGCCGAGCGAAATCGTCCACTGCTCGGGCATGTTGGGGTTGACCATGCGCCACCCGAGCGTGCTCGAGTAAAGCTCCTGCTGCTGCGAGGGGAACGCCCGCTCGGGCTTGAGCAGGATCCACGGCGCGCGGCTCATCGATTCGACGCCGCCGACGAGCACAATCGACGCCTCTCCGGTCTCGATCATCCGGCTCGCCTGCATCGCCGCGTCGAGGCTCGAGCCGCACAGTCGGTTGACCGTCGACCCCGGAATGCTGGTCGGCAGGTTGTTCAACAGCCAGGCCATTCGGGCGACGTTGCGGTTGTCCTCGCCGGCTTGGTTCGCGTCGCCGAACATGACCTCGTCGACCCGTTCGGGATCGAGGTTGGGGCTTCGGTCGAGGACGGCCTTGACGACGTGCGCGGCGAGATCGTCGGGGCGGACCTTGGCCAGCCCTCCGCCGTAGCGACCGAACGGCGCGCGCACCGCATCGAGGACGTACGCGGCTGCGGCGCTCAACGGGCGAGTAGCTCCCGAAGCGCCGAGAGCTCCTCCGCGGTCGGCGGCTCGGTGGTGTGGAGGGCGTCGCTGACCTTCAGCTCCCAGCCTGTGTGCGCCGTGACCTGACTGAGGTCGACCCCCGGATGGATCTGGGTGAGCACAAGCTCCTTGGTCTCGGAGTCGGGCTCGAGCACGCCGAGATCGGTAATCACCGCGGTCGGACCCTTACCGCGGAAGCCAAGTCGCTCGCGCGCGCCCGGCCCGTCGCCATGGCCGACGGTCGTGCGGAAGTCGAGCTTCTCGACGAACGTGCGCCTGGCGTGGGGCGCGATCACGATCACCTCGCCGCAACTTGCCGCGATCTCGGGAGCGCCACCGGCGCCGGGCAGGCGCGTCTTCGGATGGTCGTAGTCGCCGATCACGGTCGAGTTGAGGTTGGCGTGCCGATCGATCTGGGCGGCGCCGAGGAATGCGACGTCGATCCTTCCGGGCCCGATCCAGTAGTTGAACATCTCGGGCACCGACACCACGGCATCGGCGGTCTCGGCGAGCTCACCGTCGCCGATCGAGAGCGGGATGTGGAACGGCTTGGCGCCGATCGTCCCCGACTCGTACACGAGCACCAGATCGGGGTTATGGACCATGCGTGCCAGGATCGCGGCGGTGCTGGGGCGGCCGACGCCGATGAACACCGTCCGCGTGTGGCGTAGCCGTCGCGCGGCGACAATCGTCTGGATCTCGTCCGCGGCCGCGTCCTGGGTTTGGGTGTCGCGGGTCTCGACGGTCATGGTGCGCAGAAGTGGTCGCTGTCCAGGACGTTCTCGATCATCCACTCGGTGAACTCCTCACGGCTCCGGCTCATCTTGTCCCAGAACTTGTAGAAGTCGTTGTCGCGGTCGGTGATACCGAGGCTGTACGACGGGCGGGAGCCGCCGGGGGCCTGGGCGACGACGCCGATCACCCAGCCGGGGATCATGACGCCGCCCGGTCGCGGCTCGAGCTCGTCGACGATCCGCTCGACCGTCACCAGCGATCGCTGTGAGGCCAGGATCGCCTCCTTCTGGACGCCGGGGATCCCCCACAATTGCACGTTGCCGTTCCGGTCCGCCTCCTGGGCATGGACGATCGCGACGTCGGGGCGGAGCGCCGGTACGGCCGTGAGCCGCTCGCCGGTGAAGGGGCACGTGATTGGCGCCACCGTGGTGTGCGCCACCAGATCCGTTCCGACATAGCCGCGCATCACCGCACACGGCAGGTCGGCGGCGCCGGCCGCGTACCGGTTCGCCATGCCGGCGTGGCTGTGCTCCTCGATCTCGACGGGGCGAGGCCACTGATTCTCGATCGCATCGCGAAAGCGGTGCAGCCCCCCGACTCCCGGGTTTCCGCCGTACGAGAACACCAATCGGCGCGCCACACCCATCCCGATCATCTGGTCGTAGAGCAGGTCGGGGGTCATCCGGATCAGCTCGAGCTCGCGCCGACCCTGGCGGATGATCTCGTGGCCGGCGGCGAATGGGATCAAGTGCGTGAAGCCCTCGAGCGCCACCGCATCGCCGTCACTGACGAGGCTCTCGACGGCATCCGACAGGGACATCACTTCCGCCATGCGCGGCCCCTTTCGCACCGGCGCCAGCGCCGCGGCTCGCGGCCGACCCGGCTCGGCCTGCGGTCGCATCCGCGCCGATTCCATCGCGCCGCACGGCTCACTCTGCCGTGTTCGCGATGAGAACAACGGGTCACATGCCGAACTATACCAAGGGGTGCTATAGGGGGATGGCTATCACACTGAGTTTCGGGGGGTCGTGGCGGGTCGCGGAAACCGCTGCCTGGTGGTGGACCGGTGGCAGGTCGAAAATCGGGGCCAGGTCGTGGACTTGTGGCGGGTCGTGCACCAGGGCCGGATCACAGACCAGGGCCGGATCACAGACCAGGGCCGGATCACAGACCAGGGCCGGATCACAGACCAGGGCCGGATCACAGACCAGGGCCGGATCACAGACCAGCGCCGGATCACAGACCAGCGCTGCATCACAGACCAGCGCCGGATCACAGACCGGATCACAGACCAGCGCCGGATCACAGACCAGGGCCGGGTCGCGAGCGGGTGACGGATCGCGGACCAGGCGTGGCGGATCGCAGACCGGTGGCGAGCGGGCTATAGCCGAGTGAATCTGAATTCACCGCACGGGGTGTCGAGTGAGGGGTTTCTCGGGCGAATTTCCGGCGTCATGCCGAGGTGCCGAGGCTCGGGTGAGGCGCGGGCTCAGGCGCGATCGAGCGCCGCCACCCCGCCGGCGCCGGCGGGGACCACCCGCCGGTCGCGCGCCGCCTCCAGCCCGACGATCAACTGCGGGACGAGCAGCGCGAGCAGGACGAACAGCGCCGGCGTCCACGAGCCGCTGATGTCGTGAACCGCGCCGATCGCGAACGGCGCGATCGCGGCGATCACGTACCCGACCGTCTGCACGAGCGTCGAGAGGCCCGCGGTGCTCGTGACCGTGCCGCCGCGAAGGACGATCAGGGTGAGCGCCAGCGGAAACGCCGCGTTCTGGCCGAAGCCGAGTAGCGCCACCCACAGGTAGGGCGCCCACATCGGCGCGACGATCACCCCGATCCAGCCCGTCGCTATGCAGGCGACGAACGCCCACACGAACGCACGCTGATCGCGTGCCCGCGCCGCCATCGCCGGCACCGTGAGGGCGGGAACAAGGCCCACGAGCAGCGCGACACTGAGCAGCAGGCCCGCCCTGGCGGTGCTGGCGCCGTGGCTGTGAAAGACGCTCGGCAGCCAAGCGAGCGTCGCGTAGAAGCCGGCCGATTGGATCGCGAAGAACAGCGTGACCGCCCAGGCGACCTTGTCGTGGAGCAGCGACCGCGCCCCCGCCACCTGATCCCCGGGCCCGCCGGCGGCGGACTCGCGGCGCGACAGCTGGGGCGCCCACATGAGCAGCGCGACCGCCGCTGGGATGGCCCAGATCGCGAGCCCGGGGCGCCAGCCGCCGCCGAACGCGTCGGCGACCGGCACCGACACCCCCGCGGCCAGCGCGGCGAAGCCGATCAGCGTGGTGCTGTACATGCCGGTGACGAGGCCGACTCGCTCGGGGAAGTTGCGGCGGACCAGCACCGGCAGCAGCACGTTCCCGACCGCGATCGCGGTGCCGGCGATCGCGGTGCCGACGAACAGGAAGCCAAGGCCGGGCAGCAGCCGGACGAGCAACCCGAGGAGGAGCAGGGCCATCGCCCCGGCGACGGCCGACCGCGCCCCGAACCGCCTGGCCAGCGTCGGCGCCAGCGGCGCGAGTGCACCGAAGCACAGGACGGGCAGCGCGACGAGCACGTCGGCGCCCGCGTTCGACAGGCCGGTGTCCGACTGGATCCGGTCGATCAGGGGGCCAACGCCGGCGGCCGCCGGACGGAGGTTGGCAGCGACCAGCACCATGCCGATCGCCAGCAGCCCAGAGGACCCCGGCCGCGACATGCGCAGCCTGTTCAATCGACCGTCTGAAGCGGGTCGCCGAGCTCTCCGCCGGCGAGCCACTCGGCCCCGCGGCGGTACAGCCGCTCGACGCCCGGGCCGACCAGGCCAGGCATGTCGCGCTTGACGTCGTAGCCGATGCGCGTCTGCGCGTACGCGAGATGGCGGTACCCGATCGGGAAGCCGGCGAGCACGTCCGCGTCGAGCTGCAAAACGGCCGCGGGGTCGACGGGATCGAGCCGGTCCTTCTCGTAGATCGGCTGGCGCAGCACGATCCCCCACCGCCCATCGCGCTTCTCGAGGAAATCGTAGAAGCGGCCGGTGCAGACCACATCGCACGGCACCCCGTGCACGTCGGCCCGCTGCGAGATCGTCATCTTCGTCTGCGAGATCGCGCGGTGGGCGTCGTCGGCGGCGCCTGACGGCGGCGCCTTAGGAGAATGGTCGGCGGCGCCTGACGGCGGCGCCTTAGGAGAATGGTCGGCGGCGCCTGACGGCGGCGCCTTAGGAGAATGGTCGGCGGCGCCTGACGGCGGCGCCTTAGCGGCGAGCTCGACCGAGCTGCCGCCGAGGAAGTGCAGGATGCTGACGCCCCGCTCGAACCCCTCGCGACTGACGCGGATGAACTCCGGGGCCGGGCCCTGGAACCAGGTGGCCATCATGAAGCCGTCGTCGTGCCACACGGTGGCGAACCGCTCCCAGTCGCCGGCGTCGCGCCACACAACCCAGTTCTCGACCAGCTCCCGGATCAGGATGCGGTCGTCGCCCACGCGTGCACTCATGCGTGCACATCCTGCACAAGCATCGGCACCTGGCTCGTCGGGGGTATCGGCGGGCCGGGGGGCCTGCCGCTCAGATCCGGGGTCCCGTAGGTGTGGAAGGTCTCGATCGTCTTGACCCCCCAGGCCTGACCACGGGCGCGCTCGGCCTGACTCCATACGACCGGCTCATACGCGGGATCGAAGATGAAGTGGGTGCCGGTCGTGACCTCGACCCGGTTGCCGCCGGGCTCGTACACGTACAGGAACATCCCCTGCGCGACGGCGTGCTTGGACGGCGCCGCCTCGATCGGGACGTCCGCGTCGAGGAACAGGTCCGCGGCGCGCAGCAGCTCCTCGCGAGCGTCGACGAACCACGCGAGATGGTGGAGCCGTCCGCTGCCCCCGGCGTGGTCGGCGGTGTAGATCAGCTCGTGCGCGGCGATCGACAGGCTCATCCATGCGCCCTGCTCGCTGCCGTCATCGTTGACGACCTGCTCATAGACGCGGTACCCCAGCTGCTCCTCGGCAAAGCGGCGGTTGGCGGCGACGTCGCTGGCGAGGACGTTCACGTGGTCGATGCGCTTGACCGCGGCGCCGCGGTCGACGTGACGCTGAGGCACGTTCTTGAGCCGGGGCCGCAGGTGCTCGGGCGGCACGTACCGATCCTGCTCGTAGAAGATCTCGAACCGGTGACCATCGGGATCGCGGAACTCGTACGCCGCTCCGTGCCCGTGGTCCCCCGTGTTCCAGCCGATGCCCAGCCCAACCGCTTCGATCGCGGCCACCCGCCGCAGCAACGCCTCCGGGCTCCAGGCACGGATCGCGGTGTGGCCGACGCCCGGCAGCTCGGACTCGGTCAGCTTCAGGCCGTAGGGCTGGTACTCCCCCCAGCCGCGGAGGAACACTGATTGACCGTCGCGGTGCTCGATCTGCATGCCGAACAGGTCGACGAAGAAGCTCAGGCTCTCCTCGGGGAACGGCGTCAGCAGCTCGGCGTGGGCGATGTGGGCAAGGTCGTGGAATGCAGAACGGTCGGCGGCGCCTGACGGCGGCGCCTCAGGAGAATCGTCGGCGGCGCCTGACGGCGGCGCCTCAGGAGAATCGTCGGCGGCGCCCGACGGCGGCGCCTCAGGAGAATGGTCGGCGGCGCCTGACGGCGGCGCCTCAGGCTCGGTCATGCCTCCACTTTTTCACGCAGACCATCGAGGTCGTAGGAAAGTGCGCCCTCTCGAAGCCTCGCGCGCTTGACCACCTCCCGTTCGGCGCGCTCGCGCGAGGCCTCGAGCACCTCCTGGACGCGCTCGGACTCGACGACCGCGACCCCGTCCGCGTCGAGCACCAGCACGTCGCCCTGGCGGATCGTCGCGCCGCCGACGACCACGGGCTCGCCGATCGCGCCCGCGACCGCCTTGGCCGCGCCGCGGACGCGCACCCAGCGCGCCCAGATCGGCAACCCGAGCTCGACCAGCTCCTCGACATCTCGCACCGAGGCGTCGACCAGGATCGCGGCGGCGCCGTGAACCTTGGCCTGCGTCGCGAGCAGATCGCCGATCAGCGCCACCGGCCGCGGCTCGGGCATCGTCAGCACTAGCACGTCGCCGGGCTGGATCGCCGCCATCGCGGCGTGGACCATGAGGTTGTCGTCCTGCCCGCAGCGAACCGTGCGCGCGGGTCCGGCGACGCGCGAACCCGGTACGACCTGCACGAGGTCGGCGTCGACGTAGCCGCGCCGGCCGCCGGCCTCGTACACCGTCGCGGACCCGAGCCCGGCGAGCTCTTCGAACATGGAGCTCACAGCGCGCTCACCACCTGCGGCGTGACGCGCTGGAACGCCTCGGCCTGCCGGATGTCCGCATTGCCCGACGAGCGCCTCGCATGGTTACCACGATGATCGGCGCGCTCGGCGTAATAGGTCTGGAGGTACTTCTGGGCCTTCATCTCCGACATCGCCTGGAGCTTCGCATCGATCACGCTCGTGATGTCGACGAACGTGGTCGGCGTGAAGTTGCACAGCTCGGGCTGGTGGGGCTCGAATAGGAATAGCGCCGGCGGGCTGATCGTCTTGAAAGCGCTCGCCACGCCCGCGCCCGCAGCCAGCCCCCGGGCGCGGTCGACGGCGTGGTGGGCGATCGGGTGATCCGGGTTGAACGGGTCGGTGTCGGTGTGGGTAATCAGCACGTCGGGCGCGAACTCGCGGATCTTGTCCGAGATGAGCCGCAGCCCGTCGCCGTCGATCTCCAGCGGGTAGTCGCCGAGGTCCAGGCAGTCGAATGTCGCGCCGAGCGCGGCCGCGGCCCGCTCGGCCTCGCCGTGGCGGATCTCCTTG
Organism: uncultured Solirubrobacterales bacterium; assembly: GCA_963836715.1. Classification (GTDB taxonomy): domain Bacteria; phylum Actinomycetota; class Thermoleophilia; order Solirubrobacterales; family Solirubrobacteraceae; genus Palsa-465. Next base: position 199,046 of record CAWIKH010000005.1, read on the forward strand.
ACGCGCTCGATCGTTTGGGGGTGGGCGGGATCCTGATTTTTCCACAGCTCGCCGGACTCGCCGCGCTCACCGTAGGAGAGCGCGATCACCGCGGCCTCCCCGCCGCCGGCGGTCGTGACCGCGATCGCTCCGCCTGCCCGCCACACGAAGTCGGCCGAATGCGCGCCGATCACCATCATCCGGCGCTCGCTCACGACTCCTTCACCCCCGCCACCAGCCGCGTGTTCACCACAGCCATCACGTATATCTCCTCCTCCTGAAAGCCCGCGCTGAGCAGCCGGTCGACCATCAACGCCATCCCGTCCTCGACCGGCGGGTTGAACACCTGGCCGAGGTCGGTCGAGAGCACGGAGCTCTCTGGACCAGCGCCGCGGATGTTCGAGAGCCACTGGTCCCAGGTCACCTTGCCGGTGTGGGGCGTGGTAAAGCAGCGCTCGAGCAGCGCGCCTCGCTCGGCCAGCGTGATCTGGTCTGCGACGGTGAGGTTCTGCGAGGGGAACTCGGGATGGGTGATCACGATGTCCGCGACGCCTTCCTCGAGCGCGGCGTCGACCACCGCGAAGATCTCGTCCCGGCCCAGGTGCCCGGTGGCCAGGAGCATCCCGTGGCGGGCGATCATCGCCAGCACCTCGCGGACCTCGGGCAGCACGACCCCGCCGCCGTCGACGACCGGCACGGGCGGGAGCTCGATTCCCTGCTCGCGCAACTCGAGCTGGAGCTTGACCCACACCGGCACCTTCTTTGATTGATCCTCCAGCCCACCCCCCTCGCGCTCGTGCGATTCGTTGACGGAGTCGACCGTGGGCAACCACACCGTGCGGGCGCCCTCGCGCGCGGCGATCTCGACCGCCAGCGGGTTGATACCGCCGACCGCCCGGTTGAGCGCGATCGCGCCGAGCACATCGACGCCCGGAACGGCGGCGCGCACCACGCTGGCGCGCTCGGCGGTCGAGCCGTAGTGCGACTTGATCACGAACCCGGCCATCCCGAGCTCCTTGAACCTGTGCGCCAGTGAGATGTCGTCGATGATCCGCTCGACGACATCCGGGGAGATGTGCATGTGGGTGTCGTACGCCCCGCGCAGCAGCTCCCGGGCGCGGTCCGAGGGTGAATCGGTCATCTTGCTGCTCCTCTCAAAGCCTCGGCCACGTGCGACAGATGCGTCCGCATCGCCGCCTGCGCACCGTCCGGGTCGCCGGCGGCGACCGCGTCCACGATCGCCTTGTGCTCGCCGAACGAGCGCTCGCTCCGCCCGGGCAGCATGATCGTGCGGTACTGGAAGCGGACGAGCTGCGACTTGAGCGTCGCGATGAGCCGGGTGGCGGTCCCGTGCGCGGAGATCTCGAGCAACGTGCGATGGAGAACCGCGTTCTCGTCCGAGGCACCGAGCAGGTCGCCGGCGTCGAGCCGCCGGCGCATCTCGACCAGGATCCCGCGCAGGTTCTCGGCGTCCGCCGGCGTGGCACGCACGGCCGCGTGGCGGGCGGCCAACCCCTCGAGCACCGCGCGCGCCTCGAGGATCTCGACGGCTTCCTCCGCGCCCACGAGCCGCACTCGCGCGCCGCGGTGGCGCTCGTGCTCGACCAACCCCTCGTGCTCGAGCCGAGCGAGCGCGGTGCGGACCGCGGAGCGCCCGACGCCTAGGACCCTCGTGAGGTCGGTCTCGACCAGACGCTCGCTCGGCTGAAAACGGCCGGTGACGATCGCCTCCCGCAGCCGGTCCTCGGGACGGGTGTCCGCCGGATTGTCGACAATCTTGTCAACCACACGCGGAATGGTAACGCGCCCGGCAAGTAGGCGGAGTTCGACTACACATCAGGCCCGCGGCGCCGGGCGTTTCCGCACCGGCGCCGTAGGCGAAGACGATCGGACGCGAGCGCCGCAGCCGCAGCCTCGCCCACAGCCAGGTGGCCACTCGGGTGGCTAACCGGTGCGCCCGGGGTCCACCACTATTCCGGCGTCGTCGCCGGGCGCCAGCACGATGTCGTTCTCGAGCGATACCCATTCCCCCTCGACTCCCGCCGGCCGCTCCGGATCGTCGGACGAGCGCTCGCGGAAGTCCCGCAGGAGCGACAGCTTCACCGCGAACACGGTGTCCGAGTCGAGGTACCTGCTGGTGGCGTCGAACACGTGCGTGGTGACGGTCTTGTAGCCGGGCGCGCGCACGATCATGTGGATGTGCGCCGGACGCCAGGGGTGGCGACCGGTGGCGGCGAGCATTCGGCCGACCGGGCCGTCGTCGGGAATCGGGTATGGGACCGGGCGGACCGCGACGAACGCATAGCTGCCGTCGTCACGTGTCAGGTACCTGCCGCGTAGGTGATCCTCCTCCGCCTCGGGCCGCTGGACCGCGTACAGCATGTCGGCGCCGTTCTGCCACACGTCGAGCTCAGCGCCGGCGATCGGCTCTCCGGAAACGTCGAGCACCCGACCGTAAACCCATGCGGGAACCCCGGCGCCACTCTCGACGACCATGGTCTCGCCGTACTTGCGCAAAGGCGAACCGTGCACGTAGAACGGACCGAGCACGGTCGACTCGGTGGCCCCGCCAGGGAGCTCGTGCGCGAGGGCGTCGACCAGCATCGACAGGCCGAGGGCGTCCGACCACAGGATGAACTCCTGCCGGCGCTCGTCGGTGATGTTGCCCGTGTCGGTGAGGGCCGCGATCATCTGCCGCCATTCCTCCTCGGTCAAAGACGTCTCGACGGCGAACGCGTGCAGGTGGCGGACGAGGCTCTGCATCAGGTCTTGCAAACGCGGATCGGCGCAGCCGTCGAAGCTCGCGACCGCTGCCGCGGTGATGTCCGCCGGCGTGGTCCTCGACGAGCCGGTGGCGGTCACGCCTACTCCCCCACCACCGCTTCGACGAGCAGCGGCTCGCGACGGCCCGCAAGGCCGGGGAGAGCCTCGTCGAGCGTCTGCACGAGGCGTTCGTAGGTCTCGACCCGCACCGACGGGCATCCGAGCGAGCGCGCCAGGCCGCCGATGTCGACCGACTCGAAACCGGGCCAGGCGCTCTCACCACCGTGCCGGCGCGCGAGCGCGTCCATCACGGCGTAGCGCCGGTTCGCGAGCACGATCAGCAGCACGCCGACGTCATAGCGCGCCGCGCTCCACAGTGCCTGAATCGCGTACATCGTCGAGCCGTCGCCGAGCAGCGCGACGACCGGCCGGTCCGGCAGCCCCATGCGCAGCCCGATCGAGCCGGCCAGACCGAACCCGAGACAACCGTTGGCCGTGCTCAGGTAGCCGAACGGGATCCGCACCGGGATCCGCTGGTAGAGCTCGGGCTGGCTTGACGGGCACTCTTCGACCAGCAGCACGTCGTCCGGGAGCCGCTCGGCGACCGCGTCGAGCACGTGACCGGGGCGGAGCGGCTCTCCCGCGCCCGGGGGAGCCAGGCGCGCCGGCCGGCGCACGGGCTCGGGCGGATTGCCGGCGCGCTCGGGCAACTGCTCGAGGAGCGCGCGGCAGGCCGCGGCAACCGGCGCCACCACCGCCAGCTCGCACGGGCTCCGGTGGGCCTCCGCCTGATCGGCGGTCAACACCGCGACGCGAGTGTCCGGCTCGACGAGACCGACCGGCTCGTCGAACAGGTACGCGCGAAAGGCGTTCGTGCCGACCGTAAGCACCACGTCGTACGGCGCCAGTGCGTCGTGCATCAAGCGGCGCTGCCAGGCGAGGTGCCCGGCGAAGAGGGGGTGATCCTGAGGGAAGCCGACGCGCCGGGTGAACGGCTCCTGCCAGACCGGGCAGCGCAGCCGCTCGGCAAGCGCGACCACCGCGTCCCAGTCCTCTTCATCCGGCGCGCCGACGACCAGCGCCGGCGACTCCGCGCTCGCCAAGAGATCGGCGAGCTGAGCCACTTGCGAGGCCTCCACCGAGTGCGGGCGCAAGACCTTTGCCGGCGCGCCTGCCGCGAGCTCGTCGGCGGACTCGAGCCAATCCCCCATCGGCACGACCAGCAGCGCCGGCCCCTTGGCGGCCAGCGCCTCGTGGTAGGCGCGCGCGATCGCGCCCGGCACGTCCTGGCTGCGATTCGGGACGTGCCTCCACACCGGATACTCGCCGGCGAGGCGCTCGAGTGCTCGTCCGGTGAGGAACGGCTCGAACGCGATCTGGCGGCGGTCCTGCTGGCCCACGAGGATCACGAGCGGCGCGCGGCAGTCGCGCGCGTTGGCGATCGCATTGACCGCGTTGCCCAGGCCCGCGGCAGTGTGCAGGTTGACGAATGCAGGCTCGCCCCGCGCGAGCGCGTAACCGGTCGCCATCCCCACCACTGACCCCTCGTGCAGGCCGAGGACGAACCGGATGTCGGACGGAAGGTCGGTGAGAAACGCGATCTCGGTCGACCCCGGGTTGCCGAAGATCGTCGTCAACCCGTGGCGGCGCATGACGTCGAACGCGGCATCGCGCACGGTCGCGCCCGTCGCCCGCCGGCGGTCGCCGTTGCCGCGCCTAGTAGAGGTTCCGACGCTCGCGACCTCGGTCATCGCGGTGATCCTACTTGCCTCCAAATGTGGTCGCTGACGACCGCGCCCGCGCACGATTCGGTAGTGTTCGCATGCCGAACGAGGGGGGCAAAGATCTAAGGATCTTAATAACAGCCATGGCCGAGAAACCTGCCCAGAGTTCAGACTTCGTGCAATCGCTTGAGCGCGGCCTCGCGGTCATCCGCGCGTTCGATTCCGAGCACCGCGAGCTCGCGCTCAGCGAGGTCGCTCGCTCGACTGGCCTCACCCGCGCCGCCGCGCGCCGCTTCCTGCTGACGCTGGTCAAGCTCGGCTACGTTAACTTCTCCCAGGGCCGCTTTTCGCTGCGCCCGCGCGTGCTCGAGCTCGGATACGCCTACCTGTCGAGCCTCAGCTTGCCCGAGGTCGCGCTCCCACACATCGAGTCGCTCGTCGCCGAGGTCAACGAATCGTGCTCGATCTCGGTTCTCGACGAGCTCGACATCGTGTACGTCGCCCGCGTCCCCACGCGGCGGATCATGAGCATCACGCTCGCGGTGGGCACGCGGCTGCCAGCGTTCGTCACCTCGATGGGGCGCGTCCTGTTGGCCGGCCTGCCGGATGACGAGCTCGAACAACGCCTCGAGCGGATCGAGGTCGTGCCGCTGACGTCGCACACGGTCAAGGACAAGGACGCGCTGCGCGTAATCCTTGCCACCGTGCGCCGGCAGGGGTACGCGGCCACCGACCAGGAGCTGGAGGAGGGCCTTCGCTCGCTGGCCGTCCCGCTCCGCAACTCAGCGGGCACGGTGATAGCCGCGCTGAACCTGTCCGTGCACGCCAGCCGCGCCTCGATCGCGTCGCTCCGGCGCGACTTCTTGCCGCTGGCGCTGCGGACCGCGGCCGCGATCGAGGAAGACCTGCATGGCACCGGGGACCAGCGCGGAGGTTCGTTCGCGCTGCCCGAGTCCTGACGCAGCCCTGGCAGCACCAATCTCGGTCGGCGCGCGTACGTCACCGGTCCCCGGGGGGTTTTGCGACCGGGCCACGGAGACAGAATCAAGCCACAGCCGATGCGTTGCGGCCACAAGCGGCATTCCGTCGGTGAGCACAAGCACCGCTTTGGAATTCGGGCGCTTGCGCTCCGTCGGTTTGGGTAGCCCTTGCTTAACCCCACGACACCGCGCAAGCACCATGAGCCCAGAGATCGATTCACCGAGGGTCCGCCTCGAGCTGACCAGCCGACCCGAGGCGGCGAGGCTGGTCCGCAGCATGTCGACGGCCGCCGGCGAGGCACTCGGGTTCGACCCCGAGCTGCTCAGCGACGTCAACACCGCGGTCAGCGAGGCGTGCAACAACGTAATCCAACACGCTTACGGCGGCGAACCGGGGCCGTTCTCCGTCGACTTCGCGGTCACGGCGGATGGGCTCGAGGTACAGGTCCGCGACTACGGGCGCGGGATCCGGGAAGCCGCACCCGACCACGACGGGCTGAAGGTCGGGCTGGCGCTGATGAGCGCGGTAGCCGACCGGGCGGAGTTCACCCGGGCGCCCGACGGCGGAACCGAGGTGCGTCTCTGCTTCAGGGGCGCGGACGCCGTTGGCGGTGCTTCGAGAGGCGCCTCGAGCCGCGCGAGCGACCCGCCCCAGGTATGGCAGGCGCGGCTTCCGACCGGCCTGTCGGGCGACGTCGTGCTGACGGTCTTGCCGGTCGAGTTGCTGGCGCCGGTCCTCGGGCGGATCGGCAGGGCCCTGGCGCCAAGCGCCGGCTTCTCGCTCGATCGCTGCGCCGACGTCTACCTGGTCAGCGATGCACTGGGCGCGCACGCCGAGCGAGCCGCGGAGAGCACATCGATCAGCGTCGCCCTGGGAGCTCACGACCAGCTGCTCGAGTTCGCCGTGTCCCCTTTGCGGACCGGCACCAGCCGTCGCCTCGACGCCGGCGGGCCGGGACTCCGGCGACCCGAGGCCTTGGCTTCGCTGACCGATCAGCTCACCGTCAGCGACGTCAACGGTCACGAGCTGCTGCGAGTGGCGATGCGTGACCACCGCCGCTCCTGAACCTGAACCGCGCCACGCACCGTGGTAGCTTTGTCGCGCCGCGAGCGCGGCGCCCGGGGAGACGCGAGGGGCACGAGGATGCACAGGGATTTCGGCGTACAGACGCACACGACCGGTCGGATGACCACGCTGACGGTGACCGGCGAGCTCGACCTCGTGTCGAGCCCCGTGCTCGAGCATGAGCTGGAGCGTGCGAACGGCTTGGATGCCGACGTGATCCTGCTCGACCTGAGGGGGCTCGCGTTCATGGACTCGACCGGGCTGCATCTGCTGCTCAGGGCCCAGCAGAGCGCCGAGCAGGCCGGCCGCCGTCTTGTCGTCACCAAAGGGAGCGAGCAGGTGCAGCGGCTGCTGGACCTGACGGGCGTCGCCGAGCTCGTGAGAATCGTCGAGTCGCCCACGGAGCTGCTCGGGGCAGACGGCCCCTGAGGAGATCAGGACCCGGCGCCGGGTTCGCGATCGGGCGCGCTGGTCCAGTATGTCGCGCTCATGTCCTCGTCGCCGTGGTCCTTGGCGCCTTCGGCCAGCCGGCGGCGGATCGTGCTGAACAGCGGCACGTCGATCTGGCGGCGCTGCGCCGACTCCTCGATCAGACGCGCGTCCTTGGCCGCGAGCGTCAGCCGGAACGACGGCTCGAAGTTGCGCTCGGCGATCGCCTTGCCCTTCATCCGCAGGTACGGGAGGTCGAGCGCGCCGCCCTCGATCGCCTCGAACAGCAGTGCGGGGTCGAGCCCCAGCCCCTCGGCGAGCGCGATCGTCTCGGCACCGCCCTCGACCACCGTCAGCACCCACCCGTTGACGACGAGCTTCAGCCGCGTGCCGGCGCCCGCCTCGCCCAACCACATCGTCTTCTGCCCGACCGCGTCGAAGATCGGCTGGATCGCCTCCCTGGCGGCGCGCTCGTCCGGGCCCGACGCGAGGATTACGAGCTTGCCCTGCTCGGCGGGCTGCTTGGTCCCGAGCACGGGCGCATCGAACAACACGATTCCATGCGCCCGGGCGATCTCGGCGCAACGCTCGGTCCCGACCTCGCCGATCGTGCTCATCTGAAGCCAGACGGTCCCCTCCCGCACGCCCGGGAGCGCGTCTTCGACTACGTCGAGCACGGCGCCCGAGTCGGACAGCATCGTCAGGAGCACGTCGGCTCCGTCGGCGGCCTGCGCCGGCGATTTGAACACCCGGACTCCGTCCTCCTCGAGCGGACGGGCCTTCTCGCCGGTCCGGTTCCAGGCGCACACGTCGAACCCGGCGCGGGCGAGGTTGCGGGCCATCGGCAGGCCCATCGTGCTGCCGGCGCCGAGCACTGTTATGTGGTTTTCGGTGGCCATGAGCAGCCTCTTATACCCATTGCCCGGCGCCGGTACGCGGACGGATGGAGGTCGTGCTGCGCGAGCTCGCGGCTCGGACCGCGATCGATCCGGTCCGAGCCAGACCGGAGCGGGTGTACCGGCGCGCGATCACCGGGCACGACGCCGAGGTGATCGTGTCGCGCCAGTAAGCGCTAAACACACCCGGCGACAGCCTTTGGGACTGCCGCCGAGTGAGGGAGGAGAGGAGAGGCAAGTGCGGCCCAGGTCGCTTCTGGCAAGCGGTCGCGCCACACCGGCTGCCGCGGCAATACCGCATGGCAGGCTTTCTAAGCCCCGGCGCACTGAACTTGCACAAGGATCGCACCGCTTCCCTGCGCTACCGTGGCGAAAAAAGTTCAGGTTCGGGACGCCGCGCCGCGTTCACAGGCCGAGCAGCTTCGCGGCATTCTCCTTGAGAACGAGCGGGCGGACTTCGTCTTTGATCGGGAGCTTGTCGAAGTCGGCGAGCCAGCGGTCGGGGGTGATGAGAGGGAAGTCCGAGCCGAACAGCATCTTGTGCTGGGCGCGGGTGTTGATGTACTGGACGAGGATGTCGGGGAAGTACTTGGGGGACCAGCCGGACAGGTCGATGTACACGTTGGGCTTGTGGACCGCGATCGCGAGCGCCTCGTCCTGCCACGGGAACGAGGGGTGGGCGAGGATGATCCGAAGGTCGGGGAAGTCGGCGGCGACGTCGTCGATGCACATCGGGTTTGAGTATTTGAGGTGGACGCCGCCGCCGCCGGGCAGGCCGGCGCCGATCCCGGTGGTGCCGGAGTGAAACAGGGCGATCAGGCCGGCCTGGGCGATCACGTCGTACAGCGGGTAGAACGAGCGGTCGTTGGGCCAGAACGCCTGAGTGTTGGGGTGGTACTTGAACCCGCGCACGCCCGCCTCGATCAATTCGTGGGCTTCGCGGACGGCGAGCTTGCCCTTGTGCGGGTCGACCGAGCCGAACGGGATCAGCACGTCGGGGTTGGCTCGGGCGGCCTCGAGCACCTCGCCGTTCCCGAGGCGTTTGCGCCCCATCCCGGCCTCGTCGTCGACGGTGAAGATGACCGCCAGGAGGTTCCGCTCGCGGTAGTAGTCGGCGACCTCGCGCGCGCTCGGCTGCGGCGGGCTACCCCCGAAATAGCGGGCAGCGGCCTCGAGGATCTCGGTCGTCACCGGATCTTGCGGCTCTGCGTGATTGCGCTCGGCGTGAACGTGAACGTCGATGGCTACCAGCGAGTCGACGTCGATCGCCATCGGCTCAGCCGCCGCCGTACACGCGCACGAGCAACTCGGCGGCGCAGGCCGGCTTCTCCGAATCCTTGACCTCGATCGTCACCCGCGACTTGATCTGCAGGCCGCCGGGAACCTCGGTCACCTCGAGGATCTCCATCCCGCCGCGCCAGTGCCCGCCGACGGGGAGCGGCGCCGGGAAGCGCACGCGGTCGAGGCCGTAGTTAAGGCCCATCAACGCGTCGGTTACGGTCATCAGCTGCTGGGTGACCGGCGCCACCAGCGACAGGGTCAGGAAGCCGTGGGCGATGGTGCCCCCGAACGGCGTCTGCTTGGCCCGTTCGACGTCGACGTGGATGAACTGGTGGTCGTCGGTCGCGTCGGCGAACTGGTTGACGCGCTCCTGCGTCATCTCCTGCCAGTCGGTGTATCCCAAGTGGGTGCCCGCGCGCTCGCGCAGCCCCGCGATGTCGGTCACCAAGCCCTGGGTGTTCGCGCTCGTCATCTGCCGCTCCAAAGGGTCGAAGGTCGAGGGACCGGACGCTATCAACGCCGGGTGCTCGCGCGCTGAAAACGGCGTGGAAACGCCCTGGTGCCGACCGCGGGCGGTCGTTCGTCCAAACCGTCGTGACTACCGCCCTGGGCGCAGTCGCTGATCGGCCGCGCACCGGCGGCGGCAGCATCACTCGGCCGGCCCTGGCCCGGCGGCTCGGCGTCCCAACGCCCCTTGCCGAAGAGGCGCTGTCCGCCGATGACTTCCGGCGGGCCGCCGAGTCCCTGGCCTCGGCGGCAGCCAGTGCGTCGTCGAACGGTCCGGCGTCATAAACCGAGACTCAACAGTTCACGACCGTAAACGAGGGCTAAAGTATGGACATGACCGCATTAGGCGTGTCATTGCTGATGGTCGGGGCGATCATGGTCCTCATAGAGGCGCACGTGCCGACGATGGGGGCGCTGGGCGGACCTGGAGTCGTCGCGCTCGGGGTGGGCGCGGTGCTGGCGGTGATGGGACTCGGCGGCGGGCTCGCGCTCGGCGTGCTGGCGGCGCTGCTGCTCGCCGGCGCCGCGGGCGGCGTGATGCTGCTGACCGTCGGCAAGGGGCTCGCCGTGCGCCGGCGCCAGATCAGGGCCGGCCCCGAGAGCATGATCGGTCATATTGGGGTCGTGCGCAGCTGGACCAAGTCGACCGGCTCCGTCCTCGTCGACGGCGCCCTGTGGCGCGCTTGTCGGTCGATTCTCGACGACGAGGATCCGAAGGACCTACATGAGGGAGATGAGGTAGTGGTCGACCATCTTGACGGCCTGACCGTCGGCGTTCGGCGGGCCGAGGAGTGGGAGCAGATACGGTGATCGTGGCGATTGGAATCCTGCTTGTAGTACTGCTGGTGATCGGACTCACCGTCCTGGGCGCTTCGGTCCGGGTGCTGAGGGAGTACGAGCGCGGCGTCGTGTTTCGCCTCGGGCGGCTGATGGACCTGCGCGGCCCCGGACTGATTCTGCTCGTCCCCACGATCGACCGGATGGTGCGGGTGAGCCTGCGGACGGTCACGCTCACCGTTCCTCCGCAGGAAGTCATCATGCGCGACAACATCCCGGTCCGCGTCACCGCGGTCGCCTACTACCGCGTCGTCGATCCCGACAAGGCGATCAACCAGGTGGAGAGCTTCCACCACGCGACGCTCCAGATCGCCCAGACCACGCTCCGCTCGGTGCTCGGCGGCGTCGACCTCGACCACCTCCTGTCCGAGCGCGAGAGGCTCAACGAGTCTCTCCAGAAGGTGATCGACTCGCAGACCGAGCCGTGGGGCATCAAGGTGACGACGGTCGAGATCAAGGACGTGGAGATCCCCGAGCGAATGCAGCACGCGATCGCCCGCCAGGCCGAGGCCGAGCGCGAGCGCCGCGCGAAGATCATCAACGCCGAGGGCGAGGCCCAGGCGGCGACGCGGCTGGCCGACGCGGCGGACATCATCGGGCGCAACCCGACGACGCTTCAGCTCCGCTACCTCCAGACGTTGCGCGAGATCGGGGCCACACAGAACTCGACGGTCGTGTTCCCGATGCCGATCGACCTGGTCAAGCCCGTAATCGAAGCGATGCGTTCGAGCGAGGCAAGCCGGGAGCCGACCACGCCACAGGTCAACGCGCCCGCTGACAACGGCGCCCTCGAGCCCGGCGAATCCCGGGCGCTCACGTCCGGAAGCGACACTGCTCAGACCGAGCTGAGCTCTGCCTCGGATCCCGCACCGGTGGATCGAGAGGCATAGGCCCTCGACCCAGCTCGGAGCGAGGCCGCGGCGTCCGTCCCACTGCACTCGCGTCCAACCGCGCCGCCCCGCGGCCCCGCCTGGAAGAGCGCGGTGCCGCGGGACGGATGTGCGACCGAAGCCTCGTGTGCCACGGGGCGGATGGGCGGCTGAGGCGGCCTAGTGAGCCGCCAGCTTGAGCGCGAGCGACGTGCTTCCGATCTTGAGCGTCACGGTGAGAGTCTTCACCTTGTGCTTCTTGACGCTGGTCTGGAGCGAGCCTGACTCGGTCAGAACCGGGCCGCTGAGGTTGACGGTCACGCTGGCGGCGGCCTTCTTCAGCGTGATGAGGAGCTTGCCGCCCTCGAGGGCGACCGACTTCACGCTGGCGCCTGAGACCCCGAGGCCCTTGATCAGCGTGGTCGTCGTGCACTTCTTCTTGCCGTGCTTAGTGACGCATGTCGTGTGCGTCACGAACCCCGAGCGCGAGAACTTCAGCCCCGCCGGCAATCCGACGGCGACGGAAGTGATCTTCGGCCCGCCCTTGCCCTGGGTCGCCTTGAAGTGGAGCTTCGGATGACCCGCGGCCAGGCCGCTGAGCGAGCCCGAGGCGGTCGGGCAATTCTTGAGCGTGACCGTCGAGGTCACGGTCTTCGAAACGCCACTCTGAGACGTGAACGTTCCGGTCGTCGTGGACGGGGTGCAGCTGGTCGTGAACGCCTTCTGCCCGTTCGGTCCCGTGAGGTTCAGGTTGAGGCTGGTCAGCGGCACGTCCGGCACGTTGGCGATCGTGACCGTGCTGTTGGCCAGGCTCACATTGCCGACCAGCGTGATCGCGAACGGCGCGCGGAACGCGATCGTGATCGTCGGGGCCGCGGCTGAGCCGCCGAGCGTGACCGTGCCGTTGGCGAGCGCGGCGCTCGGCACCAGCGGGGAGGTCGCGGTGGCGGTCCCAACCGTGCAACCCGGGCCCGCGCCGGTAAGGCACATGACATCCGCCGACAGGTTGATCCCGAGGCCGCTCGGAAGCTTGAGCCCGATCGTCTTGCTGGCCGCTTCGTTCGCGGCCTGCGTGATGGCGAACGCCAGCGTCGTCCCGCTGTCCTTCGCGTCCTTCGTCTCCAAGGCGCTCAGCGTCGGAGCGTAGGGCAGGGTCCCGCAGCCGGTCGGGCTGAACGACCCCGAAGCGGAACTTGCGGGCGTCGCGCCGTAGTACGTGACGGTGAAGGTGCTGGTGGCCGTGCCACAGCTGCTCGGCAGTCGAGTGAACGGCTGGCCGTTGAGGGTCGTGAAGTTCGCGGTGAACCCGGTGATCTGCACCCCGGTGATGTTCGGAAATGTCGTCGTCAGGTTCAGACCGCCCGGCGCTGCGGGGTTGAGCGAGACGCCGATGTATTGGTTGGTCAGCGCCGGGGGCGCGCCGGCCGCGGGGACGAATTCGATCCCGGCTGCGTCGGCGCCCTGCGCCGGGACGAGATACAAGCCGTTGTTCGCGACGTTGACCATGTTGGTGCTCACAGTCGCGTTCCCGATCTGGCAGGCAGCCGTGAGCTGCTGAGCGGCCAGACAGGCAGCGTTGGCGTTGAGATTGCCCAGCACCCCCGGGGCAAGCGACGTGACCACGGTCTTGGGCGTGTCGCCGCTGGCGAAGCCCAGCGTGGCGGTCACTGACGTCCCGCCGCCGGCCTGGGTGCTCGCCGGGGTGACCGTAAGGGTCTCGCCGGCGGCCAACGCGGATGCCGGCAGGATCAATACCGCAGCTGCGGTCGCGAGCCCGATCAGGGCCCGCCTTGCTCGTATTGCCACTTGGCAGATACCTCCTCTGATGATGTCCGTCTGAGCGGGCCCTCCAGCCCCGTCTCCCACCACGCCGGCCGTTTCATCTAGGCGTGGAGCGGACGCGGAGGTCGCGCGCCGGGCATGCTACCGGCATGCCGCTGCATCGCCACTCTACCTTACGGTGAGACCGCTCGCGGTCAGCGACCTGCACCGGGACCGCTGGGCGGCCGAGCGTCTCGTATAGAGACCGACATCGAGTTGTGGCGGGCGTGCGCCTCGTGGAACAGCGCCCACGTCCTCCACGGCGAAACCGGGGGGATCGCGGGCGCTCAGTGCTTCGGGCTCGGCGGGGGTGCCGCCGGGGATGGGCGGGAGTCAATTCCCGTGGAGCTTCGACCTCAGCGAGGACGAGGCGGCGGCAAAGCTCGAAAAGCTGCCCCGAGGGCGCGATCCTCGTCGTCTGCGGCCCCATTCATCAGTGCTGGGGCCGGGAGGCGACGATCGGTACTACGCCGGTGGTCAAGGTCGGGCCTGGGGATCGGTTGTTCGACATCTGAGGCTGGGGCGCCGGTGGCCGGGCCGGGGCCCCGCCTCCGCTGCGAGCCAACCGCGTCGCCAGCAACGCGAGCGCCGGGATCGCCACCAGCGCCACCATCGCGAGGAACCACACCTGGCCGGCGTCGGTTCCCTCGCCGAGAGCGTGCACCAGTCCGGCGAGCCACGCCAGCGCAGTGAACCGGTGAAGCTTGCGCCACCGCACCGCGCCGACCCAACGCCGGGCGTAGTAGGACAGCCCGAGCAGGACCAGGCCCCAGCCGCCGACGATGCCGAGTGAGGTCCAGAACGTCTTGTAACTCGAAACGAACGGGATCGAGATGTCGACGATCGAGGGATGCAGGAACGAGTCCCCGAGGAGCGTGACCCCGTGGACGACGATCGCGACGATCGTCGCGAGCGCGAGCGTGTCATGAGCCGCGCGCAGATCGGTCGTCTTGCCCTTCAGCAGCTTGGTGCTCATCAGCAACCCCAACGAAACCGCGAGGCTGGCGAGCACGAGCGCGGCGAATCCGGCGGCGCGGCTGGTGATCCAGAAGAGGTGAGGTGTCAAAGCCGTGTTCATGCCTCACAGCATCGGACGGCTGCGGTAGAGCCGCGTAGGGGCGGCATAAGAGGTTCATAGGAGCGCCGACCGCGCGAGGGCGGATCGCGCACGCGAGCGCAGCCGTCAGTGCTCGATGTAGGCGGCGCGCAGCCGGCTCTGGCGCGTTCGCGCGAACTGCTGCGCCTGGACCGCGACCGACGAGTACGTCACGTTGAACTCGCGGCCGGCGCCCCGCAGCGTCGAGGGCGTCGCCGACCCCGCGCTGTCGCTCGTTTGCCGGGCGACGATGAACCGCTGGGAGCCCGGAGTCAGCTCGATCTTCGTCCGCCACCAGGTGGGCGACATGATCGAGCCGGTGGTGCCGGCGGTCGAGGTGGCCCGCGCCGAGTCGAACGTGACCGATCCGAAATCCGCGAGCGGCAGCGCCTGACACGCCAACTGGCTGATGCATTCCGACGGCGCCTCGACGATCCACTCTGCCGAGCTCACGTCGATGCTCGGCGCGTACATGCTCCTGCGGAAGGTGCGGTGGCTGGTCAGGTTGTCGAGGACGACGGTCACCTGGTGCCCGACGACAGTGACCGTCGCGTGCATTGCGTCGCCGGGATGGACCGCGAGCGAAATCGTCTTCGACGGCGCCGGGACGAGCTCGTACCAGGCGGTCGAGACCGCGTTCCCGGCGGGGTTGCAGTCGACCTCGGTGCCGATCTGCTCGAGCGCGTCGGAAGTCGGCTTGAAGCCGCCGATTCCAACCCACGCCGCCGAGTAGCTGGACTGGCCCGCGACGCAGGACGCGCTCGGCTGAGTCCAGGTACCGGACACCTGCCGGAACGACACGCCTGGACGGTGGACGGCGTAGCCAGCCCAGTTCGAGCTCGTGGTGGTCTTCGCGAGCGCCGTTGGCGCGGACGCGAGCGCGGCGGCAACGATCACCGCTGCGGCGAGTCCCGCCCTGATTCCTCCGTCGAGAATGTTCTTCAAATGCCTACTCCTTGGCGGCCTGAAGGATCGCCGCGGCGCGCCCCAGGCAGTCGTACATACGTCCGCTTGCCCCGCTGCTACTTAACGTGACCGGGCGGCATGTCTTTGCGACGACGTCCAACGCGGACTGGCTGCCGGTCCGGGTGTCGCCCGGGAGGCCTGCTCCCTGGGTGTTGTCGACGATCACCCAGCGCAGCCGCCCCTCCCGCACCACCGTCGCGATCCAGCTCGCCGTCACCGAGCTCTCACGGCCCGAGAACCCCCCAAGGCCGGCAACGTTCGCGTTCGAGGACAGGATTGCCGCCGCGGCGGTGCTCTGGCTGGATACCCCGATCGCGCCTCCGCCATGCTGCTCGGCGTAGCGGATCGCCGCGGTCAGCGACGCGGTGTCGCCGCCGAAGCCGCCACCGGCACCGAAGCCGCCGCCACCGCCGCCGAAGCCGCCACCCGAGAACCCGCCGGCGCCACCCGGAGCGACGCCGCCCTGGCCCGGAGGCTTGAACAGGCGAGCGACCGCGGGCGGGCTACCGGCGGAGCTGCCGCCGCCGAACCGGCTGCCCGAGCCGCCGGCGCCACCGAACCCGCGACCGCGGGCGCGACCGCCGCCGAACCCGCGGGAGCCGCCACCGCCCGGACCACCGACCGACGCGCTCGCCGGCCCGCCGGCCGGGAACGTGCTACTGGTCGCGTGGCCGACGGTCTGCACGGCCCAGGCCGAGGGCGCCGCGAGCAGCGCCGCCAGCGCCACCGCGACGACGATCGCGCGGTACCGGCCGGCCCCCTCGATCGCGCGGTACCGGCCGGCCCCCTCGATCGCGAGCAGGACGGCGCACGCGCCCGCGACCCCGATGAGGACGGGCTTCGCCCACGGCATCGCGCCGCCGAGCTCGCCGAGGACGACGAGCTCGGTGATCGCGCCCGCGGCGATCGCGAGCGGCGCGATCACGCGGGGCGCCCGGCCGTCCGCCGCGCCGCCGAGCGAGTGCGGGAGGATCAGGCCGGCGCCGGCGCCCACCAGCGCCGCCGCGAACGGCGCGAGGAACGAGACGTAATAGGGGTGGAAGATGCCCGACGCGAAGCTGAACACCACGACGCTGGTGAGGAAGGCGCCGCCGACGACCATCAGCCAGCCGGTGCGGGGGTCGCGCCGGCGCAGGCGGGTTAGGACGAGCAGCGCGAGCCCTGCGACGACCGCGAACCCGAGCAGCCACCCGGCCTGATCGCCGAGCGCGGACTGCAGCAGCCGGAACGGACCGGTGGCCCCGCCGAACAGGTTTCCGCCGACACCGCCGCCTCCGCCCGGGCCGGTGCCGGCACCGGCGCCGGCACCCGGGCCGCCGGTCTGACCGGCGACGCGTCCGAGGCCGTTGTAGCCGAAGATCAGCGACCAGATGCTGTTGTCGGCCGTCCCCGAGATCCACGGCCGGTCGGCCGCGGGCGTCAGCGTCACCAGCAGCGGCCAGGCGCCGCCGACCGCCACCATCGCCACCCCGCCGGCGAGCAGCTGGCGGAACGCGGTCAGGCGCGCGCGCCAGGTCTCGCCCCAGCGACTCCATATCCAGGCCAGCGCGATCCCGGGCACGACGAGCAGCGCCACGCCCATCTTCGTCTCGAAGCCAAGGCCCACGCAGACGCCGCAGAGCACGAGCCATTTCGTCCGCCCGGTCTCGAGCGCGCGGAGCGCGCACCACAATGCCGCCACGCAGCACAGGATCAGCAGCTCGTCGGGGTTGTTGTGGCGCGCGATCGCCACGGTGATCGGGGTCAGCGCGAACGTCAGGCCGGCGACCGATCCGGCGACGCGGCCGAACATGCGGCGCGTCATGTCGTAGACCAGCGCGACGGCCGCTACCCCCATCAGCGCCTCGGGCACGAGGATGGTGAGCGGATGGAAGCCGAACACACGGACCGACAGCGCCTGGACCCAGAACGCGAGCGGCGGCTTGTCGATGGTCATCAGCCCGGTCTTGTCGAGCGAAGCGAACAGGAAGTCGTGCCAGCTCGTGCTCATCGACCGGACCGCGGCCGAGTAGTAGGTATTGGCCCAGCCGTTGATGCTGAGGTCCCAGAGATTCAGGACCGCGGTCAGCGCGAGCAGCGCGAGCAGCTCCGGGTAGGCGAACAGCGAGGCCAGGCGCGGCCGGCGCTCGGAGCGGGCACGCGCGCGCGCCCACCGGCGCGCCGGATATGAGACGGAGCTCACGGTGCCAGCATGGGTCGGCCAGGCGAGGGCAGCGCCGCACGATCGGGCGAGTCGCCGCTGGGCCGCTGGTGCAGGAGCAGCCGTGCAACTCCGCGGAGATCGGCAACCGCGGTCGGAACGATCTCGACGCGCGAGTCGCCGTCCTGCACCCAGTCGACCGGGACCTCGTGGATTCGCAGCCCGCGGCGCTGCGCGAGCACGAGCAGCTCGGTGTCGAAAAACCACGCCTGATCCTCGACGAGCGGCAGCAGCTCTGCGGCCGCGCCGGCGCGAATCGCCTTGAACCCGCACTGCGCGTCGCTGAAGCGAGCGCGGAGCGCGAGCCGAAGCAGGCGGTTGTAGCAGCGCGAGATCAGCTCGCGCTGGCGGCTCCGCGTCACGCGCGCGCCGCGGGCCAGACGCGTTCCGATCGCGAGGTCGCTGTGTCCGGACAGGAGCGGCGCGACCAGCGGCAGCAGAGCGTTCAGGTCCGTGGACAGGTCGACGTCCATGTAGGCGAGCACCTCCGCCCGGCTCACCGACCACGCGGTCCGAAGCGCCCGCCCGCGGCCTTTCGCAGGAAGATGCATTGCGCCGACGCGTGCAAGCTCGTACATCAACCGGCGCGCGATGTGAAGCGTCCCGTCGGTGCTGGCGTTGTCGACGATCGTGATCTGCCAGGAGAACGGGAACGTGGCCGACAGGTAGCCGTGCAGCATGCGGACCGAGCCCTCAAGCGCCAGGCGTTCGTTGTGGACGGGGATGACGATCTCGACGTCGAGCAGATCCGAGCGCCGCTGGAGCAGCGGCGGCTCGCGGTCGAAGGTCGGCGTGGCGGCGAGCGACGTACCCATCGCTCAGGGCTGGTCGGGGGCGCGGTGCGCCTCGGCGTAGACCCCGGCCGCCGCCATCGCGGCGAATACGCCGGCGGCCAAGGCGGTGAGGGTCCAGGACAGGATGGTCATCATCGGTCTCCTCGAGCTGAGTGGATTGCCTGCGAGGAGAATCGGGCGGCCGGCGAAGGTCGGATGAAGACGTCCCTAAGACCTCCGTAGGAGCGCTCTCGAAGCGCCCGGAGTCCTAGAGTAGGTGGGACCCTTAGATCAGGAGACACTCACGTGACACCCAACAGCTTCGACGCCAAGGCGACGCTCACCGTCGGGGAGCGCGCGTACGAAATCTTTCGTCTCGATGCGCTCCAAGCGAAGTACGACATCGCGCGACTGCCGTTCTCGCTGAAGGTCCTGCTCGAGAACCTGCTGCGCAATGAGGATGGGGAGTCGATTCGCGCGCGCGACATCGAGGCGCTGGCAAAGTGGGATGCCGGCGCCGAGCCGAGCACCGAGATCTCGTTCACGCCGGCGCGCGTGATCATGCAGGACTTCACCGGGGTGCCGGCGGTCGTGGACCTCGCCGCGATGCGCGACGCGATGCGCGCGATGGGCGGCGACCCCGCCAAGATCAATCCGCTCACGCCGGCCGAACTTGTGATCGACCATTCGGTGCAGGTCGACGTGTTCGGCTCGAGCGCGGCCTTCGCCCGCAACGCCGAGCTCGAGTTCGAGCGCAACCTTGAGCGCTACGCGTTCCTGCGGTGGGGGCAGGGAGCGTTCAAGAACTTCCAGGTGGTCCCGCCCGACACCGGGATCGTCCACCAGGTCAACCTCGAATACCTGGCCCGGGTGGTGTTCGTCAACGAGGAGCTCTCCCAGGCATATCCGGACACGCTCGTCGGCACCGACTCGCACACGACGATGATCAACGGCCTCGGCGTGCTCGGCTGGGGCGTCGGCGGGATCGAGGCCGAGGCGGCGATGCTCGGCCAGCCGATGTCGATGCTGATCCCGCAGGTGCTCGGCTTCAAGCTGACGGGCGCTCTCCAAGAGGGCGCGACCGCGACCGATCTGGTGCTGACCGTCACCGAGCTGCTGCGCGCGCGGGGCGTGGTCGGGAAGTTCGTCGAGTTCTACGGCGAGGGCCTGGCGAGGCTGCCGCTCGCCGACCGCGCGACGATCGGCAACATGTCGCCGGAGTTCGGCTCGACCTGCGCGATCTTCCCGATCGACGCCGAGACGCTGCGGTACCTGGAGTTCTCGGGGCGGCCGAAGGAGTTGATCGACCTGGTCGAGGCGTACGCCAAGGAGCAGGCGCTGTGGCACGACGAGGACTCCGAAGAGCCGACGTTCACCGACCGGCTCGAGCTCGACCTCTCTACGGTCGTACCGAGCATCGCGGGCCCGAAGCGCCCGCAGGACCGCGTCTCGCTGACCGAGTCCAAGCCCGCGTTTCGGATGGCGCTCGGGGGGTACCTGCCCGACGAGGATCTCGAGGATGAATCGCTCGCCGAGAGCTTCCCGGCGAGTGACTCGGTCGCCACGCACGTCCCCAACGGCGCGGGCCATGGCCCATCCGGGGGTACCGGCGGCACGCAGGTGGCCGAGCGGCGGGCCAGGCGCGTCGGGGTAACACTCGAGGATGGGACCGAGACCGAGCTCGACCATGGCCACGTCGTGATCGCCGCGATCACCAGCTGCACGAACACCTCGAACCCGTCGGTGATGCTCGGCGCGGGCATCCTGGCGCGGAACGCAGTTCAGAAGGGGCTGAAGGTGAAGCCATGGGTCAAGACCTCGCTGGCACCCGGCTCGAAGGTCGTGACCGAGTACCTGGATCGCGCCGGCCTGACCGAGTACCTCGACGAGCTTGGCTACCAGCTCGTCGGGTACGGCTGCACGACGTGCATAGGCAACAGCGGGCCGCTGCCGGCGGAGATCTCCGCTGCCGTTCAGGACAGCGACCTAACGGTTGTGTCCGTTCTGTCGGGCAACCGCAACTTCGAGGGACGGATCAACCCCGACGTGAAGATGAACTACCTCGCGTCGCCGCCGCTGTGCGTCGCGTACGCGATCGCGGGGACGATGGACATCGACCTGTACGACGAGCCGCTCGGACAGGATCGCCACGGCGAGCCCGTGTTCCTCAAGGACATCTGGCCCACGGCAGCCGAGGTCGCGGCGACCGTCGAGGAGGCCGTCCAGTCGGACATGTTCCGCAAGAGCTACGGGGAGGTGTTCGACGGCGACGAGCGCTGGAACACGCTCGAGGTGCCGACGGGCGAGCTGTTCGAGTGGGAGCCGGACTCGACGTACGTGCGCCTGCCGCCGTTCTTCGAGGACTTGCCGACGGACCCCGAGCCGGTGGCGGACATCGAGGAGGCTCGCGTGCTCGCGATCCTCGGCGACAGCGTCACCACCGACCACATCTCGCCGGCCGGGTCGATCAAGCGCGACAGCCCTGCCGGCAAGTACCTGATCGAGCACGGCGTCGAGCCGCGCGACTACAACTCATACGGCGCCCGGCGCGGGAACCACGAGGTGATGATGCGCGGGACGTTCGCCAACATCCGCCTGCGCAACAAGCTTGAATCGGATCCCGCCCTCCCCGAGGGTGGCGTCACGCTGTACCTCGGCGGAGATGGCGATGGCGAACAGATGTCGATCTACGACGCGGCCATGCGCTACGTCGAGGAGGGCACGCCGCTCGTAGTCCTCGCGGGGAAGGAGTACGGCTCGGGCTCCTCGCGCGACTGGGCCGCGAAGGGAACGCGCCTGCTCGGCGTCCGGGCGGTGATCGCGGAGAGCTTCGAGCGGATCCACCGTTCGAACCTGGTCGGGATGGGCGTGCTGCCTCTGCAATTCGCCGACGGGGAGTCGGTCGAGTCGCTCGGCCTTACGGGCCGTGAGGTCTTTTCGATCCCCGGGCTCGCCGGCGCCGACCCGATCCCGCGCGAGCTCACCGTGCACGCGGATGCCAAGGAAATCCGCGTGATCGTCCGGATCGACACGCCCAAGGAGCAGCGCTACTTCCAGCACGGCGGCATTCTGCAGTTCGTCCTGCGCCAGCTGCTCGGATAGGCCCGCGCCACGCGGACTTTGGCGCTCAGGCTACCTATGTGTGACCTTGATCGCCAAAGTCCGTGTTTTCTCGGCCGACGAGGACTAGGGGTGGACTTGGGGGAGGACTAGAGGAGGACTAGGCGAGGACTTGGCGGCGGTCCGGAGCGCCTCGAGCTCGCGGCTCGAGCCGCGGCGTCGCGGGCACGCTCCGCAATCGAGCGCGTTAGTGAATAGCCTTCCATCGCATGCCGGTCCCGGAACTGCTCGCAAAGCTCGTGACCACCCCCGGCCCTTCGGGGCACGAGTCGGCGCCCGCTCACGTTTGGCGCGAGCACTGCTCGAGCTTCGCCCAGGTCGGCGGCGACCGGGTGGGCTCGTCGTTCGCCCGGGTCGAGGGCACCGCCGGCGGGCCGACCGTGGCGGTGGTCGGCCACATCGACGAGATCGGCCTCCACGTCTCGCACATCGAGGACGACGGCTACCTTCGGTTCGGACAGGTCGGTGGTTGGGACGCCGGCGTGCTGATCGGCCAGCGGGTGAAGCTGCGGACCCGAAACGGCGACGTCGTCGGTTTGATCGGGCGCAAGCCGGTTCACCTGCTCAAGGACGAGGACCGCAAGAAGGTTCCCGAGCTCAGGGAGCTCCACATCGACATCGGCGCCAAGGACGGCGAGGAAGCCGCCGCGCTGGTCCGGATCGGCGACGTCGCCGTGATCGACGCGGCGCCGATCGACTTCCGTCACGGGCGAGTGGTGTCGCGATCGCTCGACAACCGCGTCGGCTGTTACATCGCCGCAGAGGCCGCGAGGCTCGTGGCCGAGGCTGGGGGCGCGCCCGGTGACTTCCTCGCGCTCGCGGTCACCCAGGAGGAGACCACGTTCGCCGGCGCCCGCACGAGCGCATTCGCGCACGATCCGGATGTCGCGATCGTGGTCGACCTGACGTTCGCCACCGACCAGCCCGGGGTCGAGCTCGGCCAGATCACCAAGCACCCGCTCGATTCCGGCCCGGTGATCGCCCGCGGTACCTCGCTGCACCCGCTCGTGTTCGAGCTGCTCTACGAGGCGGCCGAGGCGGAGGGCATCCCGTGCACGCTCGAGTCGCTCGGCAAGGGAACCGGGACGGACGCGGATGCGATCCATCTGAGCCGCGCCGGCGTGCCCTCCGGACTCGTCTCGATCCCGTGCCGCTACATGCACTCGCCGATCGAGATGGTGTCGCTCGCGGACGTAGATGCGGCCGCGCGGTTGATCGCCGCCTTTGCTCGCCGGCTCGAGCCCGGCGTTTCGTTCGAGCGGTAGCCCACTGGTTTTGCCATTGCTGCTGCTGTTCGACATCGACGGCACGCTGCTCTCGGGTGCGACCAAGGCGCACAGCCAAGCACTCGCCGGCGCGATCCGCGAGGTCCACGGCCTTGACACTGACGACGTACGCGCCAAGATCGGTCCCGCCGGCCGGACCGACGGCGAGATCGCCCGGCTGATCCTGCTCGACCTCGGCGTCTCGGCGCCGCGGATCGACGAGCTCGCCGACGGCGTTCGCGAGGCCTGCTGCCGGATCTACGCCCAGATCTGCCCTCCGGATCTCAGCGATCACGTGGTCCCGGGCATCCCGGAGCTCCTCTCCTGGCTCGCCGGCCGCGACGGCGTGACGCTCGGCCTGCTCACCGGCAACTTCGAGCCGGTCGCGCGGCTGAAGCTCGCGCACGCCGGGATCGGACAGTGGTTCGCCGGGCCCCACGGCGCGTTTGGGTCCGATTCCGAGGACCGGGCGGCATTGCCGGCGATCGCCCGCGGGCGCGCCGGCCACGTCCCCCGTGAGCAGACCATCGTAATCGGCGACACCCCGCGCGATATCGCCTGCGCGCGGGCGGACGATGTGCGCTGCGTGGCGGTGGTGACCGGCCAGTTCGGACCGGACGAGCTCGCGGCCGCTGACGCGGTGGCGCTCGACGCGGCCGAGCTGCGTGCGAGGCTCGAGGAACTGGGCGTTTAGGTGCTAGTCGCGAGTGCGAGCGCGCCTTCGAGCGTGAGTTCGGCGCCGGCAACGGTGGCGGCGTCCCAGCTCGCCTGATCACCTGCCAGCGCGCGCGCTTGCGGTTCCCATCTCGCGCGCAGGCGAGCGATGGACCTGCGCTGCTCGGGGCAACCGCGAGCACTGTCTGCGGCGGCCCACAGCATCGCCGCGCGCGCGGGCTCTCGTCGGCTCGCCGCGATCGTCGCTGCCGCCGACAGCGTTTCTCCCGCGGCCTCGGCGTCGTCGTAGGGCGCGCTCGTGCGGATCGCGGCCTGTAGGTCCGCGTCAGCGCCTTCGATGTCGTCTCGCAGCAGCGCGACGATGGATCGGTCGAGGAGCTCGTACGCGATGGCCGGCCGAAAACCTACCTCGCGCGCTCTCTCGAGCGACTCGTTGATCAGCCGCTCGGCGTCCTCGAGGTCTCCGGCATCAACGGCGATCTCGGCGACCGTGCTCGCGGTGATCGCGATGCCGGCCGCGTCTCCAACCCGACGGAAGAGAGCCAACGCTTCCTCGACCATCCGACGGGCGCGTTCGGGATCTTCGCGCACGGGACCACACGAGCTGTAACCGTTCAGCACGACCGCGAGGACCCAGTCATCGGCCGCGGCGCGCGCCGTCGCGATCGCCTCCTCGTACAGTTCCGCCGACCCGGCCTCGTTGCCCGCGATGGACTCACACCAACCAAGTGTTCCGAGAGCCAGAGCGGTCAGCCGATGGTCGCCCTCCCCACGGACGACGGGGAGACCCTCGAGCAGAAGCAACGTCGCTTCGGCCAGCTCACCCGCTCTCTGAGCGAGTCTGCCGGCGGCGACCAGCGCTCGGCCGCGCGCCGGATCGTCCGCCTTGGCCGACGCCAGCACCTGACTCAGACGGTGGCGAGCCTCGATCGGGTAACCGCGTAGCTCCCAGAACCACATCAGCGCGCCGGCCATGTGAAGTGCCTTCGCCGGGTCGCGCGCGGACAGATGATCGAGCGCCGTGCGAAGGTTCGCGTTTTCGCTCTCGAGTCGATCGAGCCACTGGCGTTGCTCTGGTCCCTGGAGGTGCGGGGCGGCCTCGTCCGCCAAGGCCAAGAACTGTTCGGCGTGTAGTCCGGCGGCTTCGCTTGCCACCCCGTCGTCGTTGGCACGTTCGAGTGCGAACGCTCGGACCATCTCGAGCATCCACAGCCGCAGCTCTCCGTCGGGATCCTCCCGCCGTCGTAGGACGCTCTTCTCCGAAAGTGAGATCAGACGCTCGACCGTTTCGGGTCCCCAGATCGATTCGGCGGTATCGAGCCGAACACCGCCGATGAAAGGGGACAGCTGAGCGAGCAGAGTTCGCTCAGCAGCGTCGAGCAGTTGGTAGCTCCAGCTGATCGTTGCGCGCAACGTGCGCTGGCGCTCGGGAAGATCCCGAGCGCCCTCCGGCAGCGCCAACCGCTGAGCCAGCCGCGTCTCCAGTTGACGCGGCCCGAATACCGCAACCCGTGCCGCGGCAAGCTCGAGCGCCAGTGGCAGCCCGTCCAGCCGCTCGCAGATCCGCCCGATCGCGGTCCGATCCTCGGCATCCACGGCAAGATCCGGCCGGGCGGCCCTGGCCCGAGCCAGGAACAGCTCGGCGGCATCTTGCGGGAGCAACGGCGGCACCTCCATCCGCTGCTCACCTCGAATCCGAAGCGGCTCGCGGCTGGTCGCCAGGACGCCGAGGCGTGGTGCTCCGGCGAGCAGATCCGCCAGCACTCCGCCGGCGTCCAGCAGATGCTCGAAGTTGTCCAGGACGAGCAGCAGCTCCCGCGCCGACAGCGCGCGCACCAGCGCCTGCTCGGGCGACTCGCCCGCCACCGGAGCGACCTCCAACACTCGCGACACCTCCGCCACCATCACCGCCCGGTCCGGGATCGGCGCGAGCGGCACGATCCACACCCCGTCGCGAAACCGGCCGACCATCGCGGCGGCGACCTCGAGCGCCAGCCGCGTCTTCCCAGAACGCGCTGGTACACCTCGAGCGCGTCCGACGGGCGACCGGAGCGATACAGCGCGGTCATCAACTGGCCCGCGAGTCGCTCGCGAGTCGGCTCCCGGGCGAGCAGCGACTCGAGCTCCGCGATCAACTCCGCATGACGCCCGAGCTGGAGGTCCGCGTCGATCCGCGTCTCCAGAGCCACGAGCCGAAGCTCCTCCAGCCGGCGGATCTCCGCCTGAGCGAACTCCTCGAACGCGACCTCGGCCAGCGGCCCGCCGCGCCACGACGCCAACGCCTCGCTCAGCACCGCGCTCGCGCCCGCCGCGTCCCCGTGCTCGAGAGCACGACGGCCCTCCCGGACCCGTTCGGCGAATACCTCGGCGTCCAGCTCACCTGGCGCGACCGACAGCAGATAGCCGCCAGCGACCGTCCGCAGCCGCGGCCCGTCCTGCCCATCCAGCGGCGCCAACGCCTTTCGCAAGCGCGACACGCCCATCTGCAGGCGCTTGCCTGCCCCCTCCCGCTCGGCTCCCCACACCGCATCGATGACCGCATCCGCCGACACGGCCCGGTTGGCGTTCAACAGCAGGAACGCCAATAACGCCACCTGGCGCGGACCGCCCAACACCAACAGACGCTGATCCGCCCACGCCTCGACCGGCCCCAAACGCGAAAAGCGCTCACGCCCAAACCCCTCGGTGTCAACGCTACCACCCGACGGTTGCGCTTACCGGGTTTCGACCGCGTGTGACCCAACCCGTGATGCCACGCCGGTAGGATGTGGACGAGGTGGTGGGTGCCGGACCCCTTGGGGCGTTTAGCTGGAGGGTTAGGTGTTAGGCCACGTGGTGAGGGCTGAAGTGGAGTCGGGTTCGTGTACGACGACGCGCTGATTCGGCCGTGGTTCGAATCGGCGGTCGAGCGGGTGCCGGGGCTGGCGTTGTTCGATGCCCATGCGCACATCGGGTGCAACGATCCGGACGGGCTTGCGCTGTCGGCACGCGAACTGATCGGCACGATGGAAGCGGTCGACGCTCGATCGGTCGTCACTCCCCTGCATGAGCCCGACGGCTACCCCGCCGCGAACGACCGCGTCCTCGAAGAGTGCGAACGATCGGCCGGCCGCCTTGTCCCGTTCTGCCGGGTCGACCCGCACAGCGACGGCACCGGCGAGGCCCGCCGCTGCGTGGAAGCCGGCGCGCGCGGGATAAAGCTGCATCCGCGCGCGGAACGGTTCGAGCTGTCCGACCCGGAGCTCGAGGGAGTCTTCGCGCTCGCACACGAGCGCCGGCTGCCCGTGCTGATCCACGCAGGTCGCGGCATTCCGACGATCGGGCGCGATGCGCTCGCGCTCGCCAAGCGGTTCCCGTCCGCGCCGTTGATCCTCGCCCATGGAGCGATCTGCGATCTCAACTGGATCTGGCGCGAGGCGCAGCATCAGCCCAACCTGTTCTTCGACACAGCGTGGTGGCACTCGACCGACCTCGCGGCGCTGTTCGCGCTGATCCCGCCCGGCCAGATCCTGTACGGCAGCGACCCTCCGTACTTCACTCCCATGCTGATCGCCACCTGCATGATCCGGACGGCGCTCCAGGCCGGTTTGGACGCCGACCGCCTGCGGGCGATCGCAGGCGGGCAGCTGCAGCGGCTACTCGACGGGAAGGATCCGCTCGATCTCGGGCCGGCCGTCGCCGGCGGCAGAGGAGCGCCGTCGATCATGCTCGAGCGCGTGAACGCGATGTTGCTGTTGGGTGTCAGCCGCATGCTGCTCGGGGACACGGGTTACGAACCGCTGGCGCTTGCGCGGCTGGCGTGTGACATCGGCGTTGACGACGAGCCGGAGACGCAGGTGTGCCGGAGCGTGCTCGCGCTGCTGGAGTTGCAGGAGTGCAGCTCGCGCGAAGGCGAGGGATTCGCCACACCCGGTGCGAGCCTGGTGATGCTCGCCGCGAACGTGACACGGACACCAGACGTGCCGCTGCCGCCGATTCCCGAGCTCGCCACCGAAGCCGACATACGTAGTGCTTCGCTCGTCGGCCACCGGCTCCTTACCGCCAGCGAGATGACACCGCGGGCGGCGGAGATCCGGCGGTTGTCGACGATCTTCCCGACCGTGGACATGACGATCGCGTCGTCGACGAGCGACGACAGCGAGCCGTCCGACCTCCGCGGATCCTCCCTCGCCGACCACATGATCGTCGACCACCTCGGCCCGCCGGCGCGGGCAGCGAGAGCGGAGGACCGGCATGGCTGATCTGATGACCTCCAACTCGGAAGCGTCGTTTCACCGCGAGCATCCGGGCTACGCCGACACAGCAGTGCTCGATGACCTGCGCGCCACCGACTTCGCGCGGCTCGATCGCGACGGTCACGTGTATCTCGACTACACCGGGGGCGGCATGTTCGCCAGCTCTCAGGTGGCGCAGCACATGGAGTTGCTCGAGTCGGGCGTGTTCGGCAATCCGCACTCGATCAACCCGACCTCCGCGGCCAGCAGCGAACTCGTCGAGCGCGCTCGCGGCCATGTGCTCCGGTTCTTCAGCGCATCGCCGCAAGAGTACGAGGCGATCTTCACTCCGAACGCGACGGGAGCCCTACGGCTGGTCGGCGAGGCATATCCGTTCCGCGCCGGTGACAGATTTCTGCTCACGTTCGACAACCACAACTCCGTCAACGGCATTCGGGAGTTCGCCCGCGCGCGGGGCGCCGACACCACGTACATCCCGAGCGTCGCGCCCGATCTCCGTGTCGACGAGAGCTTGCTCCCGCGGTATCTCACAGACACCATCGGCGATCACCACAACCTGTTCGCATACCCGGCACAGTCGAACTTCTCGGGTGTGCAGCATCCGCTCGAGTGGATCGAGCAGGCACACGCACATGGCTGGGACGTGCTGCTCGACGCTGCCGCGTACGTGCCGACGAGCACGCTGGACCTGAGCGTCTGCCACCCGGATTTTGTCGCGATCTCGTTCTACAAGATGTTCGGCTGGCCGACCGGCGTAGGGTGTCTGTTGGCGCGACGCCACGCGCTCGCGAAGCTCGAGCGGCCGTGGTTCTCGGGCGGCACGATCGTCGCGGCCTTCGTACAGCGCGAGTACTTTCACTCCGCCCCCGGCGCCGCACACTTCGAGGACGGCACCGTCAACTACCTGAGTCTGCCGGCCGTCGAGATCGGGCTGCGGTATCTCGACCGCGTCGGCATCGACACGATCCATCGCCGGGTCGCGGCGCTCGGCGAGTGGCTGATACAGCAGCTCGCTTCGATGCGGCATGACAACGGTGCACCCGCGACGACGATCTACGGACCGCGATCGTCACAGCAGCGCGGTGCCACCATTGCGTTCAACTTCCTTCATCCCGACGGGAGCATCGTCGACGAACGGTACGTCGACCGGATCGCCGCCGAGCACAACGTGTCCCTTCGCACGGGCTGCTTCTGTAATCCCGGCGCCGGTGAAGTTGCCTTCACGATCTCGCGCGAGACCCTCCTCGGAGGGGAGTTCGGCGACGGTATGAGCCTCGACGACTACGTGGACGCGATCGGTCTGCCCTCCGGCGGCGCGATCCGAGCCTCGCTCGGGCTCGTCTCGAACTTCCACGACGTTCAACGCTTCATGACTTTCGCGGCGCGCTTCATCGATCTCGCCGAGGTCCCGACCGACCTCCCACCGCGCGTGGGCTGCTGAGTAGTCGTGCGGTCAGACAGCGAGCACGTTGGGAGAGCTCGCGTCGTGTTCCGGGATCCACCCGGTGCCGCGACCATCCGGGTCGCGGCCCAACCGCCGGCGTAGCGCGATCGAGAGGTCGCGCCTCCAAGCCGCCAACGGGGACGCGAGATGGTTGCTGAC
This sequence comes from uncultured Solirubrobacterales bacterium, assembly GCA_963836715.1. Classification (GTDB taxonomy): domain Bacteria; phylum Actinomycetota; class Thermoleophilia; order Solirubrobacterales; family Solirubrobacteraceae; genus Palsa-465. The sequence continues at coordinate 228,131 of CAWIKH010000005.1, forward strand.
GCCCCGCTCGCGTGAGGCAACGACGACGTGACTGGCCCGTGCACGCCGCGAGCGCTCGTACCGACCGAGGGCGGCGACTGGATCGTCAGGTTCGGCCGCGAGGGCCGCCGCCAGCACACAGCCGTCCTCGATCGCCTGACACGCACCCTGCCCCAGGTACGGCAGCATCGGGTGCGCGGCATCGCCAAGGACGGTGACGCGACCCCGTGTCCACTCCGGGATCGGGTCCCTGTCGTACAGGGCCCACTTGTACCAGACCTCTCCCGCCGAAAAGATCCGCAGCAGCGACTCGTGCCAGCCTGAATAGCGCTCGAGGACCTCGGCGCGCTCGCACCGGGACACCCAAGACTCGTGCCGGTAGGCCTCGTCGTCGTAGTGACAGACAACGTTGATGAGCTCATCTCGCCGCACGGGATACAGGACGATCGTGCCGTGAGGCCCCAACCACTGGACGTTCTCGTCAGGGGGCGGTCCGCCCGGGACGGCGTCGACGGGAACCACGCTCCGGTAGCAGATCTTGCCGGTGAAGCGCGGAGCGTCCGGGCCGAACAGCGACGCTCGCACGGCCGAATGGATCCCGTCGGCGCCGATGACAAGGTCGGCCTCGGCCTCACTGCCGTCCTGGAACCTCGCGACCGCGACCCCGTCGTCCGACTCGACTCCGGTGCAGCGCGCTCCGAGGGTGACGATGTCGCTCGACAACGAATCAGCGAGCACGTCCAGCAGGTCGGCGCGATGGATGGTCGCGCCCGCGCTGCCGAACAGCCTGGCCTGCTGCTCCCGGCTCGTCTTCGAGATCGCCCGGCCGGTCTTCCCGTGCCGCGTCACCGCCCACGCCCAGCGCCCGGCTACAGCGCGCACGTCGTCCTCGAGATCGAGCGATCGCAGCACCTTCATCGCGTTCGGGCCGAGAGCGACCCCGGCACCGATCTCCCGCAGCTCCGGCGCCGCCTCGTAGATGGCGACCTCGATGCCGCGCCGGCGTAGCGCGCGCGCCGCTGTGAGGCCACCGATCCCGCCGCCGATGATCGCAACACGCGTCATCAGCGAGGACCCTACACGGTGATCCAGCTCGTCTCGACTGACGCGCCGGCGCGCCCATCCGCACCGAGAACGCGAAGGCGAATCGGGCCGCCGGCCGGCAGCCGTACCCGGAACCGGCCCAGGCGATCGGCCTCGGCCGACAACGGCGCATCGGCCATCGTGTGGATCTCGACGGTGGCGGTAGCCGGCGGCGAGAGCTGCCCCAGCAGCGTGCGGCCCGGATCTTCCACGTGCACCTCGATGTCGATCGTCAGCTCGGTGGAGCTGAACGTCACCGCCCTCGCCGGTGCCCCGCGGCCACGGGCCAGGGCAAACGGCTCCTCCTCCAACGCCGAATCGCTGAGGAGCTCGGCGAGGTCGGCGTCGAGGCGTCGCCACCCGAGCGAGGCCTTCGCCGTTTCGCTCACCAGCGGCGGAACGGGATCGACCTCGGCAAAGAACGCTTGCAGCTCGGCTATCAACAGCTCATCCGGGTCTAGATCCTCACCCATGTACCGCGACTACCCGATCTGGAGGCCGACCAGCTCCGGCGTGCGGCGAAGCTGATCCAGACAGCGGGAGCGGGTGGGGCCGATCGCGCCGATCGGCATGCCGAGGGCCGAGGCGATCTCGTCATAGCTGAGCGACTCCGGCGCCGCCAGCAAGCGGAGCAACGCCTGGCAGCGCTCGCTGATCCTCACGAACGCCCGGCCCAGGGCGGTGTTCCGCTCGCGCATGATCAGACGCTGCTCGGCCCGGTCGTCGGTCGGCGCCTCGAACACCGAATCCTCGCCGGTCGCGAACTCCCGAGCTTGCAAGCGGATGTGTCGCAGGCATTCACGCCGTGCGGTCGTCGCCAGCCACGCACCGAGACGCTCGGGATCCTTGATCCGATCGAGGTTCTCGACCAGCCGCAGCCAGGTCGTCTGGGCGACGTCGGCGGCATCGGCCGGAGCCAGGCGATGCGCGCGCGCGGTCGCCCATACGAGGCCGGCGAAGCGATCGACAATCGCTCCCCATGCCACCTCGTCCCCTCCGTTCGCAGCGCTGATCAAGGCTTCCAGGCTTGGCGTGGTGGTAATTATCTCGGACTCCTATCCGATCTGCAGGTAGGGAAGGGATGCGCCGGGAGCGCCAGACAGCGTCGCGTCCGTAACGTCCCGGACCGGCACGCCTCCGCTCCCGGCTTTCAGCTCTTCCCAGGCGGCCCGGGGTGACATGGTTCCGTCGCTGTCCGCGACCAATTGGGCGATCGCGGCCGACACCTTCGGGGCGGCGAACGAGGTTCCGTCCCACCTCGCCCAGCCGCGGAAGTGCTCTTCATCGGTGGGCGACTCTCCCTCGACCGTGCCATCCCAGTGCAAGAAGGTCGAGTACACGTACTCGCCGCGGGTGCAGCAGTCGCACCAAGGCCCCCAGTTCGAGAACCACGCGCGGTCGTTCCCGCGACGATTGGTCGAGGCGACGCCGATCACGTCCGGGTGCGCCGCCGGCCAGTACGTGCGGCGGGACTGCTCGTTGCCGGCCGGCGCGACGACGGCCACGCGTCCTTCGCGCTTCTGCAGGATCTCGTCGATCACGGCCGCGAACGGCACCGACGGGTAGTCGTCGAGCGTCGGGAACGCAAAGCCGCACTGGATGATGTCGGTGTCGCAGCGCCGCAGCATCGCGTGGGCGATCGCTATCTCGCTCTCGAACAGACCCAGCTGCTCATCGGGGTTCAGGACTCCGATCTCGACCTCCTGGTTGCGGAGCCCCACCACCTCGAGCCGCGTGCGCGGAGCGATGTTCGAGATCAAGCCGGCGATGAACGTGCCGTGCCCGGAGATCCCGTCGAGCTGGCCGGCCTGATCGGTGTAGAGGCCATCGGGCCTGTCGGGTCGCCAACGCCGGCCTTCGGTGTCCAGCCACTGACCGTGGACCACCGTCACACGCTTGTCGAGGTTCTCGTGAGGCGGCTCGGTCCAGATATAGCCACTGTCGAGGATGGTCACCTTGGCGGTCGGTTTGTCTCCGGGCCGCTTGACGAACGTCTTGTCGGGTTCCGGGGCCGGCTTGGGCGGCGCGGCCGGGCAGCCGCCGGCCGCGGGACAGAGGATCGGCGCGTGGTGAGGAGAGATCGTCGGCAGGACGAGTTCATGGCCGCTCAGGGTCCGGACGCGCTCCTCCCCCGCGAGCTCGCGCAACCGCCGTGACTCGTCGATCGAGTTCCGAGTCTCGGGTTCCTTCAGGCGCCAGATCTCCAGCTTGCTGAGCGGGCCGTTCTTGTCGGGCTTGTGATCCGGCTCGAGCGGTCTCCGCGGTTGCCTGCGCGAGGTCACGAGCTTGGTGGCGGGCCTCCGGATGTTCGCAAGGTTCCCGATTGGATCGGCCACCTGCTTCAGCGCCTTGCGAGCAGGGGCGCTCAACGCGCCGGCGCGCACGATCAGTTCGGCGTGGACCGCGATCACGATGCCGTCGTGCCTGAAGTCGTGGGTGAGGCGACGGACACCCAGCACGCGCTCGGCGATCGGACTGAGCGCGCCGTTCTCCACCGGGATCACCTTGTTGGGGCTCACGGCCGGTCCTTTCCTATGTGCGTGTGGGTTGGCCAATCCTACGAATACTCAGAGCACGCGCTGAGGGTCCTGATACATCTACCGACATGGCACTCGCGGTTGGTGAGGACGATGCGCTCGAGCTCGCGCAGGCCGCCTTCGAGCTGGTCGAGGCGGACGCGTCAGCGGCTGCCGCGCTGTCCGCGCGCGCGGTCCGGCTTGCCCGCAGGCAACGAAATCCGGAAGCCGAGGTCGCGGCGCTGCACGCGCTGAGCTTCGCCCAACACGAGCTCGGCGACAGGCGCGCGATCCGCACGATCCGCAACGCCATCCGGTCCGGTGAGCGTCACGGCCTGACGCGGCGGACCGCGCTTGCTCGTCGCCGTCTCGCGCTGGACCTCGCCGGTCGGGGTGCGATTACCGCGGCGTCGCGTGAGCTCGAGCTGGCGTGCGCGGCGCTGGACAGGCACGAACAGGCCCGTTCCGAGGTCTTCCGGATCGGCGTCCTCTGGTACGCCGGGACGACGGCGGAGCCGCTGACGGGAACGGATGCGGCGCTGGCCATACTGCGCAAGCACGGAGATGTCTTCTGGGAGGCGCAGCTGCTCCGCAACCGAGGGGCGTTCCTCGCCGAGCGTGGCGAGACGGTCGCGGCCGAGGCAGATCTGACTCGCGCCCGCGAGCTGTTCGCGGGCCTGGGGGCGACGGCGGCAGCCTTCGCGACGGAGATCGAGCTGGCCCGAAGCCCGCTCATCCGGGGTGACCTACCCACGTGCCTGGCGCGGCTCGACGCGATCGACGCGCGCGATGTCTCACCGCGGATCACGGCCGAGCTCTCGCTGGTGCGGGCGCAGGCTACCGCGATAGCTCACTTGCGCAGCGAGGCGCTGCAGTCGTTGAGCGAGGCCCAGGCTGTCTGGGAGCGCTCGGGGAGGGACGACCACGGGGGTCGCCTGGAGGCGATCCGCCTGACGCTGCTGGCAGGCGACGCGACCACCGGACGGACCCTCGCGCTCCAGACCCAGCGATCGTTTGCCGCCCAGCGACGTCACGTGTACGCCGCGCGCGCCGCCGTCCTCGGGCTGGCCGCGTCGATCGCGGCCGGTGCCGTACGCCGATCGGGATTGCGCTCGGGCCGCCGTGCCGCCGCGACACTCGCCGGCGCCGGCTGGCGGAGAGAGGCGCGGCGCGCCCAGCTGATGGTCGCCCGTGCCGCGATCGAGCTCGGCTCACCGGCCGTGGCCCGGCGAGAGCTCGCGGGCTGCTCGGTCCTCCTGCGCCGCGGTCCGGTTGCCGACCGCATCGAGGCCTGGCATGTCGAGGCCCTCCTGCGCCTGGATCGCGGCGATCGCGCCGGTGCGCAGCGGGCGCTGCGGACCGGTCTGGGACTACTCGAGGGCTACCGGGAGACGCTGGGCGCCTCGGATCTGCGTGCCACCGTGTCGGAGATCGGCGTCGAGCTCGCCCAGCTCGGCCTCCGGATCGCACTCGCCAGCCTGGACACCGACTCGATGCTGGCCTGGGCCGACCGGCTGCGCGGAAGCGCGCTCCGACTGCCACCGGTCACGCCCCCGGACGTTCCCGAGCTCCGGGACCGCGCCGCCGAGCTGCGCCAGGTCAGCGCCGAGATCTGGCGCGCGGAGAGAAGCAGACGTGCGACGCGCACACTGCTCGCTCGCCAGGCGATCTTGGAGGCATCGATTCGCCGTGTGTCGCGGCACACCGCCGGCGAAGCTGCCCCGGGGAGCGCTCCGCCCGGCCGGCGGGAGCTCGCCAGCGCGCTGAGGGACGCCGCGCTCGTCGAGCTGATCGAGCTCGACGCCACGCTCACCGCGTTGACGCTGGCGGACGGGCACCTCACCCGCCACGCACTCGGATCGGCCGAACCGGTCAGGGAAGAGCTCGAATGGTTGCGCTTCGCGCTCGTACGGCTGACGCGGCGGAGCCAAGGCGCCGCCCAGCGAGCGACGATGCTGCAAGGCGCCAGGGCATCGGCCGAGACGCTCGGCGAGCGGTTGATCGCGCCACTTGCGGACAGCGTCGGCGACCGGCCGCTGGTGATCGTGCCGACCGGCTCCCTGCACGCGATGCCCTGGGCGATGCTCCCGCAGCTCCGGGGCCGTCCGGTCGTGGTCGCGCCGTCGGCGGCGACATGGTCGGCGCTGCAGGCGCCTCGCGCTGCGATCCGGAGCAAGGTCGTACTGGCGGCCGGACCGCGGCTGCGGCACGCGACGGCCGAGGTGGCGGCGGTGAGCGGTTTCTATTCGCGACCGGCGATGCTGACCGGTAGGCAGGCGACCGTGGCAGCGGTGATGCAGGCGCTCGACGGCGCGACGGTCGCGCACCTGTCCTGCCACGGACATTTCCGCGCCGACAGCCCGCTGTTCTCCTCGCTCGAGCTCGCGGATGGTCCGCTGAACGCGTACGAGCTGCAGCGCCTGCGGCGCCCTCCGCAGTTGATCGTGCTCTCGGCGTGCGACCTCGCCACCTCCGACACGCGTCCCGGAGATGAGCTGCTGGGATTTGCCGCCGCGCTGATCGCGATGGGGACTCGCACGATCATCGCCAGCGTCGTACCGGTGCCCGATGCAGGGGCGAAGCGGTTGATGACCTCGCTGCACGGCCACCTGACGGCCGGCGATCAGCCGGCAGTGGCGCTGGCAAAGGCTCAGGAAAGGCTCAGCTCGCGCGGGTACGGGCAGGCCGGGTTCGTCTGCCTCGGCACGGGGTGACGGCGGTGGATTACCGCGCGAGCGCAGAAGCCGGCTGTATCAACGCGCGCGGATCGCGCTCTCAACGAGAGACGCCCCCGTGGGCGCAAATTCGAACTCTCGAAGTCCCGGAGGCAAGGACCATGAGCACACGGCCGCAGGATTCAACCCCGGCCCGGTCTGCGGCGACACGGACCCGGCCGCGCAAGCGCCACGAGTTAGCGGAAATCGGAATCCGTTTGCTCGACGAGGCCCATGTCGCGTGGCAGCGGGCGGAGCTCGAGTGCGAGCAGGCGCTGCGAGCCTGGTACGACGGATCACCGCGCACGAGCGTCGACCGTTATCTCTCCTACCGTGCCGCACTCGATCGCGAGCAGGCGGCGGCACACGACCTGCAGCGACTGTGGGAGCTGGCGAAGTCCGGGCACGATGCGCTGGCCGCCGCGGCATCGCATGCCGACCAGTGAGCTCGCGTCGCAAAAAGATGTATCAGCCTCGAGGCTGGCCGCTCTTATGGCCAGACACGATCCTGACAACGGGTCCAGCGACGGCAGATGTCACCTCGTGTGGGGGCGCATTCACAGGGGAACAAGGGCGGGAGCATCCACCGGTGGGGCGATGCTCCCGCCCGAGCTACTCAGGCGTGCGATCCGGTCCGAATGGGGTGCGCGGCCCCACGGACGCTGCCGCAGGCAGCCCCTGATCAGCCGCGGACGAGCTTCTTGTACGTGATGCGCCTGGGCCGGTCGGCGTCGGGGCGGGCGGGGTCCAAATGCTCGTGGCGGAAGCTCTCGTAGGCCTCGAAGTTGCCCTCGAACCAGCGCACCTGCGAGTCCCCTTCGAACGCCAGCACGTGGGTCGCGATCCGGTCGAGGAACCAGCGATCGTGTGAGACGACGACCGCGCAGCCGGCGAAGGCGAGCAGCGCCTCCTCGAGCGCGCGCAGCGTGTCGACGTCGAGGTCGTTGGTCGGCTCATCGAGCAGCAGCAGGTTCCCGCCGGTCCGCAGGAGCTTCGCCAGGTGGAGCCGGTTGCGCTCGCCGCCCGAGAGCTTGGCGACCTTCTTCTGCTGGTCGGATCCCTTGAAGTTGAAGCCGGCCACGTAGGCGCGGCTGTTGACCGTGCGGTCGCCGAGCTTGATCTGGTCCTGCCCCCCCGAGATCTCCTCCCACACGTTCTTGTTGGGGTCGAGCGCGTCGCGGGACTGGTCGACGTAGGCCAGCTCGACCGTGTCCCCGATCCTGAGCGTGCCGGCGTCGGGCTGTTCCTGGCCGGTGATCATCCGCAGCAGAGTGGTCTTGCCGGCGCCGTTCGGGCCGATCACGCCGACGATCCCTCCCTTTGGCAGGTTGAAGCCGAGGTCCTCGATCAGCACGCGGTCGCCATAGGCCTTGCGCAGCCCGTTGACCTCCACCACGGTGTCGCCGAGCCGCGGACCGGCCGGGATGTGGATCTGGACCTGGTCGAGCTTGATGTTGCGATCCTGGGCCAGCAGCGCCTCGTAGGCGTTGAGGCGGGCCTTGGGCTTGTTACGCCGCGCGCTGGCGTTGAGCCTGACCCACTCGAGCTCCTGCTCGATCGTCCGCCGACGCGCGTTCTCCTGCTTTGACTCCTGCTGGAGCCGCGCGCGCTTCTGCTCGAGCCAGCCGGAGTAGTTGCCCTGGTAGGGGATTCCGCGACCGCGATCGAGCTCGAGAATCCAGCCGGCGACGTTGTCGAGGAAGTACCGGTCGTGGGTGATCGCAACGACCGTCCCGCGGTAGTCCAGGAGATGGCGTTCGAGCCAGGCGACGGACTCGGCGTCGAGATGGTTGGTCGGCTCGTCTAGCAGCAGCAGATCCGGCTGGCGCAGCAGCAGGCGGCAGAGGGCGACGCGGCGGCGCTCGCCGCCCGAGAGGGTGGACACGTCGGCGTCGGGCGGCGGAGTGCGGAGCGCGTCCATGGCGATCTCGAGCGTGGTGTCGAGGTTCCAGCCGTCGACCGCGTCGATATGTTCCTGGACGCGAGCGAACTCGTCAGCGGTCTCGTCGGAGTAGTTCATCGAGAGCTCGTTGAAGCGGTCGAGAAGGACTTTCGTCTCGGCCACGCCCTCCTCGATGTTTTCGCGGACGTTCTTGCTCTCGTCGAGCCGCGGCTCCTGCTCGAGCAGCCCGACGGTGGCCTTGGCGCCGAGCTGAGCGTGGCCGCCGAACTCGGTGTCGAGGCCGGCCATGATCCGCAGCAGGCTCGACTTGCCGGCGCCGTTGTAGCCGATCACCCCGATCTTGGCGCCCGGGAGGAACGACAGGGAGATGTCGCTCAGCACCTCGCGGTCGGGCGGGTAGCGACGCGAGAGCTTGTAGGTGGTGAAGATGTACTGAGTCGACATGTGGTCGCACGTAGGATAGGAGCCGCGCGTGCTGCGAGTCCTCGCCGCCGTGTTCGCGCTGATCGCCGTCGTGTGCATGACGGTGGCGATCGTCGGGATGGTCACCGGCCGGCCCGGAGACCGCGCCGGCCTCGTGTACCGGGCGGCCGCCGTGTTGTGCTTCGTGACCGCGGTGGTGCTGAACATCGCCGCGCACTGACTTTGCTCGGCGTATGCTTGTGCGCTCAACCTAGTACGAGGAGAGGATCAGCATGGCGAAGGTTGTCTACACGGCCGAGGCGACGGTCACGGGGGGCCGCGAGCAGGGTCATGGGACGACGACCGACGGTGCGCTCGACGTGCAGCTGCGCCTACCGAACGAGATGGGCGGGAACGGCGGCGGCACGAACCCCGAGCAATTGTTCGCGGTCGGCTACGCCGCCTGCTTCGAGGGCGCGCTCGGCGTGGTCGCCCGACGCGAGCGGGTCGAGGTGGGCGACGCTTCGATCGAAAGCAGGGTAAGCCTGATCACGACCGAGGAACGCGGCTTCAACGTCGCCGTCGAACTCGACGTCACCCTCCCACAGGTGACGGATCCCGAGGAGGCCAAGCGGATCGTCGCTGGCGCCCACGAAGTGTGTCCGTACTCGAACGCCACGCGCGGCAACGTCGAGGTCATGCTCACCGCCAACGGGCAGCCGGTCGACTGACCGGCACTAACACTAACTTTCGGGCTGCCAGTCGTTCAGCACCCACCGGCCGCCGGGCAGCTGCTGCACGGTGGCGAGCGCGACGTGCCACGCCGGCGCAAGGCCCTGATAGGCGGTCGTGTTCGAGGCGGTCGTCGACTCCCGCGTGACCACGACGTACTCGTCGCGATGGCCTGACAGCGGCGCCACCGCTTCGACCTGCCCGCTGTTGGCGATCCCGCCGCGCTCGAGCTCGTAGTCGCCGGCGGTCTGGGCCGCCGCGAGCGTCATCGCCGCGCGGGCCTGACCGACGCTCGCGCCGGCGAGCGTGCGCATGTCGGCGGACACGCTCTGCGCGTTCCAGTTGATGTACGCGGTGACGAAGGCGCGGATCGCCCGGATGGCGGTGGGCGCGGCGGCGGCCGCGGTCTGCGGCGGCGGTGGCGGCGACGGGTACTCGTGGGTGGCCTGCGCCTGGCCGACTGCGGACGGGGCGCGTCGTGCAGCGTGCCCGCACCCGGCGCACGCGAGCGCGCACAGAAGCGTCGCCGCTGCTCGTCGGCCCTTCACAGTCCTGCCGGATGGCGCGCCACGAACCCGGCGTCGCTTCGGATCAGCGGGTGCCAGCCGATGCCCGTGCTCCCATCCTCCGGGCCGGCGGCGTTGTGCGTGTCCCACCGCAGCCCGGCGACGTACATGAACACGTGGTCGGCGCTCGCGTACAAGGTGACCCACTGTCCGGGGCCGACCTGGCCGAACGACTCGAGCGTCCCCGAGGGAGCGTCGTAGCTCGGCGGCAGCAGCCGCGCGCCGAACAGGAGGTGCTCGACGCTGCTCGAGCAGTCGTAGGCGGGGGCGACGTCGGACAGCGGGAGACCGTGGCCGCCCCCGTACAGGTAGGGCTTGCCAACGATCTGATTGCCGGCGGCGATGATCTCCCTGACGGCGAGCGGCGCATCCGCGGGCGCCGCGGCGAGCCCGTTCGGAAGCACCTGCGCACGGTCACCGTTCGCCAGCGGCACGCCCTCGACGGCCGCGGGCGCGCATGTCGCCGGATCCTGCTCGGCGGCGGATGGGCCGATCAAGGCCGGCGCGCCTTCGGCGCTCTGACCGAGCAGGTTGCCGGCGCCGGTCGCGGGCGGGCGTTCGATCCGGACGGGCCCCGACCACAAACCGTCGTCGTAGGGGATGCCGAGCCGGCCGGCCATCTCCCACCACAGATCGAGGACGCGCGGGAGGCCGTCGATCGGCCCTCCCCCGAGCCCGATGTCGCGCTTGTAGGCGATCGCTGAACGGGTGCCCCACGTGATGCGGAGCGGCGTCAGGTACGGCAGGCCGCCCATCGCCGTGGCCGTTTCGAAGGTGTCGCCGCCGAGCTCGGCGTAGCTGTCGGGCTGCTCGAGCAGGTTCGCACCGGAGGACCCGATCACGCCGCTGCTCGGATCCCCGGGACCGCCGTATTCGGTGGCGCCGACGAGCTGACCGCTGGTGGGCGGGGCGAGCACGATCCCGGTGGCGCCTGCGTTACCGGGGCCGGCGGACGTACCCGCCGGCGATCCGCACTCGTCTCCCACGCCGAACACGCTGGTCAGCAGCGCGAGCAGCCCTGCTCCGAGTCCTGCGGCCACGACCGCCACGATCACACCGGCAAGGGCGATCCCGCCACCGCTTCGCCTGCTGACCATGCGGGCCAGCGTACGCCTGGCCGAGTGGTACTGAATCTAATTGAAGCTAATTTGTTGCACGTCGGCGCTCGCGCTGGACCGGGCTGGCGAGCCGCGACGCCTGTCACTTGGCGGCGACGCTAACGTAATTGGGTCATGCCTCGGATCCTCGATGTAGAGCAAGCGCTGCTCCTCCTGGAGCTCGAGCCGCCGTTCGATCAGCGCGCCGTACAGCTCGCGCGCCGGCGAATGGCCAAGCGCTGGCATCCCGACATCGCGCCTCCCGGACGCCAGCACGAGCATCAACGACATCTGCAGGCGATCAACGAGGCGGCCGATCAGCTCGAGCAGTTGGCCGAGTCGTTTCGCGGCGGCAAGGTCAGCCGCAACGCGGTCAAGGTCTCGGCGGCGGCCGCACGTAAGGCCCGCGCCGAGGAGGGCCGGCGCGCCTACGAGGCCGAGCAGCGCTCGCAGGCCCGGGAGGAGGAGCGCCAGAAGTACGATCCGTTCGGCTCACGGGTCCCGGACCATTCGGTCGTCCACCGCTACGCGCGCTGCCGGTCGTACCCGGAGTGGGGCGTCGGGAGCGTGACCGGCATCTACTTCTCGGGGTCCGAGGACGACGTCCAGCAGTGGGCGCGGGTCAAGTTCTCGATCGGGGTGCGGACGATTCCGGCCGGGTCGCTGCAGTTCGTCGATTTCTCCAAGCCCGACGCGGGCGCCGACCGCGTGCAGCGATTCATGACCGCCGCCCAGCATGCGCTCGCCGAGGGCGACCCCCAGCTGGCCGCGCAGCGACTCGTGTACGCACGCGACGCCGACCCGTCCAACCCGATCGTGCTGAGGCTACTGACGAGCGCCTTCTGGCAGGCGGGCAACCTGCCCGCCGCGGCCCGCGCGGTGCGCGACTGGGCCCGGGTCGAGACCGATCGCCCGACCCCGGAGCGGTTCGCGGCGCGGATCTACGAGGACATGGGCGCGATCGATCTGGCCGCCGAGGCGGCCGCGCGCGCCGCCAACCGCGCCCCGAACGATGCCTCGGCCTGGGAGCGACTCGGGCGCCTGCGGCTCCGACTGATGGATCGCGCCGGCGCGATCACGGCGCTCGAGCGGGCCAGACTGGTCGAGCCGACCCTCGAAGGGCTGCTGTCACTCGCGCTCGCGTACCACCTCGCCGGCGACGTCGGCGCCGAGGTCTCCGCGGCCGAGGCCGCGACCCGGCTCGACCCCGATTCGCAGAGCGCGTGGGGCAGCTACGCCCACGCGCTCGCGCGCACCGACCGGATCAGCGAGTGCATCGAGGCCTGCCACCGCGCGCTTGCGCTCGGCGATGATCCCGAGGTCGCCGACCTGCTGGCGCGGGTCGAGGCCGCGCGGCCGCGATCGTTGTCGGAGCGGACGGCGGCGTAAGTCAGTCAGTGGCGGCGCGACCTGGTTGAAAGCGAGGCTGCGGCACCCGCGCGGCGACACTCGCGCAGATGCGGCCGAAGTTCGTGACGGGTCGGAAGCGCACGGTGCCGCCGGGTGGGCGAGCCGCCGGAGCGTTACGCGATCGAGCCCTCGCGCCCGCACACCGGGCAGGACTCGCCGGCCGCCAACGGCCGCCCACCGCACCCGGGGCAGTTCTCGACCGTCTCGAGCACTCCCAGCAGCTCGCCCACGCGGCACACGAGCAGCCGCTCCTCCTCGACTTCGATCCACACGCCGGCGGACGCCGGGAAGACGACGTGGTCGCCGGGCCGGACCGGCATCGCGATGCCGACGTTCTCCCACCAGTCGAGTCCCGGGCCGACCGCGAGCACGATGCCGTGCTGGGGCGGCGGCTCCTCGGAGCCGGGCGGCACGATCAGCCCAGAGCGGCGAACCCGATCGGGGTCGAGCTCCTTGATCACGACGCGGTCGAACAGGGGGCGCAGCTGGTTACGCATAGTGGTCGCTGCCCCTGATCATAGGGTGGCGCGGCCACGTGATCGTCGCGCCGACGTATCGGGCTAGTGCCGAGACCGGAAACGTTTGCCCTGGTGGGCGAGCGAAAACCGAGGATGGCGCGGACGCAGGAGTCGACGCGTAGCAGCGCTACGCGAGACTCCGAGGACAAAGCCGGCCGAAGGTTTGCAGCCGTCCAACAGGGCAGAGGTTGACGGGAGCGGCACTAGTCGCCGTCGGGTTCCTTGCCCCGGCCGATCACGTCGAGCGGGTCGGGCGGTCTGATCGGCTCGTCGAAGGAGGGACGGAGGCTCGCGCCGCAGCCCTCACAACGCTCGCGGTCCTCACTGTTGACCGCTCCACACGCGGGGCACTGCCACTCGCGAGATTTGATCCAGCGGCCTGTCGGGTCTGGCATCGAAGTCCTCCCGTCTCGTTACCGCTCGTAGGGGCGGCCGGATTGTAGTTCGGTCCGACGGGGCCCGTACGGTTTCCGGCCGTGCGCCTGATCGTCGCCCGCTGCGAGGTCCGCTACTTCGGACGCCTCAACGCGCTCCTGCCGGAGGCGCTGCGGCTGATCATCGTCAAGGCGGACGGCTCGGTCCTCATCCACGCCGACGCCGGCGGCTACAAGCCGCTGAACTGGATGACGCCGCCGACCGTGATCGACGAGTCTCCGGACCGGATCCTCGTCCGCAAGCGCGGGCAGGCCGACGGCGACCGGCTCGAGATCTCGGTGGCCGAGGTGCTCTCCGACGTGTCGCACGACATGGGATCGCCCGGCGAGGACACGGCGTTGACCAAGGACGGCGTCGAGGCTCACCTCCAGGAGTTGCTGGCCGAGCAGCCGGCGTGGTGCGGCGAGGGCCTGCGGCTGGTACGCCGCGAGTGGCCGACCGACATCGGCCCCGTCGACCTCATGTGCCGCGACGCCGACGACGAGTGGGTGGCGGTCGAGGTCAAGCGGATCGCCGGAATCGAGGCGGTCGAGCAGCTCACGCGCTACCTCGACCGGATCCGGCTCGACCCGGCCTTTCGGTCGTGCCGCGGCGTGCTGGTGGCGCAGACGATCAAGCCGCAGGCGTCCGTGCTCGCGAGCGCGCGCGACATCGCGTGCGTCGAGGTCGACCTAGCGGTACTGCGTGGCGAGCGCGAGCCCGATCTGAGATTGTTCGCGGCATGAACGCCGAGGACGATGCCGTCCTGCGCGAGCGGCGCGGACGAGTCCTATTGATCACGATCAACCGCCCCGAGCAGCGGAACGCGGTCAACGCGGCCGTCGCCGCCGGGATCGCCGGCGCGCTCGAAGATCTCGACGCGGACGCGGGCCTAAGCGTCGGCGTGCTATTCGGCGCCGGCAAGGGATTCTGCGCCGGCATGGACCTGAAGGCGTTCGTGACCGGCGAGCGCCCGTTCCTCCCGGGACGCGGGTTCGCCGGCATCACCCAGCGGTCGGCCGACAAGCCGCTGATCGCCGCGGTCGAAGGATTCGCGCTCGCGGGCGGGCTCGAGGTGGCGCTCGCGTGCGACCTGATCGTCGCCTCTCGTGGCGCGCGGCTCGGCATCCCGGAGGTCAAGCGCTCGCTGGTCGCCGCGGGCGGTGGCCTGCTCCGTCTGCCGCGCGCGCTGCCGCGTAACGTCGCGATGGAGATGGCGCTGACCGGCGACCCGATCGAGGCCGAGCGGGCTCACGAGCTCGGTTTGGTCAACCGGCTCGCCGAACCGGGCGAGGCGCTGACCGTGGCGCTCGAACTGGCCGAGACGATCGCCGCCAACGGACCGCTGGCGGTGGCGGCCACCAAGCGGATCATGGTCGAGTCGATCGACTGGCCCGACTCGGAGTTCTTCGAGCGGCAGGCGCCGATCTACGACCCGGTGTTCGCCTCCGAGGACGCCCGCGAGGGAGCGACGGCGTTCGCGGAGCGGCGCGCGCCCGAGTGGAAAGGGCGTTAGCCGCTCGCCGCAAGGGCGCTAGCTCACCTGATCCCGCACTCGCGTCTGCTTGGGTCAGGGGTCATGTTTTGACCGTTGTGATCGCGACTATCCGGTGGGGCGGCTGCGGGAGGCGATCAAAGGGGTGGGGCGGCTGGCTTCTTGACGGGCGTCCGGTGGCGGTGGCGGCCGGTGGCGCCGGTGGCGCGGCTCCCAGCGGGTTCGCGTCACTAACGGCGAGCACCTTGAGCAGCGCGGGGACGATCGCCGCCGGCCTGCCGGGTCCCAGGCCTCTGAATCACCTGCATATCGCGACATTTGCTACACGTGGGCTGGACCGTGCCGTGTCGCGCATGCCCCACGTGCGTTATACGTCACGGTCCGTCCGACACGCGCCGATTGACGTGATCTACATGCCGGCGCCGATCCTGGGGCGGTGGCGAGCCCGAATAACTCACCACTGGACGCCCGCCCCGGGCCGAGTGGTGAGATCCTCGCGTCTGCCCGAGCAACTCAGCACTCGAACCAAGTCTTGGTCGAGCGACGGGTTTCTCGGGCTTCCGGGGGCGGGCGAAGGCGACAGCTCCCCCAACCCCGACACGCGAAACGAACCGATCAACCCGTGGAATCAACCATCGAGCCGCTCCCCGCGGACGAGCGCCGTCAACGGGACTCTCCGAAGATCGTCGCCACGACCGACCGCGCTCCGCCACGGTTCCGGTGCTCGCACAGGTAGATTCCCTGCCACGTCCCCAGCGCGAGCCGGCCCCGGGAGATCGGCAGCGTCAGCGACGGCCCGAGCAGCGATGCCTTGATGTGCGCCGGCATGTCGTCGGCGCCCTCGAGCGTGTGGGTCCAATAGGGCGCGTCCTCGGGCACGGTCGCGTTGAGGTACGACTCGAAGTCCCGGCGGACGTCCGGCGACGCGTTCTCGTTCAGAGCCAGCGACGCCGAGGTGTGCTGGATCAGTAGGTGCAGCAACCCGACGGCGACGTCGCCCAGCTCGGGGAGCGCGCCGACGATCTCCCGGGTCACGAGGTGAAAGCCGCGCGGCCGGGGGTCGAGCACGATCTCGCGCTGGAGCCACATCACAGCTCCGGGAGGCGCGCCACGCGCATGTCGACCCGCGCGCCGCGGAACGGCACGCCCTCGGCGTCGAGCAGCGCCCGCTGCCGCGCCCCTTTGGCCAGCGAGCCGTCAGCGCGCACGATCCGGTGCCAGGGGACCGCCGGATCGTCACAGTCGTGGAGGATGGCCCCGGCGACCCGCGGAGCCCCGGGCGAGACGTCCCCGTAGGTGCGCACGAAACCGACCGGAACCGCACGGACGCGGTCGAGGACGGCTCGGGTGCGATCGTCCACGCTCACGGCGAGCAGGATAGGGCGACCGTGCGAGGCGGCGTTGGCGGTCCTGCGCGGACTCGTCAAGTCCTGATAAGGTGCTCACGCCGAATTTCCCACCTTAAGCATGGGAAAGCGGGGGACCCAGGTTCCCTGGGGCGAATCGCGGTCTGATGACCGTGTAGCGCGAGCCGCCGCGCGAGCCCGACAGCTAACCCCGTAGGCAATCGCATATATGAACTCCAGAAGGCGCACGATCCCGACCTGGGTGGTCGCCGGCGCGGCCACGATTGCCGCTGCGCTCGGCCTTGCCGCGATACCGATGTCCTCGGCGGCCGACCCGAGCCTCGGCCAGCTGCACTCGCAGCTGGGGACCGTCCAGGCGCACGAGCAGAGCCTCGCCTCGAGCATCAGCAGCCTGTCGAACCTGATCAGCTCGCTCAATTCGCAGATCGCGCTCGTCGAGTCGCGCGAGGCCGCCGTCCGCGCCGACCTCGCGCGCGACCGCGCGAAGCTGGCCGAGGTTCAGGCCGCGCTCGTCCGCGAGCGCCGCCTGCTAGCGCTGCTCAGGGCGCGCCTCGCGCGATCGCGGATGCTGCTCGGGCGCCAGCTCGTGTCCAACTACGAGCAGGCCAAGCCCAATCTGGTCTCCGTCGTGCTCGAGTCGAACGGTTTCACGGACCTGCTCGACAAGTTGACCTACCTGCACGATGCCCAGCAGGCACAGCAGGCGATCATCACGATCACGGCCCAGGCCAAGACACGTGCCGACGCCGCGGCCAAAGCCCTGGCGACGCTCGAGGCCACCGACCGCGAGATCACCATCGCCACCGTCCAGCGTGTCGCCGCGCTGGCAAGCATGAACGAGCTCCTGCATTCCAGGCAGGCCGCGCTGGCGCAGGCGCGGATCGTCCAGCAGAACGCGCTGGCGGCCAGCAGGGACAAGGGCGCTCAGCTCCAGGCGGAGATCGGCCGGATCGAGGCCGAGCAGGCCGCGGCCGAACAAGCGGCGCTGGCCCAGCAGCAGGCCGCCGCCGGCAGCTCGGGCGGCTCGGGCGGGTCCGGCGGCTCTGGTGGCTCCGGTGGCTCTGGTGGTTCCGGCGGCTCCGGCGGCTCCGGCGCTCCGACCCCAAACGGACCCACCTACGGGGCCGGCGGAAGCTGGACGATCCCCTACTCGGTCGTGCAATGCGAGTCGGGCGGACAGGACCTCACTCCGAACAGCGCCGGCGCGTCGGGGTACTACCAGATCATCCCCGGCAGCTGGAACAGCTACGGCGGGTACAGCCAGGCGTACAAAGCGCCCAAGTCGTTGCAGGACCAGAGGGCATCGCAGCTGTGGAACGGCGGGGCCGGCGCATCCAACTGGGTGTGCGCCGGAATCGTCGGAATCCACTGACGAGCACCCGCCACAGGGGCATAACCTCCCCGCCGTGTCCTGAGAACCCGCCACAGGGGCATAACCTCCCCGCCGTGTCCTGAGCACCCGCCACAGGGGCATAACCTCCCCGCCGTGTCCCGCGCCGTGAAAGGCGGCCTGGTCGCGGCGATCCTGGTCGGCGCGCTCGCGCTGCGCATCGGCGAGGTGCAGAGCACTTCGTACCGCCCTCGCAACGACGCCGGCTCCTACCTGACGCAGGCCACCTATATCGCGCGCACCGGCGACTACTCGCTGAGCCACAACCCGGGCTCGGGCGCGGGCGGAACCCGCGGTCCGAGCGCGTATTTCGCGCCCGGCTTTCCGTACTTTCTCGCGCTGGTCGACATTCTCGTCGGCCACGAGACCCGGCGCGACGGCGCGATTCATCCCGCCCGGATCTCGCAGACGGTCCTCGGGACGATGACGGTCGCGATGGTCGGACTGGTCGCACTCGAGCTGTTCGGCGAGCCCGCCGGCCTGGTCGCGCTGATACTGGCCGCCGTCTATCCCGTTCTGATCGAACTGTCGGTGACGCTGGTCGCCGAGAACCTCCTGGCGCTGCTCGTCCTCGCGGCGGTGTACGCGGGACTGCGCGTCGGCCGCGCCCGTATTTCCGGGACGACCTACGCATGGGTCGCCGGCGCCGGCCTGCTCACCGGACTGGCGACCCTCACCCACGAGAACGCGATCGTCATTCTCTTCCCGCTGCTCGGGGCCGTGTGGACGCGGCGCCCGCGCTCCGAGCCGCGATCGCTCGCGGCGCCGGCACTGCTGATCGCCGTCACCGTGCTCACGATCCTGCCCTGGACGATCCGAAACGCCGTGGTGATGCACCACTTCATCCCGGTGTCGGACGAGACCGGCATCACCCTGGTCGGCACCTACAACGCCGCATCGGCGGCGGACGCGCAGCTTCCGTACGAGTGGCGGATCTTCTACGGGATCCCCGGCGAACGGAGCTTGATCCGCGAGGAATCGACCCTCACCGAGCCTGAGATCGGGGATCGCCTCGAGCGCCAGGCGCTCCACTACATCTCGGCCCACCCGCTCTCGCCGTTCGCGGTGGCGTACCACAACACGCTGCGAATGTTCGAGCTCGAGGGGTCGTCCGCCTGGAAGGCTTCTGCGTCGGCGATCTCACTGCCGACCAACACGGCGAGGGTCGGCATCTTCGGCTTCTGGGTGCTCTGCCTGCTCGCCCTCGCCGGCGCATTCACGAAGCTGGCGCGGACGGCCCCGAAATGGATCTGGTGGGTTCCGATCCTGCTCGCGCTCAGCGTGGTGTTGGTCAACGTCGAGACGCCGCGGTTCCGCGAGCCGGTCGACCCGTTCCTGATCCTGCTGGCGGCCGCGGCGGCGGCGACCCTGACGGCCAGGCTACGCCGTGCGCCAGTCGTAGGAGAGCGTGGGGACGCGATGCCGGCTCGCCCTGGTCAGCTCGTCGAAATGGTCGAGCGCCTGGCCTGACCCGAACGCCACGCACGTGAGCGGCGACTCGGCCGAGTACACCGGCATCCCGGTCTCCTCCGCGACCAGCTCCCGGAAGCCGCGAATCATCGTGCCACCGCCGGCGAGGAGGATCCCGTCCTTGGCGATGTCGCTCGAGAGCTCGGGCGGAGTCTCCTCGAGCGTGTCGCGGATCGCCCTGAGGACCTCCCGGGCCGGCGCCATGATCGCCGACCGGACCTCCTCGCTGCGCAGCTGGACCGCCGTCGGAAGCCCGGTGACCAGGTGCCGGCCGCGGACCTCGATCGTCTCCTCGGGGTGCAGGGGGACGACCGAGCCGACCGAAATCTTGATGTGCTCGGCGGTTCTGGAGCCGATCGCGAGCTGGTGGACGATGCGCAGGTACTGGGCGATCGCCTCGTCCATCTCGTAGCCGCCGACGCGGACCGAGCGCGAGACCACGATTCCCCCAAGCGAGATGACCGCCATCTCGCTGGTGCCGCCGCCGACGTCGACGACCATCCGGCCGACCGGCTCGTCGATCTGCAGGCCCGCCCCGATCGCCGCCGCGATCGGCTCCTCGATCAGGTGCACGCGACGGGCGCCGGCCGCGAGCGAGGCCTCCTCGACGGCGCGCTTCTCGACCTCGGTGACCCCTGACGGGGCGCAAACGATCAGCCGGGGATGGGCCATCCGCCGGTCGATCACCTTGCGGATGAAATAGCGCAGCATCTGCTCGGTGACCTCGAAGTCCGCGATCACGCCGTGCCGGAGCGGGCGCGTGGCGGCGATCGTCGCCGGGGTGCGGCCGATCATCCGCTCGGCGTCGGCGCCGACCGCGTGGACCTCACCGGTGTCCACGTCGGACGCGACGACCGACGGCTCCGACACGACGATGCCCCTGCCACCCACATACACAAGCGTGTTGGCGGTGCCGAGATCGATCGCCATGTCGTGCACGCCGAGCGCCGGCGTGAGATGGCGTCTGGTGTTGTCTCGTTTGGATCCGTCTCTGCGAAAGCCGATGTGGAGACTCTGCCAGAAACTCGGCGGATGCGAGTGAAAGCCCTGCTCAAGAAAGAGGCCTCCGCTGTCCTGCGGATCGCAGTCGGCGACCGCGCTTGGCCGAGGCCGGGGAATCCGGCCGGCGGCACTCGCGCTCGATACGTGTCGCACCGCATACGCGTTCCGGAAAGCACCGTGCCGCCGGACGGGTGTGCGGCCGGGGCTAACGTTCGCCGGGAAGCTTGCGCGGGTACTGCGAGACCGCTTCGCCGACGTCGAGCGCGGTCGTGATGACGCGGTTCTGCTCGTTCGCGTGGGCGACCGGGTAGCCCTCGCCCGACGCGGCTCGCTCGGGACGCCCGATGTAGCCGAACTTCAGATGTGCCGGGAGGATCTGCATCAGGCGGGGCGACATGTGGGCGCGCGCGCCCATGTTGCGCGGCTCCTCCTGGACCCACACGACCTCTTCCAGCGCCGGATAGGTCTCGGTGAGCGCGAGGATCTCGGCCTGCGGGAACGGGTACAGAAGCTCGACGCGGCCGATCGCGACGTACCGGTTGTCCTTGCGCAGCTCGTGGCCGGCGAGCTCGTAGTAGATCTTGCCGCTACACAGGATCAGCCGTCTGACATCGGAACGGTCGTGATCGGACTCCGCCAGGACCGGCCGGAAGCGGTCGTCGGAGAGCTCCTTGACGGTGCTCGTCGCCTGCGGCAGGCGCAGCAGGCTCTTGGGCGTCATGACCACCAGTGGCCGCTGCTTGGCGACGCGCGCCTGGCGGCGGAGCAAGTGGAAGTACTGGGCCGGCGTGGTCGGGTTGGCGACGCGGATGTTGCCCTCGGCGGCGAGCTGGAGGAAGCGCTCGAGCCGGGCAGAGGAGTGCTCGGGACCCGAGCCCTCGTAGCCGTGCGGGAGCAGCAGGGTCAGGCGCGAGGTTTGGCCCCACTTGGCCAGGCCCGAAACGATGAACTGGTCGATGATCACCTGCGCGCCGTTGGCGAAGTCGCCGAACTGCGCCTCCCACAGGACGAGCGTCTCCGGCGCCTCCTGCGAATAGCCGTACTCGAAGCCGAGGCAGCCCATCTCCGACAGCGGGCTGTTATGGAGCTCCATCGGGGCGAGCGCCCCGGGAAGGTGCTGGATCGGGCAGTGCTCCTGACCGGTCTTGGGGTCGTGCAGGACGAGGTGGCGCTGGCTGAACGTGCCGCGCTCGGTGTCCTGGCCGGTGAGGCGGATCGGGATCCCCTCGGTGAGCAGCGAGGCGAACGCGAGCGCCTCCGCATGGGCCCACACCATCCCGGGCCACTCGCCGCCCGCTCGGCGTCCGGCCTCGCCTGATTGGGCGGCGCGGCCGTCATCCGGCCCCTCCTGGGAGCCTTCGGCTACGAACACCTCGCGGCGCTGCTCGAGCTGCCGGACGAGCTTGGGGTGGATCGTGAACCCGTCGGGCACCGCCAGCAGCTCGTCGTTGAGGACGCGCAGGCGGTCCGCCGCCACCGCGGTCTTGACCTCCGGCGAAGGCGTGCGATCGAGCTCGTACTCGCCGGTCGCATGCTCGAGCTCTTGGGCGGCGGCGATCTTCGCCTTGAGCCGCTGGTGCTCCTCGGTCAGGACCTCCCACACCTTGTCGGTCAGCTCGGTCGATTCCTGCTCGGACACGACCCCATGCTGGATCAGCTGCCGCGCGAAGAGCTCGCGCGCCGGCGAATGCTTCTTGATCACCTGGTACATCTCAGGCTGGGTGTACGCGGGCTCGTCCGCCTCGTTGTGGCCGAACCGGCGGTAGCCGATCAGGTCGATCAGCACGTCGTGCCCGAACTCCTGGCGGAACGCGAACGCCAGCCGGACCGCGCTGATGCAGGCCGGCACGTCGTCGGCGTTGACGTGGATGATCGGCACGTCATAGCCCTTGGCCAGGTCGGACGCCCAGTGGGTCGACCGCGAGTCGTCCGGATCGGTCGTGAACCCGACCTGGTTGTTCTGGATGATGTGGATCGTGCCGCCGACGGTGTAGCCGTCGAGCGCCTGGAGGTTGAGCGTCTCGGCGACCACGCCCTGCCCCGGGAACGCGGCATCGCCGTGGAGGATCACCGGCACGGCGGCGTTGGTCTCGCGGTGCGCGTGCGGGCCCTGGCGCGTGGTCTGGGCTGCCCGGGTCGCGCCGGCCGCGACGGGCGCCACGAACTCGAGGTGCGAAGGATTTGACTCGAGGCGGACGATGATCGACTCACCGCTCGGGAGCTGGTAGGAGCCCTGGGCGCCATGGTGGTACTTGACGTCGCCGGTGCCGCCCTGCGGGATCGTCGTGATCGGCTCGAGCGTCGAGGACCCCTCGAACTCGGCGAAGATCGAGTTGTATGGACGCCCGAGGTTGTGGGCGAGCACGTTCAGCCGCCCCCGGTGGGACATGCCGATCACTACCTCGCGGGCGCCCCGGGTGGCCGCGAGCTGGATCAGCTCGTCGAGCATCGGGACGGTCATGTCGAGCCCCTCGATCGAGAACTGCTTCTGACCGAGGTACGCCTTGTGCATGAACCGCTCGAGCGCGTCGACCTCGGTCAGCCGCCGGAGCAGCGTCTTCTGCTCCTCGGTGGCGAGCGGCGCGCGGAACTTGCCGGACTCGATCGCCTCACGCAGCCATAGCCGCTGGCGGTGCGAGGAGATGTGCTCGATCTCGTAGGCGATCGGGCCGCAATAGGTGTCTCGGAGGTGGGGCAGCGCGTCGGCGAGCGTCTGGCCGGCGACGTACATTCGCAGGATCCGCGCCGGGATCCGCTCCATCAGCTCCGGGGTAAGCCCGAGCGGCACCGGGTCGAGCGAGGGGTCGCCCTCGGGCTCCCGGCCGAGCGGGTCGAGCTTGGCCGCGAGGTGTCCGTGGGTCCGGTGCGCCTTGAGCAGCGAAGTGGCCGCCTGCAGCGCCTGGAGAAGCTCCTCGACGTCAGGTCCGGGCGCGGCCGCGATCGCGGGCACCCCCGCAGGCGGCGTGATCGCCCGCGCCTCGGGCGCCCGCGCCAGCGGCGCCAGCGGCGCCGGCGACACGCCGAGGTCCGCGAACACGCGCTCGTAGAAACCGTCCTCGCCCTGGAGCAGGGCGTCGATCCGCTGGAGGAACCGTCCGGACTGCGCGCCCTGGATGATCCGGTGGTCGTAGGTCGAGGTCATCGTCATGACCTTCTCGGCGCCGATCGCCTCGCCGATCGCACCGAGCCCGGGCGGATACCCGATCGCGCCGGTGGCGACGATCGTGCCCTGGCCGACCATCAGCCTCGGGACGGAGGCGATCGTGCCGATCCCGCCCGGATTGGTCAGCGAGATGTTCGCGCCGGTGAGGTCATCGGCGGTCAGCGTGTTCGTCCGGGCCTTCTCGACCAGGTCGTTGTAGGCGTCGAGGAACTCGACGAAGCCCTTGCGGCCGGCGTCGCGGATGACCGGCACCATCAGCGTGCGGCTCCCGTCCCTCTTCTCGACGTCGACGGCCAGGCCGAGATTGCAGCCGCCGTCGTCGATCCGGTGCGGCTTGCCGTCGATGTCGGCGAAGTGATGGGCCATCACCGCCATGTCCTCGGTGGCGACGCGCGCGATCGCATACGCGATCAGGTGCGTGAACGAGACCCGGTGGCCGCCCGCCTTGAGCTGGGCGCGGCGCTGCTCGAGCACGCTGACCGTGAGCGTCCGGAACGACGTGGCGGTCGGAATCGAGCGGCTCTCGTCCATGTAGCGGGCGAGCGCGGCCGCGCCGCCCTTGATCAGCTGGGCGCCGGCGGGCTTTGACGATGGGGCTTCCGCGGTCGCGGGCCCACCGTTACCCGCCGCGGCGAGGACGTCGGCCTTGACGATCCGGCCGCCACGGGCGCTGCCGTGCAACCCGGACACGTCCACACCCTGCTCGGCCGCGACGCGGCGCGCGACCGGAGAGATGTTGGCGCCATCATCGAGGGCTGGGGCCGGAGTGACGGGGGCGGCACCCGAGGTGGCGGCGCCGTTGCCGGCACCGGCGGTCATTCGCGCGATCACCTGTCCGACGTTCACGGTCTCGCCGTCCCGGGCGAGGATCTCGGCGATCGTCCCGGAGGCCGGCGCGGGCAGCTCCATGTCCACCTTGTCGGTCGAGATCTCGACGACCGTGTCCCCCTCCTTGACGGCGTCGCCGACTTTCACGCTCCACTCGGTGATCGTGCCCTCGGTCACCGACTCGCCGCCGGTCGGGGTGACGATGTCGATCAACCCGCCGGCGGACGCCTGCGCGGCGGCGATGCCATGGGCCTCGGTGGCGGCCGCGGCCGCTGCCTCTTGCGGCGTGGCGGGCGGAGCTTCCGCGGACACCGGGGTCGCGGTGAGCGCCTCGGCGGCGGCGCCGCCGTTCCCGGCGGCCGGCGCGTCCCCATCGGTCGAGATCTCGGCGAGCACGGCTCCGACGGCGATCGTGTCCCCCTCGGCGGCGTGGATCTTTACGACCGTTCCGGACACCGGCGAGGGGACCTCGGCATCGACCTTGTCGGTCGAGATCTCGACGAGCGGCTCGTCGACTTCGACCGCTTCCCCCTCCTGCTTGCGCCATTCGAGCACGGTGCCCTCGGCGACCGAATCGCCCATCGCCGGCATGACAACCTGGACAGTGCCGCTAGTGACTGCCATCTACCAGAGAGGGTAGCCGGGAAACGGCCCTCTTCCTACGCCGCCGCTGCTCGACCACGAACCCGATCGTGCCGCAAAACGGGCCGAGCCCGCCGAGGACCGCGACGTCGACGGCCAGCCAGTACGGGATCACGCGCGTGCGTGCCGCGGCGATGCACACGAGCGACATCCCGATCCAGATCAGCCCGTGCGCCAGGCCGAAGATGAACGTCTCGGGCTGCGGGTTGTGGAGCACGAACGCGCAGATCAGCAGCGCGGTGTACACGCACGAGTGGCAGAACGAGACGACCTCGAGGCGCCCGAACGTGACTACGCGCGTGAATCCGGAGCGGTTTGCGAGGCCAGCGCGATGAGCAAGCGTCCGCATCAGCTCGAGACGAGCGCGGCCAGCCGGCGCAGCGGCTCATCCGCTTCGAGGGGCCAGCGCTCGAGGTCGGTCGGCCACCACGCGAACTCGTCGTGTTCGTGATCGGGCGTGACCGTCGCGCCGTCGGCCAGCCACGCCTGGCCGATCAGCAGCACCAGCTCGCTGGGCAGGAGCAACAGCGCCTCGATCCGCAATCGCTCCGGCTCGACCGACCACTCCTCGCGCAGCTCCCGGCCCATCGTGTCGGCCGGGTTCTCGTCGACCTCGACCGAGCCGCCGGCCCCGAGCGCCCACCGTCCGGCCCACGAGGCCAGCCACTGCGCCCGGCGCCCCGCGAGCCAGCGGCCGTCGGCGGCCCGCACCATGCACAGGATCGACAGGCTCTGGGCCGCGCCGGCGGGGATCAGGCGCAGCGCCCAGCGGACGGGCTGCAGCTCTAGCGACAGCCGGCCGGGCGCCGTGTCGAAGTCGACGAGCCGCGCCGCGAATCCGTCGTGGCTGGGCGAGCCGCGGCTGCGCAGTGCGTCGAGCGCGACGTCGGCGGCGTCGCTTGCCTCCCCGGGCGGCTCGAACGGTTCGGGGCGCCAGGCGACCGCCACCTGATCGGGTTCCCAAGGACCACGGGCGAGGACGCCGGCTGACACGGCCACGCGACACACGGTACCTGGGCAAAGCCGCTCGGCGAGACGCGCCGGGGTGCGAGACAAGCAGCGCGATCGTGCCGTGCGCGGAGCTCCATCCGCCAAGCGTATGGCACGCGATCGCGAGATAAGGTCGGCATCCATGGCGCGAGCGCTCAAACACTGGGGATGGGGCTACGAGGACGAGCAGCCCTCGCCGGCTGAGCTGCGCGGCGCGGCGGAGTTCTTCGTGGGGCGACTCGGGTTCGAATCGCGCGAGCGCGAGCCCGAGCTGCCGGTACCGCTGTCGGACGTGACGTTGCCCGCGGCGCGCCTGCGCCCGCCCGAGGCGCTCGCGCCGATCTGCTCGACCAGCGACTACGAGCGCGCGCTCCACTGCTACGGCCGCTCGTACATCGACGTCGTGCGCGCGTTCCGCGGTCGGTTCGATCACCCGCCCGACGTGGTCGCGCGCCCGCGAGACGAGAGCGAGTTGCAGGCGACGATGGACTGGGCGTTGTCCGCCGGCGCGGCCGTGATCCCGTTCGGCGGCGGGACGAGCGTGGTCGGCGGCGTCGAGCCGGCCGGCTGCGAGGGCCATGCGGGAGTGTTGACGATCGACCTCAAGGCGCTCGACCGGGTGCTCGAGGTCGACCCCGTTTCGCTGTCGGCGCGGATCCAGGCCGGCGCCACCGGCCCGCGGCTCGAGGAGCAGCTCGGCGAGCACGGGCTCACGCTCCGCCACTTCCCGCAGTCGTTCCAGTTCTCGACGCTCGGGGGCTGGATCGCGACCCGCGCCGGCGGCCATTTCGCCACGCTCTACACCCACATCGACGACCTCGTCGAGTCGGTCCGCGCGCTCACGCCGGTCGGCGTGTGGGAGTCGCGCCGGCTGCCTGGCTCCGGCGCCGGCGTGTCGCCCGACCGGATGCTGATCGGCTCGGAGGGCACGCTCGGGGTGATCACCGAGGCGTGGGTCAGGGTCCGCCCGCGCCCGACCCATCGCGCCTCGGCGCCGGTCCACTTCGAACAGTTCATGGCGGGCGCGGAGGCGGTCAGGGCGCTATCGCAGTCGGGGCTGTATCCGTCCAACTGCCGCCTGATCGATGCGCGCGAGGCCGAGATGACCGGCGCCGGCGACGGCTCGCACGCGCTGCTCGTGCTCGGGTTCGAGTCGGCCGGACCACGACGTGGAGCAATCGATGACGACGGCGCTCGAGATCTGCGGCGATCACGGCGGCGCGTGGGAGCGCGCGAGGGGCCGGTGATGCGCGAGGCCGTCGTCAGCTGGCGCGAGGCGTTCCTGCGCGCTCCTTACCTGCGCGATGTGTTCATAGCGATTGGAGTGCTGTCGGAGACGTTCGAGACCGCGATCACCTGGGAGCGTTTCCCGGCGTTCCACGAGACGTGATCGGCGAGCGTGAGCGGCGCTGCTCGGTGCGGTGTGCGGCGGCGGCTCGGTCACCTGCCGCTTCACCCACGTCTATCCGGACGGTCCCGCGCCCTACTACACGATCCTGGCGCCCGCTCGGCGCGGCGCCGAGCTCGAGCAGTGGTCCGAGATCAAGCGGGCCGCCTCGGACGCGGTGATCGCGGGCGGCGGCACGATCACCCATCACCACGCGATCGGCCGCGACCACCGTCCGTGGTACGACCGCCAGCGTCCGGAGCCGTTCGCCGCGGCCCTGCGCGGCGCCAAGGCGGCCGTCGATCCGAGCGGCGGGCTCAACCCGGGGGTGCTGATCGACCCGTGAGCGGACAGTTCGGCATCGCCGGCGGGGGTCCCGGGCTGTACGACCGGATCGGGCAAACCTACACGGGCACGCGCCGCCCCGATCCGCGGATCGCCGCGGCCATCTGGGACGCGCTCGGCGACGCCCGCACCGTGTTGAACGTGGGCGCCGGCGCCGGCAACTACGAGCCGACCGACCGCGAGGTGGTGGCACTCGAGCCCGCCCGGTGATGATCGCGCAGCGGCCGCCGGCGCCGCTCCCGTCGTCCAGGGCCGAGCGGAGGAGCTGCCGTTCGAGGACCGCTCGTTCGATGCCGTGATGGCGGTCCTGAGCGACCACCACTGGACCGACCGGCGGCGGGGCTTCGCCGAGCTGCGCCGGGTGGCGCGCGAGCGGGTGGTGCTGTTCAACGCGAACCCCGGCGAGGCGGATCTGTTCTGGATGACCACCGAGTACTTGCCGGAGTTCCTCGAGCTGATCCCGCCGCGCTACCGGGACCGGAGTGCGTGGGAGGAAGAGCTGCGCAGCGTCATGCGCGGCCTCGAGCTCGTGCCGGTGCCGATCCCGCACGACTGCACCGACGGCTTCTACGGGGCCTACTGGCGCCGCCCGCAGGCGTTTCTCGACCCCGCGGTGCGCCGGGGCATCTCGGTGTTCGCGCAGCTAAGCTCCGCCGCGGTGGACCGTGCAATCGACGCGCTCGGCGCGGACCTGGAGACCGGCCGGTGGCTCGATCGCCACCACGAATTGCTCAACACGGACGAGCTTCGCCTCGGCTACTACGTGATCGTCGCCGAGCTGGATCGCAAGACAGGAGGAAGCACATGAAGGTGATCGGCGCGGGCCTGCCGCGAACCGGCACGCTCTCGCAGAAGGTGGCGCTCGAGATGCTCGGATTCGGACCCTGCTACCACATGGTCAACGTGCTCGCGGACCTGCCGCTGGCGCGAACAATGGGCGGACGCGATGGACGGTGAGGCGGACTGGGAGGAGATCTTCGGCGAGCACCAGTCGACCGTTGACTGGCCGGGCTCGTTCTTCTATCGCCAGCTGGCCGATCGGTACCCGGACGCGAAGGTGGTGCTGAGCACCCGCGATCCGGAGGCGTGGGAGAAGAGCATGCGCGACACGATCTGGGAACTCTTCAACGGCGACTCGCTGATGACGCACCTTTCGAGGGCCCGCGCCGTCGTCGATCCTGACTGGCGGGCCTATGTCCTGCTGATGCAGAGGATGTGGGCCGCCGCCGGGCATGTTCACGCCAGGTCGCCTGGAGCCCGGACATCTGGCCGAGCGCGATCACCCGCTACGAGGAACGGGTCAAGCGCGACATCCCGCGCAATCGGCTGCTCGTTTGGAGCGTTACCGAGGGGTGGGAGCCGCTTTGCGAGTTCCTCGAAGTCGGCGTGCCCGATACACCGTTCCCACGGCTCAACGACACGCACGATGTTCATCGACCGCGTGGTCGACGGCTCGCTGATAGTGCTCCAGGAGTGGAGGGCGCGCGACGGCGCAGCGGAGGCGGCGGCGCATCAGCCCGCCTGATCAGCTCCGTGGGAAGAAACTCGGACTATTTCCGAGTTTCTTCCCAAACGACCGGACAAGTCCCCGCGCTCGACCCGGACACTCGACCCGAGGCGACCGGGATCAGCCGGCGAGCGTGCGGTTGAAGCGCCGCAGCGCCAGCGGCACGCACACCGCGATGATCACCAGGCACCACAGGGCCATCGCCAGCTCTGGATGGACGAGCTGCCACGACCCGCTCGAGTGCACGCCCTCGGGCTAGCCGACATCGAGACGCGCCAGGACCGCGGCGGCGGCCGGCGCGACGTCCGGCGGCAGCCGGCCCAGCAGCACGCGCCAGCTCGGCTGAAGCTCGATCGCCGCTTGAACCTGCGCCACGCCGGCGTCGAGGTCGCCGGCCTGTGCGGTGCCGAGCCCGGCCCAGAACATCAGCTCGTGGTTGCCGGGAGCGCGCTCGCTCGCCTCCACGTACAGGCGCCCGGCGTCGTCGTGGCGGCCGGCACCGGCCAGCTCGTCGGCCCGCCCGGCGAGCACGTAGGCGTCGTGAAGGGCGACCAATCGCCGCAGCTCCACCAGCGGCTCGGGGTTGTCCTCGACGCGTAGCGACACGACGGTCTCCCACGGCTCGGCGTCGGGAGCGACGACCACGATCGCCGCGGACTGGCGGCCGCGCAGATCGCCGCCCTCGCGCTCGGCCGCGTCGAGCGCGGTGAGCAGGCGGCTCGTGAGCGATCCGTCGGCCACTCTGAACGCCTCGAGCATGGCCGGCCAGACCCGCTCGGAGGCCATGATGTTGGCCTGGCAGGAGACGCCCGCACCGGTGACGTGGCCAGCGTGCGCCATGGCACTCGAGCCGGTGTGAGCGGCGACGTGCCCGGCGCCGTCGACGACCGCCACCTGGCGCGAGTGGCCGCCCGGGTCATTCGCGACAAGCGTCGCGAGGGCCTGCTCGGCGTGCACACCCGCCGACAGCAGATCGAGCAGCTGCGGCCCGTAGCCCGGGTCCGCGTTGGCCTGGGTGGCGACGGCGCCGACGCCGGGGCGCGCCCAGGTGACGATCGAGCCCACCGAGAACCAGTGCGACTGGACGGCGACGCCGAGCTCGCCGGTGTCAGGGTCGCGCGCGACGATCGAGTACGTCACGCCGGCGGGTCGTTAGAACGGCGGACGGACTCGCGGCGCGGGGCCCGGCGCCTGGAGCGGCTCGGCGAGTTCCTGTTCGGCGACCGCGTCGACGACCTCTTGCTCCTCCTCGACCTCGCCCTGGTCGTGCTGGCCGTCGCACAGGATCCGGAACTGGCCGGTCTGCCCGCCGTCGGCCTGTAGGACGATGCCGGGGATGAGCTCCTCGCCGTCCTCGAGGCCGAGCCGCTCGATGTCGAAGTGAGCCATGCCGATCCCCCAGGTGTTGTGATCGGGGTTCTCGCGATCGTGCGCGGCGACCCCCATCGCGACCTGCTGCAACAGCTTGGCGATCTTGCTCGGCTCCGCCATCAGATGTGCTCAGGCTACCGGGTCGGCCCGGCCAGGTCAGTTAGATCCCGTCTCGATGATCTCGATCCGGTAGTTGTCCGGATCGCGGACGAAGCACAACCGGTTGCCCCCTGAGCGAATCGTGTAGGGCGGGCGCTCGGGCTCGATCCCCTGCTCCTTCAGCCGCCCGAGCGTGCCGTCCATGTCGTCGGTCGAGATCGCGATGTGCCCGTAGCCGGTCCCGATGTCGTAGGAGTCCACGCCGAAGTTGTAGGTCAGCTCGAGCCGCCCCTCGGGGCCGTCGTCGGGCAGGCTCATGAACACGTTGATCGCTTCGTCGCGGATCGGCGCGCGGCGTCGCTCCTCGAAGCCCAACGCCTCGTAGAACGCGACCGAACGATCGATGTCGGTGATTCGGTAACAGGTGTGCAGGAGGCTCATGGCGCGTAAGAGTACGCTGCCGGGCGTGATCGTCGAGCGCTCCATGAACGACGACTTCCTGTCGAACACGTACCTCGTCGCCGACGAGCCGAGCGGCCACGCGGTGATGATCGACGCCGGCGGCCCGGTCGAGCCGCTGCTCGAGTACCTCAAACGGGGCCAGCTCACACTGACGCACGTCCTGCTCACCCACCACCATCACGACCACGTGTCCGAGGTCGGCCAGGTGCTCGAGCGCCATCCCGGAACGCCCGTGCTGATCCACGAGCTCGAGCGCGGGCGGGTGCCCACCGCCACCGGCACGATGGCCCCCGGCGAGACGATCCACAGCGGCGCGCTCGAGGTCGAGCCGATCCACACCCCGGGCCACACCGCCGGGATGCTGTCGTTGCTGGTGGGCGGCACCGACGTGTTCACCGGCGACACG
Organism: uncultured Solirubrobacterales bacterium; assembly: GCA_963836715.1. Classification (GTDB taxonomy): domain Bacteria; phylum Actinomycetota; class Thermoleophilia; order Solirubrobacterales; family Solirubrobacteraceae; genus Palsa-465. The sequence continues at coordinate 259,389 of CAWIKH010000005.1, forward strand.
CTGTTCAAGGGGTCGGTCGGCGGCGTTCATGCGCCCGGCAGCACCGGCTTCGCCGATATCAAGACCTCGATCATGGACAAGCTGCTGAAGCTCCCGCCGGACACCCACATCCACCCCGGTCACACCGACCCGACGACGGTCGCGCAGGAGCTCGAGCACAACCGCTTCGTGCGGATCTGGCGCGAGCTCGATCCGGAAGGCTCGGAGCCCTGCATCGCGTTGGGCGAGCCGGCCACGCTGATCCTGCTCGGTGACGATTACGACGGCGGTCACAAGGCCTGGGTCAGGTGGCCCGACGGGTCCGATGACATCGTGCCTGGTTCCCGGGTGGAGCGCGGCAGGTGACTGGCTAGCATCTGAGATCGTGGCGAAGGACAAGATCCCCACCTCCCGCGTGGGGCGTACCGCCAGGATCGGGGGACTGGCTGCCGGGCAGGCGATGCGCCAGGCGGGCACTCGCGCGGCTAACGTGACGCGCACCAAAGAGGGTCGCAGCGTCGCGCTGGAGAAGCGCCAGATCGAGGCGGCCGAGCAGATCGTGGCCGCGCTCGGGACGATGAAGGGCGCCGCGATGAAGGTCGGGCAAGTCTTGTCGTTCCTCGACGTCGGCCTCGTCCCCGACGAGTACCGCGAGGAGTTCCAGCGCAAGCTCGCCGCGCTCCGCGACGCCGCGCCCAAGGTCGCCTTCAAGGACATGCGCAAGGTGATCGAGGAGGAGCTCGACGGCCCGCTCAAGGAGGTGTTCGCCGAGTTCGACGAGGAGCCGGTGGCAGCCGCGTCGATCGGCCAGGTGTACCGGGCGCGACTCCAGGACGGCCGCGAAGTGGCGATCAAGGTCCAGTACCCGGGCGTGGCCGCGGCCGTCCGCTCGGACATGCAGAACCTCGGGCTGATCCTGCGGGTGGCCAAGCGGATCGCGCCCGGCCTGAACCCGCAGGCGATCGGCCGCGAGATCTCGGAGCGGATCCACGATGAGCTCGACTACGAGCTCGAGGCCCAGAATCAGCGCACGCTCGCGCGGATCTTCCGCGGCCACCCGTTCATCGTGATCCCCGAGGTCGTCACCTCGCTTTCGCGCGAGCGGGTGATGGTCTCGGAGTTCATCGCGGGCACGGGGTTCGAGAAGCTGAAGGCGTATCCCCAGGAGCAGCGGGACCGCATCGGCGAGATCCTGTTCCGCTTCTACTTCGGCTGCCTGTACCGTCACCACCAGTTCTCGGGCGACCCGCATCCGGGCAACTCGATGCTGCTCGACGACGGCCGCATGGTGTTCTACGACTTCGGCCTGTTCAAGCGGATGCCGCCGGGGGCGGTCGAGCTCGAGATCCAGGTGGCGCGCGCGATCATCGAGGGCGACACCCGCGCGATCATGCAGCTCGGCACCGAGGTCGGCTTCTTCCCCGACCCCGACAAGTTCGATCCGCAGCGGGTGCTGGCGCACTTCCGGGCGGCGACCTCGTGGTACACGGTCGATCAGGACACCGAGCTCACGCCCGACTACGCCACCCAGGTGCTGATCGACATGAGCGACCCCCGCTCGGAGTACTTCGGCCAGCTGCGCCACGAGTCCGCGCCGCCTGACCACATCTTCGGCCGGCGGATGGAGGTGCTCACGCTCGCGGTGCTCTCGCAGCTCCATGCCCGCGGCAACTTCCACCGGATCGCGCGCGAGTGGTTCTACGGCGACGCGCCGGCGACCGAGCTGGGCGTACTCGAGGCGGACTTCTACGCCGACAAGGTGGCCTGACCCTGTCCGGACGGGGAACGAGGCCCCACGGACGCCGCCGAAGGCGGCCCCAAATCTACACCCGCTGGATCTGCATCAGGCTCGTGGTCCCAGGGCGGCCGCTGGGCAGCCCGGCGGTGATCCCGACGCGGGCCCCCGGCTTGACCCAGCCGAGCTCGACGACGCGGCGCGCCGCGTCCGCGATCAGCGCCTCGGTGACCTCGTGCCGGCGCATCGACCCGGCCTGTACGCCCCACATCAGGCTGCAGCGCCGGACGGTCTCCTTGCCGGGCGAGAGCGCGTAGATCGGGACCTGGGGGCGGTGGGCGGAGATCAGGCGGGCCGAGCGGCCCGACAGCGTCGGCACCACCAGCGCGGCGAGGTGCAGATCGCGCGCGGCCGCGCACATGCTGTAGGCGACGGTGTACGCGGGGTCGCGGGCGTCGCGGCGAACGCGCTCCTCGTTCCAGATCCGGTACGGGAGCGTGTGCTCGGTGCGCTCGGCCACCGAGGCCATCATCTGCACCGCGTTGACCGGCCAGGCGCCGATCGCGGTCTCCTGCGAAAGCATCACCGCGTCGGTGCCGTCGAGGATCGCGTTGGCGACGTCGGCGACCTCGGCGCGGGTCGGCCGCGAGGAGTTCACCATCGAGTCGAGCATCTGCGTGGCGGTGATCGAAGGGCGGGCGAGGCGGCCGGCGATTCGCAGCAGCTGCTTCTGGACGATCGGGACGTCCTCGATCGCGAGCTCGATCCCGAGGTCGCCGCGCGCCACCATGACGCAGTCGGCGGCGCGGATGATCTCGTCGGCGGCGTCGACCGCCTGGGGCTTCTCGATCTTGGCGATCAGCGGTAGGCGCGTGTGCCGGCGCACCGCGGTCACGTCCTCGGCGGTACGCACGAATGACAGCGCGACCAGATCGACGCCGATCGACTCGCCGAACCGGAGCATGTCGAGATCCTCCTCCGGGACGGCGGGCAGCCCGCGCGTCGAGCCGGGGATGTTGAGGCCCTGGCGCGAGGCCACGGTGCCTCCGATCTCGACTGCGGTCTCGACCTCGCCCTCGGCCTCGCGCACCGTCTTGACGCGCAGGCGGATCGCCCCGTCGGCCAGGTAGATGATGTCCTCGGGGTCGACCGCGCTGGCCAGGCCGCTCCAGGATACCGACATCTGCTCGCCGTTGCCCACGGAGTTCGGGCCACACAGCAGGACGAGTTTCTCTCCGGGCTTGAGCTCGGCGATGTCGTCCTCGAGGCTGCCGATCCGAATCTTCGGGCCCGGGAGGTCCTGGAGGATCGCGACCTGCCGGCCGGCCGCGGACGCGGCCCGGCGGACCAGCTCCGCGTTCTCGGCGTGGATCTCGCGGTTGCCGTGCGAGAAGTTGAGGCGCGCGACGTCCATGCCGGCCTCGGCCATGCGCGTGAGCGTCTCGAGGTCGCGCGAGGACGGTCCGATGGTGGCGACGATCTTGGTTCGGCGCATGTCGGGGCTGGAAGCTACTGCACTCGAGTCGTGAGCTGGTTACGCGGGCGTAAGCTCGATCGGGTCGCCGTCGGCGGTGACCCGGCCCCCGTCGCGCAGATCGCAGATCAGGTCCCAGTGCAGCGCGCTGGAGTTCCGGCCACCGGTCTCCGGATACGAGCGGCCGAGCGCGAGGTGGACGGTCCCGGCCATCTTCTCGTCGAGCAGGATCGAGCCGGTCGGCCGGTCGATGCCGCCGTTGGTGCCGATCCCGAGCTCGCCGAGGAAGCGGGCGCCGTCGTCGGTAGCGAGCGCGGCGTCGAGGTAATCCTGGCCGCGCTCCGCGGTGGCTTGCCTGACCTCGCCGTTCTCGAACGTCAGCTCGACGCCCTCGACCGACACGCCGCGCGGGCTCGAGGGCACGGTGAAGCGGATCGTCCCGTTGGCCGAGTCCTCGAGCGGGCCGGTGAACACCTCGCCGCTCGGCATGTTGCGCCGGCCGTTGGAGTTGATCCAGGTTCGGCCGTCGACGCGCAGACGGAGGTCGGTCCCGTCGGCCTGGATCCGGATCTCGCGTGCATGGCTGAGCCCGTCGACGAGCCCCGCCTGGCGGTCGCTCAACTCGCGCCAGGCGGCCACCGGATCCGGGCGGTCGAGGAACAGCGCGCGGTTGACGAACGCGGCGTAGTCGTCGTCGCTCATCCCCGCCTCCTGGGCCAGCGCCGGCGTCGGCCACAGCGTGCCGCACCAGCGCTTGCCGAGCCGGACCTCCTGGATCGCCGCGCGGGCCCGCGCGGCGCGGGCGATCGTGACCGGGTCGATCGCGGCCAGAGCGCGGGTGTTCTCCGGCGCCTGGATGCTCAGGTATGCATCGGTGCGTTCCATCTCGGCCAGGTCCTGCGGCGCGACGTCGTCGAGCAGCTCGTCGGGGGCGAGGCGGTAGAAGTCCTCGGCCACTCCGGGGATGGCGATCCGAAGGCCCGGCGCCCACGCCCCGCGCGTGATCAGCGCACGGTGGAACGCGCGGATCAGCGGCGCCGCGAGCGGGGTGGTGAACACCAGCACGTAGTCGCGCCGGCGCACGTCCAGGCACCAGTCGCACAGCAGCGCGGCGAACGCGTCGGGGTCGATCACGGCGCCTGGAGCTCCGGGAAGTGCTCGGTCACGTGCTCGCGCAGCGCGTCGCGGACGAACCGCCGCTCCTCCGCGGTGGCGATCCGGTAGCGCCCGAGCAGCTCCTTCTGGCGCGTGATGTCGAGCCCCGAGATCGTCCAGGCCACGGCGAGCCGTTCGAACAGCAGCTCGGTGGCGCGCTGCCAGGCGTCCTCGCGCGCGAGCCCCCCGGCGAGCGTGTCGGCGTACTCGCGGCGGGAGCCGGGGGTGAGCGAGCCCCTCAGCGTCAGGACGTTGCCCTCGGCGTCGCGGTAGTCCGCTGTGGGGGCGGCGAGCTTCTCGCGTTTGCGGCTGCGCTTGGTCACGGCCGTCATGTTGGCGCGTCGGCGGCGCGGGTGAGCAGCGCGCCGAGGTATCGCGTGGCGACCTCTCCGCTCGACATGACGAGGGCCGAGTCTAGGTGGCGCGCCGAATATCGTGCGCAGGCATGCCACGCAGACGTGAGCTCGGCCGCGGCGAGCGGGTCGTCCCGGGACTGTGGCGGCTGCGGTTGCCGCTGCCGCTCCCGGGGGTGCCGCACTGCAATGCGTGGGCGATCGCGGCCGGGGACGGCGTGGTGCTCGTCGATACCGGCATGCACGAGCCCGGGTCGATGACCGAGCTCGAGCGGTCGCTCGCCCAGGTGGGGCTCAGCGTGGACAAGGTGCGGCTGCTCGCGTGCACGCACGCGCATGTCGATCACTGGGGGCAGGCCGCGACGATCCGCGACCGGGCCGGATGCGAGTTCTGGATGCACCCCAACCACCGGCATGGTTTTGTGACCGCCACCGATCCTGAGCTCGCGCTCGCGCGCCGGCTCGAGATCGGACGTCAGAGCGGCATGCCGGAAGCGGTGCTGGAACGGTACGCCGAGCGGACGCGCGCGACCGCGTCGGGGATCGCGCGCGTGATCGAGCCCGACCGGCCGCTGGTTGACGGCGTCGAGATCCAGACCGACCTGGGCGCCTGGAGAGTGTTCGAGACGCCGGGGCACGCCCCGTCGCACATCTGCCTGTTCCAGGCCGAGCGGCGGCTGCTGATCTCCGGGGACCACCTGCTCGGCCGCATCTCGCTGTACTTCGACTACGGCTGGACGCACGACCCGATCGGCGAGTTCCTGAACTCGCTGGACGTCACCGACGAGCTCGGAGCACGACTGGCACTGTCCGGCCACGGCAAGCCGTTCATCGACGTCCACGGTCACGTCGAGGCCAATCGCACGCTCGTGCGCGAGCGGCTCGAATCCGTGCGAGCGGCGGTACGGCACGAGCCGAAGACCGCGGTCGAGATCGCCGCGCGCGTCTACGGCCACGAATTGACCTTGGGCAACACGGGATGGCGGCTGCAGGAGACGCTGTGCTACCTGCGTCACCTCGAGCTCCAAAGCCACGTTTCGCGCGAGTCAGAGGGGGACCTGGCCTCCTGGTCAGACATCTCGACCTAAACCTTGACACAGTCTTGTCAAGGTTGGTACATTCCCGCCACCATGCGGATCGATCAAATTCTCGCCACCGCCGACGAGCCCATCTTCTCGTTCGAGTTCTTCCCCCCCAAGACCTACGAGGGAGAGCAGAATCTGCGCGCGACCCTCGGGGCGCTTCGCGAGCTCGCGCCCGATTTCGTGTCGGTCACCTACGGCGCGGCCGGATCGACTCGCGGCCTGACGCTCGAGCTGACCAAGTGGATCAAGCAGGAGCTCGGGATCGAGGCGATGGCACATCTCAGCTGCGTCGCCGCGACGCGCGACGAGCTGTGCGTGATCCTCGACAGCCTGTCCGATGCCGGGATCGAGAACGTGCTCGCGCTGCGGGGCGACCCGCCGCGGGGCGAGACCGAGTGGCGCGCGCATCCGGGCGGGTTGCGCTACTCGAGCGAGCTGGCGGCGCTGATCGGCGAGCGGTATCCGATGAGCATCGGAGCCGCGTGCTTCCCCGAGATCCACCCCGAGGCGCCCGACATGGCGAGCGATCTGCGGTTCCTCAAGCAGAAGGTCGCGGCCGGCGCGTCGTTCCTGATCACGCAGCTGTTCTTCGACAACGACGTGTACTTCCAGTTCGTCGAGGAGGCGCGCGCGGCCGGGATCGACGTCCCGATCATTCCCGGGATCATGCCGATCACCGATGTGGCCCAGATCAAGACGATCACCGGCATGTGCGGCGCGTGCATTCCGCAGGCGCTGCTCCGGCAGCTTGAACAGCGCGCCCCGTTCCCCAACGAGGTGCTCCAGCTCGGCGTGTCCTACGCGACCCTCCAGTGCGCCGAGTTGCTCGCGCGCGGTGCCCCCGGCATCCACTTCTACACGCTGAATCGGTCGCCGGCGACGCGCGCGATCCTGGCGGCGCTGCGCCTGTTGCGCCCGTGGGTGCGGCGCGACGTCGTCAAGACGGCGGAGTGATCTCAAGCGCATGGGCGAGCCGCGGCTCGCCGGCGACCTCGTAACGGATATCGACCTCGTCGTTGCGCTTGTAGGTCCCGATTCCCCAGAAGCCGAGGAACCATGCCCAGCCGCTCAGCTTCTGGCGGACGAGCTCGCGCTCGAACAGCAGCTCGCCGGATGAGATCCGGTAGTCGACGCCCAGTTCCTGGGGCACGCCGTTGACGTAGACCTCGAACGGCGAGCGAACCCCGGGCGGAAGCTTGACGCGCCAGTAGGGCATCGGCGCTTCAGACGTCGTCGGCGATCAGGGACATGATCACGACGTCGACTCCCTTGCCGCGCCTGCGCAGGTACTCGCGCAGGATGCCCTCGCGGACGAACCCGGCGGCCTGCGCAGCGCGCAGCATCGGTGCATTGTCGGACTCGGTGAGGAGCTCCACGCGGGCGAGCCCGCACGGTCCGAGCAGCCACTCGCCGGCGAGCCTCATCGCCCGGCGCCCGAGTCCCCGTCCTCTGACCTGCGGCGCCAGCCAGATCCCGACCTCGGCGCGGGACTGATCCCAGTCGACCGGGTGCACGCGGATCTGGCCGCGGCACGCGTCGGAGCCCGGCTCGAGGATCGTGAGCGTGGCCCGTTCGCCGATCCCGCGGTCGGCGGCCTCGCGCTCGGCCGCGCGCCCGAGCTCGGCGCCGCTCGGGGGCCGGTCGTCGCCGGTGAGCTGGTGCATCCGATTGTCGTCCTGATGAGCGATCAGGATCTCCGGGATGTCGCGCTCGGCGTGGTCGCGCAGCACGACGCCGCCGTCGGTCAGGGGATCGGCTAAGAGGGGGAACGAGCTCATGTGGGGCGGGCGGGAGACATCCTGCCGTCGGAATCGGACCGTACCCTGTCACGCCGTGGAACCGGTCGTCTATCAGGTGCGGCGCTCGGACCGGGCGCGCCGCGTGCGCGTGACGGTCGATCTCACCCGCGGGGTCGAGGTGGTGCTGCCGCGCCGGGCGCCCGAGCGCGAGGCGGCGGCCGCGATCCGCGAGCTCCGGCCGTGGATCGAGCGGCGCGTCGCCGAGCTCGAGGGCGCGCGCGCCACGGTCGCCGCCCGGGGCGACACGGTCCCGTACCTGGGGCGGACGCTGGCGTTGGGCAGCGAGCCCGGGCGCTCGCGGGTGACGCGGCGTGGGGACGTTCTGCTCGTACCGGCGGGGGAGGCGCGCGGAGCGGCGCTCGAGCGCTGGTACCGCCGCGCGGCCCGGTCCGAGATCGAGCCCCGGTTGCAGCGAGCCTGCGCGCTCGCCGGCACGTCGTACTCGCGGCTGACGATCCGCGGGCAGCGGACGCGCTGGGCCAGCTGTTCCCGGTCGGGAGCGATGAGCTTCAACTGGCGGTTGTTGCTGGCGCCCGAGGGGGTGCTCGACTACGTCGTCTGGCACGAGGTGTGCCATCTCGAGGTGATGGATCACTCGCCGCGGTTCTGGCGACTGCTCGCGGCACGCAATCCCGGCTATCGGGAGCCCCTACGCTGGCTGCGGGTTAACGGCGCGACACTCGTGCTGTAACGACACGGCAACGTGGAGCCGTTGTCCGGCCTGACCGGCGCTGGTAGGCTCGCGCCTCGCCGTGGATGGGCCCTCCGGGACCGACGCGCGGACGTAGGGCGGACGGCCGACGGATCACGGGGGCGATCGAATGAGCACCGTGTTGCGGATCGACGACATATGCCGGACCGAGGACCTCGCACAGACGGTTGGTGTCTGCGACCCCCTGCGAGGTCTGAGGTCTCGGTCCGGTAAGCCCCTCGCGCCTGCCTGCCGGTCTATCGCCTGCGCAAAGGGGAGCGCCGCTGGGCCTTGAGGCTTGCCTGCGGCTGCATTGTTAGGTAACCTACCAAGCTAGTGGCGCCCCTGTCAAGCTAGTGGCACCGCTGTCAAGCTACGGTGTAATCGCAGTCTGGTGAGGGCGATACCCTCCGGAGCAGAAGAGGACATTCGATGACACGTCCAAGCACGAAACCCTTCGGAGAGTCACTTCGGGCTCTCATGGATGAGCGCTCGCTCACGTATCGCGGGCTGGCCGAGGCAACGCGCAAGCTCGACGGCAAGGGCATCACCCACGCCCACATCAACATGCTCGCCAACGGTCACGACAAGCCGTCGATGCGCGCGATGGAGCTGATCGCGGCGGCGTGCGTCATCGATCCGGACTACTTCGCCGAGTACCGCCTGGCGGCGGCGATGCGCGAGCTCGACCCGTCAGAAGTGGGCCTCGAGCAGGCGCTCGAGAACCTCAACGCTCGACTCGGCGCCCGCCGACAGTCCGGCGCCAGAGGACGGCCATCGCAGCTGCCCCAAGCACAACCTCGTCCCACGGGGTAGACAGCGGGTCGAACGGCGGCAGCGCGATTACGAACGCCAGCGCCCATACGACCCACGCGATCTGAACGCCCTTCCGGGTCACCTCGGGATAGCGCCAGAGCATGTTCGCGAGTCGGCCGGTGAAGAACCCGAGCTCATCCTGATCGCCCAAAAGCTTGGCCGCGGCCGACAACGACGCCAGCGCAAGCACGAACGCGAGATAGCCGAGCGGACGGACGAGGAACCGGACCGGGACCATGGGATCAAACCCCGTCATCGAAGATGAACGATATCTCACCGACGTTCGAGCGCCCGGCGAAGCGCGGAGAATACGTCCTCTCCGTTCGGCGCCTCCAGGGGCTTGCGCCTGACGCGTCCGACGTACGGCTCGGATGATCCGTCCCCGCGGACGTCGATCCCAGCGTGCCGGCTGGCCAGACGGCGCTGGTGGCCGGCGAGCTCGGCCCTGGCCACGACCTGGTCGGCGGGCGAATAGCGCTTCAGCTGCGTATCCGGCGGCCGCCGCGCGGCGTCGTCCGCGAGCACGGTGACGCGCGCCTTGAGCGCGTCGAGGGCCGGGTCGAGCGCGTCGAACCTCGCGTGCTCGACGCGCGCTCCGGCGCGGACGGTCAACGTCCACGTCTCGGTGGCAGACGTGCTCTAACTACGCTATCGCTGGTCCATCGGGACGTAGTCCCGGCCGCGCGCGCCCGTGTAGATCTGGCGCGGTCGCGCGATCTTCTGCTCGCTGTCGTCGATCATCTCGAGCCACTGGGCGATCCAGCCGCTCGTGCGCCCGATCGCGAACAGCACCGGGAACATCTGGACCGGCATCCCGAGCGCCTCGTAGATGAGCCCCGAATAGAAGTCGACGTTCGGATACAGCTTGCGGTCGATGAAGTACGGGTCCTCGAGCGCGATCTTCTCGAGCTCGAGCGCGATGTCGAGCAACGGGTTCGTGCCGGTCACCTCGAGCACCTCGTCGACCGCCTTCTTGATGATCTTTGCGCGCGGGTCGTAGTTCTTGTAGACCCGGTGGCCGAAGCCCATCAAGCGTTCCCGGCCGTCCTTCACGCCCTTGATGTAGTCAGGGATGTTGTCCTTGGTCCCGATCCGGCGCAGCATCCGTAGCGCCGCCTCGTTCGCTCCACCGTGGAGCGGTCCGTACAGGGCGGCCACGCCGGCGGCGACCGCGGAGTACGGGTCGACCTGGGAGGAGCCGACGCCGCGCACGGCGCTGGTCGAGCAGTTCTGCTCGTGGTCGGCGTGGAGGATGAACAGGACGTCGAGCGCGTGCTCGAGGCGCGGATCGGGCTCGTAGCGGATCTCGGTCATCTTGTAGATCATCGAGAGGAAGTTGCCCGCGTACGACAGCTCGTTATCGGGATATACGTACGGCTTGCCCTGGTTGTGGCGGAACGAGAACGCCGCCAGCGTCGGCATCTTGGCCAGCAGCCGAATCACCTGGATGTAGCGGATGTCCACGTCCTTGATCGCGCTCGCCTCCGGATAGAAAGTGGACAGCGCGCCGACCGACGCCAGCAGCATCCCCATCGGATGGGCGTCGTAGCGGAAGCCCTGCATGAACTCCTTGACGTTCTCGTGCACAAACGTGTGAATCGTGATCTGGTGGGTCCACTCGTCCAGCTGCTGCCCGCTCGGAAGCTCGCCGTGGATCAGGAGGTAGGCGACCTCGAGGTAGCTCGAGCGCTCCGCGAGTTGCTCGATCGGATAGCCGCGGTATTCGAGGATGCCCTTCTCGCCGTCGATGAAGGTCACCGCCGACCGGCACGACGCCGTCGCCATGAACGCGGGGTCGTAGGCCAGCAGGCCGAAGTCGTCCTCGTCGGTCTTGATCTTCCGAAGCTCGGTGGCGCGGATCGTCCCGTCCTCGATCGGAATCTCGTACTGCTTCCCGGTTCGGTTGTCGGTGACGGTCAGGGTATCTGTCGCCGTCGTTCCGCTGGCGCCGTCTCGTTGCTGCGTCTCAGTTGTCATCGCGCTCCTCTCGAGCGGTGGGACCGGGGGGGCGGGTCTTCCGGACCGGAGCCGGACGGAATACCAGTAATCAATTTAGTACCCGCGCGGCCCGGAGGAAACGCTAGCTGCGAGCGTGTACGAAACCTGTCTGGTTCTCGGCGCGGGCGGAGGCCGCTATTCACGTGCGTGGACGCGATTCCGGGGGGGTGGAGAGGCGTGCGTGGACGCGATTCCGGGGGGCGGAGGGGCGTGAGTGGACGCGATTCCGGGGGGGTGGAGAGGCGTGCGTGGACGCGATTCCGGGGGTCGGGGGAGCGGAGGCGAACGGTCCGCTACTTGGGGAAGGCGCTCGTGACGACAGCCATCGCCATCGCGAAGATCATCAGCACAAAGCTGACCGCCATCACGCCGCGCGCCCCGCGCTCACTGCCGGGAAAGCTCGGCCGCGTGAGGCCGACGGTCGCGAGGCCGAGGGCCCAGATCACAAGCAGCCCGCCGGCGATGTAGAACGGGACCTTCGAAGGCTCGCTGGCGGCCAGAATCAGCGTGCTCACGGGCGCGAGCCTACTCGATGCCGGACGGGTGCGTGGCGTCGGCGCGTCTGCCCTCGTACCGGCTCTCGGTGGCGGCCCGCTGGCCCTGGTAGTGGCTGCCGAGCTCCGGACTGCCGTAGGGCCGGAGCGCCGGCCGGTCGAGGGCCATGAACGACAGCTGCGCGATCGGCAGCCCCGGGTACAGCTTGATCGGGACGCGGGTGAGGTTGTTGAGCTCGAGCGTCAGCGTGCCCTGCCAACCGGGGTCGCAGAAGCCGGCGGTGGCGTGGACGATCAACCCCAGGCGCCCAATCGAGCTGTTGTGGGTAGGTATGAACGAGCGACTGACGAGAAACACTCCGTCCGGATCGCCGACTTCTATGCAGCGAACGGGGACACTGTCGCACGGGCGAACGGCGGTGATCGCTCGGCCCATGTGGAAATGCTGGGTGAGCTTCTGACGCGCCAGCTTGCGCGGGAGGCGGAAGACGTATTCGTGCGGAGTGAACTGAACCTCGTAGCGAGTTCCGCATGCGCGGCCATACAGCGTCGCGGGCTTCTCGGCGACTACCGGCTTGTACCCAAGGCTCGCGATCAGCTCGCGGTAGCCGTCCGCCAGCCGTGGATTGATCGTCGTCACATCGCAGCGGCTGTACACGTCGACGTACCCGTCAGTGTCCATGATCCCCTCAAGCAAGGCCCGTCGCTGCTCGACGCTCGACTCGAGATAGTCGCGGGGGATGTGCTTGTCGCCGAGCAGCCCCAGGGCACGGAGGCGGCTCTGTAGCGAATCGTTGCTGACGTGGCGGCCGGTGGCCGGATCGCGGGACTTGCCGCGAACGCCGACGCTGTACGCGATCGGCCCTGATCTGCGCGCCACCGTCTCGCCGGCGAGTACGAGCTCGTCCAGGATCGGCTCGTCGACGCTCGTGATCGCGGCAAGCTTGCTGGTTCCATCCCCGAGCCAGGCGCCGAGGACATACGGATCGATAGCCAGCTCCCGATGTGGGTAGTGCACCGGCAGCGCCTGTGCGACATGGTGGTTGTACTCCTTGCCGCACTTGAGCGTCCGTTCGATCTCGCCGGTCGTCTGGATCCGCGGCCGACCCCGTCGACTTCGGTCTTGGCGGGTCCACGTTTGCCATTGGTGATCGACGTCGGCCACGATCGCAGTTCCATCCGAGAACTCGACTCGCCGGCAGGGCCGGCCGATCATCGTTTCGCTCGCGGCGATGACCGGGGTTGGGTGGCCCTGCGCATCAAACACCCAATCTCCAGGGCTCAGACCGGCCATCGTTTTCCAGCCATCCGGGGTCGGCACGGGCGTGTCGGTCGCCAGGGCCTTTCCTTCTATGCGGGCGACGATGTCGTCGGGCAGCTCGACCCACTCAAGCGTCCGGCCGAGGCAGAACTCGCCTGGGTGGATCACGAACGACTCGTTCTCGGCGAGCACGACCTCCTCGGTCAGGCCCGAGGGAGGCTCGCGCAGGTCGATCGCCGACGCGCGGTGGTTGTGGAACACTCGGAACGAGTCGCCAAGGCGCAGATCGACACTCGCCGGCTGGACCAGCGCCGGATTCCACGGGTCGATCCTGATCCGGCCGTTGTCCACCAGCTCGAGGATTGTCGCGTCAGAAAGGACAGACACCAGCGCGCTCATGGCCCTGAAGTCTGCCAGCGGCCGGGGATGGCGAGCACGCCGGGGGATGTCGAGGGAGCTGTGACGCCGGCGCGGGACCCGAGATCGCTCGCGCGCGGCTCGGTTGCCGTGTAACGCACGTCCGCGGCGGGGTCTACCGCTCGACGGTGCGGGTCCGCGCGCGAGCGGTCCGGACCCGCGGTGGCGAGGGCGGCGTGGGGTCGCCATGCGGGCCCCGACGGGGATGGCGCGGGAACGGCTTGCGCGGATGCGGCGGATACCGCTTGATTCCGCCGTCGTCGTCGTGCGAAGACGTCTCGTCGGGCTCTTGCTTGATCGCCCACCAGACGATGTAGATCAGTCCGGCGAGAGGGATCTTCAGGGCGAACATCAGCCAGATGAGTCCCCAAGTCACTACCGCCGATCCTACCGAGATCGCGCCGGGATGTCACGCCCGCAAGGCTCACCACGTCAGCGTGCTGCCCAGGCAAACGGGCCGGCGGTCAGGGCCTTCGCAACCGAGACAAAACACGGGACCTATTAATGTCCCCAGGACGTGTCGCTTGCTCGACTTCGGCTGATTTCGTTCATCGGCGTTGGAGCTGTGCTGGTGCTGCTTGTGGTGCTGGCGCTGCTCGCCCGGCTCGACATCAAGCCGGCCCCCACCGCCAGCGCGCAGGTGCCCGCCCCGCTCGCGATCGGCACCGAGCTCCAGCGCCCCCGCCCGGTCCCGTCGGTGCGGCTGATCGACGAGCACGGGAAGCCCTTCTCGCTGAGCATGTGGCGGGGAAAATGGGTGATTCTGGCCCCGTCGATGACCCTCTGCCACGAGGTTTGCCCGTTGACCACGGGAGCGCTGATGGAGCTGGTCAACGACGTCAACCTGGCTGGCCTCTCCCGTCAGGTCGTGATCGCCGAGGCGACCGTCGATCCGTGGCGTGACAGCCCGTTCCGGCTGCGCGCGTACCAGAAGCTGACCGGAGCCAACTTCGCGACGATCACCGGCACCCAGTCCGCGATCCGCCGGCTGTGGAAGTTCTTCGGCGTGTACTACACGCGCGTACCGCAGGGCAAGCCGCCCGACATCGACTGGCTGACCCACAAGCCCGAGACGTTCGACGTCCAGCACACCGATGCGATCTTCTTCATCGATCCGGCCGGTCAGGAGCGGATCGTCGACGAGGGCATGCCCGAAGTCAACGGTCAGCTGTCGCCGGTGCTGAAGAGCCTGTTGAGCGATCAGGGACTTCAGAACCTCGAGCATCCACAGCTGCCGTGGACGGCCGCCGAGGCGCTCGACGACCTGTACTTCCTGATGAACCGGAACGTCCCCGCCGGCGCGGTACCGAAGGTCGCGGCGCCGAGCGCGGCCGACGCGCGGCGCGTGCTGGCCGGGTCGCCGGGCTCGCTCGCAGCGCTGCACACGCAGGCCGGCCGGCTGATCACCGCGGGCGGCACGCTGTCCGATCGCGTGCGCTCGCTGCGCGGCTATCCGGTCGTTCTCAACGCGTGGGCATCGTGGTGCCCGGCGTGCCGGGAGGAGTTCTCGCTGTTGGCCGACGCGTCGGCGCAGTTCGGGCGGAAGGTCGCGTTCCTCGGTGCCGACGCCAACGATTCCTCGAGCGACGCCCGGGCGTTCCTCTCGACGCACCCGGTCAGCTACCCGAGCTACTCGGTCGCGTCGACCGACCTGTCGTCGCTGGCGGTGCTGGAGGGGTTGCCGACGACGATCTTCGTCAACCCCGCCGGCAAGGTGGCGTACGTCCACACGGGCCAGTACGAGTCCCAGGCCGCCCTCGACAACGACATCCAACACTACGCGCTCGGAGGCCAACCCCAGTAGACCCTCTCCGGGGCGGCTCGAGAAAGCGAACGTATGGTTCGCTTTCTCGAGCCGGCTCGTTAGTTGGCGCTCTCGGCCGCGACCCGCGGGGGGAACGACGGTTCGACCCTTAACCACCTTGCGGGGCGTGCCGGCAACCACCAGTTCCACCGCCCGAACAACGACACCACGGCCGGCACGAGCAGCGCCCGGATCACGGTGGCGTCGAGCATAATCCCGGCCGCCAGACCGGTGGCGAAAACCTTGACGTCGGGGTCGGGCCCTGACGCCATCGACACGAACGCCAGGAACAGGATCAGCGCGGCGCTCGTGACCAGCCGGCCGGTCCGGCCGATCCCCCGCACGACGGCCACGTCGGTCGAGCCGGTCCGGTCGAACTCCTCCCGCATCCGGGACAGGATGAACACCTCGTAGTCCATCGACAGCCCGAACAGGAACGCGAACACCATCAGCGGGATCCAGGCCGTGACCGAATGCGTCGCGGCGATCCCCCACAGCAGGGTCGATCCGTGGCCGTTCTGCCACACGAGCGTGATCACTCCCCAGGCGGCGGCGACGCTGATCACGTTCAGCACCACCGCCTTAAGCGGCAGCAGCAGCGAGCGGAAGGCCCGGGCCAGCAGCAGGAACGTAAGGATCGCGATCAGCGCGATCATCTCCGGGAAGCTCCCGTAGATCGCGGAGACGAAATCCGCATTCTCCGCGCCGATCCCGCCGACCCGCACGCCGCCCCCCGACGCATGGGCCACGGTGCGGACGTTCGCAATCGTGTCGCGTCCGGCCGAACTCGAGCCGTCCGCCGCCGGGAACGCGTCGACTACGGCGACGCCGGCTCGACGCCACTGCGGACCTGCCGGCGCCACCGCGCCGTGCACTCCCGGCACATCTCGCAACGCTGCCGCGACGGTGGCGGGGTTGGCGCTCACGGGCGAGAGCACCTCGATCGGCTGGAGCGCGCCGGCGCCGATGCCCGAGCGCTCGAGCGCGACCAGGCCGGCGTGGGCGTCACCCTGCTTGGCGAGCGTGTCGACGCTGGCGGCTCCCGGCTTGAGGTTCGCGGCGGACACGACCAGCGCGGCGAGCACAACCGCCGCCACGGTCGCCGCAATCCACCGCCGGCGGACGACGAACCGCGCCCACGAGGTCCACGAGCGGCTCGCCTTGTCATCGCTGCGCACGTGCGGCCAGTCGAGCCTGTCGCCGACCTTGGCGAGCACGATCGGCAGGAGCGTCACCGCGACGATCACGCTGATCAGCGGGATCAGCATCCCGGCGTACCCGATCGAGCGCAGGAACGGCAGCGGCAGGACGATCATCGCCAGCAGACCGATCGCGACCGTCGTCCCGCTGAACACCACAGCGCGCCCGGCGGTCTCCATCGCGCGCACCACGGCGGCCTCTCCGGTGTTGCCGTGAGCTCGCTCCTCCCGCCAGCGGACGACGACGAGCAGCGAGTAGTCGATCGCGACGCCGAGCCCGATCAGTGCGACCAGGAACTCGACGATCATCGACACGCTGGTGACGGTGGTCACGCCCCACAGGACCAGGAACGTGGCCATGATCGAGACGATCGCCATCAGCAGCGGCACGAACGCCAGCAGCGAGGCGAACACGAACGCGAGTACCACCAGCGCGCCGAGCCCACCGAGCATTGATTCGAGCAGGACGCCCGGCCCGCTGCTCCCGCCGGTCTGGCTCTGGAGCGCATCGAGGCCGGTCACATGCACCGGAGCGCCGGCGATTCGGTCGCCGCCGAGGACCGCCGAGGCCGTCTTGGCGGCCCTGGTGTTGGTCCCGAACGACTCGTTGTCGGGAGGCGGGTAGGCGAGCACGAACGTGATGCGGCCGTCCGCGGACACGAATGCGCGGTTGCCGGTCGAAGCGAACGACGCGGTCCGGCTTCCGGGGATCGCTCGCGCCAGCTTCGCAGCGACGACCCGGAGGGCATCCCGGACCGCCGGCGAGGACGCCTGCGTCCCGGCAGGGAGCGTGACGACCGCCAGCAGCGGCGCGTTGTTACCGCCGGTGTCGAAGATCCGCGCGATCCGGTCATTGGTCACGAACCCCTCGCGGCCTGGAACCGAGAACTCCTTGCTGAACGAGTGGGTCGACGACCCGACGGTCGCGATCCCGACGAGCGTGACGAGAATCCAGAACGACGCAACGATGCGCTTGTGCGCGAGGACCCAGCGGGTGATTGATCCCATATGCTTGTCACCTCAAGTTGTTTACGCGAGATATCATTTGTACTCCTAACTATTGTTGGAGTCAACCGTTGCGGGATAACACTTTTCATATAGATGCCTGAACTGCCGCCCACACCGGTCGCGCTCCACCCCGCGCTGAGCCGAAACACCGGCTTTCTCGTCAGCCGCATGGGGCTAGTCGCGTCCAAGCGGTTTGCCGAGCGGATCGCGGCCATTGGCCTGACCACGCGGATGTGGGGCGCGCTGAACGTCCTCGACGCCGAGGGCCCTATCACCCAGCACGCTCTTGGCAAATCGATCGGAATGGATCCGAGCTCGATGGTCTCGACGATTGACGAGCTGGAGTCACGGGGCCTCGTCGAGCGGCGCCGGCACCCGACCGACCGCCGGGCCTACGCGCTGCACATCACCGACGACGGAAACGAGACGCTTGCCCGCGGCCGCGAGCTGGCACGCGAGGCTCAGGATGAGCTGCTGGCCCCGTTGACCGCCGACGAGCGGGAGCAGCTACGCGAGCTGCTGCTGAAGCTCGCGGTCGCGAGCCAGGCGTTCAGTCGTCTCCCCGGGCTGAATCGGGCGCGGGCCGCACCGCGAGCGCGGTCCCAATCGCCAGCAGCGTCCATGTAATCGGGTCCTCGAGGAAGTCCGCGTACAAGAGGGTGTGGAACACCAGGGCGATGAACGCCGCGGCGATCGCCACGCGCGCAGGCTCGCCCCGGCACCGCCTGAGCAGCACGACCAGCGCCGCGAGCACGAGCGCGATGTAGACGAGCTCCCCGATCAGTCCCTGCTCGGCCGCGATCGTGACGGGGATCGTGTGCGAGGCCGACAGCGTCTGGCCGATCTGGTGATGGTGGGCGCCGTACTCGCTCTCGAACGAGCCCGAGCCGTAACCCCACAACGGCCGCGCGGCGAACAGATCGATCCCACCCGAGACGAGGCCCGGACGGCCGCTCGAGGCCCCGTTCAGCCCCTGGTTGAGCCCGAATGTCGTGGGCGAGATCGCGATCGCGGCGGCGGCGAGGGCGACCACGCCCGCCGCCACGAACACCGCCCGCCCGACTCGCCATCGAAGCGCTGCGAGCGCTCCGAGGCCGACGAGCAGCGCGCCGAGGGAGGAGCGCGACAGGGTCAGTACGAGTGCCACCCACAGGATCGCGAGTAACGCGAGCGTCATCAGGAGGGTCTGCTGCCGGCGCCCGTACAGAATCACCGCGCCGAGCAGGATCATCACGAGCGCGAGGAACCGACCGAAGATGTTCGGATCGAAGAACACCGAGTTGACCGTGAAGTAGGCGTGAACCTGATTGGCGGCGATCAGCTTCGGGTTCAGGAAGATCGTCTTGGTCTCGTACTCGACGAACCCGACCAGGGCGAACACCACCGCGAGCCCGACAACGAGCGCCAAGCAGGTCCGGGTTAGCCGCTGAGTCCAGTCGAGCCTGCGCAGCAGGCAGTACGCGAGCGCAAACGGCACGTAGAAGAACACGACCTGCTGCAACGCGGTCGTGAACTTCGGCGAGTAGGCCGCCTGGAGCGCGTACAGGACGACGTAGCCCGCCAGCAGCCACTCGAGCCGGCGGACGGGCCCGTGACGCGCGGGCAGCGGCGAGTTGGCGGCGGCCGGCGCTCCGTCGGCTGACGGCTGCGGCGCGTTGCCGGCGGGGACTGCGGTCCGCGGCGGCGACCGGCCCCGCAGCCCCGCAAGGATGAACGCGACCGAGCCCGCGGCGACCACGAAGTACAGCGGCACAAGCAGATTGGAGGTGACGCCGCCGGCCTCGATCGGGATCCGAAACGGGAGGGCGACGACCGCGGCGCATCCGAGGACCGCGGGCCATCTCACGATCACCAGCCCCGTCCCGGCCACCGCGGCCAGCGCGATCAGCGCGCCCACCGCGGCCACCAGCGGATGCCGGTGGACGATGTTCAGCTGCGGCGAGTGCCAGATGTCGGCGAGCAGCAGGACGGGAGCCAGCACGAGCACGCCGAGCATCGCCAGCGCCTGGACGCGCACGTCGGGGTGCAGCATGACCACGGCCGCTAGCGCCACGGCCGCGACGATCCCGATCTCGGGCAGCGGCCCGCCGAGGGCTCCGTACACGAGCACGGTCGGAATGATCCTCTACCTTTGTCGGGCGATGTCCTCTAAGAGCCTTCCAATCGCACGCCGGGTCGGTCCCGGGCCGGCGGTCGTCCTCGCGGCGCTGGCGCTGGCCGGCTGCGGCGCCGTCAAGGTCCAGCCGACGACGCCCGCCGGCTCGGCCACGCTCGCCAGCCGCGGCAAGATCGACAGCCCGCTCACCGACGTGCACAACCACCTCGGGTGCCTGCAGGCCGACCACCTGCCGGTCCAGGTCCTCAGTCCGACGAAGCTTCAGGTCGGCGCCGCGCCGGCGGGCCCGACGATCGTGTTCACGCCGACTTCGGGGGCGGCGCAGGCTCAGCAGATCGACGGGAACGCGCAGGCGGCCGAGGTGATCGGTTCTGCGCTGGTGTACCCCAACCAGGGCTCGGACTCGGAGCTGACGAGCATCGAGGACTGTCTGGCTCAGGGCGTGCAGGGATAGGCGCCTCTAGAATGCCCCGCGACGCCCGCGCCCGGTGCGCAGGTTCATGTATGCGTCTGCCGCTGCCGTGCGTAACTTGGCGAGCACGGCACCAATCAGATCTTCCCGGTCCCCTTGTCCGTTCCCACTGCTGAGCTGACTGCGCCGGCGCCGTCGACCGACGTCACGGCGCGAGCACGCGCGCTGGCCGGCCGGATGTCCGGCCCTCGGCTCTACCTCGCGCTGGGCGCGGCCGCGCTCGTCATCGCCGCGCTGTCGCTGCTGATCCCGTCGACCCCGAGCTACGACCCCTGGGCGTGGCTCGTGTGGGGACACGAGATCGTCCACCTCGACCTCCACACCGCCGGCGGCCCCTCGTGGAAGCCGCTGCCGATGCTGTTCACGACGGTTTTTGCCGTGTTCGGCAAGGCCCAGCCCGACCTGTGGCTGCTGGTGGCGCGGGCGGGCGCGGTGATGGCGGTGGCGATGGTGTTCAAGCTCGCCTGGCGACTAACGCGCGACCTCGTCGCCGGCCTCGCCGAGCCGAACACGGCGCTCCGCTGGATGGGACTGGTCGCGCCGCTGCTCGCCGGCGTGATCGCCGCCGGCAGCCTCGTGAACTCCGGCGGGTTCATCTCCGACAACGCGCTCGGGTACTCGGAGGGCTTCGCGACGGCGCTCGCGCTGATCGCGGTCGACAGCTACATGGACGGGGCCCGCCAGCGGGCGTTCGTGTTCGGCTTCTTCGCCGCGCTCGACCGGCCCGAGCTGTGGTTCTTCTGGGGGCCGTACGGGCTGTATCTGTTCTGGCGGGATCCGGGCGCGCGGAAGCTCGTCGTGGGCCTGTTCGCGCTGATCCCCGTGCTCTGGTTCCTGCCCGAGTTGTGGGGCTCGGGCCACCTGCTACGGGGCGTAACCCGCGCCCAGCACCCCCGGTCCAACAGCGCCGCGTTCGCGAAGTGCCCGGTCTGCACGGTGTTCAAGAAGGAGGCCTGGCCGGCGGTGCTCAACCGGGTCAAGATCCCCGGCATCATCGCGCTGTTCGTCGCCGCGATCGGCCTGTGGCGGAAGCGCGCGTCGTGGTGGCGGCAGGCGGGCCCGGTGGACCGAGGCGTCAAGGCGCGGGCCTGGCTGCTCGGGCTCGGCCTGTTCGGTCTCGTCTGGTGGCTGGGGATCGCGTTCGAGACCCAGGCCGGGTTCTCGGGCAACAACCGCTACTTGGTCCTCGGCACCGCGCCGGTGGCGATCGCGGGAGGGGTCGCGTGGGGTTGGTTCTCGCGAACCCTCGCCGATTGGATCCGCCGCCTCGCCGGGCTGCTCGGATCTGGGCTGCGGCGGCTGACCGCGCCGGCGATCACGATCTCCGCGGGAACGATCGTGGCGATCGGCCTGTTCCTCGCGGTGCCGCCGTGGATCGGCACGAACATCATCAGCCTCCCGCGCACCCACCACGCGCTCGTCTACCAGGCCCACCTCCGCGAGGATGTGAACGCGGCCGTCCAGAAGGCCGGCGGCAAGCAGGCGCTCCTGAACTGCGGGGCGGTGATGACCGAGGGGTTCCAGGTCCCGATGGTCGCCTGGACGCTCGGGGTCCGCACGCTGCGCGTGGAGGCGGAGCCGAGCCAGCTCGCCGGACCGCCGTGGCCGGCAGTGATCCTTCAGACCCGCGCACAGTCCACATCGACGCTGCTGCCGACGCCCGCGCAGATCCTCGCCTGGGAGCGCGAAGGCGCCCGTTACAAGCTGGTCGCTCACGCGCGCACGTTCAGGGTGTTCTCGACTTGCGCGAGCAAGGTGACCGGTTAGTGGCCGTCAGCGCCCCTCCGCGCGGGATCCCTCGAGTTCTCGACGTGCGCGAGCCGAAGCTGCTCAAGCGCGTGCCGACGTGGGCGAGCACGGCGGCGATCCTGATCGTCCTCACGGCGATCTCGGCGTACCTCCGCACCCACTACATCACCGGGCAGTTCTGGGAGGACGAGGCGATCACGACCGGCATCGCCTCCCACTCGCTGAGCGCGATCCCGGGAGTGCTGCGCCACGACGGCTCGCCGCCGCTGTTCTACATGCTGC
This sequence comes from uncultured Solirubrobacterales bacterium, assembly GCA_963836715.1. Lineage (GTDB taxonomy): Bacteria > Actinomycetota > Thermoleophilia > Solirubrobacterales > Solirubrobacteraceae > Palsa-465. Next base: position 281,276 of record CAWIKH010000005.1, read on the forward strand.
TGCACGTCTGGATGAGCGTCTTCGGCTCCAGCGAGGCGGCGACGCACTCGCTGTCCATCGTGTTCGGGTTGCTGTGCATCCCGGCCGGCATGTGGGCCGGCTGGAGCCTGTTCGGCCGCCGCGCCGGTCTGTACGCGGCGGTCCTGTTCGCCTTCAGCACGTTCCTGACGGCGTACGCCCAGGAGACCCGGATGTACGAGCTGATGGCGCTGCTCGGGATCCTCGAGACGGCGGCGTTCATCCACGCGTTCGTCTACCGGCGCCGGGGCTATCTGATCATGTTCGCGGTCTGCCAGGCCCTGATGCTCTACACCCACGGCTGGGGCATCTTCTTCGGCGTCGGAACGGCGCTCGCGCTGATCCCGATCTGGCGCGTGAGCGACGACCGCCGGGGAATCGTCCGCGATGCCGTGCTCGCCTACCTGGGCGCCGGGATCCTGTTCCTGCCCTGGCTCCCGAACTTCATCTACCAGGCCACTCACACCGGCGCGCCCTGGGCGCCCACGATCCGCTTCGGCGTGCCGGTCTTGCTTTCGAGAGACCTCCTGGGCAGCGATCGCATCACGGTGGCGCTGCTGACCGCGACGATCATCGGCCTCGCCCCGCTGTTCACCAAGCGCTACCGGCGCAGCCGCGACGGAACCGTGATGTGGTCCCTGATCGTGCTGGTCGCAGGGACGCTGATCGTGGCCTGGCTGGCCTCGCAGATCACGCCCGCGTTCGTCGCTCGCTACATGGCCCCAATCCTCGCGGGGATCTTGCTGTTGGCGGCCTGGGGCGCTGCGCGCTCGGGCGTCGTCGGGCTGGTATGCATTGCGCTAGCGGTCGTGTTCGTCGTTCACCTGTCGTCGTACGCGCCGCAGTTCAAGAGCGACATGCGCGACATCAGCGGCGAGATCACGCCGCTCCTGCACCGGGGCGACCTGGTGGTCAATGCGCAGCCCGACTCGACGCCGCTCGCGTGGTACTACCTGCCGGCCGGCCTGCAGTACGCGACCTCGCTCGGGCGTGTGAAGGACCCGAGCTACATGGACTGGGTCGATGCGCTGACGAGGCTGCAGAACGCGCCACCGGCGGCGACGCTCGATCCGCTGGTTGCTAGCCTCAAGCCCGGGCAGCGGCTGCTGTACGTGCGGCCGCTGACCGAGGGCGCGATGAACTGGAAGTCGCCCTGGACGCGACTCTCCCGACGACGTGCCGCGCAGTTCGGCCAGATCCTCCAAGACGACGTCAACAGCGGAGTGCTCAAACAGATAGCCACGGCGCCGCGCAACTACCGGGGCGCCAGCATCCTCGCTTACTCAGCGGTCCTCTACCAGAAGGCTTCCTGAGATCCCGAGATGACCGATTCGACTCCCACCCCCATCCCCACTCCGGGCAGCGGCTCGGCCCGCGCCGACATCACGCCGGAGCATCCCGTGGTGGCGCTCGGGGGCGGCCCGGCGGGCCTGACCGCCGGCTACCTGCTGGCCAAGCAGGGCAAGCCCGTGATCGTGCTCGAGTCGACCGATCAGGTCGGCGGCATCGCGCGCACGGAGGTTCGCGACGGCTACCGCTTCGACCTCGGTGGCCACCGGTTCTTCACGAAGTCCAAGGAGGTCGACGACCTCTGGCACGAGATCATGAAGGAGGAGTTCCTCAGGCGACCGCGGCAGTCGAGGATTTACTGGAACGACAAGTTCCTCGACTATCCGCTCCAGGGGATGGACGTGATCCGGAAGCTCGGCCCCGTCGAGCTGTTCCGCTGCGGCGTCTCGTACCTGTGGGCGGCGGTCAAGCCCAAGGGTCGCGAGGACACGTTCGAGGCGTGGGTCTCCAACCGCTTCGGTCAACGCCTGTACCAGCACTTCTTCAAGACCTACTCGGAGAAGCTGTGGGGCGTCCCGTGCACCGAGATCCGCTCGGAGTTCGCCGCCCAGCGGATCAAGGGCCTGTCGTTCTTCGCGGCCGCCAGGGCCGCCTTCCTCGGCAACAAGGGCAACAAGATCAAGTCGCTGATCTCGGAGTTCAACTACCCCCGCTACGGGCCTGGTCAGATGTGGGAGCAGATGACCGAGGACATCCGCGCGCAGGGCGGCGAGGTCAGGCTCAATGCGCCGGTCACGCGGCTGCGGATCGAGAACGGTCGCGTCGTCGAGCTCGTCGCCGGCGGTGAGACACTGACACCCAGCTACGTGATCTCCTCGCTGCCGCTGCGCACGACCGTCGGGATCGCCGAGCCCGAGGCCCCCGCGGAGGTGCGCGACGCGGCCCGCGGCCTTCGCTACCGAGACTTCATGACCGTGGCGCTCGTGATCGACAGCCCCGAGCTGTTCCCCGACAACTGGATCTACATTCACCAGCCGGGCGTCAGGGTGCTGCGAATCCAGAACTTCCGCTCCTGGAGCCCATGGATGGTCCCGAACGACACCGACACGTCGATCGGGATGGAGTACTTCTGTTTCGAGGGCGACGAGATCTGGAACATGAACGACGACGACCTGGTCACGATGGCCACGCGCGAGCTCGCGACGCTCCACCTGGCGCGCGCCGACCAGGTGAAGTTCGGCTTCGTCGTGCGCGTGCACAAGGCCTATCCGATGTACGACGTCGAGTATCCGGAAAGGGTCAGGACGATCCGCGGGTGGCTCAAGGGCATCGACAACCTGATTCAGGTCGGCCGCAACGGGCTTCACCGCTACAACAACTCGGACCATTCGATGCTGACCGCGATGCGCGCCGTCGACAACATCCTCACCGGGTCGCACCATGACATCTGGGCGGTGAACGCCGAGAGCGTGTATCACGAGGAGGACGTCGCGGACGAGCAGCCGTACGTCGACGCGCCCGAGACGCCGGCGATGGAAAAGCCGCTCGCGTAGGGGGCGGATGTTGCGAGCCGCGGTCCGGATCGTGCCGGCGCTCCTCGCGGGAGTGGCGCTCACGCTGCCGGCGGTGGCCGGCGCCCAATCGCCGTCGAGTCCACTGGCTCCCGGGTTCCCCCAGCCGTCGGTCTCGACCTCGACCACCACCACCGCCGTTTCGACGGTTCAGACGACCGCGACTGCCGGCGGCGGCAGCGGATTCAGCGGGAGCTCCGCGATCATCATCGCGATCGGCGCGCTCGTCGTGCTCGGCGGCATCTCGTTCTTCATCTGGCGCGACGCGCGCCGGCGAGCTCCCAAGGGCCACCGGACCCTGGCTCCGATCGACGCGGAGGGCAAGCGGGCGGGCTCCAAGGCGCGCCCGAAGCCCCGCAAGCTGAGCGCGGCCGAGAAGCGCCGGCGCAAGCGCGGCCGCGCGCGGTAGCCCGCTTCAACCTGATCGCGAGCCCTCCCGAATCGCTTGCCTAGCCCGCAGGAGCTGGCGGTCGACCGTCCGGCGCGTGCATCGCTCGTGGGCGGCTGTCTCGATGTAGCTGAGCCCGAAGGCATGCAGCCACACGATGCGCTGCTGGCGTTCCGGCAGCCGGCGCAGCTCCCCGATCCGCTCGCGGTACTCGAGTAGCTGCTGCGGCGTCACCCCTGCGGTCGCCCACGCGGGTTCCTCACCGCCCTCGAGCGCGGCGTCGAGCGAGAGCTCGCGCTGGTCGCGGCGCACGAGCTTGAACGCCTCGTGCACGGCTGTCTTCGCCAGCCAGGCCATCACCGTCTCGCGATGAACCCGGTGGCGGTGGTGGAGGAGCTGGTACCAGGCGAACTGGCATGCGTCCTCGATCACGGCGTCGGACGCCCGGACGTCGAGACGGACGATCTGCTCGAGCCGGCCGGCGAGCGAACCGTACAGCTCTCCGACGTCGAGCTCTCCGACGTCGCCGACCCCGACGGAACGCGTTGCTTCTATGAAAGGCATATTCAGTCTAATTGAGACTAAATTGATGCGAGTGAACCTAGCAGAACTCAATCGCCATTGCTAGGGTCCTATTGAATTCAATTGGCTCAATTAGACTGAAAGGGGTTAGGCATGTTGCAGTTGTTGGCCGACGTGACGGCCAAGCCAGACCCGAGCGGCCTGCCCGGGAGCAACGTGTTGCAGCAGCTCGTGAACGGCGCGGAGGCGTGGGCGCTTGCGATCGCGCTGATCGGGGCGTTTGTCGGCGCCGCGATGTGGGCGGTCGCCTCGCATGCGCACAACCCTCACTACGCCGCGCGGGGGCGCATGGCCGCGGTGATCTCGGCGGCCTCGGCGCTCGTCATCGGGGCAGGCCCGGGGCTCATCAACTTCTTCCAGCACCTCGGGACGACCGCGAAATGACCCCCGCCTGGCGATCGGTGCGCGTCGCTCTGGTCGGTCTCGCGGCCGTCGCCGCCTCGTGGGTGCCGGCGCCGGCGCCCGCATCCGCACTCAGCCTTGACAGCCCGGTGTGCGGCGCCGCCGGCGCGGTGAACGGGGCGGCCGCCGCGGGATGCGAGGGCATCTCGAACGGCGGCCGGCTGCTGACGGCGGGGAAGCAACTCGTCACCGGGAACGTCGGCGGCGCGGTCAATACGGCGGTCGGCGGCGCCGCCCAGGCGGTCGCCTCAACCGCGAGCACCGCGCTCGGCCTCGCGGCGATCGGAGCGTGGGTCGTCGGCGGCGCCGAGGTCGTGTTGAACGAGTCGGCCGCGGCGCTCGGCAAGACCACCGCCCCGGGGCTCCGGACGACCTGGTTCTCGTCGACGTACTGGCGGATGGCGGCGATCGCGACGGTGCTGACGCTTCCGTTCCTGTTCGCGGCAGCGGTGCAGGCGTTGATCCGATCCGACCTCGGGTTGCTGGCCAGAGCGACGTTCGGATACCTGCCGCTCGCGATGCTCGCGGTCGCGATCGCCGCCCCGGTGACGATGCTCCTGCTCGCCGCCTCCGATCAGCTGTGCGGGTTCATATCGTCGGCCGCCGGCAACGCGAGCGCCCATTTCCTCGCGAACGCGGCCGTCGTCATCGCCGGCCTGACCGCGTTCACCAGCTCTCCGTTCCTCGCCTTCCTGGTCGGTCTGTTCATGATCGGCGCGGCATTCGCGCTGTGGATTGAGCTGCTGATGCGCGAGGCGGCCGTGTACGTGATCGTGCTGATGCTCCCGCTCGCGTTCGCGGCGATGGTGTGGCCGGCGCGGCGGATCTGGGCGGTCCGCGCGGTCGAGCTGCTGGTGGCGCTGATCCTGTCGAAGTTCGTGATCGTCGCGGTGCTGTCGCTCGGCGGTGCGGCGATCAGCGCGAGCGCCGGGAAGGGGGGCATCACCGGGGTCATGGCCGGGGCGGTGCTGGTCACCCTTGCTGCGTTCTCGCCGTGGGCGATGCTGCGCTTGGTACCACTCGCGGAGCTGGCAAGCGGAGCAGCGGGCGCACTCCGCGCCGAGGTCCGCCCGGCCGGCGCCACGCTCGACGCCGCGAGGGCAGCCGCGGACGACTGGAGCACGGCGGCCACGGCGGCGATGAGACGAGCGGCCGAGGACCGCTCACCGGAACCTGGCCCGTCGCCGCGGGACGATTCGGGCGGTGCCGGCCTCGAGCCTGGCGGCGACGATCGCGGTGGCGGACCGCCCGACAGTGGCGGACCGCCCGACAGTGGCGGACCGCCCGACGGTGGCGCACGGTCCGACGGTGGCGGAGGCGGCGGCGACGACTCGGCCGACGCCGATGCGCCACCACCGCCGGACGAGGTCGATTTCACGACACAGCCCGTGCTCGAACTGGGCGCCAAGAACCTGTTCGCGACACGGGTGTGGCCGAACAAGGACGCTTCGTGACCGGCGAGCGCCTCACATACCGGTTCGGACCGCTCGAGCGGCGGGGGATCTTCGGGCAGATCCGGGGCGGCCAGGCGGGCGCGGTGGCGGCCGGGGCGGTGGCGGCGATCGTAGTGCTCGACCGCGCCCCGACGGCCGCCGGCGCGTTCGCCGGAACGCTGCTCGTCGCCGGCGCGCTGCTCGTCGCATTCGCGCCGGTCGGCCGCCGCATGGTCGACGAGTGGGTTCCGGTCGCCGTCTCGTTCGGGCTTCGGCTCGCGCGGGGACGGCTGAGCTTCCGCTCGCGCGCTCCCGCCGGAGGGATGCTGGCGGCCGAGCACGCCGGGCCGCTGCGGCGGCTGCTGAGGCATCCGCGCCCGGATCCTCCCGCCGCGGTCAACGGCGTGCGGATCGTCGACGTTCCGTACCGCGACCGTCCGGTCGGGGTCCTCAGCGAGCACCGAGGCCGCCGGCTCACCGCGGTCCTCGCCTGTCGCGTGCTCGCGTTCTCGTTGCTCGACGCCGAGGCGCAGGAGCGGCGCCTGGCGCGCTGGGGACTGGTCCTCGCCGGCGCCGCGGCCGGCCCGATCAGGAGAATCCAGTGGATCGAGCGGACCGCCCCCGCCCAGGGAGACGAGCTCGCGCGGTGGTTGCACGACGAACGGGATCCGAGCGTCCCGCTGCGGGGCACGCCGATGATCGAGTCCTACCTCGAGCTGATCGGAGCGACGACGAGGGCCACCCAGGAGCACGAGGTCCTGATCGCCGTCCAGATCGACGCGCGCCGGGTCGCCGACCGGGGCGACGCGCCCGCGGCGAGGGCCTTGATCGAGGAGACCGAGCGCGTCGCGCATGGGCTCGAGGCGGCAGAGGTGACCGTGCTCGGCGCGCTCGGGCCCGGACAGCTGGCGCGGACGCTGAGGACGGCCATCGATCCGTACGCCCGCGCGGAACTGGCGGCGGTCGAAGCGGCCGAGCCCGGTAGGGACGGTCTCGCCGAGGCCAACGCGTGGCCGCTCGGCGCGCGCGAGCACTGGGAGCACTACTGCAGCGACGGCGCCGTGCACGCGACGTTCTGGATCGGCGGATGGCCGCGCGTCGACGTCTCGCCGATGTTCATGGACGCGCTGCTCGGACGCTCGAACGTGGTCCGGACGGTCGCGGTCACATTCGAGCCGATCGCACCCGAGCGCTCGACCCGCGACGCCGAGGCCGCCGTCACCCGGGACCGGGCCGACCACGAGCTCCGCCACCGCTTCGGCCAGGCCGAAACCGCCCGCCAGCGTCAGGCGCAGGAGGCGGCGATGCGCCGCGAGGCCGAGCTCGCCGCGGGCCACGCGGAAGTCCGGCTGGCGGGGTTCGTGACCGTCTCGGGGCGCGACCGCGACGACCTGCGCCACGCCTGCTCGGAGATCCACGGGCAGGCGGCCCGGGCCCGTCTCGAGCTGCACCGGATGTATGGCCAGCAGGCCGACGCGTTCGCGTTCACGCTGCCCTTGTGTCGGGGTCTGAGATGACCGCGGAGCGGCCCGGCCACCGCTGCACCACTCGCCACGCGCAGGCCATCTACCCGTTCGTCGCCACCGGTGGCCTCGGCGGGCGCGGCGTGTTCGTCGGCCGCGACTCGAGTGGCGGAGCGTTCTGTTACGACCCCTGGGTCCTCTACGGCGACGGGACTCTGGACGATCCGAACGCGATCGTCCTCGGCAAGCTAGGGCAGGGCAAGAGCGCGCTGGTGAAGACGCTGCTGTGGCGGATGCTGCTGTTCGGCCGGCGCGCGCTCGTGCTCGATGTCAAGCGCGAGTACGGGCCGCTGTGCGCCGCCGTCGGGGTCACGCCGGTGGCCCTCGAGCCGGGCGGGGGGATCCGGCTCAACCCGCTCGCCTCGCGCCCGGAGGAGCACGCCCAACTGGAGTTGCTGCGGGCCGTGACGATCACCGCGGTCGGAGGGCCGCTCAGCCAGATCGAGGCCGCTGCGCTCCGTGAGGCGCTGCACACGATGAGGCTCAACGGCGTCGCCGAGCCGACGCTCCCGCAGATCGCGAGGGTCCTGTTCGACCCGGTGGCGGACATGGCGGAGCGGCTTCGCACCACCTGCGACCGACTCGCGCACGACGCGCGGCGCGCGGCGCTCGCGATCCAGGACCTGTGCGAGGGCCCCTTGCGGGGGATGTTCGACGGCCCGACGACACCGGGCCTCGACCTCGACGCCCGGCTGCTCGTGCTGGACCTGCACGCGGTCAAGGACTCGCCGGCGGTCGGCATCCTGATGGCTTGCGCCACCGCGTGGATGAGCGCATTGCTGGCGCGGATGGCCGAGCGGCCGGGCCGCGAGCGACTGATCAACGTCGCCGACGAGTCGTGGAAGATCGTCCAGCACACCGGTCTGGGCGAGTGGTTCCAGTCGAACTTCAAGCTCGCCAGGCAATTCGGCGTGATGAACCTCGTCGTGCTCCACAAGCTCGCGGACCTCCGCGCTGCCGGCGACGCCGGATCGCGCGCGGCGAGGATCGCCGAGGGACTGATCGCCGACGCCTCGACGCGGATCGTCTACCACCAGGACGAGAGCCAGGTCCCGCTCACCCGGTCGCTGCTCGGGCTGTCGGAGACCGAGTCCCGGCTGATCTCGATGCTGTCGGCGGGACAAGCGCTGTGGCGCGTCGGCAGCCGCTCGTTCGTGGTCCAGCACTATCGCTCGGGACTCGAGGCGAAGCTCACCAACACGGACACGGGGATGCGGGTCAGCGAGCGGAGGCTCGGGCGCGGGTGAGCTCGGACCGCTCGCACGGGATCTCCGATGCCGCGATGCTGGCTGCGATCGGCTGCGTGATTGCAGTCGCGGCAGCGCTGTGGCTGTGGGGCGGCCTCGCCGGCGTGCTGTTCGGCTCGGGCTGGCCGGGGGTCGACGTCGGACAGCTGCTCGAAGTGCTGATCCGGCTGCCCTCGCGGCTGTCTGACCCGGCCGGCGCATGGCCCCCAGCCGCCCGCCCCGACCTGCCCGGCGCCGGCGGCTTCTACGCGGCGCTCGCAATGCTGGCCGGCGCCGGCGGCGCCGTCGCACTCCTCGGAGGGCGGCTCGGCGGGCGAGTGGCCGGCGGAGACGGCGCGCGGTGGGCGAGGGCGCCGGAGCTGCGCCCGCTGCGCAGCCTCGCGCGGTCCCGCCGCACCGGGCGGCTCGCGCTCGGGCGCCACCGCGGGAGGCCTCTGTACGCCGAGCACCGGCACGCGCTGGTGGCGTTCGGTCCGCCACAGTCGGGCAAGTCCGCCGGAATCGCGATTCCCGCGCTGCTCGATTGGCCCGGGCCGGTGGTCGCCAGCTCGATCAAGACGGACCTGCTGAGCGCGACGATGACTCGTCGCCGCGCCCTGGGCGAGGTGTTCGTGTTCGACCCGTTCGGGCTGTCCGGGACTCGCTCGCACACGTGGTCGCCGCTCGAAGGAGCGCACACCTGGGACGGCGCGCTCGAGGTCGCCTGGCGGCTCGCGGCAGCCGGTGAGCTCGACCGCCGAAGCGTCGAGGGCGGCGACTTCTGGGCGGTCGCCGCCGAGCAGCGGCTCGCGCCGCTGCTTTACGCCGCCGCGGTCAGCGGGGCGGACATGGACAGCGTCGTGCGCTGGATCCACGGCCAGGGGATCCGCGAGCTCGACCAGGCGCTGCTGTGCGCCGGCGAGGGCGGCCACGCCGCCTACGACGCCGTCAGGGCGTTCGAGGCGCAGGCCGACCGCACACGGACCTCGATCGAGGCGACCGCGCAGACGCTGCTCCGCGCGTACCGGTTCGGCCGCGTCGTCCGCTCCGCCGAGTCGAGCGAGATCACCGCGGAAAGGCTGCTCGACGCAGCCTCGACGCTGTACCTGATCGGCGACGCCAAGGCGTCGAAGCTGCTGCGGCCGATCTTCCTCGCGCTGCTCGGCGAGGTCGTCGACCGAGCGTACGAGCGCGCCACGCTGGCCGGTGGACGCCTGGATAAGCCGCTCCTCCTGTGCCTCGACGAGGCCGGCAACGTCGCGCCGCTCCCCAACCTGGCGGAGATCGCCTCGACCGCGCCGAGCCACAACATCCAGCTGGTCACGATCTTCCACGACCTCGCCCAGGCCCGCTCACGCTACGGTCAGCAGGCCGAGACCGTCGTCAACAGCCACAGGGCGCGGATGCTGCTGCCGGGCGTCGCGGACCTCGAGACGCTGCGCTACTTCGCGGGGTTGACCGGCGAGGAGGAGGCCCGCGACCGTGCGCACACGACGGGGGCCGGCGGGACGACGCGCTCGACCTCGCGCCGGCGCCGGCCGCTGATCGCGCCCGAGGCACTGCGACAGCTCCCGGACCGGCGTGCGCTGCTGCTCTACGGCCGGATTCCGCCGGCGCAGGTGCGGCTACGGCTGTGGTTCGAGGACCGGCGACTGCGAAGGCTCGCGAGCGCGTCGTGAGCAGGTCCGAGCCCGACGACTGGCACGAGCCCGAGAACGACTGGGAGGAGCCGGTCTCGGCGCGCTGGCCGTTGTGCTGCGAGGGCCTGTACCCGCGCGAGCGATGGATGTGGTTCGAGCAGCTGTGGTCGGATGTCTGCACGCTCCGGGCGCGCTACCGGCTGCCGCTGCGCAGCCGGTGGTGGGAGGACCCGGTGCAGGTCGAGGCCCTTGCCGCGCTGTCGGCGTGGGTGGAGCGCTACGACTCGGGCGAGTGGGACGACCCGCCGGGCAAGCTCGCGCTGCTGTACGACCTCGAGCGCGTGGCGACGCTGCTCAGGGACGGTGGCGAGCCGTTCCATCCCGATCGCGACCGGCTCGCGTTCGCGCGGTACCTGATCGAGCTCGGTTGCCAGCCGCCCCCAGACCGCTGAGCGAGGGCTAGTCCTCGGGCTCGCCCTGCACCCGATCGGGCTGCGCGAGTACCTGGTCGTGTACGGGACGGCACGGATCGAGGGGGGCGGCGCGCCCGGGCTGCTGCGCCGGCTCGCGCGGGTGTACATCGGCCCAGGCACGACCTTTCCACCCGACGAGAATCCGCGCCCGGGGTGGATCACCCGGATCAGCCCGGTCCGGCTGGGCGGAGCGGGGCCGTGGACCCGCGGGGAGTAGTGGCGACAGGGGGTGCGTAGTGGTGAGCACCCGTCCACGTGGGGTGAACGAGTCGGCGATGATCTACTTGCCCGCCGTGCCGATCAAGGAGCCTCGATGCCACTCGCCAAGCAGCGCCCGCGCCAGACCACTACGCAAGCCAGGCGCGCCGAGGCGGCCGCGGTGCTGCCGATCCACGAGATCGGCGACAGCGGCCTCGACAGCGAGACGGCATACGAGCTGATCTCGAGCGAGCTGCTGCTCGACGGCCAGGCGCGCCTTAACCTGGCGACGTTCGTGACGACCTACATGCCCTCGATCGCCGCCCGGCTGATGGCCGAGACCGCCGACAAGAACATGATCGACAAGGACGAGTATCCGCAGACGGCCGAGATCGAGGCACGCTGCGTGAGCATCATCTCCGACATGTGGAACTCGCCCGACCGCGAGCAGGCGACCGGCTGCTCGACGACCGGGTCGAGCGAAGCCGCGATGCTCGGCGGGATGGCGCTCAAGTGGCGCTGGCGGGAGCGGATGCGAAAGGCCGGCAAGCCAACCGACCGGCCCAACCTGGTGATGGGGGCCAACGTTCAGGTCTGCTGGGAAAAGTTCTGCCGCTACTGGGAGGTGGAGCCAAAGCTGGTGCCGATGGAGGGCGACCGCTTCCATCTCGAGGCCGAACAGGCGGTGGCCGCCTGCGACGAGAACACGATCGGCGTCGTCGCGATCCTCGGCTCGACGTTCGACGGCAGCTACGAGCCGGTCAAGGAGATCGCGGCCGCGCTCGACAAGCTCGAGAGCGACAAGGGGATCTACGTGCCCGTCCACGTCGACGGGGCCTCCGGCGGGTTCGTGGCTCCGGTCCTCCAGCCAGACCTGGAGTGGGACTTCCGCATCGACCGGGTGCAGTCGATCAACGCCTCGGGGCACAAGTACGGCCTCGTATACCCGGGCGTCGGCTGGGCGATCTGGCGTAACGAACAGGCGCTGCCGAGGGACCTCGTGTTCGACGTCAACTACCTCGGCGGCCACATGCCGACGTTCGCGCTGAACTTCTCACGCCCTGGCAGCGAGGTCGTGGCGCAGTACTACATGTTCACGACGCTCGGCCGCGAGGGATACCGGCGCGTGATGCAGGCAGCGCAGGATGTCGCCACGCACATGTCGAGCGAGATCGCCAAGATCGGCCCGTACCGGCTGATCTCCGAGGGCCGGGAATTGCCGGTGTTCGCGTTCTCGCTCGCGCCCGAGGTCGAGAACTACACCGTGTTCGACGTCTCGGACAAGCTGCGCCAGCACGGGTGGCTCGTGCCCGCCTACAGCTTCCCCGAGAACCGTCAGGACCTGAGCGTGCTGCGGATCGTCGTACGGGCGGGAATGACGATAGACATGGCCGACAACCTGCTCGAGCACCTGCGCGAGCTGACCGAGTTCCTGGAGTCGCTGGACGCTCCGCTGCCGTCTCCGGCCACCGAGAAGCGCACCGCATTCGCCCACTGAGCAGGCGGCTACAGGACCTCCGCCAGCCGTCGCGCCGCCGCGCTGATCTGCCGAGGCGTGCTCGCCTCGAGCACCGCCTGGAGATCGAGGACGCGGACGCCGAACGAGTCGAGCTCGCGCGTGCCCACGATCGCGTGGCACGGGACGCCGGCCTGGCGCGCCCGCGTCGAAACCTCGGAGACGACCTTACCGGCGAGACTCTGCTGATCGAGCTTCCCCTCGCCGGTCACCACCGCACGAGCCGCCCGCATGCGCCGGTCAAAGTCGACCGCGTCGAGCACGAACTGGGCGCCGGGAACGAGTTCGGCGCCGAACTCGGCCCACAGCCCGCCGGACAGCCCGCCCGCGGCACCCGTCATCGGAACCCCGCGCGGGTCCCGCGTAAGGTGCCGCGCCTGATCGTTCAGCCGCTTGGTCAGGCGCCTGACCTGATCCTCGCCCGCCCCCTTCTGGGGGCCGAACACGCGGGCGGCATGCTCGAACGGCGTGCGGACGTCGGTGAGCACGGTGATCCGCGCGTCGCCGAGGCCGCCGCCATCCCGGATCGCGCGGATTGCTCCGGCGCCCCCGTCGGTGGTGGCGCTGCCGCCGACGCCCAAATAGACGAGATCGGCGCCGGCCTCGATCGCCGCCACGATCAGCTGCCCGGTGCCGAACGTGCTCGCTTCGAGGGGATCGCGCTCGGACGGGTCCACGAGACCGAGGCCGCTTGCCGCCGCCGTCTCGACGATCCCGAGCACCTGCCCACGGCCCCCTTCGCCGATCCCGAACGGGGCCTCGATCGGGCGGCCGAGCGGGTCTGTCGCCGGCGCGTTCCGTCGCTCGCCGTCGAGCGCCCGCACGAGCGCCTCGAGCGTGCCCTCTCCCCCGTCGGCGACCGGACATAAATCGACCGGCCGGCCCTCGGCCTCGAGACCCCGGCCGATCGCATCGGCGACCTCGGCGGCGGTCAGCGTCCCCTTGAACGAATCGGGAGCGATCAACACAGTGGTGGGGATGCCCGGGATTTTTGCCATCGCCCGCAGTATGGTCGGCAATCGATGCACGAGACGCCCGACGACATCCGCGAACTCCAGGAGCTCCTCGATCGCAGCTACGACCGCGCCGGAGCGCACCTGCGGAGCATCACCACCCCCGAGCGCCGCGCGAGCGCGGAGGAGCTTGTCGAGCGCCTGACCGGCATGTGCCTGCTCGTCGTCGCCACCGTGACCGCCGACTGCCGCCCGATCGCGGGACCGCTCGACGGGATCTTCTACCGCGGCGCGTTTCACTTCGGGACCGCGCCCGAATCGGTTCGCTACCGCCACCTGCTCGCGCGCCCGCAGGTCAGCGCCACGCATATGCCGCGCGAGGAGTTCGCGGTGAACGTTCACGGGCGGGCGGTGCCGGTCGACATCGGGGCCGCGGAGGGCGGCGGCCTGCGCGAGACCCTGCTCGAGGTGTACGTCCCGCGCTACGGCCCAGACTGGGAGCAGTTCCTGGACAGCGGCCCGGTGTACTTGCGGATCGACGCCGACCGGATGTTCAGCTTCCAGATGCGCAGCGCTTAGCCAACCGCTTTCGCCGCGCCGGCGCTGCCGAGCCAGTCCTGAAGCGCGAGCTCGGGCGAGTCGTGAATCCGCAGCCGCCGCTGCTCTGCGCTATCGACGAGGAACAGGCCGCCGTGCGCGCTCCGGCGCGCTACATCGCCATCTGCTCGAGCTTGCACTCCAGCGGCGGCTTGTCCTCGCGCCAGCGCAGGATCTTCGTGCCGTGGCGGATGCGGCCCCCGCTGGCATGGTCGAACGTGACCTCGACGACCAGTTCGGGGCGGAGCTCGATCCATTCGAGGTCTCGCTCGCTCTGCCAGCGGCTGGGGTCGCCATGGCCGCGGTTGCCTGTCTCGTAGACGGCGAGCTTCGCCGACCAGCGCCCGCTTCTCCGCGGCCTTCAGCCCCGACGAGTGGCCGACCACGTGCATCTTGCCGGCCTCGTCGTACAGCGCCAGGATCAGCGAGCCGACCGTGCCCGGCTCCTTGCCTGGCCGGTAGCCGACGACGACCGCGTCGATCGTCCGCACCCGCTTGATCTTCATCATCCCGGTGCGCTCGCCGGGACGGTACGGCGCGCGCACGTCCTTGGCCACGACACCCTCGCCGCTGCGCAGCCACGGTTCGGCCTCGTCCGGCGCCGTGGTGAGGGGCGTGAGGTCGAGCTCGCCCGGAGCAAGCGCCTCGAGCTTCGCGCGGCGCTCGGAGAACGGCTTCTCCAGCCACGACTCGTCCTCGAACGCCAGCAGGTCGAAAGCGACGTAGTGTGACGGCGTCTCGCTCGGCCAGCATGTCGATCCGCGACTTGGCGGGGTGGATCCGCTGCTGGAGCGCGTCGAAGTCCTGGCCGCCCTCGGGGTCGTCGATCACGATCTCGCCGTCGACTACGTACCGGCCCTCGGGGAACGTCAGCTCGGGGAAGTAGCGCGCGAGCGGCTTGCCGCTGCGCGACTGGATCACGCCGCTCTCGCCGTCGACGAACACGATCGCGCGGAACCCGTCGTACTTGGGCTCATACGACCATTGCTCGCCGACCGGCAGGCCGGCGCGGGAGCGGGCCAGCTGCGGCTCGATCGGCGGCTTCAGGGGCAAATCCGGCACGGCCTCGATGCTATGCGATGCGGGCGGAAGGGGTCGCCGGGGCGATGCGATGGAGAGCTCGGGGGCCGATACGATGGAGCCATGGCTCCCGCTCGCGCCACCGTCGCCGAAGAGGAATACGTCGAGATGCTGTTCTGGCTGTATCGAGGCCGGGTTGCCGATGACCGGCGCGAACCTGGCCCGGGCCATGCAGCTGTCGGCGCCGACCGTGCACGAGATGCTGGGCCGGCTCGAGCGCGACGGCTACGTCGCCCGCAACGCCGAGCGGATGATCGAGTTCACGGACGCGGGACGCGAGCACGCCGAGCAGCTCGTCAGCCGCCACCGGATGATCGAGCGGTTCCTGACCGACACCGTCGGGGTGCCGTGGGACGACGTCCACGAGGAGGCCGAGAAGCTCGAGCACGCGATGACGCCGCGGTTCGAGGCATACGTGCGCGCGTCCGTCGGCGACGCCAAGACGTGCCCGCACGGCCACCCGATCCGGGTCGGCGAGCGGGTCGACGGCGTGCCGCTCGCCGACTGCGAGCCCGGAGCGAAGGTCACGATCCTGCGGCTCGAGAACGAGGCCGAGGACCTCCTGCACTACCTCAAGGGCGCCGGCATCGAGCCGGGACTCGAGGGCGAGGTGGCGTTGAATGACGGCGAGAACGTGTCGATCGCCTCGAACTCCGCCACTGCGACAGTCACCGCGAGCGTCGCCGAGACGGTCTCGGTCCTTGCCGATCCCTCGCCGCCGCCGCGAACGGCGCTGCCCGAGCAGCTCGTGCTCGGGCGCGAGCGCTACGGCCGCTGAGTCGCGCCGTCAGCGGGCGGCCGCCGCCTCGCCTGCGAGATCGCCGAAGGCTGCGAGCTCGTCAGGCCGCATCTTCGTCGGCGACGCCGGCGAGCTGCTGGTAGGCCTCGGCCAGACGCTTGACGCCCTCCTCGATCTCCTCCGGAGTGACGCCCGAGTAGGCCAGCCGCAGGCTCGAGTCGCCGCCGTCGAGCACGAAGTCGGAGCCCTTGACGAACTGGACCCCGAGCTGGGCCGCGGCCTCGAACAGCGCACCCACGTCCGTACCGCGCGGGAGGTCGACCCACAGGAAGTAGCCGCCGAGCGGCTTGACGAAGCGGGCATCCGGCAGCTCGCGCTCGAGCGCCTCGCACAGCGTGTCCGCGCGCTCGTGCAGCGCGTCGCGGACGAACTCGATCGACCGCTCGAGCGCACCCGAGAGGCAGAACTGGTGAACGATCGCCTGGGAGACCATGCTCGGCGAGATGTACGTCTGGGTGGCGATCTTGACCACCTTGGCGATCAGCTCCGCGGGCCCGACCAGGTACCCGACGCGGATCCCGGGGCAGACCGTCTTGGAGAACGACGACGCGTACACGACTGTGTCGCCGGCGTCCATCGAGAGCATCGTCGGCAGCGGCGCGCCCTCGAACCGCAGCGCCACATACGGGTCGTCCTCGAAGATCGTGAACTCGTGGCTGCGCGCGAGCTCGAGCAGCCGCTCGCGCTTCTCGGCCGACAGCGTGTAGCCGGCGGGGTTCTGGAAGTTGGGGATGATGTGGGCGAGCTTCGGCCTCGCGCCGGCCGCGAGCACCCGCTCGAGCGCAGCCACGTCGATCCCGTCGGGCTCGAGCTCGACCATTCGGACGTCCGCGCCGCGGTTGCGCAGCGACAGCAGCGTCCGGTCGTACGTTGGCCGCTCGACGATCACCGAGTCGCCGGACTTGACCAGCGCGTCGAACAGGAAGGCGTCGGCCTGCATCGAGCCGTTCGTGACGATGACCTGCTCGGGGGCGACCTGGTGGCGCTCGGCGATCCATTCGCGCAGCGGCGGGTATCCGATCGCGGTTCCGTAGGCGGTCATGCCGCCCGGATCGGACTCGAACGCTTTGTCGGCCGCGGCGCGCAGGCCGTCCACGTCGACGATGTCGAGCGACGGCGCGCCCCGGGCGAATGAGATCGGCTTGGCCATGCGCTGAAGACTACGGACTCGCGACGTCGAGCCGCACGTCGATGATCGCTCGGCCGGTTCCCTGATCGCCGCGCACCACCACGTCGCGCACGCCGCGCAGGTCCGACAGCGCCGCCTCGAACTCGCGGAGCGCCTCGATGCTCGCGAACGGGCTCGCCGACAGGGTCACCCGGGCGGGCTCGGGCCGCGCTCGGGCGTTCGGCGCGAGGACGCGCTCATAGCCATCGAGCAGCTCGCGCATCGACGCCACCAGCCTCACGGAGAGCTCGGTGAGGGCTTCGATCTGGCGGGTGGTGTCGAGGAGGGCGGGGCTGGGTGGCGGTAGTGGCGGCTCGGGGATCGGTGGCGGCTCCGGAGCCGGCGGCGAGGGCGGTGACGGTGGTGGCGAGCCCGGGACCGGCGACGGCGGATCCGGTGCAGGCGGGGGCGAGTCCGGGACCGATGAGTCCGGAACCGGCGGCGGCGGATCCGGCCGCGGCGGATCTGGAGGTGGCGGTGGCGGGCCGGGATCGCCGCGGTCACGAGGGCGGGCCGCGGCTCACGCTCGGGGACGAGGTCGGCCTGGACGTCGTACAGAAGCCGGTCCAACTCCTCGAGATGCGCCCCCGGGGTGCTCGTTCCTTGGCTCGACACGGACCACGCCAGCGTAGCGTCCGCAACGGCGGCGGCTAACTGGCAACTCGACCCCGCCCACGCGGCGAGTTACACGTTAGGCGCCAGAGTCGGACGCGACTACGCGGCGGCGCCGAGCAGCGAGACCGCGATCTCGGCGACCTCGGTGGGGGTCCGCCCGACGCGCACGCCCTTGCTCTCGAGCGCCTCGGCCTTGGCCTTGGCGGTCCCCCGCGAGCCGGACACGATCGCGCCCGGCGTGGCCCATGGTCTTGCCCGGCGGTGCGGTGAAGCCGGCGATATAGGCGACGACCGGCTTGGTGACGTTATCCGCGATGAACTCGGCGGCGCGCTCCTCGGCGTCGCCGCCGATCTCGCCGCACATCACGATCAGCTCGGTCTCGGGGTCGTCCTGGAACAAACCGATGATGTCGATGAAGTCCGATCCGGGAACCGGATCGCCGCCGATTCCCACGATCGTCGAGTTGCCGAAGCCGCTCTGGGCGAGGACGTTGCCGATCTGGTACGTCAGCGTCCCCGAGCGCGACACGACCCCGACGTTGCCCTCCTTGAAGAACGCCGCGGGGATGATCCCGACGTTGGCTTTGCCCGGCGACAGGATGCCCGGGCAGTTCGGCCCGATCAGGCGGGCGCGGCCGCCCTTCTTGATCATCGCGTACGCGCGCAGTTCGTCGAACGCAGGGATCCCCTCGGTGATCGCGATGATCAGCTCGATTCCCGCGTCCTCGGCCTCGAGGATCGAGTCGGCGGCGAACCGGGGCGGGACGAAGATCATCGCGGTGTTCGCGCCTGTGTCGGCGACCGCCTCGTGGAAGGTGTTGAACACCGGGACGCCCTCGACGTCCTGGCCGCCCTTGCCGGGGGTGACGCCGCCGACGACCTGGGTCCCGTACTCGCGGTTGCGCAGCGAGTGGAACGTGCCCTCGCGCCCGGTGATCCCGGACACGCACAGCTTCGTATTCGTGTCGACGAGGATGCTCATGACGAAGCCTCGGCCAATTCGACGACCTTGTGCGCCGCGCCGTCCATCGTCGACTCCGCGAACACGTTCGGAAGATCTGCCTCGGCCAGCAGCTTGCGTCCCTCGACGTCGTTGGTCCCGTCCAACCGCACCACGAACGGAATTGATTTCCCGCCGGCCTCGATCTGGTCGAACGCCTCGATCAATCCGCGCGCGACCTCGTCGCAACGGGTGATGCCGCCGAAGATGTTGAACAGCACGGCCTTGACGTTCGGGTTGGACAGGATCACCTCGACCGCGCTGGTGATCGCCTCCGCCTTCGAGCCGCCGCCGGCATCCAGGAAGTTCGCAGGCGAGCCGCCGGCCTGGGCGACGACGTCGAGCGTCGACATAACGAGGCCGGCGCCGTTGCCGAGGATGCCGATGTCGCCGTCGAGCTTGACGTACGTCAGCCCGCGCTCCTTGGCCATCCGCTCCTGCGGGTCCTCGCGCGAGGGGTCGCGCAGCTCGGCGTTGTCGGGATGGCGGAACAGCGCGTTGTCGTCGAGCGTGACCTTGGCGTCGAGCGCCTTGACGTCGCGCTCGGGGGTGACGATCAGCGGGTTGACCTCGACGAGCGTCGCCTCCTCGGAGATGAACACGTCGTATAGCTTGGCGAGCATCGCGCCGACCGGCCGGACGACGTCGGCATCGACGGCAGCCTCGAACGCGAGCCGCCGGCCGTGGAACTCCTGGAAGCCCAGCAGCGGATCGACGTGCAGGCGCGCGATCGCCTCCGGATCCGACTCGGCGACCTCCTCGATGTCCATCCCGCCCTTGGTCGAGAGCATCACCAACGGCGCCTTCGCGGACCGGTCGAACACGACCGAGGCGTAGTACTCCGACTCGATCTCCGAGGCCGCCTCGACCCACAGCTCGTGCACGGTCAGCCCGCGGATGTCCATCCCGAGGATCGCCTGCGCGTGGTCGCGGGCCTCGTCGTGGTTGTTCGCGACCTTGATGCCGCCGGCCTTGCCCCGGCCGCCGATCTGCACCTGGGCCTTGATCACGCACGGGTAACCGATGTCGTCGGCCGCCGAGGCGGCCTCGTCGACCGTCTGCGCGTGCCGTCCGGAGGGCACCGGCACGCCGTGGCGGGCGAACACCTGCTTCCCCTGGTACTCGAGCAGGTCCATGCGCGGCTGCACTCTAGCTAGTCGCGCGTTCGCGGGCTGATGGTTCCGCTCCTCTGTCGGGGACGGTCGCCCACGGCGGGACGGGCCGACGACGCTGCGCGCAGCGTTCTTCCCGTGGCATGATGGCCCGCGCGATGGCGATCCCCAAGGACATCACGTTCGTCACATTCGACGTCTACGGAACCCTGATCGACTGGGAGACGGGCGCGTACGACGCGTTCAGGAGCGAGGCCGAGCGAGACGGGTTCACGATCGAGCGCGACGAGCTGATCCCGCTCTTCTACGAGGTCCAAAAGCAGATCCAGGCGGGCTCCTACGAGCTGTACGCCGAGGTCCTGCGCCGCACCGCCGTCCAGATCGCAAAGACGCTGGGCTGGCCGCTCGAGCCGTCCCGGGCCGGATTCCTGCCCGACTCGGTGCAGCGCTGGCCGCCGTTCAAGGAGACCAACCCCGTGCTCCAGAAAATCGCCAAGAAATACAAGGTCGGACTGATCTCCAACATCGACGACAAGCTGCTCGGGCAGACCCGCCGACACATCCCGCTCGACTTCGACCTCGTCGTCACCGCCCAGCAGGTCCGCTCCTACAAGCCGGACCCGGCGCACTTCGCCGAGTGCGAGCGGCGGATCGGCGGCAAGAAGGGCTGGGTCCACATCGCCGCCAGCTACTACTACGACGTCGAGCCGTGCATCAAGCGGAAGGTCCCGGTCGTGTGGGTCAACCGCGACAAGGAGGCGCTCGAGTCCAACCAGAAGAAGCCGGACGCCGAGGTCGCCAACCTCCGCGAGGCGATGAAGCTCATCGGCGTCTCGTAGGAACGCCATGAAGGTCTTGGCGGTGAACGCCGACCTGATCGTCCTGATCAGCCGCTTCTGGCAGACGACGTGCACCGCGGTGCGCGCCGGCGAGGAGGGATTCGTGATCGACTCGCCGGTGTATCCGGACGAGCTCGAGGCGGTCGCCGGCGTGCTCGAGCAAGCCGGCTTTCCGGTCTCGGGACTGCTCGCCACCCACGCCGACTGGGATCACCTGCTCGGGCGGATCGCGTTCCCCGAGGCGTCGCTCGGCTGCGGCGAGAGCACCGCAGGGCGGCTCGCGGCCGAGCCGGGACAGGCCCAGCGCGAGCTGCGCGAGTTCGACGAGGAGCAATACGTCGACGACCGCAAGCCGCTCGCGCTGGCCGGCATCCAGTCGCTCCCGGTTCCCGGGCGCCTGTCGATCGGACCGAGCAACCGCGAGCTCGAGCTTCATCCGGCGGACGGCCACACCGCCGACGGGACGGCGTTCTTCATCCCCTGGCTGCAAGTACTCGTGT
Organism: uncultured Solirubrobacterales bacterium; assembly: GCA_963836715.1. Classification (GTDB taxonomy): domain Bacteria; phylum Actinomycetota; class Thermoleophilia; order Solirubrobacterales; family Solirubrobacteraceae; genus Palsa-465. Next base: position 302,199 of record CAWIKH010000005.1, read on the forward strand.
GCGGCGACTACCTGTCGCCGGTCGAGATCCCGTGGATCTCCCCGGGCGGGTCGGTCGAGGCGTACCTGGCGACGCTCGAGCGCCTGCGCGCGCTCCTGCCGCGCGCGGACACGATCGTGCCGGGCCACGGACGTCCGCTCGACCGAGCTGACGCGATCGGGGTCCTCGACGAGGACGTCGGGTACCTTAAAGAGTTGTGCGCCTCCGGCGTGGAGGCGCCGCTGCCCGCCGGCCGCCGGACGGGCGCGCAACGCCGCATCCACGCGGAGAACGTGGAGCGGCTGCAAAGGACCATTCCCCGGTAGCCTCGAAACACCGAATGCGCCGCCCCGGGACCCGGGGGACGCCTCCAACTGCCGATATGAGCTACTCGGGTATTGCCACCGCTGCGATCGGCGTCGTCCTACTGGCCGTCGCCGTCGCCGTCACCGCCGGCGTCCTACTCTGCCTGCGACGACGGCGCCTGGCCGAGAGATTGCTGCCGGTGTTCCTGGCGCTGCTGGTCGGCGGCGTTCTGGTGTCGCTTGTCGCGGTCGCGAAGGGCCCGGACGACCTCCAGCGCCAGGCGCAGCGGACACTGGTGCTTGCCTCGACGGCCGAGCGAGCCGAGCTCGCGCGGTCCGGACACTTCACGACCTCCGTTATCCGCCTCGAGCGCCTCAACCACGGCCTTCAAACCGAGCTCCAGGTGGACGGGGCGGCGGTGCGGGTCACGCGCGGGCCGGGACCCGGGAGCGTCACCCTGTGGACCTCGCTCGGCCCCGGAACGCGTGCCCAGGCACTGCTCGTATCTCAACGGCCGGCTCGAGCAAATCGCCGCCCGGGGCGCGCCGTCGTCACGGCACCGCCTCGTGCTCGCCGATTCCCGGGGGCGCAAGTCGTGAGGGCCATGGGCGCCGGCACCGGAATCTCACCCCGCCTCCGGCCTGGAAGCGAGCCTGCCACCGCGCGAGGGCCGCGCACCCGCGAACGGTGGGTCGGCAACGTCCCGCGGTGGACGTGGTGGGTAGCGCTGCCGCTCGGCGTGATCTATGTGATCCTCCTGGCGCACCAGCTCGATGCAGCGATCCGGGCGACGAACCTCGACGCGGACGCCGCATCCGGGCCCGTGCTCGGCGAGTTGTTCGGCGCTGCGCCCGCGCACGCAAGCGTGGTGCTGGGCGAGTTCGGGTGGTATGCGACGCTGCTGTTCGACCTGGCGACGAAATGGCTGCCGGCCCATCGGCAGATCTGGGAGGCGGCACCCTACGCGATGGCGCTCGCCGGAGCCGGGCTCGCGGCGTGGTCGGTGTGGCAGGTGGCCGGGAGGTGGGCGGCCGGGCTCACCGCGGTGCTGCTGATCTGCGCATCGCCGGCGACGCTGCGACTCGACCTCTCGACCACCCAGCACGCTCCGGCGTGGTTCTGCCTCGCGCTGCTGGGGGCGTTCGTGGTCTGGCTCGAGCGACGCGCCGCCGACGTACGCCGGCTCATGCTGATCGCGCTCGTGCTGGTGGTCGGGACGATCGTCGGCGTCAACGCCCAATCGGATCTGCTCGTGATCATCGGGGCGCTGGTGCCGTTCGCGCTGGCGCTGATGGTCGCGCGCGGGCGGGGCAGCACACGCGCGCTGGTCACCGGTGCGGCCACGCTCGCGGTCGCGGCCGTCACCTGGGGAGCGACGCGGGCGGTGATGTCGGCGCTGTCGGTCACGCCGGAGCCCGGCCTTCACGCGACGAAGATCGTCGCCGGCGCCAAGACAGCCCACAACATCAAGCTCTGGGTGCGCTCGGTCGCCGTGCTCGGCAACGGCGCCGTCTCCGGCGGCTCGCTGTCGCCGGAGGTGGCTCTGGCCGCGGCGTGCGCGGCGGTGAGCGTCGCGGCGGTCGTCGTCATGCCGTGGCTCGGCTGGCGGCAGCTGCGTGGCCGGATCTCGTCCCCGGGTGACCGGGGGCGGCAGGCGTTCTTCTCGTTCTGGTGCTCGTCGGCCATCCTGCTCTCGCTCGCGTTCGTGTTCAGCGACGCTCCGGTCGACATCCACTCCGACCGTTACCTGGTCGGCCTGTTGTATGCCGCTGCCGCGGTGGTGCCGGCCGCCGCCGCCCTGGTGCCCGCGGGCGGCGCCGGTCGCGGGCGCGCCGCAGCGGCCGTGCTGGCGGGCACGTGCGTGTTCGCGCTCGGCGCGATCGTGTCAATGGCACGAGGCATCGCGAGCGAGGGCACCGAGTTCCACACCCCGGTCAGCGCCGGCGTCGCCGATCAGATCGCCAGGATCGCGGCGCGCGAGCACCTGACCGTCGGCTACGCCGGGTACTGGGACGCCGCTCCGGTCACGTGGTCCACCGGGCTCCGCGTGCAGGTATATCCGGTTGTGGTCTGTGACCAGAACGCGCATCTATGCCGCTTCGATCTGCACTTCATCAGCAGCTGGTACTGGCCGCGCCCGCACACCGGCAGCTTCCTGCTGACCGACGACCGCTCGAACGAGAGCGTCACGGTGCCCACGCCCGACCTCGGACGCCCCGCCGCCGTGTACCGCATCGGCCCGATCAAGATGTACACCTATCCGTACGATCTCGCGGCGAGGATCGAGTCGTGATGCCTGGCCGACAGCCACATGACCCACTCGTGGAGCTGGGCGGCACGTCGGTCACGGTGCCGGCGGGCCGTGCCCGCTATTTACCGTCCAACCGTCAGCGGACGGTGCTGGCGGTGGCGATCGCGGCGATCGGGTTCGTGGTCGCGTGGTACCTGATCCATCACGGCTGGTACCGCCTCGACAGGCAGTGGGACACGCCCGAGTACGCGAAGTATGCGCGCAACATCGTGGTGCGCGGGCTGGTCCCGTATCGCGGTTTCTCGGTCGAGTACCCGCCGCTGGCACTTCCGATATTCCTGATCCCGAGGTTGATCGCCGGCAACAGCTTCTCGGGCTACATGGAGGTGTTCGAGCTGATGATGGGCGTGTGCGGCGTGATCTCGGCCGGCCTCGCCGCGCTCGTGCTCGCGGCGCAACGCGTCGGCACGCGGCACCTGGTGTGCGGCGTGGCGCTGCTCGCGCTCTCGCCCCTACTGCTCGGAGCCGTGCTGCTGTCCCGGTACGACCTGTTTCCGACGATGCTCACGATCGCGGCCATGACCGCGATGTACTTCGAGCGGAAGCGGACCGGGTTCGCGCTGCTGGCGCTCGGCACCGCCGCGAAAGCGTTCCCGGTCGTGGTCGTGCCGATCGCGGTGGTGTATGTGTGGCGCCGGGACGGGCGGCGAGCCGCGCTCGGCTGTCTGGCGGTGTTCGGCGTGGTGCTGCTGGCCTTCTTCCTGCCGTTCCTGGTGATCGCTCCGCACGGGTTGTGGTGGGCGATCCACGGGCAGGAGAACCGGCCCTTGCAGCTCGAGAGCGTCGGCGCGGCGCTGTTCCTCGCGGCGCACCAGCTGGTCGGAGTGCACCTCTCGTACTACTTCACGCACAGCTCCGACAACCTCAACGGTCATCCGGCGCTCGCGTTCGCCGGGCTGATAAGCGTGCTGCAACTCGTGGCCCTGGTCGTGGTGTGGGGGCTGTACGCACTCGGGTCGGCCACGCGCGAGCGGCTGTTGACGGCGGCCGCCGCGGCCGTGTGCGCGTTCATCGTGTTCGACCGGGTGCTATCGCCCCAATACCTGATCTGGCTCGCGCCCCTGGTCGCCACCGTGAGCGGCCGGCGCGGCCTTGCGGCGATGGCGCTACTCGCCTGTGCGATGGCGATGACCCAGGTCTATTACCCGCTGCACTTCGACCCGCTCAGGACCTTCGCGCCGTTGCAGTCGTGGACGGTCGTCGCCCGTGATCTGCTGCTGGTGACGCTGTTCGCGACGCTGGCGTGGCCCGACCGGACGGTCGCGATTCGCCGAAGGTCCCTCCCCTGGAGGAGGATCGCCGGCGCCGGCGCTACTCGCCTGCCGAGCTGATCACGGCAAGCGTGTCGCCGGTCGCAACCGAGGCGCCTACGGCGATCGGAAGGTCCGCGACCGTACCCGCCTTGTGCGCGGTGATCTCGTTTTCCATCTTCATCGCCTCGATCACGCACACGAGCGCGCCCTCCTGGACATCGGCGCCCTTCTCGACGGCGACCTTCAGAACGGTCCCCTGGAGCGGCGAGGACAGCGTGTCGCCCCCACCCCCGCCGCCCCCGGCCGAGCGCTCGGAGCGGCGTGGCGCGCGCCGGGTCGCGACGGCACCCGCCGGCGCCGGGGCGAGCGCCGTTGACACCACCGCCCGCCGGCGGCAGTCCGATCACCTTGACGTCGAAGCGCTTGCCGGAAACCTCAACCGTGTAGCTCTGCTCGATCGGCTCGGGCGCCGCCTCGCCGTCGGCCTCGCTCGCCGGCTTCTCCGCTTTGGGGAACGCCAGCTGCTTCAGCCAGGAACGGTCCTCGATCAGATCGCGGCAGGTCTCGCCGTCATGCCACTGGCGCGTCTGGAGGATCGCCTGGTGAAACGGCAGCAGCGTCATCAGGCCCTCGATCTGGTATTCGCGCAGCGCCCGCAGCATCCGCGCCGTCGCCTGCTCGCGGTCGACGTCCCACACGATCAGCTTGGCGACCATCGGGTCATACATCGGCGAGATCTCGGAGCCCGCGCCGACGCCCGAGTCGACCCTCACGCCCGGCCCCGCCGGCTCCCTGTAGGCGCCGATCGTGCCCGGAGCGGGGGCGAAGTTCTTGCTCGCGTCCTCGGCGTTGATGCGGCACTCGATGGAATGACCGCGCAGCACCACTCCGTCCTGCGAGATCGACAACGGTTCGCCGGCGGCGACACGAATGCCCTCCTTGACGATGTCGATCCCGGTGACCATCTCGGTCACGCAGTGCTCGACCTGGACCCGGGTGTTCATCTCCAGGAAGAAATATTCGCCGTCCTGGAGGAGCCCTTCGATCGTCCCCGCCCCCGTGTAGGACACCGCCGTGGCCGCCTCGGTGGCGATCTTCCCGATCCGAGCGCGGAGCTCGTCGTCGACGGCAGGCGCGGGCGACTCCTCGACCAGCTTCTGATGCCGGCGCTGGAGCGAGCAGTCGCGCTCGCCGAGGTGGATCACGTTCCCGTGCGTGTCGGCGAGCACCTGGACCTCGACATGGCGCGGGTCGGGCAGGTAGCGCTCGAGGTACACGCTGGGGTCCGAGAAGAACTTCTCGCCCTCGCGGGCGGCGCCCTCGAACGCCTCCTCGAGCTTGGACTCGTCCAGCGCGACCCGGAAGCCCTTGCCACCACCGCCGCCGGCCGCCTTGACCGCCACCGGATAGCCGATCGTGTCCGTGATCACCTTGCTCGCCTCCTCGATCGTCACGACGTGCTCCGTGGTCCCGGGCACGATCGGGACGCCCGCCTTGGCCATCAGCTCGCGTGCCCGTGTCTTCGAGCCCATCGCCTCGATCGCGGAGGCGGGCGGTCCGATGAACGTGATCCCGGCCTGCTCGAGCGCGCCGGCGAACGCCGCGTTCTCGGCCAGGAAGCCGTACCCCGGATGCACCGCCCCGGCGCCGGACCGCTGCACCGCCTCGAGCAGCTTGTCGATGGCGAGGTAGCTCTCCGATGCCGGTCCCGGCCCGAGCAGGTAGGCCTCGTCGGCGCGTTTGACGTGGATGGCATCGCGGTCGAGCTCCGAATAGACCGCGACGGTCGCGATCCCGAGCTCTTCGCACGCGCGCATGATTCTGACCGCGATCTCCCCGCGGTTGGCAATCAACACCTTGGAGAACATGCGCGGCGAGACTTTACCGGGGCGTGAACGACACCCGTCGCGCCGCCTGCTTGACGATCAGGCGCAGAACTACGTCCAGCGGCCGTTCTACGGAGCCGCGCTTGATCGCGAGCCTCGGCCCGACGGAGATCGATGCCAGTGGCTCTCCTCCTCGCCCGCCGTCTACGTAGGATGAAACTCGGACATATCCCGAGTTCTATCCCAAACGGTTGCGGGCCAGACAGGCCAAGGCCAGTGCCTAGCCTAGCCTAGCCTAGCCTGCGCCTAGCGGGCGGCGAGGACCATCCCCGCCGCCACCGTGTCGTTACTCGCCTCGTCGATCAAGATGAAGCTGCCTGTGGTGCGGTTGCTCGTGTACGGATCCGCCATCAGCGGAGAGCCGGCCCTGATACGTACCCGGCCGATCTCGTTGAGCACGAGCTCGTCGGCGGGCTCGTGGGTCAGCGTGTTGACGTCGACGCGGTAGTCGAGCTCGTCGATCCGCGCGCGGGTCGTGCGGGTGGTGTGCTTGATCACGAGGCGCGCGCCGGAGCGCAGCGGCTGCTCGCCCATCCAGCAGACCATCGCGTCGAGCTCGCGGGCGGCGGCGGGAGGATCGTCCGCCTCGACGATCATGTCGCCGCGGGAGATGTCGAGGTCGTCCGTCACCCGCACCGTCACGGACATGGTCGGGAAGGCGGTTTCGACCGGACCGTCGAAGGTCTCGATCGAGTCGATCTCGGTGCGCCGGCCACTCGGGAGGACGAGTACCTCGTCGCCGGCTTGGAGCACTCCGCCGGCGACCGTGCCGGCGTAGCCGCGGTAGTCGTGGTGCTCGTCGTTGTTCGGCCGGATCACCCACTGAACCGGGAAGCGCACCTGGGCGAGGTTGCGGTCGGGCGCGATCACGACGTGCTCGAGGTGGTACAGCAGCGGCGGCCCGTCGTACCACCGCATCGCGGTCGAGCGGTCGACGACGTTGTCGCCGTGCAGCGCCGAGATGGGGATGAAGCACACGTCGGGGATGCCGAGGCGGGCCGTCCAGTCCGTCAGGTCGTCGACGATGTGCTCGAACACGGCCTCGTCGTACTCGACGAGGTCCATCTTGTTGACGCACACCACCACGTGCGGGATCCGCAGCAGCGAGGCGATGTAGGCGTGTCGGCGGGTCTGCTCGCTCACGCCCTTGCGGGCGTCGACGAGCACGACCGACAGATCCGCGGTCGAGGCGCCCGTGACCATGTTGCGCGTGTACTGCTCGTGGCCGGGGGTGTCGGCGATCACGAACTTACGCCGCGGCGTCTGGAAGTACCGATAGGCGACGTCGATCGTGATCCCCTGCTCGCGCTCGGCCCGCAGGCCGTCGGTCAGCAGCGCGAGGTTCACGTAGCCGTCGCCGCGGCGCTCGGAGGTCTGCACGACGTGCTCGAGCTGATCCTCGAAGATCGACTTGGAGTCTTGCAGCAGCCGCCCGATCAGCGTCGACTTGCCGTCGTCGACCGACCCGGCGGTGGCGAACCGCAGCAGCTCGCTGGTGCGGGTGCGTAGCGCGTGCCCGTTCGTCGCCGCGCCAGGCGTCATCAGCCGACCCCCGGCACGGCTAGAAATAGCCCTCGCGCTTGCGATCCTCCATCGCAGCCTCGGTCACCCGGTCGTCCGCGCGCGTCTCTCCGCGCTCGGTTATGCGGGTGGCCGCGATCTCGGAGACCACGTCGGGGAGCGTGGTGGCACGCGAGCGCACCGCGCCTGTGCAGGTCATGTCGCCGACGGTCCGGTAGCGCACCGATTCTTCGAAGGGCGTCTCGCCCTCGATCAGCTGCACATAGGGGCTCAGCGCATACAGCATTCCGTCGCGTTCGAACACCTGCCGGGTGTGGGCGTAGTAGATGCTCGGGACCTCGAGCTTCTCCTGAGAGATGTACTGCCAGACGTCGAGCTCAGTCCAGTTCGACAGGGGGAACACGCGGACGTGCTCGCCCTTGCGGATGCGGCCGTTGTAGAGCGCCCACACCTCGGGCCGCTGGCGCTTGGGCTCCCACTGGCCGAAGTCGTCCCGGAACGAGAACACGCGCTCCTTGGCGCGGGCGCGCTCCTCGTCCCGGCGGGCGCCACCGAACGCTGCGTCGAACCCATGCTCGGCGATCGCGTCGAGCAGCGTCACCGTCTGGAGGCGGTTGCGCGATGCCCGGGGGCCGCTCTCCTCGACCACGCGGCCCTTGTCGATCGACTCCTGAACGCTGGCGACGATCAGCCGCTCGCCGATCCGCTCGATCAGCCGGTCGCGGAACTCGAGCACCTCGGGGAAGTTGTGGCCAGTGTCGACGTGCATGATCGGGCACGGGAAACGGCCGGGACGGAACGCCTTCTCCGCCAGGCGCAGGAGGACGAGGGAGTCCTTGCCGCCGCTGAACAGCAGGACCGGACGCTCGAACTCGGCCGCGACCTCGCGGAAGATGTGAATCGATTCGGCCTCGAGCGCCTCCAGATGCGAGAGCTCGTAGTGGAGGGGGTTCAAGCGACCAGCCTCATTCGTGGATTCCGCATTCGGTCTTCTCGAGCCCGGCCCAGCGCCCCTCGCGACCGGCGCCCGGCCGCGTGCACGGCTCGCAACCGATCGACGCGTAGCCCTGGTCGTGGAGCGGGTGATAGGGCAGGTCGTGCTCGTAGATGTAGCGCCACAGGTCCTTCTCGGTCCAATCGGCCAGCGGGTTGACCTTCCAGATCCCGCGCCGCTCGTCGCGCTCGAGCTTGGCCGCCGCTGCGCGGGTGGGGGCCTGCTCGCGGCGGATGCCCGTGACCCACGCGTCGATGTCATCGAGCGCGCGTTCGAGCGCATCCACCTTGGCCTCGCCGCAGCACCGGTTCAGGTCCCACGGCTGATCGGGGCTGCGGGCGTCGATCACTTCGATGCGGACGCCGAACCTGTCCTCGAACCGCTTCCAGGTCTCGAGCGTCTCTCCGAACAGCACGCCGGTGTCGATCATGAACACCCGCGCGTCGGGCTCGATCGCGGTCAGCATGTGTACGAGCACGGACTCCTCCTTTTGGAAGGAGCACGCCATCTTGAGCCGCGGGTGGAAGCGCTCGACGGCGTAGGCCAGCACCTCCTCGGCGGAGACGGTCTCGAGATCGGGAATCGTGGCAGTCATGGTCGGGGCATCGCTCAGACCGCGCACTCGCCCTCACCGCGCACGACTTCGAACGGCGACTCTTTGGTCCAGTCGATGAAGTAGCTCATGTTGTCCAGGCTGAACTCAACGGGCATCGTGAGATCCTTGACTTTCGCCTCGAATTCCGCTGGCCCGACGCGATCGACGAAAGCGTTGAAATCCTCGCCCTCGGTCCGCTCGGATTCGTACAAGCGTACCCACCGCTGCACCGCCTCGGGCACACGCTTAGCTGGGAGCCGCGCCTTGAGGCGCTGACCGTAGCGCACATCGCCACCCTCGTACGCCCCGCCGATGTGCGGGATGTAGGCCGGGATCGTGTGCTGTCCGACCTTGATCGAGGCGCCGTAGAAGCCGATGTTCGCGATGTGGTGCTGGCCGCAGCCGTTCGGGCACCCGCTCATCTTGACGTGGATCCTGCGCGTCAGCTCGTCGCCGATCTCCATCTGCTCGAGCTGCTCGTGGATCGCCTGATTCAGCCCCATCGAGCTCGTGATCCCGAGCTTGCACGAGTCGGTCCCGGGGCAGCTGACCACGTCGGTGATCTCATCCGCGCCGGCGTCGCCGAGACCGAGCTCGCCAAGAGCCCGCCATACGTCATACACGGAATCGTCGCGGACCCAGCGAAGGATCAGGTTCTGGTGGACGGTGGTGCGCGCGGCGCCACCGGCGCGGTCGCGCATGATCTGCCCGAGTCCGCGTAGCTGCCCGGGGGTCAGGTCGCCTCGCGTCACCTTGACCTCGACGGTCGAGAAGCCACGCTGGCGCTGGCGCTGCACGTTGGTGTCGACGAAGCGCGTGAACTCACGATGGTCTCCGTTGGGCGTGGCGAAGGATTGCGGCTTCGCCGGCGCACTGGCCTCTTCGTCGTAGTCGAACACGATCCTTTCGAGACTGAAGTCGCGTTCGTTCACCCAATCCCCTTCGAGCTCCTCCTCCACCAGGGTGCGGAACTCGTCGATTCCGATCTTGTCGATCAGGACCTTGATGCGGGCCCGGGCGCGGTTGACGCGCAGCCACTCCTGGCGGTCGAAGATCCGCATGCAGGCCTCGGTGATCTTCAGGTAGTCGCCGTTGTCGAGCCCGACGAACTCGTACAGCGTCGGAGCAAGCCGCGGCATGATCGAGGTACCGCCTCCTACCCGCATCTCCACACCGCGAACGCCGTCCTTGAGCTTCGGGATGAACGCGACGTCGTGGATCCGGGTGATCGCGTTGTCCTCGTCGGTCGCCGCGAACGCGGTCTTGACCTTGCGCGGCATCGCCTGGGTCGTGGGGTGGCGGACGAAGTAGCGCACGTACGCGCCGGCATAGGGGGTGATGTCGAACAGCTCGCCCCCGAGCGTGCCGGCGCGCGGGTCGCCGGTCACGTTGCGCATGGTGTTGCCGCAGCCCTCGCGCGAGGACAGGCCCGCGTCGCCCAGCTCTCTGATCAGCTCGGCCGCGTCGGGCAGCGGCACGTGGTGCATCTGGATGTTCTGGCGAGTCGTGATGTGGCCCTTGCGCAGCGGCACGTACTTCTCGATCACATCGGCGAACGCATCGAGCTGATCCGGCGTGACGCCGCCGAGCGGAAGCTTGACCCGGACCATCTGCACGTCGGGCTGGCGCTGGCCGTAGACGCCCTGCTTGAGGCGGAACCTGATGAATTCGTCCCCGTCGAGCTCGCCCTTGAGGAAGCGTGTCGACTCCGTGTCGAAGTCGTCGAACTCGCGCCGGAGGATCGGGATGATGTGACCGGGGACGTTCTCCAGCACCTCGGGATTCTCGATCGAGCCCATCCGGCCGTTACCGTGATGGGAGGCCGTCTGGGGGGCGTCGGCACTGGCGCTGGGCGGCGATGCGGGCTGCATCGTTCTCCTTCGGGTCGCGGACGGACGTCCAAATGTACCAAAAGGCAATCGGGGATCAGGCGTTTTGGCCGCTGCGCTAGGGAAATCGCCCCCGGCCGGGGTGGGATCGATCGCCGGTGGCGCGGGTCGGGCGCCGGCGGCGGCCTCTCGATCGTGTCTGAGCGAGGCTGAGACGCTCGGCCCGCGGCACTCGCGTGCGACCCCAGCCAGACCTGCGGCAGGTTAGGACGAACGCGGTGCCGCGGGACGGGTGTTCAGTTCAGCCGAAGCGCCGGCGCCGGACAACGGGAGGGGCGTGCAGCCGCAGCAAACTGACCGGCGCCGCGACGGTGGGGGCGACCGTCGCGGCAGCCGGCGCGCTGTCAACCGGCGCGGGTCGGGTCACCGGCATCCGCTTTGGGGGCTGAGCGATGCCGATGAAGGCCGGCGCCTTGGTGAGCGCGAGCGGAGAGCCCGTCGAACCGGCGACGAGCCCGGAAGCTGATCCGATAAACGGCCCCACTGCGTCCCGCGTACAGCATGACCTGCGTACGTCCCCCTCTTGCTTGCGCCCCAAGCACTTCTCCTGGCTGACCGCGTGCTTGGTCCACGAGCCAACCGGATGGACGCTGGCATACGGGCCGGTTCCTGTCAAGCGGCGGCCGCTTAAAGCAACGTGGCGACGGCGCAAATGTGGTGCGGGCACCCCATCAGGCCCATGGCGCCGGCACCTCGGGGGCCCTGCTCACGCCCTCCTGGAGCGCCGCACGCTGCCATTGGTTGGTTTCGGGGGCACGGTGGGCGGGTGGCGGGGCCGTGTCGCGCATGAACCGTTCGAGCGCGGCGACGACCGCAGCCGCCTCCTCGGCGGAGGCCGTCGGGGCCACGATCGTGAGCTTCGGTCGCCGGTTCATCGGATTGACGAGCGTATCGTGCGCGTCCATGCCCTCGCTCCCGGTGCTCGATCACGATGCGGTGCTGGGGGCGGTCTGCGCCGAGATGGCGATCGAGCGCGTGCGCGACGGCCTGCTCCGCTTCCAGGCGGGCGAATGGGTGATGCCTTCCAAGGTGTACCTCGACAGCCCGCCGTTCGGCGATTTCCGCGCGATGCCGGCACGCGGCGCCGGCTTCGCGCTGCTCAAGTGGGTGACCTCGTTCCCCGGCAATCCAGCGCTCGGACTGCCGACGGTGACCGGTGTGATCTGCCTCTCGAGCGCGGACAACGGCGAGCCGCTGATGCTGATGGACGCCCGCTCGGTAACCGCGCTGCGAACCGGCGCGGTGGCGGCGGTGGCGACGGCGGCACTCGCACGCGCGGACGCGCGAACGGTCGGGATCGTCGGCTGCGGGTTGCACGGCGCGTGGTCCGCACGCTGCCTGGCGGCGGCCGGGTACGGCCCCGGCGTGTGCCACGACCCGCGTTCCGATATCGCCAACGTGCTCGCGCACGAGCTGGGCTGGAGCACCGGGTCGCTCGCCGAAGCGCTCCGCTGCGACGTCGTCTGCTGCGTCACCCCGGGAACCGAAGTCGTCGTCGACGTCGGAAGCCTCCGAGCCGGTCTGCACCTCAACATGCTCGGCGCGGACGGGCCCGGCAAGGCCGAGGCGAGCGTCGGCGCGGTTGCCTCCTGCACGCTGTTCTGCGACGAATGGGAGCAGGCCTCGCATGGCGGCGAGCTGACCGGCGCGGTCGCCGCGGGGATCGTCACGCGCGACCGGGTGACCGAGCTCGGCGCAGTTCTCGCCGGCGAGGCGCCCGCCCGCCCAGGGCCGGACGCGGTGACCCTGTTCGACTCGACCGGGCTCGCGATCCAGGACCTCGCGGTCGCCGTGGCCGCATTCGAGGCGTGGGAAGACAACCAGGTGACCGCGCAGACGGTCCACCTCTAGAACGCGAGCGCGCGGCGGGCTACAGCGGGATGTTGCCGTGCTTGCGGCGCGGACCCGGCGTACGCTTGTTCTGGAGCGTCTCAAGCGCGGTGATGATCTTCGGTCGGGTCTCGTGGGGGACGATCACATCGTCGATGTAGCCGCGCTCGGCGGCCACGTACGGGTTCGCGAAGTGGGCCTTGTAGTCGTCGATCAGCTTCTGCCGCCGGGCGTCCGGGGTCGGCGAGGAGGAGATGTCGCGGCGGTAGATGATGTTGACCGCCCCCTCGGGTCCCATCACCGCGACCTCCGCGGTCGGCCAGGCGAAGTTGAAGTCCGCCAGCTGGTGCTTTGACCCCATGACGTCGTAGGCGCCGCCGTACGCCTTGCGCGTGATGATCGTGATCTTCGGAACCGTGGCCTCGCAGTAGGCGTACAGCAACTTCGCGCCGTGGCGAATGATCCCGCCCCACTCCTGCGTGGTGCCGGGGAGGAATCCGGGCACGTCGGTGAGCGTGATGATCGGGATGTTGAACGCGTCGCAGGTGCGCACGAATCGACCGGCCTTCGTCGAGGAGTCAATGTCGAGCACGCCGGCCAGCTGATTGGGCTGGTTGCCGACGATCCCCACCGCGTAGCCGTTCAGACGCGAGAAACCGCAGATCATGTTGCGCGCGTAGTGCTCGTGGACCTCGAAGAACTCCCCGTCGTCGACGACGTGGCGGACGACGTCGCGCATGTCGTAGGGCTTGTTGGGGGCGTCGGGGACGACGTGATCGAGCTCCGGATCCTGCCTCAGCGGGTCGTCCGTCGGCTGAACCCGTGGCGGCATCTCGAGGTTGTTCTCCGGGAGGAACGAGAGCAGGTAGCGTGTGTCCTCCAGGCAGGCGTCCTCGTCGTCGGAAGCGAAATGAGCGACCCCGGATTTGGTGTTGTGCGACATCGCGCCACCCAGCGACTCGAAGTCGACCTCCTCGCCGGTGACCGTCTTGATCACCTCGGGACCGGTGATGAACATGTGCGAGGTCTCCTTGACCATGAACACGAAGTCGGTCATCGCCGGCGAGTAGACGGCGCCGCCGGCGCAGGGGCCCATGACCAGGCTGATCTGAGGGATCACGCCGGAGCACTGGACGTTGCGGGTGAACACGTCGCCGTACGCGCCGAGCGACACGACGCCCTCCTGGATCCGCGCCCCGCCCGAGTCGTTGATGCCGATCATCGGGCACCCGATCTTCGCCGCCAGGTCCATGATCTTGCACATCTTCTCGGCCATCACCTCGCCGAGTGAACCGCCGAACACGGTGAAGTCCTGGCTGAACACGCACACCCGCCGGCCGTCGATCGTGCCGTGGCCGGTCACGACCGCGTCGCCGTAGGGTCGGTTCTTCTGCATATCGAACTCGTACGTGCGGTGGCGCATGAACACGTCGAGCTCCTGGAAGGAGCCCGGATCGAGCAGCTTCTCGACGCGCTCTCGGGCCGTGTACTTGCCGCGCTCGTGCTGCTTGGCGACGGCCTGCTCTGAGCCGGCGTGGATCGCCTCGTAGCGAAGCTCCTCGAGTCGTCCGAGCTTCTCGTCGTAGGTCTCGGGAGCTTTCTCGCGCATCGGGGTCGGCGAGTTTAGGGGTTCGATGGGGTACCGCGCCGCTGCAAGATGCGATACAACTTCGCCATCTTGCAGGAATCGGTGCTCTCGCGCCGACGACGGACGACATAGAAGCCGAATCGCCGAGCCATCCGTGGCCGGTGAACGGAGGACCCAACAGCGACCCTCAGCGGTCGCCGGGGCGAATCGCCGCAACTGTGCGGCGTAGCGCAAGTCGCGAGCCCGTCAGCTAACTCCGCAGGCTCACGAAGAAGGAGGCAGTTGGTGGACACCGCACGTGATCTCGCTTGCGCTGAGCTGTGGCAGGCGTCGTTGGCGCGCTCGCTTGCGCGCAGAGGCAGGCCGACACGCAGCTCGCTCGAGCTGTTCCACCTTCAGCCCGAGCGCGATCTCAGTCGCGCCGAGCTTCTCCGTGAGTCGACGATGTACTCACAGCTGCGCCGGTCGGCGGTGTCGAGACGGCCATCGATGGTCCTGCCGGGCGCTGGCGGGATCTCGGCGCTCGCGCTGCTGGCGGCGACGACGCTCCCCGGGTTGCTGAGCGGCCGCACCGGGCCCGTTCGGACGGCCCGGATCACCTACCGACCGGACGAGCACGGGACCCAGCCGCCCAGGCCGACGGTCGCCGCGCCCGCGAGCGTCGCAACTGCAACCGCGGCGGGGGCGGCCGCGACCCTCCCTGGGGCTGCCACTCGGACCGACGCGAGCGCCACGACCATGCCGGCGCGCGCCGCAGAACCGCGGCCGGGCGTCGCGCCGGTGCACGCGTCCCGGCCGGCGCCGGCTCACCCCTCGCACACGCCGATCGCGAGCGCACACATCGCGACGGCAGCCGACGCTACGGGCGGCGCCTCGACCGGGTCCCCAACGGTGAGCGGAGGGGCCGCACCGTCGGCGCAGCACAGCGTGGCGGCGCAGGCAGCGCCGGCCGTGCATTCAACGCCAGCCGTGCATTCAACGCCAGCCGTGCATTCAACGCCAGCCGTGCATTCAACGCCAGCCGTGCATTCAACGCCGGTCGTGCATTCAACGCCGGCCGTGCATTCAACGCCGGCAGTCCATCGCACCCACGCCGTCCACAGGGCTTCGTCGGCGGTCCACACCGCGCCGGCACCCGTGCACCGCGTATCGCCGACACTGCACCGTGTGTCGACGACAGTGCCGCACGCACCGGCGCCGGCGAAGACGACGACGCATGTGCATACTGGTGGCGGCGCGATCGAGGAAGCGACCACCGTCGGCCACCCGCGGAGCACGTCGACGCCCGCCAAGCCCGTGGCGCACCCCAAGCCGGTCGCCCATCCGAAGCCGGTGGCGGCCACCGCGCCCGCGAGCAAGCCGGCACCCACGCCTGCACCCGCGGTTGCCCCCGGCCACTACGTGAACCCGCTCGCCGGCACCAGCCTCACACCCGAGCGCATCGATCAGGGCGTGGATTACTCGGGGTCGGGTCCGCTCGGCGCGATCGGCAACGGAAAGATCACGTACGTCGGGACCAGCGGCACCGGCTGGCCGGGAGCGTTCGTCGAGTACCAGCTGACCGACGGGTCCGACGCCGGCAAATACGTGTACTACGCCGAGGGCATCAGCCCCGCGGCAGGGCTGCACGTCGGTGAGACCGTACAGGCCGGACAAAAAATCGCCGAGATCATCGCCGGCGCCTCGAGCGGAATCGAGATCGGCTGGGGCTCCGGCGTCGGAACCCAGCCGCTCGCGCAGGCACTCGGAGAGTGGTCGGGTGGCGACGACTCAGGCAGCGTCCCCAGCGCCGCCGGCAAGGACTTCTCCGCGCTTATCGCAGAGCTTGGTGGCCCTCCCGGGAAGGTGGAGGGCTAGCTAGTCCCGCCCCGTACTCGCGCGCCGCGCCCCAGCCCTAGGCGCGCGAGTACGGGCGGTGATGTGCCTGGCCGAGACTGTCCAAAGCCGCAGTCAGCGCGGCCTCTGTGGCGGGAGCTTCGGTGGCGGGAGCTTCGGTGGCGGGGGCGTCGGTGGCGGGGACGGCGGTGGCGAGCGCGTCGGCGGCGAGGGCGTCGGTGGCGAGGGTGTCGGCGGCGGGGGCGGCAGGGGCGGACTCGGTCGCGGGCGTCTCGGAAGCGGCCGGCGCGGGCTCGGGATCCGGTGCCTCTAGGACCGGCGGCTCGGGCTCGCCGTGGGGCTCGGGCGTGGGTGTGCGCTCGGCCTCGGGCGCGGGCCCCTCGACAGCGGCCGGCTCGTCGGGCCGCGGAGCTCTGAAGAGCCCGAACAGACGGGAGAACCGCCGGCGCCGCGCCGGCAGATCTGCGGGCGGCTGCGCGGCGTCGGCCGGCTCTGCGACCGCTGCCGTCTCGGGCTCCGGCTCCTCACCGGGCTCCGCCGGCTCCTCACCGGGCTCGGGCTCCTCGCGGGGCTCGGGCGCTGCCGGAGGCTCGGACGCATCCTCCTCGACTGCGTCCCCGTTCGTCCCTGCGTCCCCGTTCGTCCCTGCGTCCCCGTTCGTCCCTGCGTCCCCGTTCGTCCCTGCGTCCCCGTTCGTCCCTGCGTCCTCCTCCCTTCCCGCCTCCGTCCCCGCGTCCGCCTCCGCCGCCACCGCCACCGCCACCGCCACCGCGGTCAGGATCACCTTCGTTCCCCAGCCGGAGGGCTCGATCCGCACCGTGCCGCGTGCGCGCTCGCCCTCCCAGGCGACGGCGGTCTCCGGCTCGAGCCTCGTGATCCGGATCTCTCCGAACCGGTCCAGGTGGCGAGCCAGTGCGGCCGCGTCGCTGCATTCGGCCCACAGCTCTGGCGGGGACTTGACCAGAGTTCGGCTTGCCACGTGCTTCGTCATGGCTGGTGGTTTCGCCCGCTTCGCCGCGACTCCTCCTGCCTGCAAGCGCTCGGTAAGGTGCTCCTGATGCCGGATACGCGACAGCTCGGCGCCACCGGGCCAGAGGTTTCGTGCCTGGCGCTGGGGTGCATGGGCATGTCCGGCACGTACGGCACGGCCGACCGGGTCGAGAGCATCGCGACGATCCACGCGGCGCTCGACGCCGGCATCACGCTGCTCGACACCGGCGATTTCTATGGGATGGGCCACAACGAGCTTCTGATCGCCGAGGCGCTCACGGGACGGAACCGTGACCAGATCCTGATCAGCGTGAAGTTCGGCGCGCAACGCGGACCCGACGGGAGCTGGCTCGGGTACGACGCGCGCCCGCAGGCCGTGAAGACTGCGCTGGCCTACACGCTCCAGCGGCTGCGTGTCGACCACATCGACGTGTACCGGCCGGCACGGCTCGACGCGAACGTCCCGATCGAGGAGACCGTCGGCGCGATTGCAGAGCTGGTGCAGGCCGGATACGTGCGCCACATCGGGCTCTCGGAGGTCGGCTCGGAGACGATCCGCCGCGCCGCAGCGGTGCATCCGATCTGCGACCTCCAGATCGAGTACTCGTTGATCTCGAGGGGGATCGAGCGCGCAATCCTGCCGACCTGCCGCGAGCTCTCGATCGGAATCACCGCCTACGGAGTGCTCTCGCGTGGCCTGATCAGCGGCCGCTACCGGGCGGACGGCGCGATCGGCGCCGGCGACATGCGGGGGCGGATGCCGCGCTTTGCCGGCGAGAACCTGCGCCACAACCTCGCGCTGGTCGAGCAGCTGCGCGAGATCGCCGACGGCAAGGGCGTCAGCGTGGCGCAGATCGCGTTCGCCTGGGTCCTGTCGCGCGGCGATGACATCGTGCCGCTCGTCGGCGCGAGGCGGCGCGATCAGCTCGAACAAGCGCTGGGTGCGCTCGAGGTGGAGCTGAGCCCGCACGACCTCGGGCGGATCGAGGAGGCCGTCCCCCCCGGCGCGGCCGCGGGCGACCGCTACGGCGCGCCCCAGATGGCCGATCTCGACAGCGAACGCTAGTCGACCCGCTCGGGGAGGACGAACAGCACGAGCGGGAGCATCGTCTCGCCGTCGTCGAGGTGCACCGCGCGCAGCGCCGTCAAGCATGGGTCGAGATCCTCGGATCGGCGAGGTCGGATCATCGTTACTGAAAGGCTGCCCCTCTAGTGGCCCTTCGATACGAAGAGCTCGATCTTGCGGCCGGCCTTGAGCGTCCGGCCGGCGTGCGGGGTGGTGCTCGCCACGCGGCCGCTACGCACCCTCCGCGACTTCTCGTGCTTGATCTTGCCGACCCTGCAGTGCGCCCGTCGGAGCGCCTTCTCGGCCGCTCCCAGCTTCATTCCCTTGGTCTTTGGGACCTTGCATCTAACCGCGGGCGGAGGTGGGGGCGGCGACTGGGGCGGGTTGTATACGACCGCCACCTGCGCCTGCGCGTTCGCACCGGCACGGTCGGTCGCGACTGCCGTGAGCATGTTCGTGCCCGGGCTGAGCGGGACCTGCGCGGTCCATGTTCCGTTGGGAGAGACCGGAATCGTCTGCCCGTCGACGGCGAGCGAGCTGATTCCGGAGCCGGCGCTGGCGACGCCCGAGAGCGTCGTGCTCGGAGCGGCTACCGTCGTCCCGCCGGCAGGGGGGCCAATCACCACCGACGGGGGGTCGAACCGGTCCTGCGCCTGAAGCGCGAGCGCGGCGACGTCCGCGACCGAGTAGCCGACCGAGTAGATGTAAGTGAGACTCGCGCTGCCCCGGGCGGGAACCACGAGGACGTTGTGCTCCTCGAACTCGTTGTTGCTCACGAAATGAAACGCCGACGGAGCGGCGCCGAACGTGATCGCGCCGGCGGCCTCGCTTGGGATCCCGTCGGGGGCGGTTACGTTCGTGCGCACGAGAATCGAGCCGGGCCCGCTGCTCGGTCCGGGCAGGTCCGTCCCGGGGCCATACTCCGAGAAGCTCGTCTGGCCTGGGAAGTCGTAGCCGCGAGCGCCGTTGGACTCCGACTCCAGTCCGACGAAGTCGTCGTCGAGGAGGTCCACCACGTGCGGTCTGCCGTCCGTAGAGGACCAGGTGTCGGTCATCGTGACCACGCGGCCGCCATCGCTCGTTGTGGTGCCGCGCTCGAGCTGGACACCCGAGGGGACGAAACTCGAGCACGTGGCAAATACCTGAACCTCCGCGTTCTGACCGTTGCACTCGACCCACGACTCGTCCGCCTGCGACGAGAGAAGGCCCGTGCTCGGGTCCCAGACGACATGATCGGTCATGGTCTGCGGGAATCCCGTGAGGTTCTGGCTGGCCGGGTTCGGACTCGCGGCGCCGAACAGGGCCTGCGCGGACGCCGCGTCGTACGCGTTGCGGCCGTCGACCTGGACCTCGGAGCGCCCACCGAAAGCACCAAGGTCGTCACCCATCAGCGACCCCACGCAGTCGATCGCGAAGTTCCCGATGTCGAAGTCCGGATCCATCGGCGCCGCAAACGGGCCACCGCAGCCGACCTGGCCCTTCAGGGGATTGGCCCCCGCAGCGCCCCACGCAGCCCACCCGCTGAACGTGACGTCGTTGACATAGAAGTTGTACGCCAGGTTTGCGTTCGGTCCACCAGCGATCGCCGACACCGGGATCGCCGCCTCCGACACGGCGACTTGGGGCCCGGCGAAGTCGCTGTTGTCGTTGCCGGCCTCACCGCTCGCCGGAACCGCGCGGAGGCGGCAGGCGCTGCCCGCGATCGGTTTCAGCGGCACGGCGCCGGTCGTGAACGTTCCGTTGTGGACCGCGACGGAGCTCGCGAGCTTCGTTACTGCGGGGGCAGCCCCGGAGTAACAGGCGATGTCGACAGAGCCCGTGCCTACCCCGGTGCCACTGACCGACAGTGTCGTATTGTCGTTGTCGAACGAGATCAGGTAGGGGCTGTTGGCCGGCGTCCCCGGCTCGCTTGAGGCCCACGCCGTGATCTGTGAGCTAGACACCGTCGCCTGGGCGGCCGCGGGCGCGATGGCCAGCGCCAGGAGTGCGGTGACAGTGGCGGCGATCCGAAGCCCAGGCATGACGAAAGGAGCCCTTTCCTCCCGATCCTTCCCGTTCCGGTACCTCTCAGAACGTCGGTACGGGCCGACTCAGAACGTCGGCTGGTACTCGCCGAACACGTCCTTCATCGCCCCGCACACTTCACCCAACGTGCAACGGTCTTTGAGGGCCAGCCGCAGGGTAGGGAGGAGGTTATTGGTCGTATCGGCAGCCATTCGCAATTCCTTGAGCCGTTTCTCGACCAATTCCGCATCTCGGCCGAATTTGAACGCTTTCAGCCGCTCCACCTGCTCGCGCTCGGACTCCGGATCGACGCGGAGAATGTCCGGCACCTCGGGCTCGCCCTCGTCGACAAACTCGTTGACGCCGACGACCACGTCCTGCCCGAGCCGGTAGCGCTCGTGGTAGCCGAACGCCGACTCCTCGATCTCGTTCTTGATGAAGTCGATCGCGTTGACCGAGCCGCCCAGGCCGTCGACCTTCTCGATCAGCTCGGCGGCTCGGGCCTCGATCTCGTCGGTCAACGCCTCGACGAAGTACGAGCCGGCAAACGGATCGACGGCGTCGGCTGCGCCCGATTCGTGGCCGATGATCTGCTGGGTGCGAAGCGCGATCTTGGCGGCGTGCTCGGTCGGCAGCGCCAGCGCCTCGTCGAAGCCGTTGGTGTGGAGCGACTGGGTGCCGCCGCAGACCGCGGCGAATCCCTGCAGGGCGACCCGGACGATGTTGTTCTGGGGCTGCTGGGCGGTCAGCGTCACGCCGCCCGTCTGGGTGTGGAAGCGCAGCGTCCAGGACCGCTCGTCCTTGGCGTCGAACCGCTCACGCATGATCCTGGCCCACATGCGCCGGGCGGCGCGGAACTTGGCGACCTCCTGGAAGACGTTGTTGTGGCCGTTGAAGAAGAACGCCAGCCGCGGCGCGAACTCGTCGACGGCGAGGCCGGCGTCGAGCGCGGCCTGCACGTAGGCGATGCCGTTCGAGAGCGTGAACGCCACCTCCTGCACCGCCGAGCTGCCCTTCTCGCGGAAATGATAGCCGCTGATCGAGATCGTGTTCCAGCGCGGGATCCGCTCCTGGCAGTACGCGAACAGGTCGGTCGTGAGCCGGATCGCCCCCTTCGGCGGATAGATGAAGTTGCCGCGCGCGATGTACTCCTTGAGGATGTCGTTCTGGGTCGTGCCGCGGAGCTTCTCGGCCGGGACCCCCTGCTCCTCGCCGATCAGCTCGTAGAGCAGCAGCAGCACGGCCGCCGGCGCGTTGATCGTCATCGACGTCGACACGTGGTCGAGCGGGATCGAGTCGAACGCGGTGCGCATGTCGTCGATCGAGTCGATCGCCACGCCGGTGCGCCCCACCTCGCCCAGGCACCGGGGGTCGTCGGAGTCGAGCCCGAGCTGGGTCGGCAGGTCGAACGCCATGCTGAGCCCGGTCGATCCGTTCGCGAGCAGGTAGCGGTAGCGCTCGTTGGATTCCTTCGCGCTCGCGTAGCCGGCGTACTGGCGCATGGTCCACAGCTGCCCGCGGTACATGTCGCGGTGGATGCCACGCGTGTACGGGTACTCGCCCGGCTCGCCGAGTCGCTCCTGCAGATCCTCGGGCAGGTCCTGGTCGGTGTACAGCCGCTTGATCTCGATCCCGGAGTCCGTGAATCGCCTCGGATCGTCGGGACCGACGATCGGGGCGATCGTGCGGTGCTCGTCGGTGGTGGCCATACTGCGAGATTACCCGGCCCCGGCCCGATAGGGGGGCGGATCATCGGCCGATAGCCTTCCCTGTGTGCAGGTTCGCGTACGACTGTTCGCCGGGCTCCGCGAGCGGGCGGGGACGTCCGAGGTCGAGCTCGAGCTCCCCGAGGGAGCCGTGGTCGGCGACGCCCTGGAGCGGATGCGCGCGCTGATCGACGGCGTGCCGGTGGTGATGGCGGTCAACCAGGAGTACGCCGACGCGGGCGCGACGTTGCACGGCGGCGACGAGGTCGCGCTGATCCCGCCGATATCGGGTGGCGCAGTCGGCGCGCTGCACGCTCGGCTGACCACCGAGCCGCTGGCGCTGGATCCGCTCGTCGAGCGCGTCCGCGACCCCCGGGCCGGCGCCGTGGTCACGTTCCTCGGCGTGACCCGGGAGGTGGCAGAACTCGAATACGAGGCTTACGCGGAGATGGCCGAGCGCCACATGACCGCGATCGTGGCGCGTGCGATCGAGCGGCACGGCCTGTGTGCGGCAGCGGTCGAGCACCGGGTCGGAACGGTGCCGTTGTCCGAGGCTTCGGTGGCGATCGCGGTGTCGGCGCCGCATCGCGCCGAGGCGTACGCGGGGTCGCGCGAGATCATCGACGAGATCAAGGCGAGCGTCCCGATCTGGAAGAAGGAAGAGGGAATATGGGTGCGCGGGGTGACGCCGGCGCCGCAACCCTGAGGTCGCTGCCGGCGGTCCATACGCTGGCCGGCGCGCTCGACGCGCCACACGCGCTCGCGGTCGCAGCGGCCCGTCGGGCGATCGCGGAGGAGCGGACGGCGGTGGTGGCGGGCGGCACCGCGACCGAGGACCTCGTGCCCCGCGCGCGCGAGCTGCTGGCCGAGATACAACGGGGATCGTTGCGGCGCGTGCTCAACGCCACCGGCGTGATCCTCCACACAAACCTAGGGCGGGCGCCGCTGCCGGCCGCCGCGCGCGAGGCGGTGGCGCGCGCCGCCGAGGGGTATTCGAACCTCGAGCTCGATCTAGACAGCGGCGAGCGGGGCAGCCGCCATGCCCACGTCGAGCGGCTGCTGTGCGACCTCACCGGAGCCGAGGCGGCGATCGCGGTGAACAACGGCGCCGGCGCGGTGCTGTTGGCCGCGGCGGCGCTGGCCGGCCCCGGGCGGGGGATCGTCGTCGCCCGAGGCCAGCTGGTCGAGATCGGCGGCGGCTTCCGGATTCCCGAAGTGATCGCGCAGTCGGGCGCGCGGCTGGTGGAGGTCGGGACGACGAACCGGACCCGTCTCGGCGACTACGCCCGCGCGCTCGAGCTCCACGACGACGTCGGCGCGATCATGCGCGTACACCAGTCGAACTTCAGGACGGTCGGGTTCGTCGAGGAGGTGCCGATCGAGGCGCTATGCGAGCTCGGCGTGCCGGTGGTCGACGACGTGGGATCTGGCTGGCTGGCTGGCCAGCCAGGCAGGTTGGAGGTGACCTTTACCGGAGTTGAGGAGCCGCTCATCACGGCATCGGTGGCGGCCGGCGCCGCGCTGGTCTGCTGCTCGGGGGACAAGCTGCTGGGGGGTCCGCAGGCGGGGCTGATCCTCGGCCGGCGGGAGTCGGTGGCGGCCGCCCGCCGGCACCCCCTGGCCAGAGCGCTGCGGATCGACAAGCTGTCGCTGGCCGCTCTCGACGCGACGCTGCGTCTGTACCTCGACCCCAAGCGCGCCGTCCGGGAGATCCCGGTCCTGGCGATGCTGTCGGCCGACGAGGACGCATTGGCTGCGCGAGCTGTGCGGCTGGCGATAGCGATCGGCGAGCGCGCGTCCGTGACCCGGGCCGCCGCCAAGGCCGGCGGCGGCGCGCTTCCGCTGCTCGAGCTGGAGGGACCCGTGGTGGCGCTCGAGGCCGAACCGGAAGCGTTGGCGCGCGCGCTCCGCCACGGCGATCCGCCGGTGATCGCCCGCGTACACGACGGACGGGTGTTGCTCGACCCCCGCACGCTCAGCGACGACGAGGTCGAGCCGGTGGCCGCCTCGGCACGGCGCGCGCTGGCCGGCGGATGAGCGCCGCACCCCTGACACTAGGGACGGCCGGCCACATCGATCACGGCAAGACCGCCCTGATCCGCGCGCTGACCGGCATCGACACCGACCGGCTACCGGAGGAGCGCGCTCGGGGCATCTCGATCGAGCTCGGCTACGCCAGCATGGCGCTGCCGTCCGGCCGACGGCTGTCGGTCGTCGACGTCCCGGGCCACGAGCGGTTCGTGCGGACAATGGTCGCCGGCGCGACCGGCATCGACCTGTTCCTGATGACGATCGCCGCAGACGACGGCGTGATGCCGCAGACGCGCGAGCACGCCGCGGTGCTCGAGGCGCTGCGCGTGCGCACCGGCGTCGTGGCCGTTACCAAGAGCGACCTCGCCGACCCCGAGGTGGCGCTGATCGAGGCCTCCGAGCTGTTCCCCGGCAGCGAAGCCGTGCCGGTGTCGGCCCGTACGGGCGAGGGCATCGAGGAGCTACGTGCGGCGCTCGACCGGGCCTGCGTAGCGATCGGCTCGCGCGGGGGCGGAGGCCCGCCCACGCCGGCCGCCCGGCTCCACATCGATCGGGTGTTCACGATCCGGGGCGCCGGCACGGTCGTCACCGGGACGCTGTGGGCGGGCGCGATCGGGCGCGGCGACGAGCTCGTGGTGCTTCCGCAGGGCCGGCGGGTCCGCGTGCGCGGCGTGCAGGTGCACGACCAGCACGTCGAGCGGGCACCGGCCGGCCAGCGGGTGGCGGTGAACCTGACCGGCCTCGCGGTGGCGGAGATCGGGCGCGGAGACGTGCTGGTGGCGACCGACTCCGTGCTGCGCCCGAGCTATCGGGTCGACGCGCAGCTCGAGCTCGGCGACGCCGACCCCGAGCACGGAGAGCGGGTGCAGATCCACCACGGCACGCGCGAGGCGCCCGCGCGCCTGGCGTGGCTCGGGGGCCGGTTCTGGCAGGTCCGGCTCGAGCGGCCGATCGTCCCGGCCGCCGGCGACCGGCTCGTGGTGCGGCAGATCGCGCCGCCGGACACGCTCGGAGGCGGCGTGGTGCTCGACCCGCAGCCCCGCCGCCACGGCCCGAGCCGCGACCTGCTGATCGCGCTCGAACAGCTGGCGCGCGGGGAGTCGCCGGAACCGTCCGGACGGGTGATTGCCACCCACCCACCCGCCCCCGCCGCCCCACGGACGCCGAGCGAAGCGAGGGTGGGCGGGAGGGTGGGCGGGTTCCCAGTCCAACCGCTCTCGAGCTCCGCGCTCGCGCTCGAGCAGCGGCTACGCGAGGCCGGCCTCGAGCCGCCGCTCGACTCGGAGCTCGACGCCGCGGACCTGGCTGCGCTGCGCGACGCCGGCCGCGCCGTTCGGGTGACCAAGAACCTGCACTACCACGTCGACGCGCTCGCGGAGATCCGTGCGCGCCTCGTGGACGTGGCCAAACGCAACGGCGGCACGGTCACGCTCGCGCAGCTACGCGACGAGCTCGCGACCTCGCGCAAGTTCGCCCAGGCGCTGCTCGAGCACTTCGACTCCGAGAAGGTGACGATCCGACGGGGGGACGAGCACGTGCTCCGCCGGAGTGCCACCTAAAGCCCACCTAAAGCGCGCCGCCGGCGGCCGCCGGGGCAGTCGGATCCGCGCCTTCGGACCCCGAGTGCTCGCGTGCCAGGTAGTCCTCGATCAGCATCGGCGAGTCCGCCGAGCGCCGCACGACGGCCAGCAGCGAGGACATCGTCGAGACCTCCTCGACCTGCTCCTTGAGGAACCACTGCATGAACTGCTCGCTCAGGTAATCGTTCTCCTCCCGGGCGACGCCCATCAGCTCGCCGATCTGGTCGCTGACACGGCGCTCCTGCTCGAGCGACAGCTCGACCGGCGCGACGACGTCGTCGAACCCGGTCTCGGGCGCGGCGACACCGGGAATCGTCACCTGCACGTCGGCGTCGAGCAGGTACTCGACCATCATCATCGCGTGGTTGCGCTCCTCGACCGCCTGGGCGTAGAAGAACGCGGCCAGGCGGGGGAGCGTCTCGGAGTCGTAGTAGACGGCGTTGGCGATGTACTGCTGCGACGCCGCGAACTCGTACGCGATCTGATGATTCAGGCGCTCGACGAACCGCGCTGCGGCCATCGTTTTCTCCTCTCGTAGGGGAGCCTAGACGAGGCTAATCGGCCAGGGCATCGTAATCACCGGCACGCACTCGATGAACTGAGTGCGTAGATTGGCGGGGATGCCAACCAGCTTAGTCACGGGAGGAGCCGGCTTTCTTGGGTCCCATCTGTGCGAGGAGCTGCTTCGACGCAGCCATCGCGTCATCTGCGTCGACAACCTCGAGACAGGCTCGCTCGCCAACATCGAGCACATCCGCGACGACGCGTTCGTCCATCGGAATTTGGACATCATCGAGCCGTACTTCGTGGACGAACCGATCCACTTCGTCTACCACCTGGCCTCGCCGGCCTCGCCGATCGACTACCTGCGACTGCCGCTGGCCACGCTGAAGGTCGGGTCCTACGGCACGCACCACACGCTCGGACTCGCGAAGGTCCACCGAGCCCGATTCCTGATCGCGTCGACCAGCGAGGTGTACGGCGACCCGCAGGTCCACCCCCAGCCGGAGAGCTACTGGGGCCACGTCAACCCGATCGGCCCGCGCGGGGTCTACGACGAGGCCAAGCGTTATGCCGAGGCGCTGACGATGGCCTACCACCGCCAGCAGGGCGTCGACACCGCGATCGTCCGGATCTTCAACACGTACGGTCCCCGAATGAGACCACACGACGGGCGTGCGATCCCGACGTTCCTGCGCCAGGCGCTTCAGGACCGCCCGATCACCGTGTTCGGCGATGGGTCCCAGACGCGCTCGTTCTGCTACGTCGAGGACGAGATCCGGGGGCTGATCGCGCTCGCCGAGTCCGGGTACCACAACCCGGTCAACATCGGCAACCCCGACGAGTTCACGCTGCTCGAGCTCGCGAAGACGGTGATCGAGGTGACCGGATCGCGCTCGGAGATCGTCTACGAGGCGCTGCCGACCGACGACCCGCAGGTGCGCCAGCCCGACATCAGGCTCGCGCGGGAGATCCTCGGCTGGGAGCCGTCCATCACCCTACGCGAAGGGCTGACGCGAACGATCGAGCAGGCGGGCCCCGACGCGCTCGTCGGCGCCGCCTGAGCGCGCGCGGCGGGACGCAGGAATGGTTGCGCGGCTACCCCGCTACTTCACGATCCAGCTACCGTTATAGCGATCGCGGGGGTCGATTAACGGTGCGAGTCGCAACGTGACGGTCGAGCAGAAAGAGGTCGCGAACATCCAGTCCGGAGGCGGTCCCCAACCCGCCGGGCTGCCCCTGCCTGAGCGCGACATCAGGCGAAAGCGCCCGCCGTTCCTGTCGTTCGTGTTGCGGTGGGAGACGCTGCGGAAGGTCGCACGGGTCATCTCGCTGCTGCTGCTCGATTTCATCGGCGTCGTCGGCGCCCTGTTGACCGCGTTGATGCTCAAGCTGGCCGTGCACGACCAGCTCGACGCCGGGGTGGCGTGGCGGGACATCAAGCACTGGATCCCGTTCGCGTACCTGGTGACCGTGCTCGCGTTCGCCCGCGTCGACCTGTACGCCGACCGCACCCGCCGGCCCGGGCTCGCGCGGATCGCCACCGCTTTGTTCCAAGCGACCGTGATCGCACTGGTGTTCGCGCTCGCCGACGGCCAGCACTTCTCGAGCTACTTCATCTTCTACGGCACGCTGATCTTCGCGACGATCTACATCGCCGCGCTGCGCGAGCTCCATCTGCGCCTAAGCGGCTGGCTACTCGATCAGGCCGGCTATGCGCGTCGGGCCGTTCTGGTCGGGTCGGGGAAGCACATCGACGAGGTCGCGCGGGCGCTGGCCGACCGGTCGCGCACGCGCGTCGACATCGTCGGCTACATCTCGTTGGCCCCGCGGCCCCGCAATGGCCTGCGCTCGCTCGGCGCGCTGCCCGACCTGCCCAGCGTGCTCGAGCTCGAGGCCGTGCAGGAGGTGATCATCGCCGATCCGGACTTCCCGCAGGACAAGGCCGTGGAGCTCGTTGACATGTGCCACCAGCGCGGCGTGACCGTGCAGGTGGCGCCGTCGACGATGGAGATCCTGATCGACCGGGCGGAGTTCGCGCCCGGCCACACCGTCCCGCTGTTCACGCTGCGCCCGCCGGTGTTCGAGGGTGTCGACTATGCGGTCAAGCGGACCTTCGACCTGGTCGTCTCCTGCTTCAGCCTGATCCTCCTCTCCCCGGTTATGCTCGCGATCGCGGTGGCGGTCAAGCTGAGCTCGCGGGGCCCGGTCATCTACCGCTCGGTCCGTCCGGGGATGGCCGGCAAGCCCTTCCGGTGCTTCAAGTTCCGGACGATGCGCGAGCACGCCGAGCAGACCCAGGATGAGCTCGAGTCGCTCAACGAGCTATCGGGCGCGCTGTTCAAGATCCGCGACGATCCGCGCCTGACGAGGGTCGGGCGGTTCCTGCGCCGCTTCTCGCTCGACGAGCTGCCCCAGCTCGTCAACGTCGTGCGGGGCGAGATGTCGCTGGTCGGGCCGCGGCCGCTGCCGATGCGCGACTTCGACCGCCTCGAGGACTGGCACAAGAAGCGCTATCTGGTCCTGCCCGGGATCACCGGGCTGTGGCAGGTCTCGGGGCGGGCCGAGCTCGACTTCGACGACCTCGTGCGGCTCGACTTCCTGTACCTCGAGCGGTGGTCGATCATGCTCGACCTGTCGATCCTGCTCAAGACGATTCCCGCGGTGCTGACGCGCCGCGGCGCGTTTTAGGCCGGCCGCCCACCTGCCCCACGGCGCCGGCTGTTTCGGTCCGCCCACTGCGGGCGAACGGTTGTCGGACGCGAGCGCCGTGTGCCCGGCGTCGCGGCCCGCCTTCCAAGCACGAGCCGCCGCCCGTGCCGGCGAGGTCGTGCGCGGCCCTCGCCGCCGCCGAAGCCTGCGCCGGCCGGGCCGGGTAGGCTGTCCACCTCCATGCCGCCCACCGATCGATACGTCGTCAGCTTCGCCGCCGAGCCCCCGCAGGAGCCGCTGCCCTACGGGCGCTGGGGCGACACGCTCGCCGGCCACTTCCGCAACGCGGTCCGCGAGATCGACGCCGAGGGCGAGGACATCGGCGAGATCGACACCGAGATCTCGTGGTTCCCGGACCGGACCTACGGCGGGCGCACGTACATCCCCGCGGCGGCGCGAACGACCGGCGGCTATGAGCTGTTCGGCTACGTCTCGTTCCGCGAGGGCGAGCAGGGACCGAACGACTTCACCGCCGCCGCCGATTTCACGGCTGAGCTGGCGGAGGAGAACCCCGATTGGAAGCTCGACCTCAACGACGACGTGATCGGGACCTGGCGGGGCGAGCAGGGCAACAGGGCCGAGATCACGCTCGTGTGGGGGGTGCCGCTGGTTCCCGGTGGCGCAGTCGTGACCGCCGAGTTGGCGGATCTCGCGGTCGACCAGACGGAGCTGATCGAGGACCGCTTTACGCTGATCGCGCCCGACAACTATCGCTCGGACTTCCTCGAGATCAAGCTGTGGAGCAAGGGCGGCGACGAGCTCGCCCGCGAGTCGCTCTACGTCGAGGAGGAGGACGAGGACGAGTAGCGGCGGCGGCGCGACGGTCGAGGCTACGACTGGGTCGGTGATCCGGGCGCCGGCCCGGGTGGCGACTCATCCGCTGGCTCGGATGCCGCCGCGAGAGTTGCCTGGGGCTGCTGAACAACGCCGTCACCGTTCATCGGCGTCTGGAGTGGGAAATGGCACGCGGCCAGATGATCCGGCCCGAAGGGGCGCAGGGGTGGGACGACTTCGGCGCATTTCTCCTGCGCCCGCGGACAGCGGGTCCGGAAGCGACAGCCCGACGGCGGGAACAACGGTGACGGGAGCTCTCCACGAACGGCAACCTTGCCGTCCTTCCGTCTTGCCAACTCGGGATTCGGCACCGGAATGGCCTCGAGCAGGCCGGCGGTGTAGGGGTGTGCCGGTTTCTCGTAGATGTCGGTCCCCGGACCGATCTCGACGATCTTGCCGAGGTACATGACGCCGATGCGGTCGGCGAGGTATCGGACGACCGAAAGATCGTGGGAGATCACGACGTAGGTAACCCCATGAGTGGCCTGGAGCCGCTTCATCAGATTGAGGATCTGGGACCTGATCGAGACGTCGAGGGCCGAGACGGGCTCGTCGGCGATGATCACCTTCGGATTGAGAGTCAGCGCTCTGGCCAGGCCAAGGCGTTGACGCTGGCCTCCGGAGAACTCGTGGGGGTAGCGGTCCGCGGTGTCGTAGCCCAAGCCGACCTCGTCGAGGGCTCCGCGCACCTTGTCGGCCCGCTCCTTCGCGGAGCCTTGGCGGGCGATGTCCATAGGCTCGGAGATGATTTCCTTGACCCGCATGCGCGGATCGAGCGAGGCGTACGGGTCCTGGAACATGAACTGCAGGTCGCGCCGCAGCTCGCGAAACTTCGCGCCCTTGACGGAGGCGAGGTCGGTGCCGTTGAACAGCACCTGACCACTGGTCGGGACCTCCAGTCCGACCCCCATTCGGCCGAGGGTTGTCTTGCCGCAGCCCGACTCGCCTACCAAGCCGAACGTCTCGCCGGGCCGGATCCCCAGCTGCACCTCGGTCACCGCGTGCAGCGCGCCGATCTTGCGGCGCAGGATCGCCCCGGCGGTGACCGTGAACTCCTTGGTCACGTCCCGGAACTCCAGGATGAACTCCGCCCTGCCGTTGCCATCGGCAGCCGCAGCGACCTTCGGCTCCTCGGCCGTCCCGAGCAGCTCGAGCTCCTTGCCGAACGACGCCATCAGGGCCTTGTTCTTCTCGGCCTCGGCGATCAGGGACGCTCCGAGCTCGGTCGTGTCAATGGCCGACGAATGGCGAGGATGGAAGCACGCATAGGGATGGTTCGGGTCATCGCCACCCAGCGGCGGATCATGGGTCCGGCATTGCTCAGTCGCGAAGGCGCACCGTGCCGCGAAACGACAGGCGAGCGGGGGCCTGCGCAGATCCGGCGGAAGGCCGGGAATCGAGTACAGCTCCTGGGACTTGTCCTGATCGAGCTGCGGGATGGAGGCCAGCAGCGCCTCGGTGTAGGGGTGACGGACGTTCTTGAACAGGTCCAGCGTCTCGGCCGTCTCGACCTTCCGACCGGCGTACATGACGAGCACGCGGTCGGCCCTTCCCGCAATCACTCCCATGTCGTGCGTGATCAGGATGATTCCCATCCCGAGCTCTCGCTTGATCCGGTCGAGCAGGCTCAGGATCTGCGCCTGGATCGTGACGTCGAGGGCGGTTGTAGGCTCGTCGGCGATCAGCAGCTTCGGGTCGCAGGCAAGAGCCATTGCGATCATCACGCGCTGGCGCAGACCCCCTGACAGCTGGTGAGGGTAGTCACGGAGCCGTTCCTTCGGCCGGGGTAGGCCGACCATGTCCAGCACCTCGGCGGCGCGGTCCATCGCCGCCGCCCTGGACACATCGCGATGGATGGTCACGACCTCGGCGATCTGCTTGCCGATCATCATCGTGGGGTTCAGCGAGTTCATGGGGTCCTGGAAGACCATGCCGACCTCGTTGCCCCTGACGGCGCGCAGCTCCGCGTCGCTGAGCTTCGCGAGGTCCCGGCCATCGAGCCGGATCTCGCCGCCCGCGATGAATCCCCCACGTGGCAGCAGCTGCATGATCGACATCGCGGCCATCGTCTTGCCGCAACCGGATTCGCCGACGATGCCCAGTGTCTCGCCGGCCTCGACCTCGAAGCTCAAGCCGTCGACGGCGTGCACCGTCCCGCGACGGAGCCTGATCTGCGTCTTGAGCTCTTCCACCTCGAGGAGTCGCGTCATCCGGGCTATTTCTCCTGTAGGCGGACGTCGAATGCGTCCTGCAGGGCGTCTCCGATGAAGTTGAACGCGACGACCGTGATGACGATCATGATCAGCGCCGGGTAGACCTCCCACCAGTATCCGTCCTGAAGGTACGTGGTGCCGTCGGAGAGCATCGAGCCCCAGGTGGGTGTCGTCGGCGGCAGACCGAACCCGAGGTACTGGAGCACGGCCAGTATCAGGATCGCATTGGCGATCTGGAACGTGACCGTGACCGTGATGATGCCGATGGTGTTCGGGATGATGTGCCGGATGATGATGCGCCACGAGCGCCCGCCCATCACCTGAACGGCCTGCACGTATTCGCGCGTTCGCAGGCTCAGCGTCTCGCCGCGGACGAGGCGGGCAGGAATCAGCCAGGAGACGAGGGTGAGCAGCAGGATCAGGAGCGTCAGGCTGGGCTTGTAGAGCTGGGCCACGAAGATGAACAGGAAGACCACCGGAATGGCGAGCCCGATATCGACCAGGCGCATGAGGACGCCGTCGAGAGCTCCGCCGAAGTACCCGGCGATGGCTCCGTAGATCAAGCCGGCCACGGAAGAGACGACCCCGACGGCGATCCCGACCTCGATCGAGCTCTGGCCTCCTTCCATGAGGCGGCCGAGGATGTCGAAACCGCTGGAGTCGGTCCCGAGCGGGTGGCCGCCGCCCGGCGCCATGTTCACAGCGATCAGGTTCGGATTGAGCTGATCGGTGTGGTAGACGAGCGGGCCGATGAAGCTGAAGAGGATGACGATGATC
This sequence comes from uncultured Solirubrobacterales bacterium, assembly GCA_963836715.1. Lineage (GTDB taxonomy): Bacteria > Actinomycetota > Thermoleophilia > Solirubrobacterales > Solirubrobacteraceae > Palsa-465. The sequence continues at coordinate 334,601 of CAWIKH010000005.1, forward strand.
ACGACGGCCACGCCGATCATCGCGAGCTTGTTCTGCGCGAACGTGCGTCCAACCAGCGCCCACGGGCTGCCGCTGGAGGCGACCTCGCCTCCTTCGGGCAGCGCGAGTACGTCGACCTCTCGGGCCGTCCCGTCCGTGGCCGGTGGAGCCCCTGCGGCCGTCCCGTCGGCCGCGTGCGCCTCAGTACCTGATCCGCGGATCGAGAATCGCATAACCGATGTCAGCTATGAGGTTGCCCACGACGGTGATCACGCCCACAAGCACCGTGATCCCGAGCATCACCTCGTAGTCGTTTCGAAGGGCGGCCTGGAAGTACTCGAGTCCCGCTCCGGGGTAGTTGAAGACCTGCTCGATGATCAGCGTCCCGGTCAGGACCAGGGGGATCGAAAGGCCGACGAGGGTCACCACCGAGATCAGCGAGTTGCGCAGCAGGTGTCGCATGAGGACGAGCCGCTCCGGCAGCCCCTTGGCGCGTGCGGTGCGAATGTAGTCCTGGGCCAGGGTGTCGATGGCCGAGGACCGCATGTACCGGCTGAACGCGGCGTATGTCACCAGGGTGAGCGCCAGTACCGGGAGGACCAGCCCGCGTGGATGCTCGAGCATCCCAATCGCCGAGGTCGACTGCGGTGCCTCGGCCGGAAAGATGTGGAAGCTGATCGACAAGAACTGGATCAGCAGAAGCGCGATCGCGTATTGGGGCATCGAGTACAGGATGAAGCTGACCCCGGTGCCGGCGTAGTCGACCGCACTGTTGCGCTTCACGGCCTGTGCGATCCCGGTGGGAATCGCGATCAACAGCGAGAAGATCAGCGACAGCCCGCCGAGCACCAGATCTCGCGGCAGGTCGGTCGCCAGCAACGAGTCGACCGAGCGGTTGAACTGGTAGGAGTAGCCGAGGTTGCCGTGCGCGAGCTGCTCGAGGAAGTACCAGTACTGGACGAAAAGCGGCTTGTCGAGGTGGTGCTGCTGGTTGAACTGGGCGATGGCCTGCGGCGTTGCCCTGTTGCCGAGGATGTCTCGAGCGAGGCTCCCCGGCAACAGGTGCAACAGGATGAACGTGATCAGCGTGACCCCCAGGACCACGACGATCGCCTGACCGAGGCGGCGGATGATGAATCCGGTCATGCCGGATACATCATCCCACCTCGGATCCGCTCCGTGGACAAACTACTTCGTGAAGTACCAGTCCTCCGGGTTCATCCCGCCTGCCGCGTTGGCCGCGTAGCCGCCCAGCTTGCTGTCGACCACGACCCCCGCGGCACCGTAGTAGGTGCCGACCGACGTGGGGCCGAACACGACCGGGACCTGCGTCGAGGCGTACGTGTCGTACGCGACCAGCGCCGCGGCCTCCTGCGATATGGAGCCGGTGATGGTACCCGCGATCAGCGACGGCATCTTCCCGGTCGGGTCGGTGTAGCTTCCGGCGTTCGCTGCCGACCCCGGGTTGAATAGCGGCTCGCCGGTGGGCAGGTAACCCGGCGCGTAGATCCAGCCGGCCCCCCAGTTGTTGGCTTCCCACTTGCAGGTCGCCTGACTGGGCGTGCACGGGACCGCCGCGCCGACCACCGTCGCGAACGGGTGCGTCGTGAGGCTGATCGTGATGCCGATCTTCTTGGCGTTTGCGGCGAGGTCGTTCATCTCGTCCTGGACCGAGACGGAGCCCGACTCATAGTCGAGGGTGAACGAGATCCCCTCGCCCTGGTTGATCCCGGTGCCACACTCGCCGGCAGCCGTCCCGGGCTTCACGCACGTGGTCGTCCCGCCGGACGCGACTTTCCAGCCGTTGGCGGTCAACAGCTGTTGGGCGGTGGAGACGGAGAACTCGCACGGGGTGAACGGAACGGACGAGCTGCTCACGAGCGGGCTCGGGGGCGACGCCGGAATCGGGCCACACGTCTGGACCGCGGTGTGGTTCAGGAACGCGTTGATCCACCCCGGTTGATCGATCAGGTGCTGGAACGCCTCGCGGAAGTACGCCTGCCTGAAGACGTACCTGACCGGCTCGCCGCCGGGTGAGGTCGTCCCGCTGGTGTTGAAGTTCAGCGGGAAGTAGTTGAACGAGTAGCTCGAGCCCTTGTTGACCGTGTAGCCCTCGCCCGCCAGCGACGAGAGCTGCGGCGCGTACTGCGACGGGACGCTCGAGACCGTGATCGAGGTGGGGCCGCCCGAGCGAAGCTGGTTGTAGATCGCGGCCTCGCTGGTGAACGGCAGCTCGACGAGCTTGTCGATCGTCGGCTTCGGCGAGCCCGAGTAGCTGGGGTTCGGCACCAGCGTCGCCTCACCGTCGGCGCTGAAGCTCTGGAGCTTGAACGGGCCGTCGACCACGCTCCACAAGGGCGATGACGCCGCAGTGGCGAGCTGCTTGCCCTGGTCGTCGAGGAACTTGTAGACCGCGGCGGCGCCGGCCTTGGTCGTATCCGGCAGGTGGCCGTTGTCGGACGTGGGCGCCGGCTGCGACAGCGACGTCCGGTCCCACGCGAGCGGCATCGGCGTGAGCTGCGAGAGGAGGTTGTACTGCACCCACTCCGGGTCGTACGCCTTGTTGAAGTGCATCACGAACGTCGTCGGATCGGGCGCCGAATAGCTGGTCACGTTGTCGGGGAAGTACCCAGCGGCATAGCCGCACCACTCGGTCGCCGGATCGGCCTTCATCACGTTCATCCAGAACTCGAGATCGCGCGAGCTGACGGGCTCGCCGTTGGACCACTTCCACGAGTTGAGCTTGACCGTGACGGTCTTGTCGCCGTCGGAGAAGACCGGCTTCTGGCCGACCGAGTAGTCGTAGTCGACCGTCGGGCTGTAGTTGTTTCCGTACCAGTACAGCGGCCGGTACATGATGTTCATGAACTGGTTGATGTTGACCGTGGTGCAGTCCGCGAACGTATACAGCGGGAAGATGTAGGTCGGCGGGGCGTCGGCCCCCTGCGCGAAGTACACGGTGCCGCCCGATACCCTGGCGCCGGTCGGCGCGGTCGGCGCCGTGAGCCCGGGCCCGGTTTGCGGGACTGATGACGACGGGGACGAGGTCGTCCCGGTGCTGCTCCCACCGCTGCTCTTGCTGCTGCTGCTCGAGCCGCAGGCCGCGGCGAACAGCACGACTAGCGCTACGCCGAACGTTGCCAGCGTGCCGCGCGTGATACTGCGCATTAAATAATCCTCCTGTATCCCCATTAGCTGAGCGCCCTCCGAGGGCTAAACCTCCCCGGCCGGGCAGTCTTCGGTCCCGTCTGCGACTTGGCGGGCCGAGGAGTACGTGGCTTCTGTGTGAGCTACCGTTGTGCGCTCCTCCGCTCTCGGGCGCAACATATCATCGAACAGACCCGGTGGGGGCGACCGTTCCGATGGGCCATCGGAGCTACCTCTCGGGCGTTCGTCCGCAAGGCTCGCTCCAGCATCAGATACGAGTTGCCTCCTCCACGGCTCGTGGGATTATCACACCGGCAAGGCCGATGCGCGAACTGTTAACCAAGCCTAAATCTGCGCCTTGGCCGAGTCGGCGGTCCGGAACAGCGGGCTTCGCCGCCGCGGCTAATTCCGCACGGCCGCGCCCTTGTTGCTCCATGCCCTCGTAGCTCAACGGATAGAGCACGCGCCTCCTAAGCGCGGGATGCAGGTTCGATTCCTGCCGGGGGCATCAATTCCCTCACGTAGCGCGGGCGGGTAAGGAGATGCTCACCGCCCCCCGTGCTACCGTCCGCCCACTCCGTGGCAGAGAGCACGCTAGAAGCACCGACGATCCCGGAGTCGGCGACCGCGGATCATTCCCTCCCTCGCGAGTCCGTTCCATGGACGCTGCGCGCGTTCGTTAGCGAGCACCCGTGGCTGTCGACCACCGCGGTGATCGTCGTGATCTCGACCGTGCTCGTGGTGTGGGCCAGGACCAGGCCCAGCTACGACGCTTACGGCTGGCTCGTGTGGGGCTACCAGACGCTGCACCTGAGCCTCGACCTCGGGGGTGCCCCGTCGTGGAAGCCGCTGCCGTTCCTGTTCACGGTGCCGTACGCCCTGTTCGGCCACTACCAGATGTGGCTGTGGATGATCACCGCCACGTCGGTGGCGCTGGCGGGCCCGGTGTTCGCGGGCCGGATCGCGTTCCGCCTCACGGGCGGAAACGAGCTGCGTGGCGACCCCGCGCGCATCCGGCGCGCCGCCCCGTGGGTCGCGGCGGTCTTCGCCGGCGCGGCGGTCCTGGGGCTCGAGGACTACTTCCACTACATCCTGAGCGCACAGTCGGACCCGATGCTGGTCACGTTCGTCCTGGCCGCGATCGATATGTTCCTGATCGGTCGCTACCGCTGGACGCTCGTGTTCGGCGTGCTCGCGGCCCTCGGGCGGCCCGAGGTCTTTCCGTTCCTCGGACTGTTCATGCTCTGGGCCTGGTTCAAGGTCCCGAAGATGCGCTGGATGCTCGTCGCCGGCGCGGCCGTCATCGTGTTCATGTGGTTCGGGATTCCGACCATCACCAACGGACGGCCCGACATCGCCGGGCAACTCGCCCAGGCGTCGCCTCGCGAGCTCCACAGCAACCGTCTGTTCGGGACGATCGGCCGCTACCACGAGCTTCAGTACCTGCCGCTATGGATCGCAGCCGCGTTCGCAGTCGTGCTCGCGATGGTCCGCCGCAACTGGGTGGTGCTGGCCCTGGCTGCCGGCGCGGTTGGGTGGGTCATCGTGGAGATCGCGTTCGCCTACCACGGCTGGCCGGCGCTGCCGCGCTACATGTTCGAAGCTGCCGCGGTAGCGGCGGTGCTGGCCGGCGTGGCCGTAGGGTGGCTGCTCCTCGAGGTGCCCCGGATCGGCCGCGGCGTTCCCCGGTGGGCCGGAGCGGTGGTGGTCGTGGTGCTCGTGGCAACGCTTCTCCCCGGCGCGCTCGATCGCGTGCGGGCCGAGCGTCAGGACATGCGCCACGAGCGCGGCCGGACGCACGAGATCACGCTCCTGGCGAGCGTGACCAATGCACTCGGCGGCTCGCGCCACGTCCTCAACTGCGGCCAGCCCGTGACCGACGTCGGCTACGTGAGCCAGTTGGCGTGGCTCTACCACATCGACGTCGGCTCGGTTGGAGGTCTCCAGCAACACGTCGAGGCAGCGGAGCTGCGCAACCCGGCGATTCCGAAGGTGCTGTTCAAGCCGCTGTCCCAGGGCGGGTGGAACGTCGAGCCGCGGCACACGCGGTCGTTCCAGGTCGCTCGCTGCGCGGGGCTCCACGCCACCTACACCAGCAGCGGCGCGCTGATCCGCCGGTAGTCAACGTGGCCACGACCGAGCAACGGCTGAGTCCGGCGCCGGCCGCGGCCGGACCGGGTGGACGCGACGGGCTACACGTCCAGCGGACGTCGCTCCTGATCGTGCTCGGAACCGCAGCGGGGCTGCTCGTCGTCTCGCTGCTGATCCTGCTGTGGGCGCGGACACGGCCGGGATTCGATCCGTACGGATGGCTGGTCTGGGGGCGCCAGACGGTCGCGGGCAACCTCAACACCAACGCCGCACCCTCATGGAAGCCTCTGCCGTACCTGTTCACGGCGCCGTATGGGCTGTTCGGGCACTACCAGCTGTGGCTGTGGATGGTCACCTCGCTGGCGGTGTCGCTCGCCGGCGCCGTGTTCGCCGGGCGGATCGCCTACCGGCTGACCGCGCGCGACTCCGATCGCCGCTACGCCGCGTACGCCGCGGCGGGGTTCGCGGGGCTCGGATATTTCGGGATCAGCTCCTACTGGCACTACATGCTGAGCGCCCAGTCGGACCCGATGATCGTGGCGCTGTGCCTGGCCGCGATCGACTGCCATCTGTGCGGGCGCTACCGCTGGGCGTGGGCGCTTGGTGCACTGGCGTCGCTCGGCCGCCCCGAGGTGTGGCTGTTCCTCGGCCTCTACTCGATCTGGGCGTGGCTTCGCGTGCCGTCCATGCGATGGCTGATCGCGAGCGGGATCGTGCTGCTGGTCGTGATGTGGTTCGGGATCCCGGCGCTGACCTCGCGCAGCCCGTTCGTGGCCGCGTCGAACGCGCTCGGATCAGGTCGCCGGCTCCGCAGCGACCGGGTGTTCGGCACGATCGGCCGCTTTCTCGACCTCAACCCGGCGGTGATCGAGCTGACCGCGCTGGTGGCGGTGGCGATCGCGGTGGTGCGCCGGGATCGCGTGACGCTCGCGCTGGCGGCGGGGGTGTGCGCGTGGGTGATCGTCGAGATCGCGTTCTCGCTGCACGGCTGGCCCGGGCTCGGGCGGTACATGTTCGAGCCGGCCGCGGTGCTGATCGCGATCGCCGGCGTGGGCGTCGGCAGCCTGCTGGTCGACCCGCCGCGGATCTCGCGGATGGCGGGCTGGGCCGGCGTCGCGCTCGTGGCGGTGATCGTGATCGCGCTGGTGCCGCCGGCGTTGTCGCGAGGGCGCAGCGAGCATCACGACATCGTCGGCCAGCGCACGCGCACGGCCCAGATCAACCAGCTGACCGGCGTGATCTCGCGGCTCGGCGGCGCGTCCCGGTTCAAACCGTGCGGCGAGCCGCTGACCCGCCTCGAGTACCAGACGGTCCTCGCCTGGAACTTGCACGTGAACGTCGCCACCGTCGGCTACAAGTACGGGCCGGCGGTCGCCGGACACCGTCCGATCGTGCTGTTCACACCGCTGGCTCAGGGCGGGTGGCTGGTGCAGGCGCTGCATCAGCGACTGCCCGGCTGCGCGTCGCTCCCGCACTAGCCACGTATGTGTTCTGGCGAGGCGGGCCGAGCGCGTCCGCGTCACGAACGGGGCACCTGGAGGAGGCCGGGGACGGCACCCTGGCCGGGGACGGCACCCTGGCCGGGGACGGCACCCTGGCCGGGGACGGCACCCTGGCCGGGGACGGCACCCTGGCCGGGGACGGCACCCTGGCCGGGGACGGCACCCTGGCCGGGGACGGCACCCTGGCCGGGGACGGCACCCTGGCCGGGGACGGCACCCTGGCCGGGGACGGCACCCTGGCCGGGGACGGCACCCTGGCCGGGGACGGCGCCCTGGCCGGGGACGGCACCTTGGGCGACGCCCTAGACCCATTCAGGACGTGCATAGCGCGACAATGGACGCGGCCGGGTCCGACCGTGCCGTGTCACACATGTGGGGCATGCATCATGCGACACAGTCCGGCCGGCGGGCGCCAGTTGTCGTGTCACGCATGCCGGGGCTGCCGACGGATCTCGGTCGACGCCGCACCCGCCTCCAGGTGCCCGCCTTTCCGGCCCGCGATCAAGCTGGGACCGTGGACCAGACGAGCGGCCGCAGCTCAGCGGTCAGGGCGGCCCGGGTAGACCTCGTCGATCGTCGTCAGCGCCACGAACGGAGCGCCGGCGGCCTGCTCGATGGCCTTGGAGCCGCCCGCTAGGCGGTCGCAGATGGCGAGCACGCCGCAGACCTCGTGACCCTCCTCGCGCAGCGCCTCGAGCGCGCGGAGCGTTGATCCGCCGGTGGTGACGACGTCCTCGACCAGCATGCAGCGCTCGTCGGCGTCGAGCGTCGGGCCCTCGATCCGGCGGGATAGCCCGTGGGCCTTGACCTCCTTGCGCACGAAGAAGGCCTTGACGTCGGCCCCGCCGGCGAGCGCCGCGCAGGCGATCGGATCCGCGCCCATCGTCATCCCACCGACCGCGGTCGCGTCCCAGGCCCGCGCCTGCTCGGCGACGAGCTCGGACAGCGCGTGGAAGCCGGCGGGCCGGAGGATCGCGCGCTTGGCGTCCACCAGATACTTGGCGGTCCGGCCGCTGGTGAGCACGACTTCGCCGATCACGAGCGCGTGGTCGCGGAGCTCGGCGAGCAGGCGCTCGCGGGCACTCATCGTTCGCGCGTCGAGTCTCATCGGCGAACGCTCATGCTAGGTGTGCCGGCGATCGATACCACCAGCGTGATCACCCGCGCTCTCAGACTGGCTTCCCTCGCGGGGGCCCCTTAGTAGTACGTGTCCACCCAGTTGCCGGTCGCGAGCCAGTTGTAGATCGAGATCGCGTCCTGGATCGGTACGCGCATGCACCCGTGGCTCGCGGGATAGTCGGGCGCCGGGTTGTAGCCGTGGATGGCGTAGCCACTGATGAAGAAGTTCGAGAAGTACATCCCGTCGGGCAGGTAGCCCGGCACCTTCGAGTAGACGCGGAAGTTGCCGAGAATCGTCGGCGTCGACGGCTTGCCCGAGCTGATCGGATAGATCGCGACCACCTGCGAGCCGTCGGCCAAGGCGAGCAGCTGCAGCGACAGGCTGCCCTCGGCGTGCCTGCCGTTCTGCGGGAAGCGGATCGGGAACTTGCCGAATCCGTCGAGCAGGTAGCTGACCGTGCGACCGTCGAGCGTCTGGTAGGTGCCTCGGTGCAGGAGCCGGTGGTACGCGTCGAGCGCCCACCCGGTCCCTGAGTCGTACACGCCGGTCTGCGGGATGTAGAAGTGCAGCGCGGCGAGCCGTTGCTGGATCAACTGCACGAACAGGCCGCTCGAGCCGAACGATGCGTTCTCGTCGAGCGCGTCGAAGCTGCGCCGGGCGAACAGGCCGCCGAGCGCCGCGTTGCGGGTGTGCCCGACCTGCACGGTCAACTGCCCGGCCCGAGGGCTCGAGAGAGATTCGGTGAATTTACCCGTGCGTCCGCCCGGCGCGGGCTTGATGCGCAGATGGTCTGTCTTGAACTGCTTGCCGTCGACGGACGCCGTCACCAGCACCCACTGCCCAGGCACGTACGGCTGCACCGCCCCGTGGATGTGCACGGTCCGCCCGGGCACCGTAACGAGCTTGTGGCTGACCAGGAACGCATCGGGAACGGTCAGGGTCAGCTTGGCGAAGACCGGGCTCGTCGACGCCGGGGTGCCGGCGGCCGCGGCGGGCGCGGCAGAAACGGCGACAATCGCGGCGACGATCGCGGCGGTCGCGGTGACCCGGCCAGCAAGTACCCCCAACATGTTGCGTAGTAAATCATGTGAAGCGACTCACGCAATCTGCGTTGCATCGGGGGAGGTGGTTGGGGGGGTGATTGCGTTGGGTCGCGGGGGCGGTGCGTTGGATCGCGGGGTGACGCGGCGGTGGTTGCGTTGGACCGCGGGCGATGAGCGTGGGCGCGTCGGCGGCCGAAAGGCGGGCACCTGGGTGAGCACGGTGGCGCAGGATCGCCGACGCGAGCGCGACCTCCACAACCTCCCAATCAGGCCCGGATCCGCCGACTGTGGCATCTCGTGCATGCCCTACCTGCACCATATGCCACGGTCACCTCGCGGCGCGCCGAATGGCAGATCGTGCATGAAATCTGGCTTTGCAGGGGTGGCCCGCGGGAATCGTCCGCACAGTCGGAGGGGGGCTCCGGTCAGGCCGGCGCCGATCGGGTGAGGCCGGCGCGGGGCGCGCGCTCAGGAGGCCCGCGCCAGCGAGCGGCTCGAGAGCGGCAGGGTCACGACCGCGATAACCGCGATCGAGCCCGCCACCAGGCCGAGGATCTCGCCACCGGTCCAGTGCAGCTCGTTGTAGCCGAGCGCGATCGAGTTGTTGACCGAATGCAGCGCCATGCACGGGTACAGCGAGCGCGTCTTCCAGCGCACGATGCAGAGCACGAATCCGAGGAAGGCGAGCGGAATCAGGTACTGCGCGGCCGCGGAGCCGCTGTGAGCGAGGCCGAACAGGATCCCGGTCTCGATCGCCGCCACCCAGGTTCCGATCTGGTGTCCGCGAACGTTGATGTGCCACTGGCGAAGAGCGCCGAAGATGAATCCGCGGAAGAAGAACTCCTCGCAGATCGGCGCGATCACGCACACGAAGATCGCCGCCCCGACCAGGGCAGCCGTGCTCGTGCTGATCCCCAGGTCCGTCGGCAGCTTGTCGCTGCCGTGCAGCTTCACGATCGACTGGTAGACCGCGGTCACGAGCAGATAGCCCGCGCCGGCCGCGAAGAACGCGCCGAGGCCGAGCCACACCGAGATCCGCCGGTAGCCGAAGTCCGCCGGCCGTGGCCGGCGTCCGGCGGTCGAAGCGAAGTACAGCGCGGTGACCACAAAGCCGAGGTCGAACACGACGTCGCCGATCAGGCTCACGGCGGGAGTCGTGTGGGTCGAGCCGGCGGCCGCCCCGATGCCGGCGACGGTGACGCTCCCGAGAATGCCCACCACGAGCCCGACGAGGACCGCCGCCGGCGCCGTCCAGACGGGCCAGGGCGGTTCGTCGGAGCGATCGTCGCCCCGCCCCGGCGCCGACGGGGCCGGCGGCCCCGCCTGCGGGGAGGTCATCTGCGGCGGCGGAACGCTTGACATGCTCCCATCAGGTTAGGGGGCGCCACGGAGTCCGACCTCGGCCAATTCGCCGAGACTCGAGATCGTCCGCACCCCGGGTACCTCCGGTCCCCCGTCGCGGCGAACGAGCACGGGCTCGATTCCGGCGTCGCGAGCGCCGGCGACGTCCTCGTCGAGGCTGTCGCCGACGTGGATCGCGTCCTCGGGAGCCGCGCCGGCGAGGGCCAGCGCCTGCTCGAAGATCGCCGGCGCCGGCTTGCGCGCGCCCGCCCCCGCCGAGGTGAGGATCCCGTCGAGCAGGGGCTCGAGCTCAAGCGCCCGCAACACGCCGTGCAGCGACACGTCCCAGTTGCTCACCACAACGAGCCGCTGCCCGCGCGAACGAGCCGCCACGAGCGCGGGCCGGACATCGGCGAACGCGGTGAACCGGAGTGATGCGAGCAGCGCGTCGACCAGCGGATCGAGCTCGAGGTCCGCCGCCGGCAGCTCGGCACGCAGGACGCCGGCACACGCTCGCCGGAGCGCCTCGAGGCCTGCCGGGTCGCGGCCCTCGTCGAGATGGGCCCGGTAGTAGGCGATCTCGGCCGCGATCGCCCGCTCGGCCTGGCGCTCTGACACCTCCAGCCCAAACCGCCCCGCGAGCTCCGCGCGGAGCAGCGGAGCGGGCGGCTCGAGCGCCACGAGCGTGCCGAGCGCGTCTAGCAGAATCGCGGCGGGTGCGGTCAACGGCGTCGCAACATGAAGGAGGCTCGACCGGGAGGCCGAAAAGACCCGGGAGCTAAACTGATTCTCCGCTTCCCGGAGCCGAGGCGCCTGCATGCACACCGACGGCCCCCGCCCGGGAGCTCTTCCACGATGAGACGACGCGAGCGACAGCGCCGCCGCAGCCACAACCACGGACACCCCATCGGGCGTGTGGTCTTGATGATCGCGGTGCTGAGCGTCGCGGCCGTCGCGATCGCATCGCTGCTGGCGGTCGGGTGGGTGGTCGCGACCGCGGACTCGGCCCCGAACCTGAGCCAGCTGAGCCCGAGGCACGCAAATCCTCCGACCGAGATCTTCGCGTCCGACGGAACGCCGCTCGGCTATATCCACACCAACACGGTGTACGAATACGCCGCTACGAACCAGATCCCCACGCGGCTCCGCCAGGCGACGGTGGCGATCGAGGACCGGCGCTTCTACCAGCACGGGGCGCTCGACTACCAGGGCATCGTGCGGGCCGGAGTCAAGGACCTACTCGGCGACGGCAGCGCGCTGCAGGGCGCGTCGACGCTGACGATGCAGCTAGTCAACAACATGTGGATCCCCGAGAGCTACCGCCAGCGTCGCGACCTCAAATACAAGATCGTGCAGGCCAAGCTGGCCGAGCAGCTCGAGTCCAAGCACTCCAAGGCGTGGATCCTCGACTCGTACCTGAACGCGGTCCCCTACGGCACCTCGAACGGCGAGGAGGCGGTGGGCGTAGGCGCTGCCGCGCTGATGTTCTTCAACCGGCCCGTGTCGAAGCTGAACCTGGCTCAGATGTCGCTGCTGGCCGGGCTGCCACAGTCGCCGACGCAGTACGACCCGCTCGTCAGCCCGCAGCTCGCCAAGGCTCGCCGCAACACCGTGCTTCAGGCGATGGTGACCTCGCACTACATCAGCCAGGGGCTCGCGACCGCGGTCGAGAAGCAGCCGCTCCAGATCCACCCCAACGACCATTACATCCAGCACAGCCAGCCTTACATCTTCGACTACGTCGAGCAGCAGCTGATCAAGAAGGTCGGCGCGAACGAGGCCGAGAACGGCGGGCTCAAGGTGTATACGACGATCGACCCTCGCCTCGAGCAGGAGGCGCTGACCGCGGTCATCGACCACGAGGGCGGTCCGAACCTGGACGCGCAGCCCGCGGCCGCGCTCGCCGCGGTCAACCCGGCCAACGGCAACGTGCTCGCGATCGCCTCATCGGCCACCTATCAGCAGACCAACTTCGACTTCCCGGTCCAGGCGGAGCGGCAGACCGGATCGGCGTTCAAGGCGTTCGCGCTGATGACGCTGATCCACGACTACGACGGCAGCCCCAACTCGACCTACTACACGTCGAAGTTCCTGCCGGCCGGGTGGAATCCGCTGGATCCGACCTGGTCGGTGCACACCGCCGAGGAGACCTACCAGGGCGTGATCGACATCACGAAGGCGACGACCGTGTCCGACAACACCGTGTTCGCCCAGCTCGCGGAGGATCTCGGATACGGCAAGCTCGACGCGACCGCCCACGCGATGGGCATCACCTCCCCGCTCAACGGCTTTCCGTCCGAGGTGATCGGCGGCCTCAAGGACTGCTGCACGATGCTCGAGATGGCCGATGCCTACGCGACGCTGGCCAACGGCGGCACCCACGTCCCGACCACCGTCATCAGCAAGGTCGTGTTCCCGAACGGCAAGGTCCTCGACCTCGGCAATCCGCCGCACACCCGCGTGTTCAGCGACGGCGAGGCGTACGAAGGCACCCAGGTTCTGAAGACCGTGATCCAGAGCGGAACCGGCACCGCCGCGAACTACGGCTGCCCGGCTGCCGGCAAGACCGGCACCGCGGAGAACCAGGACAACGCCTGGTTCGTTGGCTACACGCCGAAGATCTCGACTGCGGTGTGGGTCGGTTACCCTCAGGGCAACATCCCGATGGGGTCGGAAGGCTTCGGCGGAACGCTGGCTGCGCCGATCTGGCACGACTTCATGGAGCGTGCCTCCGCCGGGTACTGCGGCGACTTCCCGCAGCCGACCGACCCGTTCGTCGGGACGGCGTTCACCGGCCCGCATTCGTCGTCCAACGAGCCGCCGCCGCCCGCGACCCAGCCCGGACAGACCGGACCGGGTGCGTACACGAACACGACGGTCTACCCGCAGCCGCAAACCCCGACCCCGACCCCGACCGCGACCACGACCACGCCCCAGACCGGCGGCGCAACGGTCCCGGGCGGAGGCATAACGCCCGGTGGTGGTGGCGGCGGTGGCGGCGGCGGCCACCACGGCCACGGCAAGCACGGCTAGCCTCGGCTAGCCGACGCGAGAGCGGCCGGGTTCGTCTCGGCGGGCTGGCTGTTGTTGTCGAGGTGGAGACCCCGGCGGCGTTCGCCCATGCGTCGAGGTCGGCCTTGCCGTACTCCCAGAATCCCTTGAGCTAGATCTCGCCGGCGGCGGAGGTGATCGGCGCGAAGTACGTGGTCGGGTCGCTGGAGTAAGTCCAGGGGGAATCGCTTTCGTACTGCGGCCGACCGGGGCCGGCCCGCGGCGAAGGATACCCACTACTCTTACGGTAACCCGGGGGTCCGCCGCGCCGGCGCGCGCAGGGCGGGCGGGCGCCTAATTCAGAGGATTCACGAATGCCCAAGGAAGAGAAAGTCGAACTCGAAGGCGAAGTTGTCGAGGCCCTGCCGAACGCGATGTTCCGCGTCAAACTCGACAACATGGACCGCGTCGTGCTCGGTCACGTGGCCGGGAAGATGCGCCGGTTCCGGATTCGCATCCTGCCCGGTGACCGGGTCCGGGTCGAGCTGTCGCCGTACGACCTGGATCGAGCGCGCATCGTCTACCGGCACCGCTGACGTTCGCTCGCCGTCGTAGGTCGCCATGCGTGAGCTTGAGCTGATCGAGGCGCTCGAGCGCGAGCTGGCGGGCGCCGGCCCGCGCGTGGTGCGCTCGCTCGGCGACGACGCCGCGGTCGTGCGGGCCGGCCGGTACGCCGTGACCTCGGTCGACGCGATGGTCGATGGAGTCCACTTCCGCAGCGACCAGCTGACCGGCGAGGAGATCGGCCACCGGGCAATGGCCGCGGCGGCATCCGACCTTGCGGCGATGGGCGCCCGCCCCGGCGAGGCCTATCTGGCCCTGGGGCTGCCAAGCGGGTTCGACTCGGATCGTGCCCTGGCGGTTGTCGGTGGCGCCCGCGACCTGGCGGCGCAAATCGGGATGACGATCGCCGGCGGCGACGTCACTCGCGCACCCGCGCTGACGGTGTCGTTCACGGTGGTCGGCTGGGCGGCGGACCCGGGGGAGCTGGTCGCGCGCGACGGCGCGCGACCGGGCGACCGAGTGGCGGTCACAGGCACGCTCGGGGGCGCGGGTGCGGGCCTCGCCGTGCTCGACGGACGCGCCGGCGCGGCCCTCGACGCCGGCGTGGCCAACGCGCTTCGCGAGCGATACGCGCGACCGGTGCCGCGCCTCGAGGCCGGACGTGCGCTGTCCGAGCACGGGGCTCGCGCGATGATCGACCTGTCCGACGGCCTCGCCACCGACGCCCGCCATCTCGCCCGCCGCAGCGGCGTTCGGATCGAGCTGTCGCTGTCCTCGCTGCCGCTGGGCGAAGGCGTTGCCGAGATCGCGCGCGAGCTCGGCGTCGACCCGCGATCGTTCGCCGCAACCGCCGGCGAGGATTACGAGCTGTGCGCCTGCGTGCCGGCCCGGAGCGCGGAGAAGCTCGAAAAGCCCCGCGGGCCGCGCAGCCTCGGCGCCGAGCTCACGTGGGTCGGCTTCGTCGTCGAGGGGACACCGGGCGTGGTCTTCGTCGACGCCGACGGCGAGCTCTCGGGGTACGAGCACTCGTTCTGAGTCAGGCCGCGCAGACGGCGGAGCATCGCGTCGGCGACCGCCACGGGGTCTACCTGGTACTCGCCCCTGTCGATTTGTTCTTTCAGCTGCGCCGCGTTCATCGCGATCCTTTCAAATGGACTGTACTGGAGGGATCGACGGGTATCCGGTGGCTCTGCATCGGGTCCAGACCCCAAAGTTCGCCTCGGCTGCCCGCCCGTGCGCTTTCGATTCCTTGCCGCGAGGCCCCAAAAAACCTTCACGTCCGGCGGGCCGGACCGAGCGGCTTCACCGATTGCAGCTTCGCGAGGATGATGATCCGCTGGGCGGCGCTGTACAGCGGGTTGCACGCCGACAGCACGAGGCGCTCGTAGCCCACGTTGCGGGTGACCCACAGCGCGGTCGGCAGCACGATCCGGTGGAACTGGACCACGTAGGCGAACAACCCGTAGGGCATCTTCAGCATGATCTTGTCGCCGGGCTTGAGCGCGTCGACATGGCGGAACGGCGCCAGGTAGGTGGTTCGGTGGCCGGCGATCGCGACGGTCTGGCCGAGGCCGGGGAAGGCGGTCGCAGGGTAGTGCCCGGGCCCCTTCTCGAGACTGCCCGTGTCGGTGCCCTGGATGACGGTATAGCTCGCGCCGATCTTCGGAATCGTGATCCGGCCGATCGCGTCGCCGGTGCCGACCTGGTGCTGCTCGCGCCGTGCGAGATACGCGATCCGCTGGTCGAGGCTCGGGAGCGCGACCAGGACGTGCTTCTGGACCGGGGTCAGCGGCGCGGTGTCGAAGCCGAGGTACTGCTTGTTGATGCTCGACTGCTGGATCAACCCGATCACCGCGGTCACGGGCTCCTGCCAGACGAGCGTCACCGCCGCGTCGAGCACGAGCAGCAGGCCGGAGATGATCAGGACCGAGGAGACGTCGCGGATGAACCGCCTGAGCGGGAAGCCGGCGATCCTGCCTGGCGCCACCGCGGGCGCGTTGAGCACCCGCGACCTCATCTCCGGATCGTCGACTTGGTGGCGTCGAGCGACCCGGGACCGGCATAGCTGACCGGGCCGCGGACGGTGACCGGCACCTCCGCTGGACGCGGCTGGCGGGCCATTCGGATGATCATCAGCGCCAGGCTGACGACGCAACCGAGCACGATGCTCCATTCGAGCGCGGCGATCACGCTGAAATCGCCGCCCGCAAGCATCAGCACCGCATTCCAGGCGGCAGCGGCGGGTCCAAGTCCCATCAGCATCGCGTAGTACAGGGCGGCCAACGCGCCCGGCACCAGCCCGATGAGCAGCAACGCGACCGCCCAGGGCGTGCGCACGCGCTCCTCGGGGCCGACGATCCACATCCACGCGTGAAGGGCCACGACCATTAACCCCGCCGCGTACGGATTCTCGAGCCAGATCACCAGCGTCACCACGCACAGGACGAGCAGCAACGCCGATGCCGCACCGGGGGAGGCGGCGTCGTCGGGGACGGTCTGCCGGCGCCGGACCCGGCCGCCCGACGGTTCGGGAGCGGCGCTCCCCGACCACGTCTTTCGCCCGAACCACCACGCGCCGACCGACGACAGCACGATCAGGAGTCCAAGGCCGATGAGGATCGCGACCGCGCGGCCCCCGAGCGTGAGCGCATCGCCCCCGACCGGACCCGCTGGCGCGATGTTGATCAACCCGACCAGTCGCATCGCGACCACCGCGAGCACCGCGAGCGCGAACGGAATGCAGGCGGACAGCACCCACAGCGTCCAGTGCGCGACCCGGTGGCCGCGCCGGCGCGCCCGCGCGAGCCCGTCGACCGTCGCGACAAGCACCGGAGCGATCAGCGCCAGCACGAGCAGGCGGACCGCCCACTCGGGGATCAGCTTCCCCTGCCAGCGCAGGTACGAAGATGGCGCCGGCACCGTCGTCCCCCCCGTCTCGAGCGCGCTGACGGTCTGGAGGACGGCGCGCCCGAATCCTCCGATCTGCCCCTGACTGGTCTTCTCCTCGGCGGCCGGCACCCGGGACCCGGACGCCGAGACGAGCACGGCCGGCTCACCGCTGGCCGCGAACGGCCGCTGCTCGGAGGCTGCCAGCGGGAAGGCCAGGTGCAGGAACTGGCCGCCGAGACTCTCGTCGCCCACCGCCAGCCCGGTCTGCTGCTCGACAGCCTGCGCGGCGGTGTTGCGCAGCACCGCCGGCGCCACAAGCGTCGAGTCCGACCACGGCACGACGATCGGTGTGCGGACGTCAGTGCCCGCCATGTCACCGAGCACGATCACCGCGTCGACCGGGTGCGGCAGGCTGCGGGCGAGCTGCGCCGCTCCGGCGGCGCCGATCGAGGCGCTCGTCGACGCGAGCACGATCGAGCGCTGCTGGGTCTGAGCGGAGAGCACCCGCGCCAGCTCGAGCAGCACCGCGGTCCCGGATAGATCCGCGACCGCGCCCATATGGGTCGAGTCGCGGTGGGCGACGATCACGATCGCGCCGGGAGTGAGACCGGCGAGCGTCCCGGTGACCGTTTCGATCTCGCGCGGGCCGTCGACCGTCTGCGCGTTGAACGCGGTGCGCTGGACCTGGAGTCCGTCCGCCTGGAACGACTGCTGGACGTAGGTCGCGATGCTCCCGTCGGCGTCGGAGCCGGGCCTCCGGTCGGGATATTGGGCCGCGAGGTTCCCCATAGTTGTGTACGCGGCGGTTCCGTTGAACGCATCGGGCGTCAACGTTGCCGTCAGCGGGCTTGCCTGGTTGCCGAGCGAGAACGCCACCACGATCACCGCGAGAGCGACCACCAACAGACTGGTCCTGTAGATCCGCGGGTCCAGCATCCGATCCCTGAGGGTAACCGCCCCTCCCCGTGGAGAGCGCTCGCGGCTACTACTCTTTTGCTGCAAACAGGAAGGACTCAGTGGCAGATCGCTCGGCGCGAATACTGCTCGTGGACGATGAGCAGTCGATTCAGACGCTGCTCTCATACCCGCTGCGCAAGGAGGGCTACGACGTCGTGCAGGCGACCGACGGGCGCCAGGCCCTCGACCGGTTCGACGAGCAGGCGTTCGACCTCGTTGTCCTGGACCTGATGCTCCCGAAGGTCGACGGGCTCGAGGTCTGCCGGCGCCTGCGGAGCCGCAGCTCGGTCCCGATCATCATCCTCACGGCGAAGTCCGAGGAGATCGACAAGGTGGTGGGCCTCGAGCTGGGGGCCGACGACTACATCACCAAGCCGTTCTCGCTGCGGGAGTTCTCTAGCCGGATCAAGGCGGCGTTGCGGCGGGCCGAGATGGTCCGGCCCGCGGAGACCGCCCCCGACGAGGCCCCGCTCGAGACGCGCGAGATGCGGATCGACTTCTCCAAGCGGTCGGTTCGGGTGCGGGGAGGTGAAGCGCAGTTGACTTTCGTCGAATTCGAGATCGTGTCGGCGCTGGCGCGGGCCCCGGGGCGGGTATTCACTCGGGACATGTTGCTCGCGCGCATCTGGGGAGACTCCGCCTACCGCGATCCACGGACGATCGACGTCCACATCCGGCACCTGCGCGAGAAGCTCGAGCACGATCCCAAGGAGCCGGAGTACCTGTTCACCGTGCGTGGGGTCGGCTACCGGTTCCGCGACACGGAGGAGTAGCTCGCTCGTGACCACCGAAACCGGGACGGTCAGGGAACGGGCGGCGGCGCTCGTCGGCGATCGGGCTGTGCGGTCGCGACCGCGCCGGCTCGTGACGCTGTCGCTCCGCAATCGCCTGACGCTCGTGTTCTCCGCGATCACGTTCCTGGCGCTGGCCGTGCTGTACGTGTACGTCGCCCCGGGCCTCCAGACGCGCCTGACCTCCGATCAGCTGTCCCAGTTGATGGCCGACGGCCAGCGCCATTCGGCCGCGATCGCCAGGACCGTCGGCAGCAACGAGCCGCTGGCGGTCGTGCAAACGCAGGTCAACGGCGCGGCGCTGGCCACGGGCGATCGGGTTACGTTGCTGCTCGTCAACCACGTCCCGTCCGGGGCCGTGCTGTCCGACCTCGCCGACTCGAGCCGGCGGTCAGCAACCGCGGCTCTGTCGTTCGACGTCGCCAATCGGGCAGTCGCGTCGGCGCGGATGGTCACGGGCACCGAGGAGACGCGGGCCGGAACGGTTGCCGAGGCGGCCGATCCAGTCTCGTTCCATGGTCGCGTGGCGGCGGCGATCGTGTACTCGGCGCCGGCCTCGGCGATCGTCCGCACGGTGGCGACGGTCCGCGACCAGATCCTCGTCGCCGGAAGCATCGCGCTGCTGCTCGCGCTCGGCGGCAGCTACCTGATGGCGCGAGCCCTGGCCCAGCGCGTGAAGCGGCTCGAGCTCGCGGCCGAGCAGGTCGCGGCGGGGAATTTCGCGGAGCCGATCCCGGTCGACTCGAGCGACGAGATTGGGCAGCTCGCGGTGGCGTTCAACCAGATGCAGCGCCAGCTCTCGCAGCTCGAGTCGGCGCGCAAGAAGTTCATCGCGACGGCATCGCACGAGTTGCGAACTCCGATCTTCTCCCTGGGGGGCTTCGTCGAGCTGCTCGAGGACGAGGATCTCGATCCGGAGACCCGGGCGCGGTTTCTGGAGCAGGTGAAGGATCAGGTCGAGCGGCTGCGCAAGCTGTCGGTGGACCTGCTCGATCTGTCGCGGCTCGAATCGGGGTCGCTCGAGCTCCGGCCGGAGCAGGTCGACCTCGGCGAGCTGACCCGGTCGGTGTCGGGCGAATTCGAGCCGTCGCTCGCGCAGCACGATTCGCACCTCGAACTGCGGGTCGGCCCCGGCGGGATCGAGGCGCAGTGCGATCCGGTCCGCGTGGCGCAGATCGTGCGCATCCTGCTGGACAACGCGCTCGCGCACACTCCGGCCGGAACGCGGATCGCCGTCACCGCGCGGCGAGACGCGGAGTATGTGCGCATCGCCGTGCGCGACGACGGGGACGGGATCGATCCGCAGGCGCTGTCGCGGATCTTCGAACCGTTCTACACGGCCGACGACGCCCAGGGATCGGGGCTGGGGCTGGCGATCGCGAGCGAGCTCGCCGAACGGATGACGGGGCGGCTGTCGGTGCAGTCACGGCCGGGCGAGACGACGTTCACGCTCGAGATCCCCGCATAGCGTGGACCGCGCCGGCAGCGGGCGCGCGTTAGCTTGAACGGGTGGCTCCCGATCCCTCAGATCACCGCCGGCTCGTCCTCGACCTAGCCCGGGGCCTGCGCGAGGTGGTCCTTCCCGAGCTGGGCTCGCACGCGGGGCGCGCAGTGGCGGGCGGCGGCGCCGGGGGTGATGTCACGTTCGCGGTCGACGAGCTGGCGGAGTCGTTCCTCGAGGAGTTCGTGGCTTTGCGGGCCCCGCGGACGGCGTTCTATTCAGAGGATCGCGGATTAGTTTCGCCCCCGGACGCCGTCGACGTTCTGATCGTCGATCCGATCGACGGGACGCGGCCGGCGATGGCGGGGCTCGAGTCGGCGTGCGTCGCGGTGGCGCTCGCGCCGATCGGGGACGGCGAGCCGACGATGGCTGACGTGCAGATCGGCTGCGTGGTCGAGATCAAGTCCGGGGACTGGTATGTCGGGGTCCGGGGGGCGGGGGTCGACTCGACGCGCTCGGTGCGGCTTTCTCCGACGGTCGACGTGAGCCGCATGTTCTGGGGATACGGGTTCCGGGGGAGGCCGGTGCGTGCTGTCGCCGAGGTGCTGGGCGACTTGATCGATGCTTCGTCGGTGCCGGGCGGGACGTTCGAGCTGGGGTCACAGGCGTTCGCTATGACCCGGATCGTGACCGGCCAGTTCGACGCCGTGATCGAAGTGGGATCGCGAATCATCGACGAGGTCCCGGGAATGCGGGAGGAGTTCGAGCGGGTAGGAGGAGGCCAGGTGCTCAACAACTCCCCATATGACCTGGCGGCTGCCTGGCTGTGCCTGACCGAGGCCGGCGGCGTCGTCAGCGATGGCTGGGGCGAGCCGTTGGACCGCTGTCGGCTGCTCGGAACCGGTCACGAGTTCCAGATGTCGTCGATCTCCGCCTCGAACGCGCGGTTGCACGCGGAGTTGGTCCGGGCGGTGGATGTCGGAGTTGCCCGGCTGCGGGCGCTGGGCGCGTGAGAGCGTGCTCGTGATCGTCGCCCGATATGGTCCCGCGGTCCGTAGGGCTAGAGCGTCGAACGAAATGAGCGCGAGATTGGGATGGTCGGGGATCGAGCGGGGCGGTCACGGCAAGCGCCTCGGGCGCGCCGGCAAGGAGGCGGTGCGCCGCCAGTTCCTGCTGCCGCGGCTGCTGCGCGACTGGCTTGAGCTGTTCGAGCAACTGGAGGTGTGACCGGTGGCCTCGGATCCACCGCTGGTGCTCGTCTCCAACCGGGGCCCGGTCACGTTCGGGCCGGGCGGGGAGATCCGGCGCGGCACCGGCGGTCTGGTGACCGCCCTGATCGGCCTCGCGACCCATCGCGACGTGACCTGGATCGCGTCGGCGATGACCGACGAGGACGCGGCCGCCGCTGAGCGGAATGCCCGGAAGCCGTTCACGGTGGAGGCGCCCGGCGGGGGCGAGTACCGGGTGAAGCTGGTCGCCTCAGCCCCCGACGCCTACGACCGCTTCTACAACATCACGGCCAACCCGATGCTGTGGTTCATCCAGCACTACCTGTGGGACCTGTCGAACGCGCCCGACATCCGACGCAACGAGACCGAGGCGTTCGAGTTCGGCTACAACGCGGTCAACGAGGACCTGGCGCGGGCCGTGATGGATGAGATCGAAGGGCTCGAGCATCCGGTCGTGATGGTCCACGACTACCACCTCTACACGCTCCCCGGACTGATCCGCAGGGTCCGCCCCGACGTGTTCATGACCCATTTCGTGCACATCCCCTGGACCCAGTCCGACTCCTGGCGCGTGCTCCCGACCGTGATGCGCGAGGAGATCTATCGGGGGATCCTGGCCAACGACATCATCGGCTTCCACACCCGGTCCTACCGGCGGAACTTCCTGCAGTGCTGCGAGGACCTGCTCGGACTCGAGGTTGATCACGACGGCGGCGTTGTGCATGTCGACGATCGCGAGGTGTGGGTCCGGTCCTATCCGCTGCCGATCGACGCTCGCTCCGTCCAGGCCGTCGCCGGTCGCGACCGGGTTCGCGAGTTCGAGGGCGAACTGCTGCGCCGGCGCCGTGACCATCTGATCCTCCGCGTCGACCGGGCCGATCTCTCGAAGAACGTCCTGCGTGGGTTCAGCGCGTTCGATCTGTTCCTGGAGCAGCACCCGGAGTTTCGCGAGCGCGTGACGTTCATCGCCCAGCTGATGCCGTCGCGAACGGACGTCCCCGAGTACGCCGAGTACCTGGAGCGGATCGAGGCCGTGGTCGCCGTCGTCAACCATCGCCACGGCTCGCCGGACTGGATGCCGATCCAGTTGAAGCTGCGCGACGACCTGGAGGAGGCCGTCGCCGCCTACAAGCACTACGACGTGCTGATGGTCAACGCGATGTTCGATGGGATGAATCTCGTCGCCAAGGAGGGGCCGATGGTCAACGAGCGCGCCGGCGTGTCGATCCTGTCCGAGAACACCGGCGCGCACGAGGAGCTCGGCGAGTACGCGCTGTCGGTCAACCCGTTCGACATCCAGCAGCTGGCCGACACGATCCACGCCGCGCTGGCGATGTCCATCGAGGAGCGCGAGCGACGGCTGGCGGGGCTGCGGTCGGTCGTGACCGCGCGCAATCCGGGCGATTGGATCGACGACCAGCTGGCGGACATCCAGCACAAGGGGCAGGGTTAGCCGCCGCTACGGTTGCTCGCCCACCCGGCGGCCCGGCGCGCCGGCGCTACGGCTGCTCGCCCACCCGGCGGCCCCGCGCGCTTCCGGCCCGTGACGACAGCCCACCGGCATCTGCGCGAGTGCCGCCCAGCGGGCGCCGCAGCCTCCGCTTCAGCCGGTCGCGATCAGCCGTGGAACCTGCGCCGATCGGCCAGCATCGCCACGTACTGGCGGATCCTCCGCGCTCGCGTCTCCGCGCGCTTAGCGTCGTAGATCCGATAGAGGAAGCTGTAGCGCTCTGAGCTCTTGAGCGTGGCGAAGAACTCGCGGGCCGCGGGGTTGGCGTCGAGGGCCTCACGGAAGTCCTCGGGGACCGTCACCGTGCTCTGCGGGGCATAGGCCGCGTCCCAGCGACCGTCCTGCTTGGCCCGGACGACCTGCGCGATCCCGGCCGGCCTCATCCTGCCCCGCTCGATCAGCTCGGTCGCCTTGCGACGGTTGATCTGCGACCACTTGCTCCGCGGTCCGCGCGGGCCGAAGCACTGAAGCCAGAACGCGTCGTCGTGGGCGCCTTTCTGGCCATCGATCCACCCGTACCTGATCGCCTCTTCGAGCGCCTCCGGATAGGTGACGGTGGTCCCGCCCGAGCCCTTCTTCGCGATCTTCAGCCGCACGCCGCCCGAAAACGCGTGGTTGGCGTCGAGCCACTGCTCCCAAGCGCCCCCGTCGGGGAACTCGAGGATCGGGAGGTCCTTGGCGGGCACGGCGGTCTCAAAGCTACCCGGGCCGCTTGTGAGGTGCCGCTGGCGGGTCAGCCGCTATAGTCGACCGCCGCCTCCCAGCAGGCGCGGCAACCATGCCAGCACAAGCCCCCCTCTACGACCTGATGCTGCTGCTCTCCACGGCCGCGCCCGACGAGCAGCGCGAGAAGATCCTCGCCGACGTCGAGTCGACGATCACCAACGTCGACGGCTCGATTGAGCGCAAGGACGACTGGGGACAACGCCCGCTCGCCTACCGGATCGAGCACCAGCCGGACGCCGACTACCACCTGCTGCAGTTCAAGGCGCCGCCGACGCTGATCGAGACGCTCTCCCACGATCTCCGGATCACCGACGGCGTCGTGCGCTTCCGGGTGATCAAGAACCTCCCGGGGACGCCCGCGGCGCCCGATTCGCCACCACCCGTGGTGGCGATGGCCGCTCCGCCGGCCTCTGGCGGCGAGTCGGAATCCGTCGCCTAGCGCCACGGTGTTCGGCTGGCGCACGCGGCGACCCGCCAGCTGCGTGGTCCCTTCCCGTAGCCCCTTTTCAAACAGGATTGCGACGGTCTGAGACCGATCGACCGCGCGTCCGCAACTTGTCCGTCCATTTTCCGGGAAGCGCCGGGGTTGCCGCCTGAGGCGTGCTTAGACTCGCTCACAAGCTTTCAACGCGCCCTGGAAAGGAGCTCGAGCATGAACATCAACCGAGTCGTATTGACCGGGAACCTGACCAAGGACCCGGATACGCGTACCACGCCGAACGGGCTGGCGATCTGCAAGCTCAGGCTCGCAGTCAACACGCGCCGCCGGAACGGCGCCGGGGACTGGGAGGAGAAGGCCAACTACTTCGGCGTCACCGTTTTCGGCCGCCAGGCCGAGAGCTGCGGGCAGTACCTGAGGAAGGGACGCCCGGTGGCAATCGACGGCCGGCTCGAGTGGAGCGAGTTCGAGGTCGAGGGACAGAAGCGCCAGTCCGTCGATATCATCGCTGATACCGTGCAGTTCCTCGGTGGCCGCGACGACGCTGGCAACGGGAACGGGAATGGCTACTCCAGCGGCGTCCGCGCCGCAGACAGCGACATCCCGGCCGACACCAGCGATTTCGACGCCGCCCCCGTGGGTGCGGGTGTGTCCGACGACGACATCCCGTTCTAGGAATCGACAGAGGCTGACAGTGCAAACCGAACAGGTGATCGAGAGTGGCGAAGCAACGTAGACGGCCGGTCCGACGGCGAGATAGGAAGGGTGCCCAGACCTCTTCCCGCCGCAAGCCGTGTCCGTACTGCCGCGACAAGGTCGACCAGGTCGACTACAAGAACATCACGATGCTGCGCCGCTTCATCTCCGAGCGCGGCAAGATCCGCTCACGCCGGATCACCGGCGCGTGCCGCCGCCATCAGAGCCAGGTGGCGCGCGCCGTCAAGCGAGCTCGCGAGCTGGCGCTGCTGCCGTACGTGTCCGAAGGCGCGGGTGGCATCGGCGGACGAGGCGATCGCGATCGCGACCGTGACCGCGACGATAGGAGATAGGCGCCGATGCCCCAGGCGATCCTGCTCGAGGACGTGGACACGCTCGGCGAGCGGGGCGCGGTGGTCGACGTGTCTGCCGGCTACCTGCGCAACTACCTGCTTCCGCGCAAGCTTGCCGAACCGGCGACGAACGCCTCGATCCAAGTGGCGAAGCGCCGCCGAGAAGAAGCCGACCGCGCCGTGCAGGAGGCGGAGGACCGAGCGCGCGACAACGCGGCGACGCTGGGCCGGACCGTGCTCACGATCCCCCAGCAGGCGGGCGACGATGGCCGGCTGTTCGGCTCGGTGACCACACAGGACATCGCCGACGCGATTCGAGATGCGCGCGGGATCAAGATCGACCGGCGCAAGATCCACCTCGAGGATCCGATTCGCCACACGGGGACGTACATGGTCGTCGTCGAGGTCACCGACGAGGTGATGGCGACGGTCAAGACGATGGTCGTTCCGGCTTAGCCGCTCGTCCGCCGGGGCCGGTCGCCGGCCTTCTGAAGATCGCGCGCACGGAACTCTCGCTGGTTGCGGGAACGCTCGTGTGCGGCCGCCTGCCCCCAACTTAGACTCGGATCGAGCATGAGCGCCGTCCAGACGATCGCCGTCCCGCCGCACAACCTCGAGGCGGAAAAGTCGGTTCTCGGCGCCGTCCTGCTCGACGAACGGCACCTGCACGCGCTGCTGGTCGAGCAGCACCTCCGGCCCGACCACTTCTACCGCGAGCAACACGGCGCGGTGTTCGCGGCGATGATGCAGCTGTACGAGAGCGACCGGAAGATCGACCACTTGACGGTCGCGGAGACGCTCCGCCAGCGCGGCAAGCTCGAGGAGATCGGCGGGCCGGCAGCGATCGACGAGCTCGCCGGCTGGGTGCCGGCCGCCGGCCATGCCCGCGAGTACGGCCAGATCGTGCGCGACAACGCTCAGTTGCGCGCGCTGCTGACCACGTCGTACGAGATCCAGGCAAGCGTGCTCTCGCGCGAGGCTCCGCCGCGCGACCTGGTCGAGCGTGCCGAGCGCTCTGTGCTCGAGGTGGCGCACGACGATCGCCAGAAGAAATTCCGCCCGATCGCCGAGATCCTCGACCAGGAGACCGACAAGCTCCACCGGCTGTCGACCGCGCATACGCCGCTGACCGGTACGCCCTCGGGCTTCAAGGATCTTGACGAGCTCACCGGCGGCTTTCAGCCGGGCAACCTGATCGTGGTCGCCGCCCGTCCGTCTATGGGCAAGTCGGCGCTGGTCGCGAACATCGCCGAGAACGCCGTGCTCGGAAGCGGGCACCCGTCGCACCGGCCGAGCCCCGTCGCGCTGTTCTCGCTCGAGATGTCCGAGTCCGAGCTCGCACAGCGGTTCGTTGCCTCCCAGGCGCGGATCCGCGGCGAGGAGCTGCGCAAGGGCCGTGTGGCCGAGAACCGCTGGCCGAAGATCCTCGATGCCTGCCAGCGGCTCTCGGGCGCGCCGCTGTGGATCGACGACTCGAGCGACACCGGCGTGCTCGAGGTGCGAGCCAAGGCCCGCCGCCTGCACCACCAGCTCGAGGAAGGCCTCGGCCTGATCATCATCGACTACCTCCAGCTGATGCGCCACGAGGGACGGGTCGAGAGCCGCGTCGAGCAGGTCGGGCAGATCTCCCGCGGACTGAAGTCGCTCGCACGTGAGCTGAACGTACCCGTGATCGCGCTGTCCCAGCTGAGCCGCGCGGTCGAGCAGCGCGGTGGCGAGAAGCGGCCGATCCTGTCCGACCTGCGTGAGTGCGTCACGGGCGACACGCTCGTACTGCTCGCCGACGGAAGCCGCACCCCGGTCAGGGAGCTGGTTGGCAAGATGCCGGAAGTGCTCGCGCTCGACGAGCGCCACCGCGTCGTCCGAGCGCGAAGTGACCTGGTGTGGAGCGTCGGCCGACGGCCCATCAAGCGGGTGCGGCTGGCTTCGGGACGCGAGATCCGGGCGACCGCCGATCACCGGCTACTCGTTGGGTCGGGTTGGAGGCGACTCTCCGAGCTCGGGGTCGGAGACCGGCTTGCGGTGTCGCGCCGACTGCCCGAGCCCACGGCCCCCGACCGCTGGCCCGATGACCGCGTCGTCCTGCTCGGACAGCTGATCGGCGACGGCAGCTATCTGAGGCACGCCCCCATGCGGTACACCACGGCCTCCGAGGACAACGCCTCCGCGGTCACCGAGGCGGCGCAACGCGAGTTCGGTGCCACCGTCACTCGCTACGCGGGCAGGGGATCGTGGCATCAGCTGCTGATCTCCGGCAACGGCAACCGACGGCATCCGGCCGGCGTGGGGGCGTGGCTGAAGCAGCTTGGGATCTTCGGGCAGCGATCGGCCGAGAAGCGGATTCCGGAGGCCGTGTTCAGACTCGGCAACGACCAGATCGCTCTCCTGCTACGGCATCTGTGGGCGACCGACGGCTGTATCTGGTCGGGCACCACGTCGCGTGGAAGGCTCGCTCGACGCGTCTACTTCGCCACCGCGAGCGCCGGGCTCGCGGGAGATGTCTCGGCGCTGTTGATGCGCCTCGGGATCGTCGCGAGGACGCACTCGGTGAAGTCAGGCGCCGGAGAGGTCTCGTCCGTCGTCGTGTCAGGAGCGGAAGTAGAGCGGCGATTCCTTGATGTCATCGGGGCGTTTGGCCCCAGAGCTCAACAGGCCCGAGCGCTTTACAACCGCCTTCCACGGGCGACGACGAATGTCGACACGCTGCCGATCGAGATCTGGGAGGCAGTCAGGGCGCAGATGGCTGAACGCGGACTCTCGCACCGCGCGATGGCGACGGCACGTGGGACCGCCTACGGCGGCTCCGCCCACTTCAGCTTCGCCCCGTCCCGAGCGACGGTCGCGAGCTACGCGCCCGCGCTGGCCTCGCCTGCATTGACGCTCGCGGCGGAATCCGAGGTCTTCTGGGATCGGGTCGTTGCGATCGAGGACGCAGGCGAGGAAGAGGTGTTCGACCTAACCGTTCCTGGACTGGCCTCGTGGCTGGCGGATGGGCTCGTGTCTCATAACTCGGGCCAGATCGAACAGGATGCAGACCTCGTCATGTTCATCTACCGCGAGGAGTACTACGACAAGGACTCCGAGCGGCCCGGGGAGGCGGACATCATCATCGCCAAGCACCGAAACGGTCCGGTCGGCGACGTCGTGCTGACGTTCCAGAAGGAGTACCCGAAGTTCATGAACTACGCCGGCGAGCGGTTCGCGGCGTGACTGGGCTGGGAGCCGAGCAGGTGCGGCGCGCCCGCGGGCTGGAGGCCGGGTCAGCGGGGGGCGCGGTTGCGCGGGACGTCCGGGGGCTGGAGGCGGGGGGCGCGGTTGCGCGGGACGTCCGGGGGCTGGAGGCGGCGGGCGCGGTTGCGCGGGACGTCCGCGGGCGGAGGGTGGGCGCGTGAGCGGGTGCCCGTTCGATATCTGCGATGGCAGCGGGCTCGTCTACGACGAGGCGACCAACACCGCCTACAACTGCCAGTGTCGCCGGCAGATCATCGCGTTGCGCAAGGCCCGGAGCCTGTCGGCGGTGATTCCCAGGCGCTACCACGACCTGGCGTTCGAGCGGTATCCGGTGACCGAGATCGATCGCGCGGTGGTCGCGGCCACACGCCGGTTCGCGGACACGATCGACGAGCGGCTCGACGCCGGCCGGGGCCTGTGGTTCATGGGTCCCGTGGGGACCGGGAAGACGACGCTGGCGATGCTGGTCTCGAAGGCGGCGCTGAAGACGGGTCGCTCGGTGGCGATCTACTCGCTGCCGCGCCTGCTGAACGAGATCCGCGACACCCACCGGGCCGAGCGCTCACACGTCGACCTGCTCAACCGGCTGACCGCGGTAGATCTCCTGCACGTGGACGACGTCGGGGCCGAGCGGACCACGGACTGGGTACTCGAGGAGCTCTACTCGATCGTCAACGCCCGTTACGAGGATCAGCGGTCGATGGTGATCACCACCAACATCCTCGACCGCGAGGCGTTGTGCGAGCAGATCACCGAACGGACGGTTTCGCGCCTGACCCAGATGTGCGACGAGCTGCCCCTGCTCGGCCACGACCGGCGGATGGATCTGCGGTCGGCGTAAGGGTCCGCGACTGAATAAGTCGCGGACCCTAAGGCGCGTGGCCGGGGTGCGGTCGGCGTGAGGTGGGACCGGGGCCGCTCGGTCGGAGGCGCCGGCGGTCGGTGTCCGTGCCGGCGCCGTCAGTCGTCGAGCCGGCGCTCTGACTGTTCGCGCGCCTCGAGCTTCTCGCGGAGGTAGCGGGCCTTGTCGGCGCGACGCTCGTGCTGCGCCGCCTCGTCATCGTCGCGCGCCGACTGGGCGCGCTCGCGCTCATCAGCCTCGCGCTCGGTCTGGATGACCTTGAGCTCCTCGGTCCTGTGCTGCTCGTCTGCCATGCGTAGAACGTAGCGCCCGCGCAGGCGGCGAGGGGTCCGCGGGGGGCGGCGCCGGCGAGGGCGCCGGTGGCGCCGGGGCGGGAGGTCCGGGGGTCGGCGCCGGGGCGGGAGGTCCGGGGGTCGGCGCCGGGGCGGGAGGTCCGGGGGTCGGCCTCGGGCCGGGAATGCCCGCGGTGAGGCAGTGAGCGGCAGCGAACCGGATCGAGGCGCCGCGGATCGCGCGTCCGGCTGCCCGGCAGCGCCGAGGCGCCCGCGCGGCTAACGCCCATGCCGTGCGTACACTCCGTCGCCGATGCCGGGAATCGTATTGGTTGGCGCCCAATGGGGCGACGAAGGCAAGGGAAAGGTCACCGACCTGCTCGCCCAGCAGGCCGACGCGGTCGTGCGGTTCCAGGGAGGGAACAACGCCGGCCACACGATCGTCCGCGGCCGGCAGACATTCAAGCTGCATCTGATCCCGTCGGGCATCCTGCACAAGGACACGCTGTGCGTGATCGGGAACGGCGTGGTGATCGATCCGAGGGTGCTGACCGACGAGCTCGACGAGCTCCGCCGGCGCCGGATCGACACGCGATCGCTGCGGATCTCGGCCAACGCCCACCTGATCATGCCCTACCACATGATGCTCGACCACGCCGGCGAGGCGAAGCTCGGCAGGCTGCAGATCGGGACCACGAGGCGCGGCATCGGACCGTGCTATGCGGACAAGGCGGCCCGTCTGGGGATTCGCGTCCAGGATCTGCTCGACGAGAAGATCCTCAAGAAGAAGATCGTCGCCGCGCTCGAGCCCAAGCGGCTGTCGCTGCGCCCGTTCGCGAAGGATCCGCGACTCGATCTGCAGACGATCACCGAGGAGTACGTGACCTACGGACACCGTCTGGCGAACTACATCGCGGACACCGTGCGGCTCGTGCACGAGCGGCTCGACGCGGGTCAGACGGTGGTGTTCGAGGGCGCGCAGGGCGCGCTGCTCGACATCGACCACGGGACGTATCCGTTCGTCACGTCCTCGAATCCGGTGGCGGGAGCGGCATGCGTCGGCGCCGGCGTCGGGCCCAAGGACATCGACGAGGTGTGGGGAGTGCTCAAGGCGTACGGAACTCGCGTCGGGGCGGGGCCGTTCCCGACCGAGCTCGACGGCGACATCGCCGACGACATCCGCGAGCGCGGCGGCGAGTACGGGACCACGACCGGTCGCGCGCGGCGGGTCGGCTGGCTCGACCTGGTCGCCCTGCGCTACGCCAGCCAGATCAACTCACTGACCGCGCTGGCGGTGATGAAGCTCGACGTACTGTCGGGATTCGAGCGGCTGTGCGTGTGCACCCGTTACCGCGGCCCAGAGGGGGCGGAGTTCGACAACTTCCCCTACCACCAGACGATGCTCCACCATGTGACCGGCGAGTACGTCGAGATGCCCGGGTGGAGCGAGGACCTGACCGACTGCCGCGACGAGTCGGATCTCCCGCCGGCGGCTCGCGACTACCTGCAGTTCATCTCGGACGTCGTCGGCGTGCCGGTCGCGTTGATCGGGGTCGGTCCCGGCCGTGACCAGGTCATCTGGACGGAGGCCGGCACCGGGATGGCGGGCTCGGGGAACGCGGCCTCAGCGGCTGTCTGACACCCTGGCCGAACGCCGCCTCAGCCGCTGCCCGACCCCGTTCGCGACGGATGGCCCTCTCCCGGCCACGGGGCGAGCACGAGCACCAGACGGGCATCGCTGATCGCCTCGATCGTGCGGCGTTCGTTGGGCTCGAAGTGCGAGAGCAGCCCGGCGCCGCCCGACACCGAGCCTCCGTCATGCGAGATGTTCACCTCGCCGAAGACGACGATCATGTACGTGCGCTCGTGAACCTGGTGAGACTGCATCTGCTCACCGGCGGGCAGCTGAATCGCGATCGCACGGGTCTCGGCGTCGGAGCGCAGCACCAGCGGATGGTGAGCCTCGATCTCTATTGAGCTGACGTCCCAGGTCTCCATCCCCGCTCCTCTCTGGTGTCGTTGAGGTCTCCTGACCCCGGTGTGGGCCCGCTCTCAGGCCCCGGTGCCGCCGCGCTGCGGGCGCCGCGCGTCGAGCGAACGCTGAAGCTCCTCCAACACACGGACGACGCGCAGGCCGCTCGCGCCGTCCGAGCGCGGCCGGCGCCCGTGGCGCACGCTCTCCACGAAGTGCTCGCACTCGACCCGCAGAGGCTCGACGTTCGGGATCTGGGGCGAGACGATCCCGCCCGTTCTGGTGATGTACTCGCCATAGCCGCGCGAGACCTGGTCGAACCCTTTGTCGAAGATGCTCAGCTTCCCCTCGAGCGCCATGTCGTCGAACGTCGCCATCCTACGCGAGCCGACGACGGTGAACCGGCGCTCCTTGTGGGGATCGAGCCAGGACAGGTGCAGGTGCGCCGACAGGCCGGACGGGAACCGCATGAAGCAGAACACGACGTCCTCGACTCGCTCCTGCACGTAGGACTCCCCGTGGGCCACCACCTGTGAGGGCTCCTCGTCAGCGAGGTAGAGCACGACCGACAAGTCGTGCGCGCCCAGGCTCCACAGCGCGTTCTCGTCGGCGCGCAGCTTCCCCAGGTTCAGCCGGTTGCCGTAAATGTAATAGATCCGGTCTCCCAGCTCGCCGGATTCCGTCAGCTCCTTGAGCTTCTGCACCCCCGGGTGGTACTCGAGCAGGTGACCGACCATCAGCACCCGCTGCGCCGCCTCCGCGGCAGCGAGGACCCGCTCGGCGTCCACGACCGACTGCGCGAGCGGCTTCTCGACGAAGCAGTGCTTGCCCGCCTCGAGCACGCGCACGGCGATGTCGGCATGGGTGGGAACCGGGGTTGCAAGCGCGACCGCGTCCACGCTCTCGTCCGCGAGCACCTCGGTGAGGTCGCCGGTGACGCGCGCCAGCGGGAAGCGCGTAGCCACGTGCTCGCGTGCCTCCGGCGAGGGATCGCAGCACCACGCCAACTCGCAACCGGCGATCGCGTCGAAGTTGCGGGCCAGGTTGGGTCCCCAGTAACCGAGCCCGACGACGGCGATTCGGAGCGAGCCCTCGTTCACCGCGACCGCCGCCTCATCTGCGCAGCAGCGTAAGAGCGGACACGACGCGTTCTCCGGCGCGACCGTCGCCGTATAGGGGCGGCCGGTCAGCGGGTCGATCGCGCTCCAGCGCGGCCACCGCGGCACCGGCGTCGAGATCAACCAGCACGTTCCAGCCGTGTTCGACGGTCTCGGTCCACTCGGTGCCGGCGCGCAGCGTGATGCACGGAACCCCCGCGAAATAGGCCTCCTTCTGGAGTCCGCCGGAATCGGTCAGGACCGCGCGTGCATTGCACAGCAGCGCGGTCAGCTCGATGTAGCCCAGCGGCGGGGTCAGCACGAAGTGCTCAACGCGCTCGAGTCCATCGAGCAGATTCGCCGCCACCAAGCGACCCCGAGTACGTGGGTGCAGCGCGAACACGACCGTCAGGGGGAGCTCCAGCAGCAGACGCACGAGCATGCCCAGGCGCTCGGGATCGTCGACGTTGCCCGCCCGGTGCGCGGTGGCGAGCACGTACTCGCCGGGTGTAAGCCCGCGCGCGGTAATCAGATCGATCCGCTCGCGGGCGCGCGGCTGCGTCGCAAGCGCGACATCGACCATCACGTCCCCGACCATCTCAACCGACCCGCTCACGTTCTCGCGGCGCAGGTTCTCGACCGCGACCTCGGACGAGCACAGCAGCAGCGCGGCGGCGTGGTCGGTCAGCACACGGTTGAGCTCCTCGGGCATCGAGCGGTCGAACGAGCGCATACCGGCCTCGACGTGGGCAACCGGGACCCCGATCTGCGCGCCGGCGAGCGCGCCGGCGAGCGTCGAGTTCGTGTCGCCGTAGACAAGCACGGCGTCGGGCGCCTCCTCGTCGAGCACGGGCTCGAGCGCGCTCAGCATCCGCGCGGTCTGGGAGCTGTTCGACCCGAGCGCGATCCCGAGGTCCCGGTCGGGTTGCGGCAGCCCCAGCTCCGCGAAGAACACCGCCGACAGCCCGTCGTCGAAGTGCTGGCCGGTGTGGATCAGCACCTCCTGGTGGCGCTCGCGCAGCCGTGGCGAGACCGCCGCCGCCTTGATGAACTGGGGGCGGTTCCCGATCACCGTCAGGATCTTCATCGACCGTCGGCGCCCAGCTGCTGCGTCTCGGCCTCGAGCTGCTTTCGGACGAGCGCGTCGACGACCTCGGCGGTCCGCGCCGTGACCGGGCCGGGCGCATCGAACGTCCGCTCGTCGATCGCGGAGATTGCTTGCGCCTCGCGCGTGGTGGAGGCCAGGAACGCCTCATCCGCTCGGAGCAGCTCGTCGAGCGTGCACGAGCGCTCGGTGGCCCCGGTGGCCTCGATCACGATCGCCCGGGTGATCGAGGCGAGGATGTGCTCGTCTAGGGGCGGGGTCAGCAACTCGCCGTCCTTGGTCCAGAAGATCGAACTCGTCGGCGCCTCGAGCACGCGGCCGTGCGGGGTCACGAGCAGCGCCTCGTCGAATCCCCGCTCGCGCGCGAGCCGGCCGGCCAGCATGTTCGCCCCGTACGACAGCGACTTGATGCCGTCGAGGATCCTGGTCGGGGAGTACGTCACCGATGCCAGCCGGACGATCTCCGGGTTCGCCGGCATCGGCTCGGTCAACAGCAGCCGCCGGCCTCCGCGGGTGACCATGATCCGCAGCAATTCGTGCTCGGGGTCGGCGCCGGCCCGCGCGAGCAGCCGCCATGCGTCGGCCCTGACCGCCTCGAGATCGAGCGGCAGCCGCAGGTTCGTCGCCGAGCGCTCGAGCCGGGCCAGATGCCGGTCGAAAGCGAACGGTCGCCCGTCGTAGAGCCGGATCACCTCGAACACGCCGTCGCCGCGGATCAGGCCCTCATCGGTCGCGGGGATCGTCGCCTCCGAGGCAAGCATCACCGAGCCGTCGAGAGAGGCGAGCGAGTCGGGGGAGCTAGCCATCGCCGTCCCGCGACCACACCTCCGCGAGGCGCACCACGACCGCGGCGGCGGCCGCCATGTCCTGCACGGAGGCCCACTCGCGCGCCGAGTGGTACTCGTGCCCTCCGGTGAAGATGTTCGGGGTCGGGAGCCCCATCTCGCTGAGCCTAGAACCGTCCGTTCCACCACGGATCGGCCTCCGGATCGGCTCGATCCCCTCAGCCAGGATCGCGGCTTCCGCGGCGTCGGTCACGTTCGGCACGGCGCGCAGCACGCGCCGCATGTTGCGGTACTGGTCGCGCACGGTCAGCTCGAGGCGGGCACGCGGCTCGGCTGCCGTCACCTGGTCGGCGGTCCGCTCGAGCAGCGCGACGTGGCGCCTCAGCAGGTCGTCGTCGAAGTCGCGCACGATGAACCTCACCTCAGCCTTCGCGGCGGTTCCCGTCACCTCGTAGGGGTGGATGAACCCCTCGCGGTCGGCCGTCGTCTCCGGCGTCAGCGTGGCGGATGGAAGCGCCACTACGATCTGCGCGGCGAGCCGGAGCGCGTTGACGAGCTTGCCCGTCGCCTGACCGGGATGGACCTCGACGCCGTAGACGGTCAGGATCGCCTCGACGGCGCTAAAGGTCTCGTCCTGAAGCTCGCCGACCTCGGAGCCGTCGAGCGTGTAGGCGTAACGCGCACCAAAGCGCTCGACGTCGAACAGCGTCGCGCCCTCTCCGATCTCCTCGTCGGGCGTGAACGCCACGCGCAGCGTCGGCCGCGGCAATTCGGGATGCGCCGCCAGATGGGCGACCCCGGCCATGATCTCGGCCACGCCCGCCTTGTCATCGGCGCCCAGCAGCGTGTCGCCGCTCCCCGTGACGATGTCGTGTCCGATCTTGTCCGCCAGCTCGGGCATCGCCGCCGGGTCGAGCACCGTGCCCTCGCCCGGGAGCTCGATCACGCCGCCGTCGTACGAGCGGTGGACGATCGGCACGACGCCGTGGCCGGGCGCGTCGGGACTGGTGTCCATGTGCGCGATCAGGCCGATGACGTCGCCGTCGCCGCCGGAGCCGTTGCCCGCGAGCGTTCCTCGCACATACCCGTGCTCGTCGAGGTGGACGTCGTCCAAGCCGGCCTCCTCGAGCTCTGCAACGAGTACGCGCCCGAGTTCCAGCTGGCCCGGCGTGCTCGGCGAGGACGTGCGGTCCCGGCGCGATTGTGTGTCAATTCTCACATATCGCAGAAACCGCGCGAGGACGTCGGGCGCAAGCGACTCGGCCAGCGGGGAGGTGTAGGAAGCCGTCATCGCGGTGAGTATCGCAACGTGTGGGTCGAGAGGGCTGCGTTCTCGTACGGGACGGGTGTTCTGTGCTAAAAGGACGGAGTCTGCGAAAGGTCGTTCGACGTGCCGGGGACCCCGGTTGGCGGGCCAGTGTCCGCAGCTGATTCACAAGAGCTTTTCGAGCGTTGGTGCCGGACGCAGGACCGTAACGCGCGCGACGAGTTGATCGCGCGGTTCCTCCCGCTGGCCCGAAAACTGGCCCGGCGCTACGCGAAATCAAGCGAGCCGTACGACGACCTGGTCCAGGTGGCCAGCTTAGGCTTGGTGAAGGCCGTCGAACGGTTCGATCCGGATCGAGGCTTTGCCTTCACGTCTTTTGCGGTGCCGACGATCGTCGGGGAGTTGAAGCGCTACTTCCGGGACACCGGCTGGGCGATCCATGTGGACCGCGGGGCGCAGGAGCGAGCGCGCAGGATCAACGAAGCGCAGCAGGCGATCAGCGCCCGGACGGGCCGTCCGCCACGCGTTGACGAGCTCGCGCAGTACCTCGAGCTGAGCGAGGAGGAGGTGCTCGACGGCCTCCAGGTGGCCGAGGCCTACGGAACGGTCTCGCTCGACGCCCCGCTCGCCGGCGAGGAGGACGCGACTCGCATCGACGCGATCGGCGATGAGGATCAGCGACTGGGGCTGATCGACGATCAGACGACGATCTTCGCCGCGGCCAAGCACCTACCCCAGCGCGAACGCGAGATTCTGTTCCTCCGGTTCGGAGAGGACCTCACCCAATCGGAGATCGCCGAACGTGTCGGCGTCTCTCAGATGCAGGTCTCGCGGCTGTTGCGCCGATCGCTACAGCGGCTGCGCCAGCTGACCGGCGACAGGCACCCGCCGCGTCCGTAGCTCCTCCCCGAGGAGGCCCCGGCGGCTCAAGGCGGCCGGCGCGGAGACGCTCCGCGGCGGCGCGTGCAGGAACTGCATGGGAGCCGGCGGAGCAACTGCCCGCAACTCCGCCGGCCCCCTCAGTCACCAGCGATACCACCTTCGGCGGCCGACGCCCGACTCCACACCCCCGATCAGGAACCCGATCACCCAAAGGACCAACGCGATGATCAAAACGATCCACAGGATGTGGGCAGCGAAGCCAAGCCCGCCAAAGATGGCGAGAATCAGTAGCAGCGCGATTAGTGCGACCATTCCACTCCTCCTTTTGGTGCGCCGAAAGGTCGTCCGTCCTCTCGCTGACTACCCGGTATGGGGGCGGCCTAACGCAGCCGCGAGCCCAGCATCCATGGGTCAAGATCAGTAGGCTCGCGCCCCGTGCAGAGTCACTTCCGAGTAGAGGTCCGCAACCAAGGACGGGCCACGGTCATTGCTGTAAGCGGAGAGCTCGACCTGGCGTCGAGCCCCGCCCTCCAGGAGGAGCTCGATCGGGTCGCCGCGTCGGCTTCTGAGCTGCTGATCATCGATCTGAGAGAGCTCGACTTCATGGACTCGACCGGCCTGAGCGTGCTGGTCCGCGCCCATCAACGAGCTGAGGAGCAGGGGCGGCAGCTGGCGATGGTCAAGGGTCCCCAGCAGGTACAGCGGCTGCTGAGCCTGACCGGCGTGGGCGACAGGCTGACGCTCGTCGACGCGCCCGAGGAGCTGCTGGGCGATGAGTGAGGGTTTTGGCGAGGGAGTGAGGGTCAGGGCGGGGAGTGAGGGTCAGCCCGGCGAGGGGCGCCGGCGGTCGACCATCACGACGTACAGGACCTCGGCACCGTCCTCGCGGCGGACCTCGAGCTCGTCGCTGAGCTTGGCCAGCGCCGACGCCGCGCTGTAGTCGGGCGCCTCCTCTGAAAGCTGCTCGCCGCTGCCGTCGATGAACGGCCCAATCGTCAGCTCGAGCCGCTGGGCGTCGGTCGAGATCGCGAACGACAGCCTGGGGCCCTTCGCGGCCCTCCCGGCATGCGCCGCGATCGCGTCGGTGACCAGATAGACGTCCGAGAACCGGTCGAGCGAGAACCGCGCCCGGGCCGCGAGTGCTCGCGCCACGCGGCCGAGCACACCGGCGAGGAGGCTAATCGGGGACAGCGATACGACCGCGTCTCCGGACAGCCACGATCCGCCATGGTCGTCCGGCCCCGCCTGGCTCGGCAGGTGGAACAGCGGCTTCCCGTCGCGTTGCCCGGCAAACGACATCCTCACCTCCGTGCCGCCCTCGGGCACGGCGCGAAACTCGGCCTGCTCGGCGAGCGCGCGGATCACCGAGAGCCCGACGCCGCGGATCGTCTCGTCGGCCGGCGCGAGCGGGGGAAGGCCGGAGCCCTGATCTTCGACGACGACCTCGATCGCCTCAGGTTCGATGTACATCCGAACGCTCAGAGGACCGGCCTCGCCGTCGTAGGCGTGCATGACCACGTTGTTGCATGCCTCGCTGACAGCGGTCTTGAGGTCATCGAGCAGCTCGGGGTCGAGCCCGATCAGCTCAGCCACCCCCGCCAGCACGCCTCGCACGAGCGTCAACGTCTCGGGCCGCGAGTCGAGCTCGAGGCGAACGGCCGGCGCGTCCTCGGTCATCACGACCGGTTCACCCGCCGATCGTGCACCGAAGAGGATCCTCCGGTTCCAACGCTCTTGAGCTGTGTCTGCGGGGTAAAC
The DNA here is from genome assembly GCA_963836715.1 of uncultured Solirubrobacterales bacterium. Taxonomy (GTDB): domain Bacteria; phylum Actinomycetota; class Thermoleophilia; order Solirubrobacterales; family Solirubrobacteraceae; genus Palsa-465. The sequence continues at coordinate 372,641 of CAWIKH010000005.1, forward strand.
CTATCTCCAGACATGGATTCACGTGTGCGCGCGCTCTACAAGATCGAGGCCCAACCCAAGGGTCCGGCGCAGGCACGCCGCATCATTGCCGAAGAGCTGTCGACGTTGGTTCGAACGCAAATGCAGATCAAGTAGTGCCGCGTGGGCTGAGGCCCCGTGCATCCTTACAACTCGACTCGGGTAGGCCCTTCGAAGACTAACGCGACGTTCGCGCGCAGCGCTCGACGACGATGCGAGCCCATTGCCGAGCGTGGACGCGCCCGCCGGAAGATCCGAACCCCGTTGGCCCCCGCCGCTGATGAACCCCGTTGGCCCCCGCCGTCTGATCGAGGAGGGCGTCAGCTGACGGAGCGTCCGTCAGCTGACGGACGCTCCGTCGCCGCTCTCCGTCATCTCGCGCAGGCGAGCGAGCGCTCGACGCAGAATTCGCGACACCTGCATCTGCGAGACGCTGATCTCCTCGGCGATCTGTGTCTGCGTCATGTCCTGCACGAATCTCAACGCAAGCACGTGACGCTCGCGCGGGCTCAGCTGATGCGCCGAAGCGGAGATCGTGACGCTCGCATCGACCAGCTCGAAGCGCTCGTCCTCCTGCCCGAAAGCATCAGCCAGAGACCCGGTATCACCCTCAGCGTCCTCCCGCGGAGCATCGAGCGAAGTGGAGTGGTGCGCGCCGGCGGTCTCGAGTGCATCGAGGACGTCCTCGATGCTCATCTCCAGATACTGGGCCAAGTCTGGCACGCTCGGCGGCCGCCCGGTCTTGCTGGTCAGCTGCTGCTGGGCCTCTTCGACCTTGAGCGCCATCTCCTGCGCACCGCGCGGGACGTGGACCGACCAGCCCAGGTCCCGGAAGTAGCGCTTGAGCTCGCCGAGAATCGTCGGCACGGCGAATGACGAGAACGCAGTTCCGCGTTCCGCGTCGAAACGATCGACGGCCTTGACGAGGCCAAGGCTCGCGACCTGAAGCAGGTCCTCGAACGGCTCCCTCGCCCCGGCATAGCGTCGGGCCAGCTTGCGGGCAAGGGGAAGGAAGCGGGTGACGAGCTCGTCGCGCGCGCTTCGGTCTCCGTGCTGCTGCCAGCGAGTGAAAAGCTCAGCAGAGTCGGTTCGGGCGATCGTTAGAGAATTCATGCGTGCGTCATACCCGGGAGGCACCACGCTCAAGCATGAACGACACAAACGTTCGCATCACGTCCGCATACGTACGAATCGTCGGCGTTCTGGGACAGTCCCCGCAACTGGGGAGACGGCGACCCGAGGGTCGCCGTCTCGCTACCGAGCCCGTGCTACTCGGCGATCAGGGGCCTCGTGCGGCGTCCGCGGCCGCGAGGCGCGGCGGCTACCGGCCCTGGGTTCGCATCAGCCGGCGGGCGCGCGCCGGCAGCTCGCCGATCGTCTCTCGCGCCTGCGACAGACCGGCTCTGAGCTCGCGATCGCCGACCTCCACCGGCCGCATCGAGTCCTGGAGCTCAGCCAGAACCTGGTCGGCCTGCTCGATCGCCTCGACCGCGCGCTCGACGTACACGCGCGGGTCGGCCGAGTGCAACCCACCCGAGCTCGGCTCGAAGTCGCGACCTGGAAGCCCATGGCGAGCGGCGAACTCAGCATAAGTCCGCCGCAGGCGGCCGTACGCCGACTGCGTCGGCCGGAACAGTTGCTCCTCCAGCTCGTCGGCTGTCTGCTCGTCGAGCTCCTCGTAGGCCTCTCCCAGGCTGGCCAGGGCGAGCGCCAGCTGATCGGTCGCCGCAGCGACGTCCTCGAGGAGCTGTTCTCTGGCTTCCCCGGTGTTGTAGGCCATCGCCTAGGTCAGCCCGCCGCTCGAGCGAACAACAACGAATTTTCTCATTCGCGTCTCCATCGACGCCTATCCTACGTAGCGATGAGCAGGCTGGTGCTCTGGGTGCAATGGCAGCGATCACGCCGGCTGGTCGAGATGTAGGAATGGCGTCAATCGCAAACCTCCTGCGCGGGACCGATCGGGAGTTCTTCGACCTGTTCGAGCGCGCCGGGGCCAACGTCGTCCGCGCCGCCGAGTTGCTGGACGAGATGCTCGCGCGCTATCCGGAGAGTCAGGGTCTGGCACGGGACATCCTGGCCTGCGAGCACGACGGCGATCAGATCACCCATGACGTGTTCAAGCGGCTCAACCAGAGCATCGTCACGCCGATCGACCGCGAGGACATCCTCCACTTGGCCTCGGCGCTCGACGACATCGTCGACTACACCGAGGAGGTCGCCGACTACCTCGGCCTGTACAAGATCGAGGCGCCGATGGCCCAGGCCCAGCGCCTGGCGGGAGTGCTGCGGGACGCCACCCGCCAGATAGCGCAGGCGATTTCGCTGATCCGCGGGTTCAAGGACATCACCGAGCAGATGGTCGAGGTGCACCGGCTCGAGAACGAGGGCGACCGCCTCACCCGGGAGGCGATCGCTTCGCTGTTCGAGGCCGGCATCGACCCGATGGTCGTGATCCGCTGGAAAGACATCTTCGAGCGTCTCGAGAACGCGATCGACTCGACCAAGCGAGCCGCGTTCATCCTCGAGGGCATCGTCACCAAGAACACCTGATCCCGCGGACGAGCAGCCGGCGTTTCGCTGGCTGCGCGATCGCGACAAGATATCGGGAGGGCGGCACGGACGCGTATGAAACCTCACCGATCACCTGGGCCGTGAAGTAGGACCGGGGTCGGGACCCCGGGTGCCGCCGCTCGCTGCCACCGAGGGTGGCGAGCGCCGGCCCTCGCCGGATAGCCTGGCCGCCACAGCCTGCGACCAGGAGAGAACCCATGACCGCCACCCCTGAATTCGTCCGCGGCGTCGATTTTGTCGGCCTCCCGACCCGCGACATCGCCGCCGCCGCCCAGTTCTACGGCGCGACGCTCGGCCTGCCACGATCGGTGTACCTCGAGGAACGCCACTTCTCGGAGTACGAGACCGGCAACCTGACGTTGAGCGTCTACAACGCCGAGAAGATGGGGCTCCCGCACGAGCCCAACCGCAATGCCGTCGCGCTGCACGTGGACGACGTCGCCGCGACGCGGAAGTTGCTCGAGGAGCGCGGCGTCAACTTCCACGGGGACACACTCGACACCGGCGTGTGCCACATGGCGCTGTTCTCGGACCCGGATGGGAACGCGCTGATGCTCCACCACCGGTACGCGCCCCGGAGCACCGACCTTTAGTTTTTTTTAGTCAGCCGATCGAGGGCTCGGCCAAGGCCGGCGCGGGCTGCGCCGCGGCGCGGGCCGTGGCGCCTTCGACCCTCAGGTGCGGGAGCCGCCCCCGGAGCCAGTGCGGCAGCCACCAGTTGGCGTCGCCGATGATCAGCATCAGCGCCGGTACGAGCGCGGAGCGGACGATCACGGCGTCGATGAGCACGGCGCTGGCGAGGCCGACGCCGAACAGGTCGATGATCCGCTGGCCGCCGAGGATGAACGCGCCGAACACGAGCACCATGATCGCCGCGGCCGCGGTGATCGTCCGGCCGGTGGCCGCGAGGCCGTGCGTGACGGCCTCGCGGTTGTCCCGGCGCCGGTGCCACTCCTCGTAGATCCGCGTGACCAGGAACACCTCGTAGTCCATCGAGAGGCCGAACAGGATCGCGAACATGAACACGGGCACGAACGCCTCGATCGGCCCGGTCTTGTCGATCCCGAGCAGCGAGGAGCCGATCCCGTCCTGGAACACCGCGGTTACGACGCCGAACGCCGCGGCCGCCGAGAGCAGGTTCATCGCCGCCGCGACGGCCGGGATCACCACGCTCCGGAACACCGTCATCAACAGCAGGAAGCTGAGCCCGATCACGATCGCGAGGAACAGCGGCAGCTTGCGGGACAGGACGGTGGCGAAGTCGTCGAAGATCGCGGTCTGTCCGCCGACGAGCACGTGCAGGCCGCTTCCCCGCTCGGCACCCGGGACCACCTGGTTGCGGACCGTGTGCAGCAGATTGGACGTCGAGGCGTCCTGCGGCGAGCCCTTCGGATAGACGTCGGCGAGCGCGACACCGGGCAGGCCCGAGGCCCGGCTCGGGATGAACTCCGCGCGCGTGGACCCGACGACACCAGGAGTCGAGGCCACGGCCCGCTCGACGCGGACGAACGCTGCCTCCTGCGCGGGACCCGACACCTGCGCGACGAGCTGGAGCGGCCCGTTGTAGCCGGGCCCGAAGCCCTTGGCGAGCAGGTCGTACGCCTTGCGCGTCGTCGAGCCGGCCGGGTCAGAGCCCGAGTCGGCCGACCCGAGTCGCATCGACAGGAACGGGATCGCGAGCAGCACCAGCAAGCCGGCGGCGACCGCGGCGAACACCGCCGGGCGCCGCTGGATCAAGCCGGCCCAGCGCGCCCACCCGGCAGACTCGTCGCTGGTGCGAAGCTTCCCGTCGTGGAGCGCGCGGCGCTCGCGGCGTCGCAGGACGCGCGTGCCGAAGAACCCAAGCAGGGCCGGGAGCAGCGTCAGCGCCGCGATGACCGTGAACGCGACCGCGATCGAGGTGCCGACCGCGACCCCGTACAGGAAGCTCACCCCGAGCGCGAACATGCCGAGCATCGCGATGCACACGATCATCCCGGCGAACAGCACCGCGCGGCCCGAGGTGTCGAGCGCCTCCACGACCGCCTCCTCACCGCTGAGACCTCGTAACAGCCCCTGTCGATAACGCGTGACGATGAACAGGGCGTAGTCGACCCCGACCCCGAAGCCGATCAGCAGCGCGAGCTCGTCGGTGAACGAGGCCATCTGGATCACGTGAGAGAGGAGTCCGATCGCGGCGACACCGGTTCCGAGCGACAGGCCCGCGGTCACGAGCGGCATTGCCATCGCCAGCAGCGACCCGAACACAATGAACAGCACGATGCCGGCGGCGACGATCCCGAACGGGAGGCCGCCCGCACCCTGCTGGTTGGCCGCCTGCGCGACCTGCCCCTCGACCTCGACGTCGACGCCGTTGCCCGACCCCGCGCGCGCCGCGTTGACGAAGTTCTTGGCGGCGGCAGCGGTGATCTTGTTGGCCTGGACGTCGAACGTGGCGTTGGCGAACGCGACCTGGCCCGAGGGCGAGATCTGTGATCCGGCGCGAGGACCGTAGGGCGAGGAGATCTCCGACACGTGCGGCTGGCGCGCCAGCGTGGCGAGCATCGACTGCACCTGGGAGCGCACCGCCGGATCGGTTACGCGGCCGTGATCGACCGCGATCACGACCTGCTCGGTGTCGCCCGACGCCCTCGGCGCGTTGCGCTCGAGCAAGTTCACGGCGTCGAAGCTCTGCGTTCCCGACAGGCGGAAGTTGTCGCTGTACGCGCTCCCGACCGCGGAGTGGATCGCGGTCAATCCGATCAGCGCCACCACCCAGCCGAGCACCACCAACCTCCGGTGCGTGAAGCAGAACCTCGCCAGCCTTCTCACAGTCGACAGCCTCCGATCAATAGGGAGCGGAAATTCTCAGGGTCAGCGGCGCGGACCCGCGGTCAGGCCCAAAGGCCGCTGGCCGAGGATGCCTGCCATCTCTGACAATCGGCTGACAAGCCCGGTTCTTCACCGCCCGGGCATCTCGACGACGAGCGCTCCGGCAAGTCGCTGAAGGACCGGCTGGAGCTCCTTGTCCTGCTCGGGCTCCCAGCCGTCGAGCAGGCCGACGAGCTGCTCGCGGCCGGCCATGAGCAGCTCGTCGCTGGCCGCCTGACCGGCGGGGGTCAGTTCGATCTGCCGATCGGAGTCGGCGCGGACGTAGGCGCGCCGGGTGAGCGAGGCCAACGGGCCGTGCAGCCGTTCGGCCGCCACGTGCAGCTGGTCGGCGAGCGCCGGCTCGCTGGTCGGGGAACGCTCGGCGATTCGCCGCAGCAGCCACCCCTCGGGCGGAGTTATGTCGATGCCGGACCGATCGATCAGCCGCTCGTAGACACGGCGGCGCTCCTCGCGCTGCATGAGCGAGGAGAGGATGCGCTCGATCTCGCGCTCGGAGCTGTGGTGATGCGGGGTGGCAAAGCTCTCGCCGACGCCCTCGGCGCGCGCGGTCTGGCGCAACGGCAGTTCGCGCAGGAGCCAGGTGAGCGCGAAGCCGACGACCGCGATCCCCGCCGCGGTCAGGAACACCGGGTGCAGTGCCGCCGAGAAGGCGTCGACGTAGGGCGCGTGAACGGCCGGCGGCAGGTTCTTGACGGCGGCCGGGTTCGCGGCGGCGGGCAGGTGTGCGCCGACCGGGATTCGCTTTGCAAGCTCCGTGGCCAGGTCATGGGAGAAGATCGCGCCGAACGCCGAGACCCCGATCGAGCCGCCGATCTGCCGGAACAACGTCGAGCCGGATGTGGCGACGCCCAGGTACTTGTAGTCGACGGCGTTCTGGACAGCGAGCACAAGCACCTGCATAACCATGCCGAGCCCGAGGCCCATCACCAGCATGAACAGGGACGCGGTGACCGGCGACGTAGTGACCGTCAGCCGCGCGAGCAGGAACAGACCGACGGCCATCAGCGCCGTCCCGACGATCGGGAAGAACCGGTATCGACCGAACCTCGAGATCAGGTTGCCGCTGAGGATCGAGGTCACGAGCAGGCCTCCCATCAGCGGCAGCAGCAGCAGCCCCGATTCGGTCGGGCTGTGCCCCTTGACGACCTGGAGGTACAGCGGCAGGTACGTGACCGAACCGAACAGCGCGAGGCCGATGATGAAGCCAACGGCGCTCGTGACCACGAACGTCCGGTTTCGGAACAGCGCGAGCGGCAGGAGCGGCTCCGCGGCGCGCGCCTCGACTAGCGGGAACAGCACCACCATCACGACGCCGAGCGCGATCAGCACCAGGATCAGGGGAGAGCTCCAGGCGTAGCTGGTGCCGCCGAGGCTCGTGAACAACACGATCGCCGACAGGCCGGCCGTGAGCACGGCCGCGCCCAGATAATCGATCTTGTGATGAACGTGCTCGGCGTTGGCCCCGAGCACCGCCCCAATGACCACGAACGCGACCGCTCCGAGCGGAAGGTTGACGTAGAAGATCCAGCGCCATGAGAGGCTGTCGACGAGGAAGCCGCCGAGCAGCGGACCGATCACGGTCGCCAGGCCGAACACCGCGCCGAAATACCCCTGATAACGGCCGCGGTCGCGCGGCGAGATGATGTCGCCGACGACCGCCATCGTCGTGACCATCAGCCCGCCGCCGCCGAGCCCCTGGAGCGCGCGGAACGCGATCAGCTCGGTCATCGACTGAGCCAGACCGCACAGCGCCGAGCCGATCAGGAACAGCACGATCGCGATCTGGAGCAGCGTCTTGCGGCCGTAGAGATCGCCGAGCTTCCCGTACAGCGGCCCCGATACCGTCGAGGCGAGCAGGTATGCGGTGACCACCCACGAGAGGTGGGACAGCCCGCCGAGGTCGCCGACGATCGTCGGCAGCGCGGTCGAGACGATCGTCTGATCGAGCGCCGCCAGCAGCATCACCAGCAGCAGCGCGCTGAAGATCAGCCGCACGCGTGGGGCTTCGCCGCTCGGCGGAGCCTCGAGCGTCGCGGAATCGGTCCCGACCGCGACCATTTGCGGGGTGGGCTACTACGCCGTGCCGGCCTGTTGCGTCTCGGTGTGCCCGGACGGGTCGCTGTTGGTCGACGCGTCGGCCGGCGCCGGCGCCTCGGCGGGCGCCTCGATCGGCGCCGGGTACGATTCGGCGGCCAGGTGCGCGCCAAGGGCTCCCGCGGCGCCGAACGCGAGCGCGACGAGCGTCCAGCCGGGCCCGGTGCGCTCGTTGCCGAGCAGGTGGTCGAGCGACAGCTCGCCGGGACCGACCTCGACGAGCGCCAGCACCGCGGCGATCAACACGATGTTGTACTCGTAGCCACCGTTGGCGGCCCACGGCCCGTTCTTGAGGTGGACGCGGTTGATCGCGGTGAGCATCACCGAGGTCAGCGTCGCGGCGGACAGCGGCGTCGCGAGCCCGAGCGCGATGCCCGCGCCGCCGCCGGCCTCCGCGAGTCCCGCGGCGACCGCGTTGCGGTTGCCCGGCCTCATCCCGATGCCGTCGAACATGTTCGCGGTGGCGTCGAGCCCGTGCCCGCCGAACCACCCGAACAGCTTCTGTGTGCCGTGCCCGATGAACAGGCTGCCGACGGTGAGCCTCAGCAGCAAACGGCCGATCTTCATCCCTTCCTCCTGTCTTGGTTTGACCGGGTCTGACTCCTCGACCGGCGCCGAGGAGATGCGATGCAGGATGCCCCTAGATGATTACAGGAGCACAATGCCGGCCATGTCACGCTTTACGATCAAGAATCTCAGGGACGTCGAGGACTCCGCGGGCGAGCGAGCGCCCGGGGTCGAGGGCCGCTTCGCTCGAGAGTACCTCGACTCCGAGCATCTCGGGAACGGTCTTGAGCTGATCGCGGTCGGCTCAGACCGGCCCGAGGGCGGCGACGGCGTGATGGCGCCGTCAGCGTGGATCGACGAACTCGAGGCGTAGCAACCTCATGTCGACCGAAGCCCCCGTACCAACCCTGTATGTATGCCATGGCGACGCGGGTGGTCCGAAGGTCCACCCCTGCCGCCGTGTGCAGGAGGCGATGCACGCCAAGGGCATCGCCTACGAGAAGGTGATCGCCGCGCACGGCAGCCCGATCCCGTTCCTGCGCAAAGGATCGCGCGACGAGCTGAAGGCCGCGACCGGGGACACGAAGCTGCCGGCGCTGAAGCTCCCCGACGGCACCGTGATCACGCATTCGCGCGCGATCCTCGCTTGGATCGATCAGCAGCCGGCGGCGTGACGCGGCCGGCTTCGCGGCCCGCGCCATCGATGCCGGGAACGCACTATCGCGTGACGCGAGATTCGCGTCTGGGAAATGATGTTCGCGTGAACCGTTCTACCATTGCCATCGCAATCGCCTGCACGGCAGTCGCGGTGACAGCCGTGCCGGCGACCGCTGCGGCCCGCCGCGGCAGGCGCGTGATCCCGCTGAGCGGCACGGTTTACATCGAGTCCAACTCGCGGGCTCCGGACTCGAACGAGATCCTCGCGTTCCGGTATCAGGGCGGCGTGTTGAGCGGACGGGGCGTGCGCCGCTACCGCACCGGCGGCAGCGGCTCGCACGATCTGAGCAACTCCGGCGTCCTCGACGCCGACCAGGAGGTCATCACCAACCCGAGCCGCACGCTGCTGTTCGCGGTCAACTCGAGCTCGGACACGATCGCGGTCTTCCACATCCACACCGGCGGCGGCCTGGAGCCTGTGGTTGGTTCGCCGTTCCCGTCGAACGGAAAAGCGCCGACGAGCCTGGGCCTCGCCGGCAGCACGCTGATCGTCGCCAACAAGGCGCAGGACGGCGTGCGCGACCTGACCTCGGTGCCGGCCAACTACACGAGCTTCCACGTCCGGGCCGACGGGTCGCTTAGCTCCCCGATCTCATCGATCGACGTGGCGCCGGACTCCTCGCCGCTGCAGGCGTACGTCACGCCCGATCGCAAGGTCCTGATCTCGAGCGAGGAGACGGGCGTGTTCAGGGCGTTCCGGATCGGACCAGGCGGCACGCTGACCGAGGGGCCGAACTCGCCGCTGAGGCTGGCCAAGGCGGTCTTCCCGGGCAAGCGCCGCGTCCCAGACGTGTGGCCGGCCGGACTGGCGTCGAACCCGCGGACGGCGATTCTGTATGCGCAGGTGGCCAACCTCGACGAGACGATCGTGTACCGCTGGAACAACGACGCCCGGCTCACGTTCGTCCGCGCGATCCCGAACCCGAACTCGTTCCTGCCCTGCTGGACGCACGTGAACGCGGCGGGCACGCGGATGTACTCGGGCAACGCCGGGAGCGACAACCTGACCGTGTTCGACATCGCGCGCGACCCGACCGACCCGCGGCCGCTCCAATCGTTGGGGCTCGATGCCCCGGGGAACCCCTGGAATTTCGAGCTCGACCCGACCGGCCGCGTCATCTTCGTGCTCGATATGCGCGCCGTTCGCCAGATCCCAGCCGGTCAGGGAAATCAGCTGCACGCGCTGCGCATCGGCCCCGGCGGGCTCCTGACCGAGGAGCGCTCCTCGCCGGTCAAGATCCCGGTGCCGGTCGGCACCAACCCGGTCGGGCTCGTAATCGTCCCCAACCGGCGGAGCCGTTAGCAGCCGCGCCGTCCGTCCGCCCGCCGCCCGTCCGTCCGCCAGGCGCGGGCGCGACGCGGGCGGTGACCGGTGTTAGCGTGAGCCGACGTGAGCTTGCACGAAGTCGATGGGAAGGCGACGTCGTGGGACCGGCCACTGGCGGGCTCCCTCGACCTGCGCGTGGTGCGCTCGGAGGCGCTGGCCGACAACCCGCTGGGCGACCCGGCGCTCCGGCCGCTGTACGTCTACCGGCCGCCGGAGTTCGAGGTCGGCGCGGGGGACGGCCCGCCGCTGCCGGCGGTCTACATGCTGTAGGGCTTCGGCGGCCGGGTCGAGGAGTGGCTCGCTCCCGACGCGGACGGCCTGACGACCGTCGAGCGCCTCGATTCGATGTTCGCCGCGGGCGAGTCGGCGCCGGCGCTGATCGTGTTCGTCGACGCCTGGACCTCCCGGGGCGGGTCCCAGTTCCTGAACTCGACGAGCACCGGGCGCTACCTCGACTACGTGTGCGACGAGGTGGTGCCGTTCGTCGACGCGCGGTATCCGACGCTCGCGGCGCGCGAGCACCGGGGCGTGTCCGGCAAGTCCTCGGGTGGCTACGGGGCGCTCGTGCTGTCGCTGCTCCGGCCCGATCTGTTCGGAGCCCTGGCTTCGCACGCCGGCCGCCAGGACGAGTTCTTCCTGGACCTCGGGGCGCTGGCGCTCTCGGGCGAACTCACGCGCCTCGGGGTCGACCACTCCCTCGAGCTGTTCGACGGCAACCACGACGGTGTCGACCGGCGGATGCCGGCGGCGATCCGCGAGCTGACGCGCGCCTTACAGCGGTGAGACTTCCCTTACCAGCGACGCTTCTGGATCACATCGACCGTTTGTAGGCCGTGATGGATCGCGTGCTGATCGGACGCCTGACGGTGCGCGGCGCGCTTAGGGTGCCCGAGATCACTGCTTACTTCTGGGCGATCAAGGCCCTGTCGACCGCGATGGGGGAATCGACGTCCGATTACCTGGTCCACGCGATGGATCCGAAGATCGCAGTAGTCCTCGGATTCATCGGCTTCGTGGCCGCGCTGGCGCTGCAGTTCCGCGTGCGCCGGTACATCGCATGGACGTACTGGTTGGCCGTGGTCGGCGTCGGCGTGTTCGGCACGATGGCCGCCGACGTCCTCCACGTCGGCTTCGGCGTCCCCTACATCGCATCGAGCGTGCTCTACGCGATCGCGCTGGCAGCCGTGTTCGGCGGGTGGTACCGGACCGAGAAGACGCTCTCGATCCACAGCGTGGACACGCCTCGCCGTGAGCTGTTCTACTGGGCTGCGGTCGTCGCAACCTTCGCGATGGGGACCGCGGTCGGAGACCTGACCGCGACGACGTTCGGACTCGGGTACCTGGCCTCGGGACTGCTGTTCGCGGCCGTGATCGCAATTCCCGCGATTGGCTACTGGCGACTGCGCTGGAACGCAGTCTTCTGCTTCTGGTTCGCGTACGTCGCCACCCGGCCACTCGGCGCGTCGTTCGCCGACTGGCTGGGCAAGCCGAAGAGCGTGGGCGGACTTGGACTCGGGGACGGAAGCGTCGCGCTGGCGCTCGCGGCCGCGATCTTCTGCCTGGTCGCGTTCCTCGCGATCACGCGCCGGGATGTGCAGCGCACCCGGTCCAGCGCGCACGCCGACCACGCGCATCGCCCGCTGCGGCTCGAGCCGGCGTCCGAGAGCCTGGACTAGCGGCCCCACAGCGGCGCGCCATCGTTCTCGATCAGCCACGAGCGGTCGAGCTGGTGCACGCTCTGCGCGCCCATCAACGTGAGTGCCCGGTCGAGCTCGACGCGGAAGATCTCGAGCACGTCGAGGACCCCGCGCTCGCGGCCGACGATCAGCCCGTAGATCTGCGGCCGCCCGATCAGGACCGCGCGAGCTCCGAGCGCGAGCGCCTTGACCACGTCGGTGCCGCGACGCACACCGCCGTCGAGCAGCACCTCGGCGCGGTCCCCGACCGCCGCGACGATCGGCGCGAGCGCGTCGAGCGCGGCCAGCGCGTGGTCGAGCTGACGGCCGCCGTGGTTGGAGACGACGACGCCATCGCAGCCGAGCGCGACGGCGCGCACCGCGTCCTCGGGATCGAGCAGCCCCTTCACGTACACGGTTCCCGGCCAGTGCTCGCGGATCCACTGAAGGTCGTCCCAGGCGAACGTGGCGCGATTGATCTCGCGGTGGAGGATCTCGATCGACTGGAACGTCGCCGCGATGCCCCCATCCGAGAGCAGGTTTCGCATCGAGCCGCGGCCGTGGCGGTAGAGGTCCAGAAGCCACCGCGGGTGCCGGGCGATGTCGAGCGCCTCGCGCGGCGTCAGCACCAGCGTCCGGCCCATATCCCCGGTGCGGGCGTAGCCGTAGCGTCGCTCGCCCTCGCGGTTTCCGATTACGGGTACGTCGACGGTCACGAACAGCGCGCGGTAGCCGGTGTGCCACGCGCGCTGCATCAGCGTCGCCGTCTCGTCGCCGCCCGGATACAGCTGGAAAAAGTGATCGGCGTGCGTGCCGGACGCGACCTCCTCGATCGTCCACGACGAGGCGGTGCTCAGCACCAATCGGGTGCCGGCGGCCTCTGCGGCGCGGGCCGCCGCTAGGTCGCCGCGCCACTGCGACAGACCGAGGGCCCCGGTGGGCGCGAGCAGCACCGGCAGATCGATCTCGACGCCCGCGACCGTGGTCGAAAGCCGGCGCTCGGGGTGCCCGGCCATCATCCGCGCGCGCAGCGACCAGCGCAAGAACGACGTGTGGTTGCGACGGACGGTGACCAGATCGTCGGCGCCGCCCTCGATGTAGTCCCATACCAGCCTGGGCACGCGCTTGGCCGCGGCGCGCCGATAGTCCTCGACGCTGATCAGGTGCTCCGGCGCTCGCCACCGGTATTGGAAGGGTCCCACCCCCGGAAGACTGCCTGATCCCGGGGTTGCCCGGAGCTCCGGCCCCGACCGCAGAAAATTGTCCCCGCAACTGCCGCTGTCGGCGTAGGCTTGGCGTGACTGTGGGCAGTGCTCAAGGGGGGTCTCCCGGCAGTCGACATTCCCTGTCACCCGTCCCCAGGAGTTTGCAATGTCTCGAATGGCGAGGACCACGCTAGGCGTGCTCGCGACCGGCTTGTGCCTGTCCGTAATCGCTGCCCCGGCTCTGGCGAAGAGCGAGAAGGTCATCGGCGGCCACGCGACGGTGAGGGCGTCGATGCAGATCGCCGCCTTTCTGCGCTCACGCGGGATCACCGTGACCCCGATCGGGCCGGCCAAGATCTCGAGTGGCGCGATGACGATGCCGATGGTCGGCGGCACGGTCAGCGTCCCGACGATGGCCGGCACGATGAACGCCCAGGGCGGCCTGCAGTACAAGAACGGAAGCAAGGTCGTCCGGGTGCGCTCGTACGTCCTCACCCACAAGGGCGGCGCGGCCACGCTGACCGCGATCGTCAACGGTCATCGGATCGTGATCGCGACGATGTCGGCACCCAAGACGAAGGTGTCCGGCAAGACCGCCACGATGAGCGGCGGCCTGAAGCTGTCCGCGATGTGGGCCAAGACGATCAACGGGCTGGTCGGTCTGCACGTCGTCCATGCCGGCGAGACGATCGGTCAGCTCAGCATGACGGTCAAGATGGCCTGAATGCGCGTTGACGTCGGCGGCGTCGGGATCGAATACGAGGTGACGGGCGAGGGTCGCCCGGTGGTGCTGCTCCACGGCTTCCCCGATTCCGGGCGACTGTGGCGCAACCAGGTGCCGGCGCTGGCCGACGCCGGGTTCAGGGTGATCGTCCCCGACCTGCGGGGATACGGCCGCTCGGACACGCCGCCCGAGGTCGAGGCGTACGCGATGCAGGCGCTGGTGGGCGACGTGGTGGCTGTGTTGCGCGATGCCGGCGCGCCGAAGGCTCACGTCGTCGGCCATGATTGGGGCGCGGCGCTCGCGTGGGCGTTCGCGGCGTTTGTGCCCGATCACGTCGACCATCTGGTGGTTCTGTCGGTGGGGCATCCGGCGACCTTCCGCAAGGGCGGCTTCGAGCAGTACCAGAAGTCGTGGTACATGCTGCTGTTTCAGTTCAAGGAAATCGCCGAGCGATGGCTGTCGAACGACGACTGGGCGCACTTCCGGGCGTGGGCCCGGCACCCCGACGCCGACGCCGTGATCGCCGAACTGGAGGCAAACGACTCGCTCACCCCGGCGCTGAACTACTACCGCGCGAACATTCCGCCGGAGTCGTGGCTCACGGCCGGGCGGCAACTACCGCCGATCCAGGCACCGACGATGGGGGTGTGGAGCTCGGGCGATGTGGCCCTGACCGAGCGGCAGATGACCAACTCGGCCGAGAACGTCACCGGCCCGTGGCGCTACGAGCGGCTCGACGGGCCCGGCCACTGGATGCAGCTCGAGGCACCCGATGAGGTCCGCCGGCTGCTGCTCGACTTCCTCCCAAGCGAAGGGTGAGGGACCATAGTCGACGGTCTCTAAGGTACAAGGCATGTCCCGAGGACCGACGCGGTCAGGCGGCGTGCACGCAAACGTGATCCTGAGCGTGCTGCTTCTGGCGGGGCTTGCTTATGCCGTGCTCAGCTCGGCGGTGATCCCGGCGCTGCCGACGATCCAGCGCGACCTGCATACGACCGAGACCGGCGTCACGTGGGTGCTGACCGGATTCCTGCTGTCCGCATCGGTCGGCACGGCGATCATCGGCCGGCTGGGCGACATGTACGGCAAGGAGCGACTGCTGCTGTGGACCCTGCTGGTGCTTGCGGCGGGCACGCTGCTTGCGGCACTCGCGACCTCGCTGGCGGTCCTGATCGCGGCGCGCGTGATCCAGGGAGTTGCAGGCGGCATCTTCCCGCTGGCGTTCTCGATCGCCCGCGACGAGTTCCCTCCCGACAAGGTCGCGGGCAGCATCGGGGTGATCTCCGCGATCCTCGGGGTCGGCGGTGGCCTCGGCCTGGTGCTCGGAGCGATCATCGTCGAGCACCTCAGCTGGCACTGGCTGTTCTGGGCGCCGCTCGTGGTGACGCTGCTGGCCGCGTTCTGCACCTGGCGGTTCGTTCCGGAATCGCCGGTGCGCACACCAGGCCACGTGAACTGGCTGGCTGCCGCGTTGATGAGCGCGGGAATCTCCTGTCTCCTGATCGCGATCGCGCAGACGACGGTCTGGGGCTGGACGGGGACGAAGACGATCGCGCTGTTCGGTGCCGGCGTGCTCGTCTGCGCCGCGTGGGTGTGGGTCGAGGTCCACAGCCGCGAGCCGTTGATCGACATGTCGATGATGCGGATCCCCGGGGTGTGGACGACGAACCTGGTCGCGTTTCTGCTCGGCGCAGGGATGTACTCGTCGTTCATCATCTACCCGCAGTTCGCGCAGCTGCCGAAGAGCACCGGGTTCGGGTTCGGCGCGTCGGTCGTGGACTCGAGCCTGTATCTGCTCCCGTCCGCTGTCGGGATGGCCCTGCTCGGGACGTTCGCCGGCCGGGTCGCCCACCGGTTCGGCTCAAAGCCCGCTCTGATCGCGGGCAGCGCGATCACCGGCGTCGCGTTCGCGTGGCTCTCGGTTGCCCACGCCCACCCGCACGACATGCTGATCTCCGCCTCGCTGCTCGGCATCGGGATCGGCCTCGCGTTCGCCGCGCTCGGCAATCTCATCGTCCAGGCTGTCCCGTTCAGCCAGACAGGCGTCGCGACCGGCATGAACACCGTGATGCGGACCTTGGGCGGAGCGCTCGGCGGACAGCTGGCGGCGACGTTCATCGTCGACAACACCGCCCACGGGCTTCCAACCGTGACCGGCTTCGAAGAGACGTTCCTGATGGCCACCGGGTTCCTCGTCGTGTGCATCCTGGCGGGCCTGCTCGTCCCGGGCCGCCGGCCGAGTCCCGCACCGATCAAGCTCGAGGCACAGCTCGAGGCACAGCTCGCCGCCAATCCGGACTGAACGGCCCTGGCGCGCCCACGCCGGGCCCCCTAGACTGGTCGCGCGAGGCAACGAGGAGAGGAGCGGATGGCCAAGGCGAAGCCCACCCACAGCGACGCGACCGGCCCCGAGCGGCCCGCGAAGTTGACGCGCAAGCATTTCGACAAGGAACTGCTCCGCCTCCAGCGCGAGCTGGTGATCATGCAGGAGTACGTGCGGGCCAATGGCCTGAGGATCGTGGTGATCTTCGAGGGCCGCGACGCCGCCGGCAAGGGGGGCGTGATCAAGCGGATCACCGAGCGGACCAGCCCGCGGTTGTGCCGCGTAGTGGCCCTGCCCGCGCCGACCGAGCGCGAGAAGAGCCAGTGGTACTTCCAGCGCTACGTGCCGCACCTTCCCGCCGCCGGCGAGATCGTCCTGTTCGACCGCTCCTGGTACAACCGCGCCGGCGTGGAGCGGGTCATGGGGTTCTGCACAGAAGCCGAGTACCAGGAGTTCATGCGCTCGTGCCCGGAGTTCGAGCACATGCTGCTGCGGTCAGGGATCCAGCTGATCAAGTACTGGTTCTCGGTCTCGGACGAGGAGCAGGAGCGCCGCTTTCAGGCTCGCGTGAACGACCCGATGCGGCGCTGGAAGCTCAGCCCGATGGACCTCGAGTCGCGCGCCCGTTGGGTCGCGTACTCCCGGGCCAAGGACGAGATGTTCCGCTATACCGACATCAAGGTCGCGCCGTGGTACGTCGTGCAGGCCGACGACAAACGCCGGGCGCGGCTGAACTGCATCGCCCACCTGCTCTCGATGGTTCCGTACGAGGACCTCACTCCGCCGCCGCTCGAGCTGCCGCCACGGGCCGAGGATGCATACATCCGGCCGCCGATCGAGGAGCAGACGTTCGTGCCCGAGGTCTACTAAGGCGCCGCCGTCAGGCGCCGCCGACCATTCCCAGTAAGGCGCCGCCGTCAGGCGCCGCCGACCATCCCCAGTAAGGCGCCGCCGTCAGGCGCCGCCGACCATCCCCAGTGAGGCGCCGCCGTCAGGCGCCGCCGACCATTCCCAGTGAGCCAACCCAGTAGGCTCGCCGGCGTGCCGGCGTGGTTCGACGAGCTTGCCGAGTTCCTGCGGATCCAATCGGTCAGCGCCGATCCGACGCGCGCGGACGACGTCAAGCGGGCCGGAAATTGGGTGTGCGAGTTGATCCGGGGCGCCGGCGGTGAGTGCGAGCTGGTGGACTGGCACGGAGCGCCGCTGGCGGTCGGGGAGGTCCGCGCGTCGCGCGACGCCGAGCACGCGCCGACGGTCCTCTGCTACGGCCACTTCGACGTGCAGCCGGCGGACCCACTCGAGCTGTGGGAGTCGCCGCCGTTCGAGCCGGAGATCCGCGACGAATATCTCTACGGCCGCGGCGTGGCGGACGACAAAGGTCAGCTGTATCTGCTGCTGTCGGCGGCGCGCGAGCTCGCGCAGGCGGGCGAGCTGCCGGTCAACGTGCGCTTCGCCTGCGACGGCGAGGAGGAGACCGGCGGGCATTCGATCGTCGAGTTCCTCGAGGCCGACGAGCGTGGCGGCGACGCCGCGGTGATCTTCGACAGCGGGATGATCGCCCGCGACCGGCCGGCGTTCGACGTCGCCACCCGGGGCATGGCCTACTTCCACGTCACCCTGCGCACCGGGGAACGCGACCTGCACTCCGGGCTCTACGGCGGCGCCGCGCTCAACGCGGCGCACGCTCTGATCCATGCGCTCGGCGCGGTCGTGGCGGTCGACGGGCGGCTGGCCGAGCCGCTCCGCCAGGGGATCGCGCCGCCGAGCGAGGAGGAGCTCGCAAGCTGGCGCGAGCTGCCGGCCGGCGCCGGCGAGCTCGCCGACCAGGGCGCGCGGCCGGCGGACGCGCGCGCCGCCGAGGAGTTCTACCTGCGCACATTCGCCGAGCCGGCGCTCGACGTGAACGGGATCGACACCGGCTCGCCTCACCTCGAGAAGACGGTGCTCCCGGTGCAGGCGGTCGCCAACGTCTCGATCCGCCTGGCGCCGGGCCAGCAGGTCGAGCCGATCGCCGACGCGCTTCGCCGGTTACTCCACGAGGCGGCTCCGGCCGGCGCCGAGCTCGATGTCGAGCTGCTCTCGACGGCGCGTCCCGGGATAGTGCCGCCCGATGCGAAGGCGATCCAGCTCGGGTTGGGCGCGTTCGAGCGCGCGCTCGGCGTCCGGCCGCTCCTGATCCGCTCCGGCGGCTCGCTGCCGATCGTGGCCGCACTCGCGGACAAGGGGATCCCGACGGTGATCACGGGGTTCTCGCTGCCAAACGCGAACCTGCACTCGCCGAACGAGCGGCTGCTGGCCGAGTACGTGCCGCGCGGGATCGGGGCGGCAAGGGCGCTGTTCGAGGAGTTCGGGGCGCTCTAGTGCGCGTCCGCATCGGGTGACCGCGCTGCCCGTCTCGGATCGTTCCGCCCCCGTATCGAACGCGAGTCACCCGAGTGGGACACGCACCTACGCAGCCGTGGGAGCCGGGCGTGACTGGGGCTCAATCCGGGTCCGGACGGGGTTGGATGGCCCCAGGGACGTCGAGCGAAGCGAGACCCAGAATCAGGCCGGCGCGTGCGCTCGTGCCGCGGTGACGATCAGCTCGACGCACGTCGGCAGCGCCACCACGGTGGAGTCGAGGACCAGGTGGTAGTGGCGCGGATCGCGCGGATCGGCGCGGTAGAAGTGCTTGACGTAGTCCATGCGGGCGCGATCGGAATTGCGCTGCCGGCGCCTGGCCTCGTCCTCGTCGATGTCCTCGACCCGCATCGCCTGGAACACGCGCGCCTCCCCGGGACCGTCGACGCGCACGTGGAGGGCGCCCGGCCGGTCGCGCAGCACGATCGCGCCGGCGCGTCCCAGCACGACGACGTCGCCGTCGTCCGCGGCCTCGATCAGGAGGCGCTCGGTCTCGCGGCAGAACGCGTCGGTGGTCGGCTCGGGCACGACCACACCGCTCGTATTCGGCAGGCGGGCCAGCAACCGCGTGAAGCGCGGCGCGGCCGCCTCGTCGTGGACGTCGGCGTGCTCGACCGGGACGGATAGGCGCTCGGCCACCTGCACGGGGATCGCCCGGTCGATGAACCGCCACCCCAGCCGCCCGGCCACCTCGGGCCCGATCCAGCTGCCGCCGGCGCCGTAGGAGGCGGAGATCGTGACCACGCTGCTCACGCCACGACCGCCGCCGGCTGAGCCTCACCGACCGTGGCCATGGCGGTGCCAGGCCGAAGCAAGATTCCCGAGACGAGGGCGCCGAGCAGGAAGACGCCCGCCGCCCACCAGAACGCGACCGTGTAGCCATGCACCGCGGCCTGCGCCGCCGCCACCGGGGTGACCGCCTTGCCGACGAGGTAGCCCGTCACGGCAGTCGTCGCGATCGTATTCAGGAAGGCGGTGCCGATCGACCCGCCGACCTGCTGGCAGCTGTTCACGGTCGCCGACGCCACGCCGGCGTCGTCCTGGCTGACGCCGAGCGTCGCCGTGTTGATCGACGGCGCGAAGATCAATCCAAGCCCGAGCCCGATCACGAGGAGTGCGGGCAGGATGTCCCCCGCGTAGGTCGAGTGCACCCCGAGCTGCGCGAGGATCACCATGCCGACCGTCGCCAGCAGCATGCCGGTGGGGACGAGCGGCTTGGGCCCGAAGCGCGGGAGCAGCACCGCGTTCGAGGTCGTCGAGCCGATGACGATCATCCCCACCATCGGCAGGAAGGCCAGGCCCGTGACCACCGGGCTGTAGAGGAGGGTCTTCTGGAGGTAGTAGGTGAGGAACAGGAATACGCCGAACAGGCCCGCGCCCGAGATCAGCACCGACAGGTATGAGCCGCCACGGTTACGGTCAAGGACGATCCGCAGGGGGAGCAGGGGATGAGCGGCTCGCCGTTCGATCATCACGAACACGATCAGGAGGATCACGCCCGCGATGAGCGATCCAAGCGTCTCGACGTCCGTCCATCCGCGCGGTTCGGCCTGGGAGAAGCCGAAGACGATCAGGAACAGACCGAGCGACACCGCTATGGCGCCGGGCACGTCGAGCCGCGGGCGCTCGGCGGGAACCTGATTGGTGAGCAGCGCCATCGCCGCGAGGACGGCGGGCACCGCGATCACGACGTTCACGTACAGGCACCAGCGCCACGACAGGTACTCGGTAAGAACGCCGCCGAGCAGCAGCCCCACCGCCCCGCCGGCACCGGCGATCGCGCCGTAGATCCCAAATGCGATGCCGCGCTCGCGCGGTGCGGTGAACGTGGTGGTCAGCAGCGACAGCGCCGAGGGCGCCAGCAACGCGCCCGCCGCGCCCTGGAACGCACGGGCGGCCACGAGCATCCCGAAGCTCTGCGCGGCGCCCCCGATCGCCGAGACGACGCCGAACGCGATCAGACCGATCATGAGCGTGCGCTTGCGGCCGAACAGGTCGCCGAAGCGGCCGAACAGAAGCAGCAGGCTGCCGAACGTCAGCGAGTACGCGGTCACGATCCACTGCCGGTTGGCGTCGGAGAAACCCAGCGCCTTCTGCGCCGACGGGAGCGCGATGTTCACGACCGTCGCGTCGAGCACCACCATCAGCTGAGCGGTGCCGAGCAGGGCGAGGATCAGCCACCGCCGATCGTGATGAGGATTGGCGAGATCTGCGCGAGCTTCGATCGTCTCGGTCGCGGACACAGCCAGCGCTCACCTTACCGCCGCGTTCCAACCCGGATGCGACCGGCGGCACAATTGTTCAGCGGTGTCGACCGGAGCGGCTCGATCGTCAGACGAGCGCGGGCGCTTCCGGCAGGCTCGCGAGCGCCGCGGCCAGGTCTTCCTCGGAGAACTCGGGATCCTCGAGTTGTCCCGCCAGGTAGGCGTCGTAGGCGCTGAGGTCGAAGTGGCCGTGGCCACACAGCCCGAACAGGATCACTCTGGATTCGCCGGCCTCGCGTGCCGCCTGCGCCTCTTCGATCACGGCGCGGATCGCGTGCGCCGGCTCGGGCGCCGGGATCAGGCCCTCGGTCCGCGCGAACCGGACCGCGGCGTCGAACGTCTCGTTCTGGCGGTAGGCGCGAGGCTCGACGAGACCCTGCTTGACCAGGCCGCACAGGAGCGGCGAGTCACCGTGGTAGCGCAGGCCCCCGGCGTGCACCGGCGGCGGCACGAAGTCGTGGCCGAGCGTGAACATCGGCATCAGCGGCGTCAGCCCGACGGTGTCGCCGAAGTCGTACGCGTACACGCCACGGGTGAGCGTTGGACAGGCGGCCGGCTCGGCAGCGATGAATTTCGTGTTCGCCTCGGCGCGGATCACGCGGCGCAGGAACGGGAACGTGAGGCCGCCGAAGTTCGAGCCGCCGCCGACGCACGCGATCACCGTGTCGGGCTCCTCGCCGGCCATCGCCATCTGCGTGAGCGCCTCCTGCCCGATCACGGTCTGGTGCAGGAGCACGTGGTTGAGCACCGAGCCGAGCGAGTAGTTCGTGTCGGGGTTCTGCGCCGCGACCTCGACCGCCTCGGAGATCGCGATCCCGAGCGATCCCGTCGGGTGCGCGCTCTGGGAGCGGCCCGCTTCGGTCACATCGGACGGCGAGCGGTGGACGGTCGCGCCCCAGGTCTCCATCATCGAACGCCGGTAGGGCTTCTGGTCGTAGCTCGAGCCGACCATCCACACCTCGCACTCGAGCCCGAACAGGCGGCACGCGAACGCCAGCGCCGACCCCCACTGGCCCGCGCCGGTCTCGGTCGTGAGCTTCTTGATCCCGGCCTGGGCGTTCTCGTACACCTGGGCCACGGCGGTGTTGGGCTTGTGCGATCCGGGCGGGGAGCCGCCCTCGTACTTGTAGTAGATGTGGGCCGGCGTATCGAGCTCGCGCTCGAGCCGCCGCGCGCGGTAGAGCGGCGTCGGGCGCCATAGCTTGTACACCTCGCGCACGGGCTCGGGGATCTCGATCTCGGGCTCGGCGGAGACCTCCTGCAGGATCAGGCCCATCGGGAAGATCGGCGACAGATCGTCGGGGCCGGCGGGCTGCTTGGTGCCGGGATGCAACGGCGGGGGAGCGGGGTTCTCCGGATCTTGGATGTCGGCCATCAGGTTGACCCAGTGCGTCGGGATATCCGGCTCGTCCAATACGAACTTGACCCGCTCCTCGCTCATCGCCTCTCCTTTGCTTGCTCGTCGCTGCGCCGCCGCAAGGCTAGTCCAGAACGGGAGCCGGGTGCGGCTCAGCGGCGCAGCAGCTCGGCCTGCAGTGCGCGCAAGTCGGGTGCCGGAGCCGCGCCGAGGTCGTCGCGGAGCCGTTCGCGGAGCGCCTCGTAGACCCGCAGCGCCTCGGCGCCGTTGCCACGCGCGGCGAGGATCTGCATCAGCAGCGCGTGCGCGCGTTCGCGGTACGGAGCGGCCGCGACGAGCTCGCGCGCCGACCGCTCACCGGGCGCCAACTCACTCCCGCCGACACCGAGCGCCACCCGCGGCGTAGCACTCGAGCGCGGCCAGCCGGATCTCGTCGAGCCGGCGCCGGTACTCCTCGGCCCACGGGAGATCCTCTCCGGGCAAGAAGCCGCGCCGGGCGGTGAACAGGGCCACGAGCGAGGGCCCCCAGCCGCGCGCCCAGTCTCGCTGGGCGACGGCCGCCTCCGCCCGGTGCATCGCCTCCTCGGCCGCTTCAAGGTCGATCCAGGCACCGTCTGGCAACTGCACGGTGACCTCACTCCGTCCTACGAGCACGTCAGCGCCGAGTGCGCTCCGCAGCCGGGACAGCAGCGCGCTCAACGACGCGTCGGCGCCATCGGGTGTCCGCCACGGCCACAGCGCGTCGATCATCTGCTCGCGCCGGCACGGGAGCGCCCGGTGCACGGTCAGGTAGGTGAACAGGACGCGCGCCTGTCCCCCGGGAACTTTCGACGTCAAGTCGCGGCCGTCGAGTTCGACCGCCAGCCGGCCACACAGCAGGATCCGGGTCGGTCCCTTGTCGGTCAAGTTCGGTGCAAGGAGAATCGAAGAAGTCTGCAAACCGGCGGTCGTATGGTCGCGCCCGTAATCGAAGGAGACAAGTCATGGCGAAGGTCATCCGGTGTCAGTGCGGATTTCTCGGACGGGGTCAGACCGTCGAGGAGGCGGCCACGGAGATCGAGGCGCACATGCGTTCCGATCACCCGGAGCTGGTCGGCAAGGTCACCCGCGAGGACCTGATCGCGATGGCCGAACAAGCGTAGGCGGCCGCCACATTGATTGGGACCCCACCCACCCGGCGGCGCGCGAAAGGAGAACGATTTCGGTGCTGCCCATGTTGGAGATTCCAGAGGGTCCGCTGGTCACAGCCGACTGGCTCGAGCGTCATCTCGACGATGCTCGCGTGCGTGTGCTCGACGTTCGGGGACGCCACCCGAGCTCGGCGCTCCCGCACGCCAAGCTGGCCGAGTACTCGACCGAGCACATCCCCGGCGCGACGTTCGTCGATTGGGAGCGCGACTTCATCGACATGAGCGACCCCGTGCCGGTCCAGGTTGCGGGCGCCGAGGCGTTCGCCCGGCGCGCCGGCGACCTGGGCATCGGCGACGGCGATGTGGTCGTCACCTACGACGACTACTACGGCATCTTCGCCGCTCGGGTCGCGTGGGCGTTCCGCTACTACGGCGCCGAGAGCCGGGTGCTCGACGGCGGGTGGCTCACCTGGAGGGAAGGGTGCCGTCCGGTCACCGACGCGGTCACGGACGGTTCGTCGTCACGGTTCACGGCACGCCCGCGACCGAAGCTTCGGCGGACGCTGGCCGAGGTGGATGAAGCCCGCCGCCGCGGGGCCACGCTCGTCGACGCCCGGCCGCGCCACCTGTTCCTCGGGGAGCAGGGCGTCGCCAACACCGGGCACATCCCCGGAGCGCGCTGCCTGCCTTACCAGGAGCTCGTCGACGGCGCGACCGGGCTGTGGGCGACACCGGCGGCCGTCGCCAGGCTCGTCCGCGGCGCCGGCATCGACCCCGACCAGCCGCCGCGGGAGCTGATCGCGACCTGCGGGAGCGGGGTGTCGGCGACGGTCGCGATGCTCGCGCTCGAGCGGCTCGGCATCCACTGCGACGGGGTGTACGACGGCTCGTTCAACGAATGGAGCGCGGATGGGGATCGGCCGGTCGAATACGCCGCGGCCGCTTAGATAGTCGGCGCCGAGCGGCTAGCCGACACCCTGATCGCCTTGACTCGGACGGACGCCCACGACTACGTTCGTCGTCGGTGAGCGAACCCGCCGCTCCGTCAGGCCCGGTCACGGCGACCGGGTGAGCCCGCATGCACCGGCGCAAGCCCCTGCGCCACGAGCGCGTTCCTCTCGTACCTAGACTGGAGGGATCCATGAGCCTGGAACTGCTTTCCGCTCACCAGACCGACGAGGGATTGGCGGTTACGTTCGGTACCAAGCACGGCATCGAGCGACCGGTGGGCAGCCCGACGAGATGGCCCAGCTCGCGCGCTCGACGCAGCAGGTGGCCGCACTCGGACAGGCGAACGACCACGAGAGCATGTGGCTCGACGCGGTCCCGGTCGGCGACACGATCGTCAAGCTCGGAATCAGCTCCGGAGGGCAGGCGCGGGTGCTAATCCTGCGCCCGTAGCCTCGGTGGAGCTACTGCGGACCGACCGCCTGGTATTGCGGTCCTGGGTGCAGGCCGACGCGCCGGCATTCCTCGACATCTACGGCCGGGAGGAGGTTGTCCGCTGGCTGGGGCCGCACCCCCGCAGCGTCACCGTGACCACGCTCGAGCAGGCGCGCGAACGGCTCCGGTATCGTGACGAGCGGGTCGCGGACCTGCCGCCGCCGATGGGGTTGTGGGCGATCGTCCCGATCGAGAGAGAGCATGGGGACCCGATCGGCACGGTGCTGCTGATGCCGCTCGCGGACGCCGACGGTCCGACCGATCAGGTGGAGGTCGGCTGGCATCTGCACCCCGATCAGCAGGGCCGCGGTTACGCGACGGAGGCCGCCCAGGCCGTGTTGGATCGCGCTGCCGGCGCCGGAATCGACGCGGTGCTCGCGCTCACCGACCTCGACAACGAGCCCTCGCAGCGCGTCGCTCGGCGGCTCGGCATGGAAGACGAGGGCCTGACCCACCGGTGGTTCGGGCTCGCACTGCGCCAGTTCCGCATGGTGCCGCCGGCCACCCCGGGTAGCTACTGACTGCGCCGCCGGGACCAGTCGGCAGGAGGCGGGCGCGGGTGCGGTCGCTGACGTGCATATCACGTCAATCCGCGCATCGCGGACGGACCGTGACGCGTCAGGCATGTGGGGCATGCGCGACACGGCACGGTCCAGGCCGCGCGCGTCAAATGTCGTGCGATGCAGGTGATCCGTCGTCCCATGCAGGTGATCCGTCGTCCCATGCAGGTGATCCAGGAGTCCGCGTTCGACGCGTTACGGCGAGCCGACCCTGGCCTCCCCCGGGCGCCCGACGTCCTGACGCGGACGTGATGGGAGCCGCGATCGCCACCAGCAGGCCGCCGACGAGCAACTCCGCTTACCCACGCCGCGAGTGTGCCTGACCGCCATCCGAAACTGAAACGATGTCCGCAGTGCTGCGGCTCCCGGAGGATTGGGTGTGGGACAGCTGGGTCGCCGACGACGGCGAGCGCTATCACCTGTTCTTTCTGAAGGCGCCGCGCGCGCTGAACAACACTCGGCTGCGGCACACCGCCGCCAGGATCGGCCATGCGACGTCGACCGACCTCACGCGCTGGAAGGTCCACGACGACGCGCTCACGCCAGCGGCCGGACGCTGGGACGACCTCGCGCTGTGGACGGGGTCGGTGGCGCGAGGCGACGACGGCGTGTGGCGGCTCTACTACAGCGCGCTGTCGACCTCGCGCGGCCTCGGCGTGCTCGATCAGCGAATCGGCGTGGCCGAGTCACGCGACCTCTTCACCTGGCGGCGAATCGGCACGGAGCCGCTCCTCGCCCCCGACCGGCGCTGGTACTGCACGCTTGATCAGGACTCTGCGGCGAGCGGCACCTGGCGCGACCCGTTCGTGTTCAGAGATCCGGATGGCGACGGGTGGCACATGCTGATCACCGCGCGCGCAGCAGGCGCGCCACGGCGTCACGACGGGGTGTTGGGTCACGCCCGGAGCGCGGACATGCGCGCGTGGGAGCTCGGACCGCCGATCTCCCAGCCTGGCGCCGGCTTCGGCGAGCTCGAGGTGTCGCAGGTGCGGATCGTCCAGGACCGGCCGGTGCTCGTGTTCACGTGCCACCCCGACCAGCAGAGCGACGAACAACTGGCGCGCTGGGGCCGGTTCTGCACGTGGTCAGTCGCCGCCGGGTCGCCCGCCGGCCCATGGGACTTGGACCGCGCCCGTCCGTTCCGAAGCGAGCCGATGCTCACGGCGGCCCCGCTCGTACAGCGCCGCGACGGAAGCTGGACGCTGCTCGGGTTCCGGAACCTCGAGCCCGGCGGCCGGGCCGAGCTCGAGATCGTGGATCCGATCCCGGTGGCGGTGCGCGACGGCGAGCTGATCGACCTCAGGTAGCGTCGTGGAAGATCACCCCGAGGGCGGTGCGCTGCCCCCGGGTCACGGTCGCGACGCCGTGGCGCATCCCGATCCGGTGATAGCCGCTCTTGCCGCGGTTCGGGCGAGTGGCGGTGGGAAAGATCACGAACGCCCCCTGGACGGGCTCGAGCACGTGCGCCCGGCTCTGGGCACGGGGACGCTGCTCGAGCAGGACGAACTGCCCGCCGTCGAAGTCCTCGCCGGGACGGGCCAGGATCGTGAGCACCTGGAACGGGAAGAACACCTCCCCGTAGAGATCCTGGTGCAGCGCGTTCCAGTCGCCCTCGCCGTAGCGGAGGATCAGCGGCGTCGGCCGCTTCTGGCAGCGGCATGGCAGCGGCGCAGCAGCTCGTCGTGCTTCAGCGGGAACGTCGGGCGGTCACCACTCAGCAGCTCTGCCCAATGGTTCGCGATCGGCGCCAGGTGCCGGTAGAACGATGTGCGCAGGGCGGCGATCGTCTCGGGCAGAGGATGGTCGAAGTACCGGTATCGCCCGTCGCCGAACCGGTACCGGGCCATCTCGATCGTGGAACGAAACCGGCCGATGTCGAACAGATCGGACAGCTCGTCGCATTCGTCCCCGGTGAGCACGGGCACCGAGACCGCGTGGCCCTTGTCGTCGAGCTCGGCGCGGAGGCGCTCCCAATCGAGCGCGTCGACCCGCTCGCGGATGTCGGCGGCGACGTCGATCGTGGTTGTCATCGCCGATTCCCTCCTCTGCACACCCGCGGCGCACGCTCGGGCCAGGAGCGCACGACACCGCTGCTGTATACGCCCCACGACGAGGGCTTCATCGTCGTCGCCTCGAAGGCCGGCGCCGAGCGCAACCCGGCCTGGTACCACAACCTCCGTGCGCATCCCGATGCGCTGGCCGTCGAGATCGGCGGGCGCCGCATCCCGGTCCAGTCGCGCGTGGTCGAGGGCGCCGAACGCGACGAGCTGTGGCGGATCGTCAACGACAACTACAACGGCTACGAGACGTACCAGGGGCGCGCGCCCAACCGGGTCATACCGGTCGTTCTACTCGAGCCGGCCTGAGTCGCCTGCGTCGAGCTCCTCGACGTCCATGTGGGCGACGAGGCCGCCGCGAAACGAGTACACGTGCACGACCAGACTCTCGTTGAGCAGGGCTCCGTCGCGCGCGCGCACGACCTGCTGGACGTCGACCGCCACGCCCCCGCTGGGTCGCCTCGCGAACGAAACGGGCTCGACGCGCGGATCGATCTCCGCCCACTGCCGCGTCCAGTAGGCACGGACCGCTTCCTTGCCGTGCAGGCGCCCGCCCTCCCAAGCGTTCGGCCAATCGACGTCATCGGTCATCGCCGCCAGCACCGCGTCGACGTCGCGCGCGTTGAAGGCGGCGTACAGCGACTCGAGCTCTCGCTCGTAGGCCACGGCTACCTCATCCCCCGCCGGCCGGGCAGCCGCCGAGGGCAGCGAGCCTGCGGCGGTAGACCTGCATGTCCGCGTGGTTGAAATCGCTGTGGGTCTGGGTGCGCAGCGATACGACGTCCTCCCGGTGGTAAGGACTCGACAGGCTCTCGTTGTGGCCGATCACGTTCTTGATATCGATGTGGAACCCGCACCGCAGCCACCGCACCAGCCGCAGGTTCGAGGTCATCTGGGCCCCGTCGTCCATCACCTCGGCATCGCTGTAGCCGACGTTCTCGATCCCGATCGCGGTCCAGTTGAGACCGACCGTGTGGCGGCACATCGTCCCGAGCGAGACCAGCTGGTAGATCGTGCCGTTCCGGTCGATCACGAAGTGGGCGCACGTGTTCGGGAGCTCGTGGAGCTCGGGGTCGGGCGTGTCGGCGGCGAACGTGTTCCACGTGGACTGGAACGTCGGCGACTCGGTGTAGTGGATCACGATCACACGGGGGTCGATCAGCCGCCAGGTGGGGCGCATGAAGCTGCCGTAGTGGCGGCGCACGTACGCGACCATCTGGGCCTTGCGCTCCGGTCCGAACGGGATCGGATCCCACACGATCCGGGGCCGGGTCGGAGCGGACACGATCGGCGGCGGGCTCGCCTGACCGCTCGGCGGGCCGGACGCCGCGGCCGGCGTACCGGTGTGCGGGCTCGACGCGGGCGCCGCGGACGATCCGAACCCGGGTAGCGACAGCAGGGCAACCAGCGCCAGGACAGCTAGCACCGCGGGAGGCACGCCGACCAAGTTACCGCGATCTCACGAACCGATTCCCGCTCACGTTCGTAATCCGGACCAAACACGAACCACGTGATGGGGCGAACAACCTTGAGCACTGACAAAATCCACATTCCTGCCGAGCCGCTGGTGGAGTGCCCGGCCTGCGGCCTCCCCGCCGAGATCACCGACCGCTTCACGCTGATCGGGGCGCCGGGGCCGGTCGAGCACGTCAAGCTCGTATGCGTGGTGCGGCACTGGTTCACGATCCCCGCCGACATGCTCGCCGCCGCGGACACGCCGGTCTCAGGCCCAGCGGAAGCCAGTTCGAGCCGGGACCTCGGTGAGCGGGCTCGTGGGTAGCGTCGGCTCGAGCTTGGGCAGGTTGTAGCCGGACGGGGCGACGTCGTTCGGCGTGTCGGGGTGGAACACAGACGCCAGGTACTGGATCTGGTGACGCCCCACCCCGAGCTCGCCGAAGCCGCCGCCGTACATCGCGATCTCGTTGGCCGCGCAGTAGTCGTAGACGCCGAACAGCGTCCGCACCGTGCCGAACCGGACAGGCTTGATGTTGATCGCGAGCGGGCGGGTTGACAGCCGGTCGATGTCGCCGATTGACCACAGGATTCCGTCCCAGGTGATCCGGGACAGGTGCGGTCCAAGCACCGGTCGGGTCTCGGGAGTGATCGCGGGATCCTCGATCCACGCTTCCGGAAACGCTCGCGCAACGGCCTCGTACAGCCGCGGGTCGGCGGGCTGGCCAAACGGCGGCGGATATTGCGACTTGAGGTCGACCGTGTCGACGGCGCCAGTGGCCGCGATCTCGGCGATCAGCCCGTCGTCCCAATCGGTCGTCGGGTCGAGCTTGAACCGCAATGCGGGAAACAGCTCGAGCCGCTCGCGGATGGGCTCGAAGCTAGGCGGGTCGGGGAGGTGGATCGAGTTGACGAACGTGAGCGGGCGCGCTTCCCGCCCGAGGGCCTCGGCAAGCGACCGGCCTGCCTGCCGGAGCGCCAGATCGAGCGCCGCGCTCTCGAACGCCCAGCGGCGAAACGACCGCAGCCGATCGTGCGCCGGCGGCGTCGGGTACAGGTCGAGGGTCGCCAGATGCGAGGACAACGAGTCGATCGTCCAGTGCCCGGACACAGGAAGGGTCGCGGCGGCTTCCTGGAAGGCGAGTTGATCGTCCTCGATCGGCGTGGCGTCCTCGCCGATGCCCTCCTCGCCGCCGCCGGACAGCCGGACGACCGTGGTCCGACGAACGCGCTCCGCTCCCACCCCCATCGGGGCGCTCAGCGGCTCGACCGAGTAGGCCTCGATCTGGAGCGGAAGGTCGGCAACCAGCGCATATGTCTGGCCGACGGTGACGGTGCCTGCCATTCGGATCTCCTCTCGATCGGCGCTCCGATTTTCGCTCGCCGGACCCCCGGCGGCGCAATACTCCGATGATGGCGCAGCGCAGTACGCCCGACGGTTGCGGGTCGCCGGTAGATGCGCCTGCAAACGTGCGCGTCACGGTCGTGCCGGGGCCGCGCGCCCACCCGAGTCGGAACCGGAGCGCCGCGATTCGAGCCGACGTGCTGCTTGTCGTCGCCGCGATCGTGCTGATCGGGGCCGCCGGCGCGATCGTTGCCGGCGCCCTGCGGCGCGGACGCCCGGTGAGCGCGGCCTCCATTCGCCCCTCCGACGCCAGAACGGCCGGGAGCCCGGCGGCCGCTCCGGTCACCCAGGCAAGCACGGCGGGAGTTGCCGGAATCGCGGCCGCGTACAGGTACCCGCTGGGTTGCCTCGCCATCACCCTGTCGGCCGACCGAAGCTCCATGCTCGGGCGCCACAGCCCGTGCTGGCGCTACGGCGTGTATGTGACCGCGGTCCTGCGCCGGGTCAACGGCGTGTGGCGGCTGATGCTCGAGGCGACGAGCACCAAGTGCCCGGCGGTCACTCTTCCCGACATCGTCCGATCGGCGCTCATCAGCTGCAAGCGCGGCACGGCGCCCTAGCTTCTGTCGGAGGTCGTTTTCGCCGCCGTCGCGGTGATCAGCCGCGCGCCGCGGCCGTGGGTGAGGAAGCTGAACCCCCATTGAGTGAAGACGAGGATGCGGTTCTCGAAACCAACCAGATACCAGAGATGAACCACCAGCCACGTGACCCACGCGAGGAAGCCGCTCAGCCGCAGCGGCTTGATGTCCGCGACGGCCGCCCCGCGCCCGATCGTGGCGAGGTTGCCCTTGTCGTGGTAGCGAAAGGGCGCCGTGTCACGCGAGTTGAGCCGAGCGCGCACCACCCTCGCGGCATAGCGGCCCTGCTGCATCGCCACGGGGGCGACCCCCGGCAACGTGACGGGTGACCCGTCCGCCCCGCGGACTCGAACCATGTCGCCGAGTGCGAATACCTCGGGATGGCCGGGAAGCGTGAGGTCGGGTTCGACGGCCATGCGCCCGGCCCGGTCGAGCTCGGCTCCGGTCAACTCGCTCAGCCGTGCCCCGAGCTTCGACGCGGTCACCCCGGCAGCCCACACGACCGTGCGCGTCGGAATGCGCTGGGTGTTGCCGGCATCGTCCGCGATGCTCACCGACTCGGCGTCGACCCCGACGACGGTCGAGCGCAGCATCGGCGTGACGCCAAGACGCTCCAGCGACCGCTGCGCCTTGGCCGACAGAGATGGCGGGAAGGTTGTGAGCACCCGGTCGGCCGCCTCGATCAGAAGGATGCGGCCGGTCCGCGGGTCGACCGCGTCGAAGTCGAGCCGGAGCGTGTCGCGCGCCAGCTCGGCGATCTGGCCGGCCATCTCGACGCCCGTGGGTCCGGCGCCGACGACGGCGAACGTCAGCCAGGCGGCGCGGCGCTCCGGGTCGGCCTCCGCCTCGGCCGCCTCGAACGCGCTGAGAATTCGGCCCCGCACCGTCAGCGCGCTCTCGAGCGACTTGACCTCGGCCGCGAACTCGCTCCAGTCGTCGTGGCCAAAGTAGGAATAGCGCGAGCCGCCGGCGATGATCAGGGTGTCGTACTCCACCGTGGCGGGCGCCGGAACGTCGGCAACCGAGCGCAGGTTAACCGCGCGCGCATCGAGATCGAAGTCGGAGACCTCCGCCAACAGCACGCGGACGTTGCGGTGGCGCTTGAAGATCGCCCGCAACGGATAGGCGATCTGGCCAGGCGACAGCGCACCGGTCGCCACCTGGTAGGTGAGCGGCTGGAACAGGTGGAAGTTTCGCCGGTCGATCAGCGTCACCTCGACTGGGTCGTGGCGAAGCTTCAGGGCAGCCTGAAGGCCACCGAAGCCCCCACCGACCACGACCACACGATGGATGCCGGAATCGCTCATGCTCGCCAGACGGTACCGGGGGCCCCGCGCGCGGTCGGACCACAGGCCGGCGTTGTCCCGTGCGGGGCGCGCGCGGTCGGACCAGGGCTGAGATCAGTCCGGCGTTGTCCCGTGCGGGGCGCGCGCGGTCGGACCAGGGCTGAGATCAGTCCGGCGTTGTCCGGTGCGGGGTCCGCGCCGGCGTGCGCTCGGGCTCGACGCCGGCGCGTCGCGGACTGGACCGGATCAGCCTGGGGCGGCGGTGGTCGCGGATGCGAACTCGGGCCGGGTCGGCGTCGGGGAGCGGAAGACCTCCGCTAGGGCGCTCGGGCGCCCTGGGAGGCTCCTTCGGGCCGCGTCCCCCGCCATCGTCGTCGTCGTCGCCGCTCGGCGGCGGTGGCGGTGGCGGTGGCGGGTACAGCACCTTCCGGGGCAGAAGCGCCGGCGCCAGCATGACGGCCGTTAGCACCAGGGGCTGCGTCAGCCCGCGGCTGCCGGTCGCCGCCGCCGTCAGCGCGCCCGCGATGGCGATGATCGGTACGAACCGAGTCAGCCAAATCGCGGACCGCTTACGAGCCACGCAAACGAGGATAAAGGATGGAGATCAGCCCCTCAAACGAGTGTCTGCCCCGGGACAGGTGCCGCGTGTTAGGGTCGCCTGGACGAGCGGCGCGATGCGCCGCGAGGCGAGGAAAGGGGTTTCGGATGGCGGGCGAGCAGAACGTCGAAAATGCCAAGCGCGCGTACGCCGCGTTCTCGGCCGGCGACGCAGCCGCGGCGATGGAGAACATCGCCGACGACATCGAGTGGATCACGCCGGGCAACAGCGCGATCAGCGGCACGGCCCACGGCAAACAGGCGGTCGGTGCCCTGTGGGCGCAGTTGGCCGGAAAGGGGTTCACGACCACGCCGCAGTTCTGGTTCTCCGACGACGAGCGCGTCGTCGTTCTCACGCACACGGCGATCGAGGGTGGAGAGGCGGACTCGTGCGACGTGCTCACGTTCCGCGACGGCAAGGTGGTCAAGTTCCAGAGCGCCGGCGACACCGCGCTGATCGAGCGGGTGTTCGGCAGCAAGTGACCCGCGCACGAGCGGGGCTGTCGTGGGCCTAGATCTCCTAGCCGCGTCGGTGTCGGCCCGCCGGCGCAGCCGGCGCCGGCGGTCTCGGCGTGGCGGCCTTGACCAGCTTCATCGTGAACTGCGAGTTGACGCGGGTGACACCGGGTAGCTCGGCGAGCTTGTTCATGTAGAACCGCTCGTAGTCGTCGGTGTCCGCGACGCCAACGCGGATGATGTAGTCGGGGATGCCGAACATCCGGCGGCACTCGAGCACCTCGTCGATCGCGCCGATCTGCGCCTCGAACGCCTCGACCGTCTGGCGATCCTTGAGCGAGAGCTCGACGAGGACCGACACCTCGAGGCCGCGCCCGATCGCGCTCGGCTCGATGTCGGCGTGGTAGCCGCGGATCACGCCTGACTCCTCGAGCGCGCGGACGCGGCGAAGGCAGGGCGACGGAGACAGGTTCACCCTGGCCGCCAGCTCCACGTTCGACAAACGCCCGTCACGTCTCAGCTCGTCGATGATTGCGCGG
Source organism: uncultured Solirubrobacterales bacterium (assembly GCA_963836715.1). Classification (GTDB taxonomy): domain Bacteria; phylum Actinomycetota; class Thermoleophilia; order Solirubrobacterales; family Solirubrobacteraceae; genus Palsa-465. Next base: position 406,198 of record CAWIKH010000005.1, read on the forward strand.
TCGATCGAATCCATAGGCGAATATTGCCATGCCGGCCGGTTCTGAGGGCGAATTCGCAGCCATATGCCCACGGGATCGCGAGACAATGCCCTTCGTCATGTCGACCGATCCCATCGTCAGGAACGCAGTCTCGATCGGGGTCGCGACGGCCGTGTATGCGGTGTCGTTCGGCGTGCTGTCGGTCGCGGCCGGCTTCAGCGTGGCGCAGACATGCGTGATGTCGCTGGTGTGCTTCACCGGCGCCTCGCAGCTGACGTTCGCGACGGTGATCGGGGCCGGCGGCGGCGTCGCGGCCGCACTCCCACCGGCGCTGCTGCTCGCCGGGCGCAACGCGGTGTACGCGCTCAGCCTCAAGGGAGTGCTGTCGGGGACGGTGCCCGAGCGTGCACTGCGGGCGCAGGTCGTCGTCGACGAGACCACCGCGATGGCCCATGCGCAGCCGACGCTCGCCGCCAAGCGGCGCGCGTTCGACCTGACCGCGGCGTGCCTGTTCACGGCATGGAATATCGGGACGCTGGTTGGCGCCGTCGCCGGACGCGGCCTCGGCAACCCTCGCGACTACGGCCTCGACGCCGTGTTCCCGGCGGTGTTCCTGGCGCTGCTGGCGCCGCAGCTGCGAGGGCCGGACGCGATGCGCGTCGCGGTGACGGGCGCGCTCATCGCGCTCGCGCTGGTGACGGTCACCCCGGCCGGCGTGCCGATCATCGCCGCGGCCCTCGGCGCGGTGCCGGTGCTGGTCGCCTCAACCCGCAGCCGCCGGGGGTTGCGGACGCAAGCTCCGGAGGCTCCTCGATGAGCTGGTGGCCGGTTCTCGCCTTGTGCGCGTCGGCGTACGCGCTGAAGGCGCTGGGGCTCGTGCTCGGAGAGCGCCTCGACCACGAGACATCCGAGCGGTGGTCGCTCGAGATCGTCGTGGTCCCGGTGCTGGCGGCGCTGATCGTCGTCCAGACGTTCAGCACCGGGCAGCGGTTCGTTCTCGATGCGCGCACGCCGGCGCTGCTCGTCGCGGCGGCGCTGGTCTGGCGCAAGGCTCCGTTCGTGGTCGTCACGCTCGCCGCCGCGGCCACTGCCGCGGTGCTACGGCTCGTGGCTTGATCCGTCCGGCGGCGACCGCGGGACGCCTCACCGCCTCCAATCGTTAGGGTCCCGCCCGTGATCGCGAAGAAGTTCGGAATCTTCGACCACATCGAGGACATCCCCGGCACGCCCACCAGCCAGCTGTTCAAGGACCGCCTGACGCTGATCAACATGGCCGACGAAGCCGGGTTCGCCGGCTACCACCTGGCCGAGCACCACGGCAGCGACCTGTGCATGGCTCCGGGCCAGGAGCTGTTCATCGCCGCCGCCTCCCAGGTGACCCGGGACATCAGGCTGGGGCCGATGGTGAAGCTGCTACCGATGCACCACCCGGTGCGCATCATCGAGGACATGTGCGTGCTCGATCAGCTCACTGGCGGCCGGCTCGAGTTCGGAGTCGGGCGCGGCGCCGTGCCGATCGAGCACTACTGGTTCAGCAAGGACTGGTGGGAATCTCGGGACCGCTTCACCGACGTGCTCGGGATCATCGAGCACGCGCTCGCGTCGGGCGAGATCTCCAGCGCGAACAGCCGGTTCTTCGACTTTCCGACGATGCCGATGTCGACCAAGCCGCTCCAGGACCGGATCCCGTTCTGGTATCCCGGCAGCCCGCTAACGGCGGGCCGGCACGGGATGAGCCTGATGTGGCCCGGGAAGATCAGCGAGGCGGCTTACGAGCAGTACCTCGAGGCATGGCACGACCACAAGGATGACGAAATCCGCTTCGACGGGGTAGGTGGGGGTCCCAATTCCGAGCCCCGCGTCGGTTACAGCATGCTGCTATCGATCGCGCCCACCGACGCCGAGGCGCGCGGCGTCGCGCGGCGGGGCATGGAGGGCCTCGTGCGTCGCACCCACAACGCCCACCGGTTTGATCACCTCAAGCTGTCCGAGCAGGAGTGCTACGACGCGCAGGGCGCGTTGCGGGCGATCCACGCCAACATGGAGCCGGCGATCGAGATCGGGTCCGGCACTCCTGGGCAGATTGTTGAACGGGTCGGGGCGCTGCTCGACGACGGCATGGTCGACTACATCTGCTTCATGTTCCCGACTGGCGACATGACGTTCGAGGAGTCCAAGCGGACGCTCGAGCTGCTGATCACCGAGGTCATCCCGCAGCTCGAACCGTCGCCGGCCGGCGCTCGGGAAGAAACCCGGACATAGTCAGTGTTTCTTCCCAAGCGCGCACCGGCGGACGGCGCCCACCTCAGCTGCCGGTGAAGACTGCCTCGGGTAGCAGCGCGCTGATGATGTACTGGCCGGCGTCGACGATCTCGGAGATCCTGAGGTCGACGGCGAGGCTGCACAGCAGGTAGGCGTCCTCGCGACCGAGGTCGTAGCGCGTCGCGAGGTGTTCGACCATCGCCCGCACGGCGTCCTGCGCGGCAACGTAGAGGTCGCCCCCGACGCCGGTGGTGGCGTAGAACGGCGCCGAATCGACGCGCCGGGTCAGCGGCGCGGGGGTGCGGTATTGAGGCGCCGGGATCGAGCGGCCCTTCTCGATCGTGAACCGCAATGCGGCAAACATCGGCGCCTCGAGGCCGGTCACGCACACCTCGCCGTCGCCCTGGGCGGCGTGCGCGTCGCCGCAGGAGAACAACGCCTGCTCGACCTGCACCGGCAGGTACAGCGTCGAGCCGCGCACGAGCTGGCGGGTGTCCATGTTCCCGCCGAAGGTCCCGGGTGGCATCACCGGCTGGGCCGACGCACCGGCCGGGCAGACGCCCATCGTCCCGAAGAAAGGCTCGATCGGGATCGCGACGTCTTCGCGCAGGTACGCGACGTCGCCGTGTGAGAGGTCGAACACCCGCAGATAGGCGTCCGGGAAGTCGTCGGGCAGGAGGCCCAGCCCGGGCAGGATCGCCGTCCAGCCCCATCCCTGGGTGTGGATGTCGAGTACCTCGACCGCCAGCGTGTCGCCGGGCTCGGCGCCGTCGATCCCGATCGGCCCGAGCAGGGGGTACACGCGCTGCCAATCGAGGCCGGCGATCACACTCACGTCCGACTCGGGTCCGATCTGGTTGTCGCTGACGTCGCGCGTCCACACGACGACCGTGTCACCGGAGTCGACGACGACCCGCGGCTCGTTGCCCGTATCCCACGTGAAATGGACCTGTTCGTCGGCCAGATGATGCGTGCGCGCCATGCGGAGCGACCTCCAAGCTCGGTTACGGCGCAACGCTAAGCGATCGGGTTGAGGAGAAGGATCGTGGTCACCGCTGCGAGGGCGTGTTCCTCGACCTGATCTACCCGGGGCGCCTGCTCGAGGAGCGCGGCATCGTCGTCGGCGGCCCGGTTGAAGCCGTAGCGGTGCTGGCGCGGACGATCAGTTCGGCCGGGATCGTGTCGTGGACCCTCGCGTGCCGGCCGACCTCGATCTCGGTGAGGAGCAGCTCGAGGCTGCGCCGGCCCAGCTCGGCGTGGTTCTGCCGGACCGTCGTCAGCGGCGGATTGAAGAACTCGCCGTGCGGACTGTCGTCGACGCCGACGACGCTCACGTCCTGCGGGACGCGTCGTCCCGCCTCGTGGAGAGCGCGCAGGACGCCCAATGCCATCTGATCGTTGGCGACGAAGATCGCCGTCACGTCCGGTCTGGCGGCGAGCCGGCACCCGAGCTCGTATCCCGAGTCGGGGCTCCAGTCGCCGAACATCGGCAGCGGGATCTCCGCGCCTGCGGCGACCAGGGTGTCGCGCCACCCGGCAAGGCGCTGGCCCGAATCCTGGCCGTCGGCCGGCCCCGCGATGTGGAACACAGTGCGATGGCCGAGCCCCAGCAGATGGCTGGTCGCCGCCCCGGCGCCCGAGTAGTGATCGATCGCCACAGCGGAGACGACCTCCTGCGGCCCGGAGGCCATGGCCACGAGCGGGACGTCGCCCGACAGCTTGGCGAGCACGTCGATCGCGCCCTGCGGTGGAGCGACCACGAGGATTCCATCGACCTCGAGGCGTCGCAGCCGCGCCACCGCCGTCCGCAGCGAGCCGCGGTCACGGCCGGGGACGCTGATGGTGCTGACGAGGTGGTTCGAGCCGCGCGTCGCGCGGTGAATCGCAAGTAGCGCGGATGCTCTGCCATACGCCGTGGGATCGAGGCTGAGCACCCCGATCGTCCGCGCGCAACCGCTCGGGATCGGTCGCGGCGCCGATCTCGGTGCGTATTCCAGAGTGCCCGTTGTGGTTGAAAAAGTCACCGACGAACCCGCGCCGCCGCGTCGCGGCGCGGGCACCAATCCTCTCCCGTGCCCGACCGCCGCGGCATTAGACTGAGGCGGTCCGCAGGAATGTTTTGATTCGATGCAAAACATATATCCATCGTCATATCCGGTGTCAAGGGAGTCCGTGATCCCGCAACGCGCGGGACACAACGACATCCGCCGCAACAACCTCGAGCTCGTGCTCCGTCACCTGGCGACCGTCGGCCCCGATTCCCGGGCCGCCATCGCCGCCCGAGCCGGGCTGACCCGGGCGACAGTTTCGCGACTGGTCGCAGAGCTGATCACCCTCGGGGTCGTGCGGGAGACCGGCCGCGACGGGGGCGGGCGCGCCGGGCGACCGAGCACCCGCCTGGAGCTGGGCAGCGGCGTGGTCGCGATCGGAACCGAGGTGAACGTCGACTACCTGTCGGTGCTGGTCATCGATCTCGCCGGCCGCGAGGTGCTCCGCGAGCGCAGTGCGTTCGACGCCAGCGTGGGGCCGGACGCGTGCATCGCCGCGCTGGCCGAGCTCTGCCGGCGAACGCGGCGGCGTCTCGCCTCGCGGCGCGGACGCCCGGCCCCGGTCGTGGCCGGGCTGACCGTCGCGGTGCCGGGCCTCGTCGACGTCGCCGCCGGGGTGGTCGCCGAGGCGCCGAACCTACGGTGGCGAGATGTCGCCGTGGCCGCACCGCTGCGCAGGGCGCTGCGACTCGGGGCCACTCCGGTCCACGTCGGGAACGACGCGAACCTCGCGGCGATCGCCGAGTACCGTTCCGGCGAGTGGGCGGGGACCCCGAATCTGGTCTACATCACGGGCGAGGTCGGGATCGGCGGCGGCATCATCGTCGGAGGCCAGCCGCTGCTCGGCACCCGCGGGTACGGTGGCGAGGTCGGGCACATGAACGTCATGCCCGACGGCCCGTTGTGCGGGTGCGGGCGACGCGGCTGCTGGGAGGCGTGCGTCGGCCTGAACGCGCTGTTGCAGTCCGCCCGGCAGCGTCCGCGTGGCGATACGCCTCCGGAGCGCAAGATCGAGCCGCTCGTGAAGCGGGCCCGGGTCGGGGACGCACGCACCCGGGCTGTCCTGGCGGAGCTCGGTAGATGGATCGGGCTCGGCGCCGCCAATCTGGCCAACCTGTTCGATCCGCAGGTGATCATCCTCGGCGGATACTTCGTCCACCTCGGCGAATGGATCCTGCCCGCCGCACAGCAGGCGCTCGAATCCGGGACGCTCGCGGGCGCTGCTCACACCCCGCAGCTGGCCACCTCGACGCTCGGGTTCACGGCGGCCGCGCAGGGCGGCGCGATCCACGCGATCGAGCGCGTCATGTCCGACCCGACGACGTTGGTCGCGCTGGCGTGACCGCGACGGTCGGCCGCCAGCCGTTTCCGGGCAGCCGCGCCCACATCAGGCTGCTTCGGCAGGAGTCGAACGTCGGGCCGTCGTAGGGCGTTCCGCTTCCGCGCGCGGGTGGTTGACGATCGCGACGCCCGCGATCACGATCACCACCCCGGCGGTCGCCCCGAACCCCGGAAGCTTGCCGACGAAGGCGTCGACGACGACCGCGACGGCCGGGACCAGGAACGTCCAGGCGTACACGCGCGTCGACGGCCACTGGCTGAGCGCGGCGTTGAAGCCGAGGTAGACGAGGACCTGGCCGCCCACGATCAGGTAGAGCAGTTGCGCGTCGAGCGCAGATCGGCTCCAGTCGGTCGACCCCCCCGCGAGCAGGACGAGCGGGATCAGGGGAACGCCGCCGGCGAGGAACTGGGCGGCGGTGATCCCGGGGATGTCGAGGTCGGGCTCGCGCTGGGTGAGGACCCGCATCCCGAGTCCGCCGCCCGCCCACCCGAGCGCACCCAGCAGCGCCAGCGCGAACCCGATCGCCAGCTGGGAGCCGTGCGCGACGTTGCCGGGATCCGACAGGACGACCAGCAGCACGCCTGCGAAGCCGATCACGAGGCCCGCGGCGCGCAGCCGTGTGATCGGCTCATCGAGCACAAAGCGCGCGATCACCGCGACGAAGAACGGGGAGGAGTTCAACAGCACCGCCGCCACGGCCGCGCCCGCTCGTTGGGTCCCGACGCTGATCCCGACCTGGGTGAGCGTCGTGTTGCCGAAACCGATCCCGAATGCCCATGCCCACAACCGTCGCGTCCGCGGCAGCCGGCTCCGCATCAGCGGCAACATCGCGCTCAGCAGCGCTCCGCCGACGAGCGCGCGCAACGTGGCGATCATGATCGGCGACGTGTGATGGAGCGCGGAGTCGGTGACCGGATAGACCACCCCGGCAGCGACCATCGAGATACCGAGGACCGCCGAGACCGGCAAGGTGCGGCGGGGCACACGCTGGCGTTGGCCGCCCACGGCGCAACCGATATCACTCGGGATCAGTGCTGTGTCGGGAATCGCCGGTCGTCGGAGGCCACGGCGACCGCGGCCACCCGTGCACGCGGCCGCCGGATGAACGTCGTCGCTTACCCCCAGGCAGACTCGGCGACGTCGGCGACGAGACGCAGCTTCTGTTCCTCGGCCTCCTCGGTGATCGGATTGCCGAAGGCGACCGAGGCGAAGCCGCACTGGGTCGATACGCCGAGCTGCTCGCGCGGGAACGACCGGGCGGCCTCGTCGATCCGCGCCGTGATCTCCTCGAGGGTCTCCACCCGCGGGCTCTTCGTCGACACGAGCCCCAGGACCACCTGCTTGTCCTGCGGAGCCTGCCGCAGCGGCTCGAACGAGCCCGAGCGAGGATCGTCGTACTCGAGCAGGAACGCGTCGAACGCGCTGGCACGTTCGAACAATGCACTGGCGATGTAGTCATAACCGCCGCTCGCCATCCACATCCCCGCGTTGTTGCCGCGACACAGGTGGATCGCCAACCGCACGCCGCTGATCCCGGCGACCATGCCGTTGATCAGGTCGATCCCGTCGGTCAGCATCCGCTCCGCCGGCATGCCTTGGACCTCGGCCCAGTCGCGGATACGCGGATCGACGAGCGTCGCGAGCTCGGGCGCGTCGACTTGGATGTACTCGCAGCCGAGCGATACCAGCTCCTCGATCTCCGAACGGCCGACGTCGGCAGCGTCGGCGAACATCTCGAACGGATCCGAGTACGCGGCCGTCGAATACTCGGTGCTCCAGAACCCGTACAACACTAGTGGGCTCGGAACCGTCACCTTCAACGGCAGTCGCGCCCGGGCACGAGCGTAGCTGTATTCCTCGCACACCATCGAGCGCCGCTTCCGGAGCTTGGACGTTACCGCGGCCGGTGCCACCCACTCGGTCTCGCCTTCGGGCGACGCCCACGGCATCGCCGTGCCGCGCTCGACGAACTCGATTCCAGCCACCGTCTCGGTGATCGGTCCCATGAACAGAAACCGCCGCATCTCACCGTCGGTGACGACCTCCACCCCCGAGCCCTCCTGCACGGCGATCACCTGGTCGACAGCCCGATCTTCGACCCGCTTGAACCGCTGGATCGTCATCTCGCCGGCTTCGAGCGCAGCGCGGGCCTCCTTCAGATAGGCCGGGCGCAGCATCGAGCCGACTACCTCTGCGCGGAACACGATCAGTCTCCTCTCTCCGGCGCGCCCGGCTATTCGTAGTCGATCAAGCCGCGGATGTTGCGATGTGTCCGCATGTCCTCGTAGCCGTCGTTGATCTGCTCGAGGGCGTAGGTGCGGGTGACGAGCTCGTCGAGCATCAGCACGCCGTCGCGGTACAGCGACAGGAGCTTCGGGATGTCGGCACGCGGGTTGGCGTGGCCGAACAGGCAGCCGATGATCTGCTTCTCGTACGCGATCATCTCGAACAGGGACACGTCGGCCCCAACGGCCGTCATCGGCGGCAGCGACGTAAGCGCCACCTTGCCCAGCTTCCCGACGACCGAGACCGCGTCGCCGACGACCTTCGGGGTGGTGACATCGACGGTTACGAGCGCCGAGTTGGCCATCATGCCCCGGGTCATGTCGGCGATCGGCTCGAGTGCCTCCTCGGCCGACGCGAACATGTGGGTTGCGCCGAACCGCCCTGCCTGCTCGCGGTTGAACGGCGACGGGTCGATCGCGATGATCCGGATGGCGCCGGCGATTCGTGCGCCCTGCACGGCGTTCGCGCCGACGCCGCCGATGCCGAACACGACGACCGTGTCACCGGCGGAGACCTCGGCCCCGTAGACGGCCGTCCCGAATCCCGTGGTGACGCCGCAGCCCACCAACGCCGCCTTGTCGAGCGGGATGTCGTCGTCGATCTTGACGACCGAGTTCTCGTGGACCACGGTGACCGGCGCGAACGTGCCGAGCATGCACATCAGCCGCGCGTCCTGGCCGCGAACGTGGTGGCGGCTCGTGCCGTCCTGTTGTAGGCCGACCTGGATCCCGGCGCCCAGGTCGCACAGGTTCTCGCGACCGATCGCGCACCAATGGCACCGCCCGCAGGACGGAACGAAGCTCAGAACGACGTGATCGCCCTCGGCCACCGAGGTCACGCCCGGGCCCACCTGCTCGACGACGCCGGCCCCCTCGTGCCCCCCGATCGTGGGCAGGGCTTCCATCGGCAGGTCGCCGACGCGGACGTGCTCGTCGGAATGGCAGAGGCCGGAGGCGGCGAGGCGGACGAGTACCTCCCCCTCTCGCGGATCGTCCAGCGTCAGTTCGTCGATCTCCCAGTCACCGCCGTATTCCCACAGGACTGCTGCTTGCGTCTTCATCGCCGGGCCTCCAGGTCGTGGTTGCTTCGCGCCGCAGGCGGAGAGCTCCGTGGCTCCCGGCCTCGAGCCGGCAGAGCCTATCTCTACGCGTAAGCGGCTTGCCCGGCCTGGGCGGTCCGATCGTCGGTGACCGGCTGCCGAAGTCGCGCCGCCGGTCGTCCTACGGCTGCCGAAGTCGCGCCGCCGGTGGTCCTACTGCTGCGCGATGGCAGCCCCGAGCCACCGCGGGCGACGGGTATAGTCGTCCCGCCGGTCGACGACCGCCGGGAAGCAGTGAGCTTCGACCTGCCGACATGGGGACGGCTTCGGCGTGGCGGCAAAGCCCGGCTTTCGCGGCGCTCACGCAGCAATGAGGGCATACCAACACACATCAATCGTGGCTACGCCACGAGAAAGGCAGTGAAGATGAAGCGTTCCTCGCGCACACGCAACCTTTCAGCACTCGCGGCGGCGGCGCTCGCGATCGGCGGAGTCACCGCCGCCACCGCCGTGGCGACGCCGGGCTCGCCGGCAACGCTCCGGACGGCGCAGGCGACCGCTGTAGGCGCCTCGAGCCCCGTCAGCAGGACGTTTTCGTTCATCGGCAAACCGAACTCGAAGACCACGACGCTGGTCAACATCGACTCGCTGCTGATCAACGCCCGCTGCGACCCCCGCGGGAACCCGGTGATCTTCGCGTTCACGTCGGCCCGCAACGCCGACATCTTCGGCCGGATGTTCGACGGGTTGGGCCGCCAGCACACGATCAAGAACAGTGCGTTCACATCGAAGAGCGCCGGCGTCAGCCTGTCGCCGGCGATTCCGGGCGATTTCAACTCGTCCGGCACGGTGATGTTCGAGTCGTCGACGGGCCAGGTCGTGACCGTCAACTACGCGTTCGACAACGCCACCACGCTCGCGCATCTGAACGTGTGCACGGTGTATGGCTCGGTGATCGCCTCCTGACCCCCGGCGCGGTGATCGCCTCCTGACCCCCGGCGCGGTGATCGCCTCGTGACCCCCGGCTCCGTGATCGCCTCCTGACCCCCGGCTCCGTGATCGCCTCCTGACCCCCGGCTCGGTGCCGGCTCCCGCGCGCGGGAGCCGGCACCCTCCGAGGCGAGCGCATCGCCCGCTGACGAGTCGTCGGAATCAGCCAACATCCGAACCGGCAAGTTCCCGCCGCGACGTTCCGTTGTTCCGCTGTGAGGGACCAGCGAGACCGCCTCGTCGGCTATTGCTCGCGTCTCGTGACCGGCCTGGTCGCCTGCGCGGTCGTGGCCGCTACGCTGCACGCGGACGTGGCTGCACCGGTGATCCTGGTGGCGGTGATGCTTGTCGTGCTGGCTATCACCTGCCTGCTGGTGCGCGACGGCGCACTTTGATTGCTGATTTTGCCGCCGCCGGGTTACCATCGCGCCGATCAGTTCCCGGAGGAGAAGGGGGTCGGATATGCCGACCAATCTGACGGTGATTCTCAAGGACGAGCCGGGCCAGCTCGCGAGTCTCGGTGAGGCGACCGGCACGGCTGGGGTGAACATCGAGGGCCTGTGCGCCTTCACCGGCGAGGGCCGAGGGATCATCCACGTGCTGATCGCCGACGATGCCGTCGACCGCGCGGTGGGCGCGCTCGAGGAGGCCGGCATGGGCATCGCCGATCGGCGCGAGGTGCTCGTGGTCGACGTTGCCGACCAGCCTGGATCGCTCGGAGAGCTCGCCCGCCAACTAACTGCGGCCGCGGTGAACATCGAGCTTCTCTACACCACGTTCGGAGGCGTGAGGATCGTGATTGCCACCGACGATCTCGACAGCGCAAGAGCAGCGTTGGAATAGCGGAGCTCGATCGTAATGACCGGGCCCAGTGATCGAGAGCTGGCGCAACTCCGCGCTTTGAACGCCGAGCTCAGGCGGTTGCTCGAAAAGCACCAGTGGAGTGGCTTGACCCCGACGAAGTCATATGGGGCGTGTCCCGAATGCGGCGGCTCGGAGGCTCCGTTCTCCCACGGACACCGTCGAGGGTGCGCCATTGCCGCGGTGCTGGAGGCATCGAGCTGAACGGGGAGCCGCCGTCGCGGCCGATTCAGTCGATCCGGACAAGGGTGTCACCGAACATCACGCGATCACCAGGGCGAAGACGGCACCGCCCGACACCGGCACCGTTCACTGTCGTCCCGTTCGTGGAGCCAAGGTCACATGCCACCCAGTGGCCGTCGCGAAACAGTAGTCGCGCGTGTCGACGCGACACGGCGCCGCTTTCGAGCACGACGTCGCAATCGCGGCTTCGTCCGAGCAGCAACTCGCTCTGGCCGCCGTTCCAGTCGAGGGCCAGCAGCATGACGTGCGAGCATGCCCCAAAGTCTCCCGCGGATACGATCGCCTGTCCAAGCTTCGTGATGAGCACCTCTGCCGCGGTCGCCACCGAGCTACAGGAGCTTGGCCAGGCGGACCTCGGGCGCATGGTCCGGGTCGAGCAGCGCCTCGAGTGCCGACTCATAGGAGGGAAACGACAGGACGCCGCCATCGTGAAGGACCATCAGGAACCGGTCCATGCGCCGGAGGAAGGCGCGGTCATGGGAGACGGCCACGACCGTGCCCTCGAAGCTGTCCAGCGCCTTCTCGAGCGCTTCCGATGAATCGGTGTCCAAGTTGTCGGTGGGTTCGTCGAGCAGCAACAGGTTGTGGCCCTCCAGCTCCAATATGAGCACCTCGAGTCGTGCCTTCTCTCCGCCGCTGAGCACGTCGAACCGGCGGCGGGCGGCATCGGCCAGCCCATAGCGCGCGAGCGCGCCCATCGCGGCCTGCAATTCGCCACGCTGCGCGAGCACGATGTCGAGGACGAGGCGATCGGTGAACTCCGCTCGGGACTGCAGTTGGGTGAACAAGCCAGCCGAGACCCGGGGACCCGTCCGCAGCTGTCCGCTCTCTGCGACTCTCGCGCCGGAGAGCACATGCAACAGCGCGCTCTTGCCTGATCCGTTTGGACCGATGACACCGATGCGCTCGCCGAAATGGATCTCCTCCGAGAACGGCGCCACCAGTCCGGAGACCCCCACCGAGCGCAGGTCGAGCACCACGCGCGCCGAGTCGCCCCCGCGAATTCGTACGGCGATGGCCTGGTCCGCGACCGGCGACGGCGGCGGACCGCCCGCGCGGAACCGACGCCATCGCGATTCCATGGCGTCGGCCCGCTTGGCCCAGTCGGGGGCATAGCGAGCACGCTCCTTGAACGTCTTCATCAGACCGAACAACCGGCGTTCTTCCTCGTGCCAGCGCTTCACGGCGTCTCCGAGCCGCCGCTGGCGTTCCTCCCGGGCCCGGGCGTATGTTGCGTACGAGCCGCCATGCACCCAGGCGCAGTTGCCCTCGAGGGTCACGATCGTTCCCACCGCGCCGGAGAGCACTTCACGGTCGTGCGAGATCATCAGGATCGTCTTCTTGGAATCTCGCACGCGGCGTTCCAGCGCCAGCTTGGCCGGTACGTCCAGGAAGTTGTCGGGCTCGTCGAGCAGCAGGACCTCGGCATCGGAGACGAACAGCACGTCGAGCACGAGCCGCTTGCGCTCACCGCCGGACAGCGTCCGCGCCGGCCGATCGGCAACGTCCCCGAAGGAGGTCTGGATGATGCGCCGGCACGCCGCATCCCACTGACCCTCCAGCTCGTAGCCGCCGAGCACGGACCAGTCGGCGATCGCCTCTCCGAGCTTCATCCCCGCCATCGGATCCCCAGCCTCGAGCTGGGCCTCGAGGGCCACCATGCTCTCGCCGGCCAGGCGCACGGCCCGTGGCGCCAGCGACAACAGGAGCGCTCGGACCGTCTGGTTGCCGTCGCTCACGCCGACGTCCTGCGGCATGTAGCCCAGCAGCCCACCGATTGCGTACTCGCCCTCATCGGGCGGCAGCTCGCCGACGAGGATCTCCAGCAGCGTGCTCTTGCCGACCCCGTTCGTCCCGACAAGCCCCACGTGCTGACCCGGTGAGACTCGGAACGACACCTCCGAGAACAGCAGGTCGCCGCCCGGATGAGCGTACGCCAGATTCGACACCACCACATACGCCACCGCCCCATGTTCCCACCCTCAGATCGAGAAACCCGTCCCGGAGACTCGCGCGAGGTGAGCGTTAGCCGCGTACCCCTAACGCGTCGCGAAATCCCGCAACGTCGGTGAGGAAGGCGTCGCCGAGAAATCGCAAGGCCTCGATCGCCCGAGCCCCAGCCTCGGCATCTCCGGCGGCGCAGGCGTCCGTTACGACCACGGGGATGAACCCCAAGTCCCCGGCGTGCCGCACGGTCGGTTCGATGCCAATCTCGGTTGCGACCCCCACGACCGCAACAGCCTCGACGCCTGCCCCTCGTAACGCCAACTCGAGCGGAGTACCTGCGAACGCCGACAACGTCAGCTTGTCCACGACCGCCTCGCGCTCGGTCGGCCTGAGCTCGGACACAAGCTGCGTCTGGGGAGCATCGGGCAAGAACGGAGAACGCACATCCTCGAGACGATCGACGCGCTGCCAAGCGCGCCACATTCTCAGTTGAGCCACGCCCATCAACGCCATCGGAGACCACATCATCGCTTCCCGGCGATGTCGTCCTTCTTGGCAATGAACCCTTCGGGTTGCCGGGCACGGCGTCCCACGCGGGGCTCGCGCACCGGTAGCTCGATCAGCCGTCGATCGGGGTCGTGAATGCTCGCCGACCGGCGATGGCGATCGACTCCCGCGAACGAGAGGTGATGCCAGGCCCCGCCCGGGCGTACGTTCGTTGCCGGGTGCGCGTGGAGACGTCCCGCAGCGCACCCAGCGTCCCGGACTTGTTGCCATTCCGTGAGCGCCAACCCGACCTGCCACGATCAAGCCATGAACATCGAGAATGGGAACGCGCGCTGGATCGCGCTCGACGGGGCTGCCAATGCCCGGGCCGTCGTGACCGGCGTGCTGCTGCGCTCCGACAACTTGCAGTCGCTGACCGCTCGGGACGTCCGCGTGCTCGTCGAGCAGGAGTCGCTCGAGGTGGTGCTCGACCTGCGCACCGAGCTCGAGGTGGAGCTCGAGGGACCTGGGCCGATCACGCGCGAGCCGCGTCTGCGCATCGAGCATCGCTCGCTCTACCCGCGCTCAGGAGGTACGACGGATCTCGATGCCGCTTCCGTCAATCTCTGGCCACAGACCGACGCGAGCGGCTGGCCCGACGAGCCGCCTGTTGTCCAGGCCTATCTGAGCTACATGACCGCCCGTCCGGACTCGATCGTCGGCTCGATTCGCACGATCGCGAACGCTCCCGGAGCGGCTTTGGTCCACTGCGCAGCCGGCAAGGATCGCACCGGCGTGGTGGTGGCGCTCGCTCTGGACGCGGCCGGAGTCGACCGCAACGTGATCGTCAGCGACTACCTGGCCACGGCCCAGCGCCTCGACGCGATCATGGCGCGCCTGGTGAGCTCCCCCACCTACCGGTCCGAGCTGGAAGGGCACGATCCGCGAACGCACGCCCCGGTCGCGGGCACGATGGAGCGACTGCTCGAGCTCGTCGACGAGGGCTTCGGCGGGTCCGCTACCTGGCTGTCAGCCCACGGGCTGACCGATGCGGAGCTTGAGCGGCTTCACCGCAGAATGGCGTCGGCCAACGGCAGCGCTTCGAGCGACTGACGGTGGCCCGCGAAGCTCCCGGGACGGGCTGTTAGAACAAGCCGGTCTGGCTGCGCGGAGGCGGGTAGCTTGCTTATCGGCGAGTTCGCTAGTCGGGTTCGCTGCGTCGAGTCGAGATGACCTCGGCGAGTTGCCCGAGCCGATGTTCGACTTCTCGCAGCTGGGCTTGGAGCATGGCCAACTCAGCCGGCAGGGAGCGCCCGGCGTCCGGCGCCGCCGGCACCGCGTCGTCCGGGTGCTTCTCCTCGGATGTCGATTCGACGTTGAACAGCGACGCGAGCGACCCGGCCAGCACCCCGAGCACGGCGACGCCAGTGAGCATGATCGCCACTCCGCAGAACCGGCCTGCGGTCGTCTTGGGCACGATGTCCCCGTATCCCACCGTCGTGAGCGTGACAATGCCCCACCAGAGTGCGTCGCCGACGGTCGCGAACTCCGAATTGGTTGCGTGCTCAGCCTGGTATGCGCCGAGCGAGGCGAGCACCACAACCAACGCCGCGGTGATCGTCACCTTCCCGAGGCGGGCGGCGAACCGCCGCAAGCCGGCCGTGGCGAGCAGCAACCTCACGACGCGGGCCAATCGGGCGAGGAGCAGGAGCGCCGAGCCGCTGCTGACCCCCGAGATCAGGTAGTAAGGGAACGTCAGGAGCACGATGCCCAAGTCGATTCTTCCGTTGCGGCGGCGTAGATAGTCAGGCACGATGCGCCGCTGAACGACGAGGTCGACCACAAACACGATCCAGGAGCCGAGCCCGACGAAGACCTGAACCCACCGTGTCTTGGGGGAGGTCACGAACAGGGGCACCATCAGCATGCAGGAGGCGGCTGCCCGCAACGCGATCGAGACCGCCGCGAGGGCGCTGCGGGACCTGCGTATTGCCGAGGCTCACCGTTTTGATGTCACGATCGAGGACGGCAAGGTGAAAGCTACGGTGTCCGCCTGGACGTGTCGTTCAAGTACGGACCGGACGTCACTGGGCTGCGTGCCGACGTGGCTGATGAGTGGGAGCACACCCGTCGCGAGCAGTCACTTCCTGTAACGGATCTACCTCCATTCGCCTCCGCATTGCGTGCGGCGGTGCTCCCGCCCCTCCGGTCCCGCAATCGCTACCCGAACGGCTTCGTTTGAGCTTATGAGTTCGGTAAGTCTTGTGTCGGTGCCGGTAACCCGCTTGCTACACCAGACGTACCTAACGTAGGCACAGCAACCCCTGAACCCCGCGTGGCCCGAGCGACCGGGACACAATGCCGGAGCGAGGCGGTAATTATGAGCACGATCCGCGGTAACGAGAACCTACGGGGCGCCGATGCACAGCGCTCGACCAAGCTGAAGACGCTCCTGCACCGCTGGCACGAGGCTTTGGCCGAGATCCGAGACTCGCGGCTCTCCGGTGATTTTCGCCAGAGAATCGACGCCCGCCGGCGCGACCGCCGTGCTCCTGACCGCGCACTCGACGGTCAGCTGGTGCAGGCTGCCGAGGACGGTCCAGACCCGGAGCTGATCAGGGCCGATCCTCCTGCGAGCGAGAGCGACGCTCCGGGACGCGAACTCTTGGCGCTCCCCGACGAGCGTTCCCAGGCACTCGCGGTCCTGTGCGACCGGCTCCTCCAAGAGCTGGACGCGGCGGAGGTGAAGGCTGCGGAGATCCGATTCGTGGTTCGTAAGGACGAGCATCCCAACTATCCCCGGCTCGATCCGGGGTCGGCGGTCGATCACGCGGACGGCGAGCTGGTGTGGGAGTTGCGTCGGTTGCTCGCCTGGTCGGGCGGTGCGATCGCTGATGTCGCCCGCGCGCTCGAGACTCGCGGCGCCGACCTCGACGAGAATGCTCGCGAGCTCCTCAGAGACGAGGTCGCGACCCTCGACGTCGACCTCGCCACGCTCAACGTCCACCTGGCCGACCCCGTCGATTGGGACAGCGAATTCGAGTGTCTGCTCGCCGGTGAGGTCGCGCCGTTCGACGACCTGGCCGCCGATGAAGACGACGGGAACGACGACTGAGCGCGGCGAGGCTGATCCGCCGGGGCCGGCGAGCGTCGACGCCGGCCGTGCTCGACGAGATCGAGCTGCTCCGGGCGCTGTCCTCCGTGCTGGTACGACCCGAAGCCTCGAGGCGGCATTGATCAGATCAATCTGGGCCGATCGTTTGTAGTGATGAATCAGCTCGTCTAGGTCGAACGGGTCGATTTCGCCAGCGTCCATCTTCGCGAAGCCATCGCGGACGCGCCGGCTCGAACCGGGCTCAGAATCGCCACCGTCCCCTCGAACGAGAAAACCCCGCTGGGCGGGGCTTCGTCAGTCAGTCAGTCAGTCAGTCAGTCAGTCCAGTGAGGTCTTCACGTTTGGGCTTTTGCAGGTTCTTGTGGTGCCGCTTGGCGGCTCGTTCACAGCTTTAGCGGCTGATCTTCACGGCGGCGGGGGTCAGCGGTCGCGTCGCTTGGACCGTGGGGTTCCCATCCCTCGGTCTGCTCGGCGGCTTGTAGTGAGAGCGTTTCGAGTTCTTTGGTGAGCTGGCGCAGCCGCCGATTGTTCTCGAACCAGGGCTGGTAGCGCTCGAGCTGCTCGGCGGTGAGGCGGCGGGTGATGGTCTTGCCCGAGACCTTGCGGGTCCAGGTGATGTAGGGGCCGTGGAGTTTGGGCGGGTCGTGGTGGCAGGCGCAGTTGGGTTTGCCGCAGCGGTTCATCGCGATGTTGATCGTGCCGGGCAGCGCGAAGCCGATCTCGGCGAGCTGTGTTTGGAGGCGCTGGAGGCGGCGGTTGGTCGTTTTCGGGTTGGGCGGCATGCGGGCTGGGGATGCTACGTCGGCTCTGTCCGATAGTAGTTCTACTCTCGGACTGGTTATGTCGTCCACGGGCCGGCCGCGGAGCGATTCGGGTGCGGTGTGCGCGCCGCCTGCGATCGGGTGCGCCTCGAGCGCGGCCTGGCAAGCGGCGGGGTGGGTGATCGCCGGATGGCGCTCTGAGGTCCTCTCCGAGCGCGCGCAGCGGTTCGCGCGCGAGGCGGTCACAGCGGCCGCGCCGGCCACGGCGGCCCGGGCGAAGGCGCTTTTGTTCGCCGCCTCCAAGCTCGCCTGTTTCGGGGAGCGGGTCGGGCTCGAGCTAGAGGTGGGGGTGCTGTTGCACCCGTCGGTGATCGAGCGGTTCATCCTGTGCGGCTGTGAGGCGGTGTCGCCCGCGAGCCGTCGCACGGTGCGCACCAATCTCAGGGCGCTCGCCCGCGCGCTCGAGGCCCATCCCGAGCCTCGGCCGGTGCCGTTGCCCAGAGAGCGCGCGAAGCAGCCCTATTCGGAGGCGGAGATCGCCGCCTATCTTCGCCTGGCAGAGGCGCAGCGCACCGTTTCGCGGCGGATGCGGTGCACCGCGCTGATCTGCCTGGGGGCGGGCGCGGGGATCGTCGCGGGCGAGCTTCGCCATCTGCGCGGCGCAGACGTCGTCGCTCGCGCGGGCGGGCTGCTGGTGCTGGTCGGTGACGCTCGCGCGCGGGCGGTGCCGGTGCTGGAGAGCTTCCACGAGCCGCTCGCGCGGGCCGCCTCCTTCGCCGGCGATCGCTACCTCGTCGGCGGCACAGACCCCGCCCGGCGGAACCTCACCGACCAGCTTCATCGCGCGCTCTCATCCGACGCCGCGCTGCCGCGGCTTCAGGCCGGCCGGCTGAGAGCCACCTGGCTGGTGGCGTGTGCTGAGCGGATCGGCCTGCGGGCGTTCATGCAGGCAGCGGGGATCTCGTGCTCGCAGCGCCTCGGGGACCTCGCGGCCCAGCTGCCCACAGCGGCCGAGGCGGAGTTGGTTGCGCTGCTGGGAGGATCCCCGTGAGCGAGAAGCTCACGCTCGAGCGCCTCGAGGCGGTGATCGACACCGCCGGCGTGAGCAGCCGGATCGAGCTGCTGTTGGCGATCGGGGTCCGCCCCCGGCAGCTGTCGGTGCGCACGCTGCTGCTCGGGATGCTGCTCGTCGCCGCCGCCTGCCGCCCGGCACACCTGCGCAGAGTCCACCAAGCGCTGCTCGCGCTCCCCGAAGCCCAGCAACGGCGGCTCGGGATCATCGCCGACTGGCGAGACGGTCCGCACCTGCTGACCTACCGCCAAGTCGAGCGCACCTTCGGGCTCGTCATCTCAACGCTCGCCAACGACACACCCGACGGCACCCCCTCCCAGACCCTCACAGACACCCTCGACGCGCTGCTCGAAGCGAGCATCACCGTGCTCGGCGAGCCGGCCACCAGCAGCTACGCCGTGGACTGGACCGATCACGAGACGTGGTCACGCCCTCCACCCAAGCGAGACGATCCCAAACCGGTCCCCGCCGACGACGACAAGCGGCCCGTCGACCCCCAGCAACCAACGCCAGACAACGACAGCGACGGCGAGGATGACGGCGACGGCGACGGCGACGGCGACGGCGACGGCGACGGCGACGGCGACGGCGACGGCGACGGCGACGATGATCAGCGATGCGCCGACCCCGAGGCCGCCTGGGGACACCGCCGCGGCCACCACCCCGGCCAAAAAGACGAAGCGTTCTACGGCTACTACCTCCAAGCCGCCACGACCGTCAACGACGAACACGGCCCACCCGTCCCCGAGCTCGCCCGCCGCATGCACCTGAGCTCCTGCGATCACGACCCACCCGCCGCGTTCGTGCCCGTCCTTGAGCGGATGGCCAACGACAACATCACGATCGCAGACGTGCTCGCCGACTCCGGCTACGCCTACCGCGTCCCCGAGACCTGGGCGCTCCCTGTCCGAGCGCTCGGCGCGAGCCTGATCCAGGACCTGCACCCCAACGACCGCGGCCCGAACGGCACCCACATGGGCGCGACCTGCGCCAACGGCAACCTCTACTGCCCCGCCACCCCCACCACCCTGCTCCAGACCCAACCACTCGCGCGCGGCGCGAGCGCCGAGCAGACCGCCAAACACGACCAGCAGTGCGCCGAGCTCGCGCGCTACAAACTCTCGCCGATCACCCGCCACGACCCCGACGGCTACCACCGCGCGACCTGCCCCGCCGCCCAAGGCAAACTCCGCTGCCCACTCAGACCAGAGTCGATGACGCGATCGCACGACCGCCCCACGATCCTCGACCCACCCCAGCACCCGCCCGCCTGCTGCCAACAGAAAACGATCACCGTCCCACCATCCGTCAACGCCAAGACCGCCCAGAAGCACGACTACCCCTCACCACAGCACCGCGCCTCCTACAACCGCCGCTCCGCCGCCGAACGCACCTACGCCACGATCAAGGACCCCGCCACCAACAACCTCAACAAAGGCTGGTGCCGAATCATGGGCCTCACCGGCATCGCGCTCCTCACCGCCACCGTCCTCATCGCCCGCAACCTGCGCATCAACGACGCCCACACCGCCCGCCAAGCCGAGAACGAACGACGCGCCGCCAACGGGCTCCCACCCAAACAGCGCAAACGCCGCCGCCAGAGCACCACCGATCTCATCAGCACCACCCACGCGCCGCCCTGAACCCCTCGCCCCCCGCCAGCCAGCAACAACCCGACACCAGCATCACCAAGCAGCGACCCCCCGCGCCAAACCAGCCCGCGCCCCGCCCCCAACCCATCAACGGACACGACCGAACCCCGCAACAGCCGCTCCCACAACGGCCCCGGCAGGACAGCCGCCACGCCAGCATCCGTCCAGCCCAAACGTGAACATCCATGGAGGTCAAACGTGAAGACCTCCCAGTGGGCCGTGGAGGACTCGAACCTCCAACCTTGGGATTAAGAGTCCCCTGCTCTACCAGTTGAGCTAACGGCCCTTGGCGCGATGTTACCCGCCGGTCGCCGCTCGGGGCGATCAGCACTGCTGGGCGACCGAGGGCTGGGTCTTCGCCTGGTTGATCGCTTGCTTGAGCAGGGTCTGCTGGGCCTTGGGCACGAGACTGAGCGCCTTGGCGGAGGCCAGATCGCCCTTGCGGGTCTGCCCGGCGGCGTAGGCGGAGACCGCGAGGCATTCGAAGCCTTTGACCGCGGTCGGGTCGGCGAGCGTCTCGACGTCCCAGGCGCTCGCCTCGCCGGCGTAGTTCTGCTGACCGGCGTAGGCGCGAGCGGCGAGGACGGCGAGGTTGGGATCGGGATTCTTCTCGAGCTGGAGGTAGTGCTGCCACGCCTGGGTGGTCAGGTTGAGCTCGTTGAGGCCGGACTTGGTGAACTGACCGGTCGAGGAGTTGAAGTTGGCGCCCTGGCCGGCTGACGTCCAGCGCGCCTGAAGGAGGTTGGCCCAGGCCGCGGGATCGTTCGGGCTTTGCTGGGTCTGCTTGATGGCCTGCTGCTCCTGCGCGCTGACGACGGCCTTCTGTCCGGAGCTGGATCCGCCGCCGTTGAAAGCGTTGAGCAGGCCGCCGAGGCCGTTGCCGGCGCCGACTCCGAACAGTACGAGGCCGCCGCCCAGCAGGATTGCGAGCATCAAATAGACGGCCTGCACGGTCCTGCGCCGACCGCGGCTGCGAAGATCGAACAGCATCGCCTAGGTGGGGTCGAGGCCGTCGCCGAACGAGGTCTTCGCCTCGGCGGCGGCGCGGGCCGCGGCGCGGCGGTCGGCGATCTTGAGCAACACGATACTGGCCAGGAACAGGATGACGAGAGGCAGCGTCTCCAGCCCGGTTGTGACTGGATCGGCCCCTGGCATCGCCGCGGCGATCACGGCGATGATGACCGTAGCGTAGCGCCAGTGTCGCGTCAGAGTGCTTCCGTTGATCACGCCCACGCGGTGGAGCCCGAGCAGCCCGAGCGGCAGCTGGAACGCGACGCCGACCGCGAGCATCGTGAGGATCTGGAACGAGTAATAGGACTTCGCCTGCACGAGGACGTCGAACTGGTCGGCGTTGTAGCCCTGGAGGAAATGGACGGCCGGCGGCAGCACCACGAGGTACGTGAACACCACCCCAGCGAGGAACAGCAGGGGCGCCGCCGCCATCACCGGTAACGCCGCACGTCGCTCGTTGTTGCTTAGAGCAGGAATGATGAAGGCATAGCCCTCGTAAATAAGAACGGGCAAAGAGAACAGCAGCGCGAAGTACGCGGCGACGGTGAGCGTGGTCGTGAACGACTCCCCGACCCCGATCGTGATCGGCTTCTCCTGGGTGGACACGCTGTCCGGGAGGGTCTTGGCGACCTGGCTGTACGTGGCGGCTGACTGGAGGTAGGCCTGCCGCGCCTGCGGGGACACGCCGGGGGAGTTGGCGAGCGCAAGCGCATCCGCAGCCTGCTTGGTGAACAGCTGACGGAGCTGGACCGACTCTGACGGCACCGAGGCGAGTCCGTTATGGGCGGCAACGCTCGAGTTGTGCGGCAGCGCCCGGTTCAGCACGGTGAGGAGATGGTTGTTCTGCCAGAAGCACAGACCGAACGCCACCACCAGCACGGCCAGGCAGACGAACAGACGCGAGCGGAGCTCGTCGAGGTGGTCGACGATGCTCAGCCGGTCGTCATGCCCAATGGGCCGAAGGACCTTCGCCATGACGGAGACCTCCCGGACCGACGGCCGTTAGGGCCGGGGCTGCGATCCAACCTCGGCCGACTCGCGCTCGGTGGGAGTCGCGCTCTGCGCGGCCTCCGGCGTCGAGGCGCTGGCGGCCGTGATCTCAGGCCGTTGGGCCTGCTCTTCGTCCTTGTTCTCCCCCGTGATCGACTCCTTGAACTCGCGCAGCCCGGTCCCCAACTGCTTGCCCAGGCCGGGCAGCCGCTTGGGGCCGAAGATCAGCAGGACGATCACCAGAACGACGATCAGATCGGTGGTGGGGTTACGGAACATTCGTGGTCCTCCGGATGGGGGTTCGAAGGTTACCCGGTCCAACGAGGGGGTGAAAACGGGTCTTCGGCTACTCATAAGGATGCGCCTCAAGTTGCCGGCGGCGCAGGCCGATTAAAGGCACGGAGAGACAAATGAATCAGCAGCCAGAACAGCCTTCGGTTCGCCGCATCGTGCTCCCCAGCGGGCGCAGCATCGATGTCGTCCGGTGGCGCGACCAGAACCACGCCGCCCGGAGCCTGCACGTGTGCCCCGACTGCTGCTCCGAGCTGGTGCAGCCGATCGACTGGTCCGAGGCGCCGGAGGAGTGCTGGAACCTGCTGCTCAACTGCCCGAACTGCGACTGGTACACCGAGGGCCTCTACACCCAGGACCAGGTGCGCGAGCTGGAGGACCGGCTCGACGAGGGCCTCGCCGATCTGCTCCGCGATCTCCAGCGGCTCACCCAGGCGAACATGGCCGATCAGATCGACCGGTTCATCACCGCCCTGCACGCCGACCAGATCCTCCCCGAAGACTTCTAAGGGGAAGGGGCCGCGCCCAACCGAGACGCGATGCTTGCAACAGCTGCGAAGGTGCGTGTCGCCCTCGGGTAGCCTCGCGCCCGATGCCGTAGCCGACGTGTCGCTCGTAAGACGCGCGGGCACCCGCAGGGGACACGCACCGGAGCTCTAGGCGTATCGCTCGACGACCACATCCGCGATCAGCTCGAGCGCGGCATGCTGACGCGCCGGCAACGCGGGTAGCTCCAACCTGGCGTCGGCCACGAGCTCGCGGGCCCGGGATCTGGCGGTCGACAGAGCTCCGGTGGCCGAGATCCGCTCGCACACCGCGGCCGCGTCATCGGGCGTCCGCACCGCCCGCAGGTCGAGCGCGGCCAGCTCGGGATCCCGCGCGCGGGCAAGGATCAGCGGCAGGTTGACCGTGCCGTCGAGCAGGTCGGCTCCCCGCGGCTTGCCGGTGCGCTCGGGTGGACCGGACACGTCGAGGACGTCGTCGAGGATCTGGAAGGCGAGGCCGATCCGCTCGCCGAACGCGCCGAGCGCGTCGGGCTCCCAGTCGCCCTCGACCGCGCCGAGCTCGCAGGCCGCACGGAACAGGACTGCGGTCTTCAGCCGGCAGCGAGCAAGATAGCGCCTGACGGTGACCTCGGGGTTGAACGCGTCCTCGCGTTGGGCGAGCTCGCCGAGGGCCAGCTCCCGGCTGGCCCGTGTCAGGATTCGGACCGCGTCGGCCGACCCGCCGGCCGCGAGCTCGGCAAAGGCGCGCGAGAACAGCAGGTCGCCGGTGGCGATCGCGAGGTCACGCCCCCCGGTGGCGACCACGGTCGGGCGCCCGCGGCGGAGCGCGGAGCCGTCGAGCACGTCGTCGTGGACGAGCGTCGCCCCGTGCACGAGCTCGACCGCGACCGCGGCGCGGACCAATCCGTCGGTCTCGGGAGGCGGCGCACCGGCCGCGATGCACACCAGCAGCGGGCGCAGACGCTTGCCGCCGGCGGAGATCGTGTCGCCGGCGTGGCGCCCGAGCACGGGTCCGTGACCGACAGCGAGCGCCCTCATTCTCTGCTCGACGCGGTCCATGACCCGCGTCAGCTCCTCCCCGCCGGCATCGACGACCGCCTGTGCGCCTGTGGTCATCAGGTCGGGACCATTCCCACGTGTAAGGCGATGATGCCCCCGGCGGTGAGCACGTAGCGAATCTCGCGCAACCCCGACCGCCACATCTGCGCGGCGAGCTCCTCGGGGGCCGGGAATCGCTTGACCGAGCTCGGCAGATAGCTGTACGCCTGCGAATCGACCACCCGGCCGAGCGCCGGCACCATGTGATCGAACCACACGTCGAAGAACGTCGAGAGGGGCGGCCGCCGCGGCGTCGTGATCTCAAGCACGACGACGCGTCCACTGGGGCGGACGACCCGGGCCATCTCCGACAGGCCGCGGCCGAGGTCTGAGAAGTTGCGGGCGCCGAACCCCACCGTGGCGGCGTCGAAAGCACCGTCCGGATACGCGAGCGCGAGCGCGTTGCCGGTCTCGAAGCGCACGGCGGCGCCGCCGAGGCTCGCCCTCGCGTCCGCCTTGGCGCGCGCCAGCTCGAGCATCCGCTCGGAGAAGTCGACCCCGACGACCTCGCCGCCCGCGCCGACGCGCGCGGCCAGTTCGAGCGCGAGATCGCCGGTGCCGGTCGCGACGTCGAGCGCGCGGCCACCCGGCGCCAACTCCGCGAGGTCGGTCGCGCGCCGGCGCCACTCGTGGTGGAGTCCCGCGGTCATCACGGTGTTCATCCGGTCGTACAGACCGGCGATCCGATCGAACATCGCTCGGACCTGCGGTTCGTCTAGCGCCCCGGGGGACGTGCTCGCCATGGTCCCGATGGCGCTACTGCAGATTCGACAGGAAGTAGACGAGGTTGTTGAACTTCTCCGGCGGCAGGTTCTTGAACGACGGCATCGGCGGGGTGGGGTTGCGCAGCGTCGACGCGATCTGCGCCTCGGGGACCGTGCTGGCGATGTGGGTGAGCGCCGGCCCGGGCCCGTTGTTGCCGTTGTCGCCGAGCACGTGACAGGCGAGGCAGCCCGACTCGCCGACCACGTCTGCGCCCGCCCGGAACATCGCCGCCTGCGCCGGCGTCAGCGAGGACGGCGGGTTGATGTTGACAGTGTTAGGCGAGCCAGTGTTCGCGCCGCTGTAGGTCAGGTAGGCCATCGCCGCGATCGTCGCGATGCCGGCGGCGAGCGCGACCGGGCGGCGCTCGATCCGGCGCTCCGGACTGCGGTCATAGAACGGCAGCAGGAACAGCAGAATCATGCAGATCGTCGGCACGCCGATCGTCGCCATCGGCGTGAACTTCGGGACGTTGCGCATGACGCGCAGGACCTCGAACAGGAAGAAGAAGTACCAGTCGGGCCGGGGAACGTAGGTCGTCGAGGTCGGGTCGGCCTTCGGCCCGAGCTCGGCGCCGAACATCAGCGACAGGAAGATGATCACCGCCATCACGATCACCGCCATCACCGCATCCTTGGTGACCGCGTACGGGAAGAACGGCTTGCCCTCGTTCTTCAGGATCGAGTATTCGCGGAGGTAGGCCTCCTTCTCGGCCTGATTCATGCGCGCGGTCCTGGGTCGTTTACGAGCCCGCGGCCCACGCGTGACGCACGGAGGGTGTCAGCACCAGCGCTCACACTTCCGCCTTGTTGATCTCGTGGTCGCCGTCGTGTTCGGGCTGGGCCTTGAGCCACGGCGGAGCCGAGATGCCGAGCTTGGTGACCAGGTACAGATGCGCGCCGATCAGCGCCGCCATCAGACCCGGGATCAGCAGCATGTGGATCGAGTAGAAGCGCGACAGGGTGGTGGCGCCGAAGTCCGCGCCGCCGAGCAGGAAGTTGGATAGGAACGGCCCGATGAACGGGCCGCCGGCGTTGATGTTGATACCGACGACGGAGGCCCAGTACGCGCGCTGGTCGAACGGCAGCAGGTAGCCGGTGAAGCCCATCGCGAGCGTCAGGATCAACAGTGTGACGCCGATCACCCAGGTCAGCTCGCGCGGGTACTTGTAGGCGCCGTAGAAGAACACGCGCCCCATGTGCAGGAAGATCAGGATGATCATCACCGACGCGCCCCACTTGTGCATCGCGTGCACGAACTGTCCGAGGAACACGTTGTCGTTGATGTTGCGGATCGACTCGTACGCACCCCCGGACGCGTCCGGGCGGTAGTACATCGCCAGGAACACCCCGGTGACGGCCTGGTTGAGGAACGCGAACAGGGTCGCCGAGCCGAGCGTGTAGGCCCAGTTGATGCCGCGCGGGACCTTGCGGAACAAGAGCCACCGCAGGCCGCCCGACATCGAGGTGCGCTCGTCGAGCCAGTCGACGACGGAGATCCCGGCCTCGAGCGGCGCGGGATGCGTCGGAACCCGGCCGTTTGATTCGGCCGGCTTCTTCGGTTTCGGCTGGAGAGCCTTCGGCAGCGGCGGCGCGGGGATCTTGGGCATCGGGCTACTTCGGCGGCGGCGAGGCCGTGTCGAACTGGGCTGGATACAGGTACTGGCCGATGCCGTTGATCGGCTCACCCGGGTACCGCGGGGAGAAGCGCTGGAGCTCGTCGTTGACCGAGTACCGAGGGCCGATTTCAACGAGGTTCGTCTCCGTGTTCAGGCGCGTGAAGAAGCGGTCGAGCGGCCGCACCGGCGGGCCGCCGGCGACCATCCCGCGGAAGTCGTACACGCCGCCGTGGCACGGGCAGATGAAGCGCTGTGACGCCTGCACGTACCGGACCGGACAGCCGAGGTGCATGCACCGGTCTGACAGCGCGACCCAGTGGTTGTACTGGTCCTCGGGTTCGGTGTCGATCCCCGGGCTGCGCGTTCTGACGTAGGCGATCGTGTTGCCTGCCTCTCCGATCCCCGGCGTGATCGTGATCACCTTCGTCACGTAGTCGGAGTCGGTGAAGTCGGCGGGGCGGCCGACGGCCTGCCACGACCATTGCTGGCGCTTGAAGATCGGCGCGATCGCGAAGCCGAGCGCGGGAAGCGTGAATGCCAGTGCGGCGACGGCGCCGGCGCCGTTCGCGGCCAGGTCCATCAGCCGGCGGCGGGTGACGGTTTCGCCTTCGAACGCACCGGGCATGCCCCGGTCGAGCGTGTACTTCGACTTGGTTTCCCTGTGACGGTCGGGCACGGACGCCTCGCGTTGCTTACGGCAAATTTAGACGGTGGACAGCGTACCGCCATGGGCGCGGAAAGGTCATCACCGATCGATCCGGTACGCACACGCCTAACAACCTCGATACGAACCTCACAAGCGCAGGTCCGACGGGTCGCTACGAACCGCACAAGCAGCTGCGCGCAGGGCGTCGGCCGCGCCCGGATCGTGCACCCGGGCCCTGGCCTTGGCCTCGGCGTGGGCTTCGCTCGAGCCCCATCCCACCGAGATCGCCCCCGCCTCCCAGACCGCCTGCGCCAGCTCGGGATCGGACGCCGTATGGGCCTGGGCGGCGAGCGAGATCACGTCGGCGAGCTCGGCCACGGCATCGAGGTCGCCAAGCGCGGCGAGCCGCGACAGGCCGAGTGCGTATAGCTGATCGCCGAGCAGCAGCGCCAGATCGACGTCCGGCGTGTGGACCACGAGCGGCTCCTCGTAATGGAGCCGGTAGCCCTCGAGGATCATCTCGAGCAACAGCTCGTACTCGCGCTCCCTGCCTCGGGCCCGCGGGCCGGCGGCGGCGAGCTGTGCCGGGCCCGGGCGTTCGAGCCGCTCGCCGTCGGGGGCGGGCGCCTCGAGCGTCTGCGCCACGGTGCCGCCCTGCTCAGTCAGCGCCTCGTGCAGCGCGTGAGCGCCGTCGCGAACGGTTCTCATCGGCCGGCGATCTCCACGAACGCCTCGGCCGCGGCGTCGACCGTGAGCTCCACGTCGGCGGGGGTGTGCGCGAGCGACGGGAACCAGGCCTCGAACTGGGAGGCGGGCGGGTACACGCCCCGCGCGAGCAGGCCGCGGCACCAGGCGCCGTAGGCTTCGGTGTCGCAGGCGGTCGCGCCGGCGTAACTGTAGACCGGGTGCTTGGAGAAGAACACGGTCAGCAGCCCCGGGACGCTCTGCACGTGGACGGGGCGGTTAGCCGCGTCCGCGGCGTCGCGCAGACCTTGCGCGAGCGCGTCGGTGGTCGCGGCCAGCTGGTCGTAGGCGCGACCGTTGAGGTTGCGCAACGTGGCCAGCGCCGCCGCGGTGGCAAGTGGGTTCCCGGAGAGCGTGCCTGCCTGGTACACGTCGCCGGACGGCGCGATCCGCTCCATCAGGTCGCGGCGCCCTCCGTAGGCGGCCGCCGGCAGTCCGCCGCCCATGATCTTGCCCATGATCGTCAGATCGGGGAGCACGCGATAGCGGTCCTGGGCGCCGCCGCGCGCGACGCGGAAGCCGGTGATCACCTCGTCGAAGATCAGCAGCGCGCCGGAGTCATCCGCTTTCCGGCGCAGCATCGCCAGGAAGCCGTCGGACGGCGGGACCACGCCCATGTTGGCCGGCACCGGCTCGACCAGGATCGCTGCCACGTCGTGGGTGTCCGGCAGCGCTTCCGGGGCGTTCCAGGGCACGATCACGGTCGCGGCGGCCGCGGACGCCGGAACGCCCGGGCTCGCAGGGATCCCCTGGGTGGCGAGCCCCGAGCCTGCCTCGGCGAGGAGGCCATCGACGTGGCCGTGGTAGGCGCCTGAGAACTTGAGGACCTTCTCGCGCCCGGTGACCGCTCGCGCGAGCCGGATCGCGCTCATCGTCGCCTCGGTCCCGGATGAGGTCATGCGCAGCATCTCGACGGACGGGATCCGCCCGGCGACCTCCTCGGCGAGCCTCACCTCGTCGGGGGTGGGCGCCCCGAACGTCGTCCCCTTGGCCGCCGCGGCGGTGACCGCCGCCACGACTTCGGGGTGCGCGTGGCCGAGGACCAGCGGCCCCCACGAGCACACCCAGTCGACGTAGTCGTTGCCGTCGACGTCGGTGATCGTCGCGCCCCTGCCCGAGGCGATGAAGATCGGATCGCGGCCGATCGCGCGCATCGCCCTGACGGGTGAGTTGACGCCGCCGGGCATCACGCCGCACGCCCACTCGTACAGCTGCGATGACCGCGCGGTGGCGTCGGCGGCTACGTCACTCACACGCCGGCGTGCTCGCGTTCCCAGGCGCGGTAGTCGTCGGTGAAGTAGAGCAGCCTGATCTTCTTGAACTCGGTCGAGGAGTAGAGCGTCGCGCGCTCGTCGATCCCGGTCTGGGCGGCGATCGAGTCGAGGATCGCGTCGCACTCGTCCTTCGAGCGGCCGTGCGCCATCGTGAAGATCGAGTACGGCCAGTCCTCGTAGGTGGGGCGCTGGTAGCAGTGCGAGATCCCGCGGAACGCCGCCATCTTCGGGCCGAGCTCCATGATCAGCTCGTCGGGCACCTTCCACACGCCCATCCCGTTCGCGCTGAAGCCGGCCCGGCGATGGAACAGGATCGCGGCGACCCGGCGGAGCAAGCGGCGCTCCTGCATTTGTTGCAAGTGGCTGAGGAGGTTGTCCTGGGGGATATTGAGCTTCTCGGCCGCGGGGGCGTACGGCTCGGGGACCACCGGCATGTCGCCCTGGGTGGCGCGGATGACCTCGATGTCGAACTCGTCGTAGGGCTGGCGCTCGGTCTCGGCCGGGGGCGCCACCTCGACCGCCTTGGCCAGCGCCTCGGTCCCGCCCTCCATCTCGAGATCCATCCGGATCTTGAACAGCTGGAGCGTGGGCAGCTGGCGGACCGACTCGGCGCCGGCGATTCTCGCGAGCACCTCGAGCGTCCCGTCCACGCCGAGCGGCGAGTCGGGCTCGGTGGCGATCGTGAACCAGATGTTGAACTCGTGGTTGCGCAGGTAGTTGTGCGAGACCCCGGGATGCTCGTTGATGATGTTGGCCGCGCGCCACGGGTTCTCGGGATCGACCTTGGCGGCAACCAGCATCGAGGAGTAGCCGAGGGCGCGCGTGTCGAAGATCGGCGTGACCTGGCGGATGATGCGCTCGTCCAGCAGACGCTCGACCCGGGCAATCGCCTCGGCCTCCTCTATCCCGGCCTCGGCGGCCACGGCCTCGTATGGCCGGGGCGCGATCGGGAAGCGGCCCTGCATCAGATTCAGCAGGCGCTTGTCGAGATCGTCGAGCGGGGTCGCAGCGCCATGCTTGCGAGACCGCAGCTTGGGCCCGAAGCCAGATCCCGCCTGGCTCATTGAAGCCATCGCGCCGCCTCCTTGGCGTGGTAGGTGATGACGATGTCGGCCCCGGCACGGCGGATGCAGGTCAAGGTCTCGAGCACGGTGGCGCGCTCGTCGAGGTAGCCCGCGGCAGCGGCGGCCTTGACCATCGCGTACTCGCCGCTGACGTTGTACGCGGCCAGCGGCATTCTCGTCTCGGTCTTGATGCGGCGAATCAGGTCAAGGTAGGGGAGCGCGGGCTTGACCATCACGATGTCGGCTCCCTCGTCGACGTCGAGCTTGGTCTCGCGGACCGCCTCGTCGCCGTTCCCCGGATCCATCTGGTAGCCGCGGCGGTCGCCGAACGCCGGCGTCGAGTCCGCCGCTTCGCGGAATGGGCCGTAGAACGCCGATGCGAACTTCGCCGAGTAGGCGAGGATCGGGGTCTCGGCGTGACCGTCGTCGTCGAGGGCGTGGCGGATCGCGCCGACGCGGCCGTCCATCATGTCGCTGGGCGCGACGATGTCAGCACCGGCGCGGGCCTGCGAGGCCGCGCTGCGCGCCAGGAGATCGAGGGTGGCGTCGTTGTCCACGCTGCCATCCGGTCGGACCACGCCGCAGTGGCCATGGCTCGTGTACTCGCACAGGCAAAGATCGGTGATCACGACCAGGTCCGGATGCTGCTCCTTGATCGCGCGCGTGGCGAGCTGGACGATGCCCTCGTCGTCCCAGGCGCCCGAGCCGTCCTCGTCCTTGGCCGCCGGCAGCCCGAACAACAGCACCGCCGGGATCCCCAGCGCTGCGGCCTCTCCGGCCTCGTCGACGGCGTGCGCGATCGATAGGCGGTCGACGCCCGGCATCGCCTCGATCGGCTCTCGGCGGTCGATCCCGTGCGCGACGAACATCGGGTAGACGAAGTCCGAGGCGCTCAGGCTCGTCTCCCGAACCAGGCCGCGGAGCGCGCCGGTGGCGCGCAGCCGACGAAGGCGGGTCTGCGGGAACGGCATCAGGTTTGAGGATACCCGTGGCCTCTTGTCGGGGCGGGAGCCCGCCGGCCGGGGTGGGCCCTCGACTAGCTGACGACCGACCAGAGGTCGACGCGCCAATCGGTGACGAGCCCGTTCGTGACGTACGGATCCGCCTGCGCGAAGTCCTTCGCCACGGTCTCGTCCTTGAACACGATCGCCGCGCCGTGCGGGGGATCCCCAAGCGGTCCCGCCATCAAGATCCGTCCGTCTTCGGTGCCGGCGCGAATCTCGTTCAGGTGCGCGTCCCGGTGCGGCGCTCGCTTCTCGAGGATGTCATCGACGTAGTCGTAGAAGAGGATGTAGTGCGTATCAGCCATTTCGCTAACACCCTACGGCACCGCCGCGCTACGCTGCCACATGTGGCTGATATCCAAAAGCGCGGCAACTACACACCCCGGCGTGCCCGCGAGCGGCGCGCCTACCAGCTGGTGGTCACGGGCGGCATCGCCGGCGCGGTCGGCGTGGTGTCGCTGGTGCTCGCGGTCATCGGCGCGATCGGCTACACGCTGCCGGTGGTCTCGATCATCGTGGCCGTCATCTGCGCGGTGATGTTCCGCCGGATGGTCGGCACCTCGTAGCCGCCCTCAGGCGAAGCGCTTGAGCGCCAGCCGCGCGAGCGCCCCGAACCCGAGCGTGAGCACGGCCAGGTGCACGAGCGGCCATCCGATTGCAGGCGCGGTGCCGCTGAACGCGTTGCCGACCGCCTGGAGGGCCGCCTTGAACGGGAACACGAACGAGATCGCGTCGAGGATCGATTTGAGCGTCCCCGAGACCGCATCGGCGGGCACGAGCGCGATGAACGCGATCGGCAGTGACAGCAGGAACGCCATCAGCGAGGCGACGCTGACTTCGCGCGCGAGACCGCCGATGGCAACGCCGAGGGCCGCGAAGGCAAGCCCACCGAGCGCGAGCGCCGCGAGCCACAGCGGGAACCGTCCCCAGTCCAGGTGGACGAACAGCGACACGAGCGCGGCCATCACGAGCGTGACCGCGGCGGCGCCCGTGGCGGACACGGTGATCTTCTCCGACAGCAGCCCGCTCGGCGTCACCAGACCCCGCACGAGGCGCGAGTAGGTGTGCTCCGAGCGCTCGAGCGCGAGCAGCCCGGCGGCGAGCAGCACCCCGACGAACATCAGCGACACGATCACGGCGATCGCGGCAGCGTAGGTGGCCGTCGGGGTCGTCTTCCCGGCCAGCTCGGTCGTGTGCACGGTCAGCGGCGACCCAATCGAGCTCAGCACCGGGGTGGCGAACCCGAGGCCGTCGATCGCCAGATTGGCGAAGTTGACCACCTGTTTGAGCGCCGGGAGCAGCGACGAGTCCTTCGGCAGCGACTCGATCGTTCCCTGGACGATCGTGCGGGAGTTCTTCAACCCGAGCAGCGGCACGTTCTGGCCGAGGAGCTGGAGCGTGCCGCCGTTGAGGGTCTGCTGCAGGTCGGCTACCGCCACCCGCAGCACCTGCTTGGACACCGCTTGCTGGACCTGGGCCACGCGAGCGCTGATCGCCTGGTCGGCGAACTGCCGCTCGATCGGATCTCTGGTGTTCAGGATCAGCTCGACCGTGGGGTTGCCCACGCCCTGGGTGATCAGGCTGTTGATCTCAGAGACGATGTCGGCGGGGACGATCAGCGCCGCCGCCGCCTGACCGCTCTTGACCTTGTCGATCGCCTCCGCGCGCGAGCTGACCTTGATCGGGTCGATCGACTGATAGAGCTGGCTCGCGTACCTCGAGATGTTGATCTTCTGGTTCCCGAAGGTGAGCTGGCCATGGCCGGCCGGGACCTCGTTGAGGACCGCCACCTTGGGCTTGCCCGGAGGGCTCGACAGCGCGAACCCGATCATCAGCGCGATCACGATCGGGTACACCACCAGCAGCCCGACGAGCAGCGGCGAGCGCTTCAGGATCTGGAGGTCCTTGACGAGCAGCCAGCGCACGGGTCAGTGGCCGCGCTCATGCAGGAAGTGGACGAAAGCGGTCTCGAAGTCGCCACCAAGCTTGTCGCGCCCAGGCACGGCGGCCGCGTCGGGCTCCTTCACTGCGTGCTCGAGCTCAGCGGGCGTGCCGGTGAACAGCAGCTCGCCGTCTCCCAGGACCAGCACCCTGCCGGCGTAGCGCTCGGCCTCGGCGACGTTGTGGGTCGAGAACGCGATCGTCGTCCCGTGGCCCGCGAGGCCCCCGATGAACTCCCACAGCCGCTCGCGCTGGCGGGGGTCGAGCGATGCCGACGGCTCGTCGAGGAGCAGGGCCGGCGGCTCGGTGAGGAGGCCGATCGCGATGTTCACACGCTGCTGGTTCCCGCCCGAGAGGCGGCCGACCTCCTCGTCGGCGCGGTCCTCGAGGGCGGTCTGGACGAGCATCGCCGCCACGGTCCGCTCGGGGTCCACAATCTTCTCAAGTCGGGCGAACAGGCGCAGATTCTCCGCCACCGAGAGCTTCGAGTACAGCGCCGGCTCCTGCGGCACCCAGCCGAAGCGCTTGTCCGGCGCCCGGGCAACCTCGCCCTCGCTCGGCTCGAGCACCCCGGCGAGGATCGACAGCAGCGTGGTCTTGCCGGCGCCGTTGGGGCCGATGATCGCCACGACCTCGCCAGGGTAGAGCTCGAAACTGATCCGTTCCAGGGCCGTCCTCGCGCCGAAGCGCTTGGTCAGCCCCCGGGCTGCCACCGTGGCCGTGGGGTCGCCCGTTTGGATGCCGATGGACAACGCGCTTCAGGCTACCGATGAGTTAGGCCCGCGACCGGTGGGGTGTCGGAAGCTCCACCGAGGCCCCTAAAAACTCCACCGAGGCCCTTAAATTAACCCGGGAGCTTCACTCGCGGCTCGAGCGGGGCCCCGCACGAGCGGCAGTAGGCGTCGTTCGCTCCGGCCGCGGCGCCGCAGTCCGGGCATCGCTCGAGCCCGGTCGCGAGCACGCCCGAGCCCGGTGGGCCCCACGGCTCGAGCACAAGGTGGCGGCGTAGGTAGAGCACGGTCTGGCGGATCACGGTGGCGATCGGCAGCGCCAGCAGCGCGCCGACGACGCCGTAGATCGTCCAGCCGATCAGCAGCCCGAGGATGATCAGAATCGGATTGATCCGCAGCGAGATCCGGAACACCTGGGGGGCGACGAAATGGCCCTCGAGTTGCTGGAGGGCGATGAACATCAGGACCACCCACACGGCGCTGATCGGATTGACGAACAGGGCGACGAGCACCGCCGGGAGGGGCCCGATGATCGGGCCGATGTACGGGATGAACTCCATCAGCCCGTAGAAGCCGCCGAAGAACAACGCGTAGCGCGCGCCGTCGGGGAAGATCCCGAGCTCCCCGAAGATCCACAGCGCGAGTGCCGCGCTCGCGCCCATGATCAGGCTGAACAGGATCTGCCCGCGCACGTAGCCGTAGACGGCGCGCTGGACGAGCAGCGGAAAGTCGTCCTCGGGCGTCCCGTCGCCCGCTGGCATGATCCGCCGCACGAGATCGCCGATCTGCTCCCCGTAGACCAGTAGGTAGATCGACAGGACGAAGGTGAGGACGAAGTCGAACGACGTGGTGACGATCTGGGTCAGCAGATCGCGGGAGAACGAGACGATGTCGCTCGACCGCTTCTGGATCTGGTTCTCGAGCGTCTGTAGGGCGGTCTGGCCCTGCCGCTGGACCTGGACCTTGATCCCACGACGGTCCAGCCAGCGCTGGAGGCTCGCCAGGTCACGATTCGCCGTTTTGACGAAGCTCGGCACGTCGCGTTCGAGGCGGCTGATCTGGGTGCTGACCGGATCGGACAGCAGCACCCCGACTCCGCCGACGAACGCGAATCCGGCGAGGTAGATGAGTAGGATCGCGAGCCCGCGCGGGAGCCCACCCCGGGCGAGCAGCTTGACGATCGGATTCAGGATCAGGGCGATCGTGCTGGCACCGAGCAGGATCAGCAGAACGGTCCCGGTGGCGCGCGCCAGCTCCCACAGGCCGAGGACGGCCAGCGGGAGCACCACCAGCTGGACCCAGCGCGGCACGACGACCGGTGGCCGCGGGACGCCCGCGGTCCCGAGCCGAGACTCCGAGGCCGAGGGGGCACGATCGGCCGGGTCGGTCGCCTCGTCCAGGTGGTCTGGCCCCTCGCGCAGCGCGTCCGGCCCCTCGCGCAGCGCGTCCGGCCCATCGCGCAGCGCGTCCGGCCCCTCGCCCAGAGTGTCCGCGCCGGTTCGCTCGCCGCCCTCGCCGGCGGTGGACGGTGCGCCGCCCGATCGCCTGGGGAACCTCCAACTCATGCAACTGGAAGTATGAGCACCGACAAGACGTGAGTGAAACCGTTTCCATCCTGTTCGTCGGCGACGTCGTCGGCGGTCTCGGCAAGCGCACGCTGCTGGCGCTGCTGCCGTCGCTGCGAGACCGTTACGCCCCCGGCTTCATCGTGGTCAACGGCGAGAACGCGGCCGGCGGCGTCGGGATCACCCCGAAGATCGCCAGGGAGATGCTCGCGGCCGGCGTCGACGTGATCACGCTCGGCAACCACACCTACCGCCACCGGGAGGTCTACGCCTACCTCGATGAGGAGGAGCGGATCCTGCGCCCGGCCAACTTCCTCGCGAGCCAGCCGGGGCACGGATGGTGCGTGGTCCGCGGGGACCGCGCCCGGCTCGGGGTGATCTCGCTGTCGGGGAACCTGTTCATGAAGGCCGGGCGGCCGGCGTTTCCCGAGGCGGACGCGGCGCTGCACGCGCTCGCCGGCAAGGTCGATCACGTGCTCGTCGACATGCATGCCGAGGCGACGAGCGAGAAGGTCGCGATGGGATGGCATCTCGACGGGCGCGTGACCGCGGTGGTCGGGACGCACACCCATGTGCCGACCGCCGACGCCCGGATCCTGCCCGGGGGTACCGCCTACATCTCCGACGTCGGAATGACCGGGCCTCGCGGTGGCGTGATCGGCGTCAAGCGCGACCAGGCGCTCACGTCGATGGTCACGCAGATGCCGATCCGGTTCGAGACGTCCTCCGAGGATCCGTGGTTGAACGGGGTCGTGATCCGGGCTTCGAATGAGCCGATGCGCGCGGTGGAGATCGAGCAGGTGCTGTTGCCGGCGCCGGGGGTGGTTTGAGGGCCGGCGGGGGTGGTCGAGGGCCGGCCGGGGGTGGTTCGAGAGCCGGCAGGGGTGGTCCGAGAGCCGACGGGGGTGGTCCGAGAGCCCACAGGGGGGTCGGAGAGCCCACAGGGGGTGGTTCGAGGGCCGACGGGGGGTGGTGGTCGGCGGGGTCGTTTGCGTGCCGGCGGGCGCGGATCAGGGGGCGCCGGCGACCGCGAGCGCCACCGGCTCGGTCCCGCGATCGACCGCCGACGCGGCCAGCGCCTGCCCGAGCTCGGACGGGAAGCTCCCGAACAGCGCCACCGCCACGAACGGGAAGAACCACACGATGTAGGAGTAGAGCCAGTAGCCGGCGCCGAGCTGGAGCGCGATCTGGATCGCGGCGCCGAGCGCGGCCACCTCGATCAGACCCCGCCGGCGTGGCACGACCATCACGGCGAGCGCCAGCGCCACAGTGGCGCCCTGGACCAGGTGCTGCTCGACCCCGAGCCCTCCCCACAATCCCCAGATCGAGAACGGCGAGGTGCGGCCCGCCTGATAGGAGATCGTGTCGCGCCAGAACGCGTGCCAGTTGTTGTCGAGTATCACCGGGAGCATCACGACCAGGGCCGTCAATCCGTACGCCAAGACAAACCGGACGATCTCGCGGCGGGAAGGCGGCCGGTCGATGCCGCGCAACAGCAGCGGTGCGAGCGCCAGCGGCGCGAACTTGGTCAGTCCGGCGAGCGCGCCCACCACCCCGCGCGCCGGCGCCGAGGTGATCACCAGCAGCGCCAGCACCAGCAGCAGCGCGACGAGCGAGTCGTTG
The DNA here is from genome assembly GCA_963836715.1 of uncultured Solirubrobacterales bacterium. Classification (GTDB taxonomy): domain Bacteria; phylum Actinomycetota; class Thermoleophilia; order Solirubrobacterales; family Solirubrobacteraceae; genus Palsa-465. The sequence goes on from CAWIKH010000005.1 coordinate 443,149, forward strand.
GTGTTCGAGCTGAGCGTCCACAGCGTGAACGGGTACGCGGCCCAGGCATAGGCCAGCACGACCCCCAAGGTCGGCCCGCGTACCCGGCGACCGAGCCAGTACAGGCCGAACAGTGTGAGCAGATCGAACACGATCGCCGCCGCGTGCGCCGCGGGCAGGTCGTCCCAGGTGCCGCTCCATCCGAAGATCGCCCGGAACGGCACGTAGGCGTAGTACGCGACCGGTCCGTAGGTGTCGCCGCTGGCGTTGTCCTTGGGCCAGTTGCCGTACAGCGGCTGGCCGTGCAGCAGCTTGTCGGCCCCGATCACCCCGGCGTAGCCGACGTCGATCACGTTGGAGTTGACGACGTTCAGGCCGACCCGGAACCCGACCAGGAAGATCACGCCGATCGCCAGCCACGAGATCGGCACGAACACGCGCAGCGGCTTGCGCGGCCAACCGCGGCCGAACCCGAGCAGCAGCATCCGCACGAACAGATACACCATGAACGGGTAGATCGCCGGCGTCGACAGACCGATCTTCGCGTTGTTGAACAGCGCGAGCGAGATCGAGAGGCCAAGCAGGGCGAGCAGGTCGACGTGCAGCAGCGACCAGGCGCGCCGCTCGCGGCCGCCGTCCGGCAGGCGGCGGCGCCACGGCAGGAACGGCGCGATGAACAGCACGCACAGCGGGATCCACACGTACCAGGCGTTGACCCGGCGCCCGAACGCGCCCGGGTAGCCCCGCGCCATCGACCACGCCACCTGGAAGCCGGTCCAGACCTGGGTGACGCTCCCGGTGGCGTCGTCGATGTAGACCTGGGCGAGCTCGACCTGCTTGCGGCCCGGCGAGAACCAGCTGACCTGCCACTGGCCCGGGCCCTTGGTGTACTCGTACGCGATCGCGCCCGGATGGCGTTTCAGCTCCGCCTTGATCGTCAACGTCGCCGCGGCGATCTTCTCGACCTCGGATGCCGTCAGGCGGTAGCCCTTCGGCGCGACGTTCGTCTCGGTGACCAGTACCGGACCGTTGGGGTCCGTCGCGGTCGTCGTGACGGTCTTCGTGACCGCGACGGCCGCGCCCGCTCCCGCCGGCGCGGCGGCGGCGAGGGTCACCGCAATCAGAAAAGCCAGAAGAAGCGCCGCGAGCTTCGGGCGCGGCGCATCTACGCCTTGAAGCTCCAAAGCTTCTGCCCGATGAACGACAGCGGCGTGCCCGCCGCGATCGCGATCGCCTGGGCGGCCACCTTCATCAGACCCGCGTCGACCAGGACGACCAGCACCACATACGTGAATCCGAACGCCACCAGGGAAACGGCGAAGAAACGAACCGCCTGCCTGACCGGGTGGTCCTGCTTGGCGTCGAATGTCCAGTGCCGGTTCAGCCAGAAGTTGTTCAGCACCGATACGGCCCACGCGATGACCGCCGAGAGGTGGTAGTCGATCCCGAGCAGATGGACGCACGCGGCGAATACCGCCAGGTTAACGACATAACCGCTTGCTCCGACAGCGCCGAAACGGACCAGCTGCAGCCAATTGTGGGTGTGGCGCATCCCGTGGCGCACCCGCAGCAGCGGGCCGGCCTCGCGGGCGCCGACCCGGGTCGGCAGCTCGACGGTGGTTGTCAGCTCATCAGGCATTCGCGGAAATGTATCGGCGTCATGTCGTCCGAGCGTAAGAGTTCGACGCGCACTAATCGGCTCCTAACCGATGTTCGCCCGCTCCTCCTGGCCCGGAGTCGCCGTTGCTGATCGCAAAGTGCTCGCGAACCAGCGGTGCGACGTCGCGAAGCGACCATTGCGCACGCGCCGATGCGGACGCCGGCCCGGTGCCGCACCACAGCAAGGCACCGAGCGAATCCGAGCGATGCAGCGAGCCGTGGCTGCCGCCGCCGACGTGGTCGGCTCCACCCCAGTCGACGAACTCGTAACCGGGCGACGCCGACAGCAGGACGTCCCCCGCGGTCGGGCACATCAGCGCCGACCAGATCCGAGCCAGCGCGTCCGGGTACTCGCTGCACAGGAAACGCCCGTCCTGGATCTCGCCGAGCAAAGCAGCCAGATCCCCCTCCACGTCCCATCGGCCTCCCCGGTCGTCCTCGAGCTGATCCCCCGGAGCGAATCGGAGCTCCCCCCGCCGGCTGCGCACCACCGCCTCTTGACGCAGCGGTCCCGGAAGCCACATCACGAGATCGACCCCTTCGACCTCGCGGACCGCATTGACCGATCGCGCCACCAGCTCGTCGCGACGGTCGGCGTCGAGCGCGTAGATCATCGCGGCCCGTTGGGCCGGGCTGAGCGCGACCTCGGCGCCGGCCGACCGCGCGGCGCTGCGCGTCGCCACGTCGAACTCCGCGAACGCACGGTCCAGGCGGATCCGCTCCTCGACCGCCGCCTGGGAATGGTCGGAGGTCACGATCACCGCGTGCTCGTCGAGAAACGCGTCGGGCCCGCCGGCCGCGTGCATCAGCCGCTCGATCTGGCGGTCGGCCGAGGCGATCGAGGTCACCTGAGCGTGCGGCCCGTTCTTGTGCGACCAGGCGTCGTTGTCGGGCAGCGAGAACAGCATGAAGTCGAACAGGTCGTTTTCGACCAGGTACGCCCCCACGCATCCGGTGTGCTGGTCGCGGACCCCGGGCATGCCCAGCTGCCCTCGGCACCCCGTCTTCCGGCTGGCATAGAGATCGGCGTAGAACAGCTCCCGGGGGCCGTCGATCGTGCGCCGGAACAAGGTCGAGGTGACGATCCGCGCGAGCGCCGTCTCGTTCGAGACCTCGTGGTGATAGCGGCCGCGATAGATCAGGTAGGTCGTGCCCGCAGTGCGGACGTCGGCGTCGTCGAGCGACTCGTAGACCGTCTCGACCTCCGGCGAGAGGTGCTCGGCGTTCATCCGGTAGACGGTGTCCGTGAGCGAGCGCAGGACCCCGAACTGGCGGCTCGCCGAGAAGCTCGAGCCGTACTCGACATACCGCCCCTCCTCGCGGTGATACCAGTTCATGCTGGGGATCCAGTGACCGTCGGGTCCGGCGCCGGTCGTGATCGTGGCCGCGCACACCGGCGTCACCGAAGGAAACGCGGCCACGCAATCGTCGACGTAGCAGCCGTCGCGCCGGATCCGGGCCAGCGCCGGCGCGCGGCCGTTGGCGATCGCCCGCTCGAGCATCGAGGGCTTCAGCGCATCGATCACCACGAGCACGAGCTTCTTGGCCTTGGTCACGACAGAATCGTCCCCCGTCCGGGGCAGCTCAACGGAGGATCCGCAGACCTGCGTACTTCTGCTCCGAGCGCCGGCGGCCCGCGATCAGCAGCCACAGGAGGAACAGCAGCCCGACCAGCCCAACCGGAGGAGCGGCAACCGATAGGCCCGCGAGCAGGACACCGAAGCCTTCGGCATACAGCGGCACCGCGGCGGAAGCCTCCGGGTCGAGTCTGGCCCTGACCCTGAGCAGCAGCGGCCGGGTGGCGAAGATCCCGACGCAGGCACACAGCACGCCGGCGATCAACCCGGGCCAGTCCGCGTAGTGGCCATGGGCGAGCGCGCCCGCGAACCACACCGCCCCGAGCGCGGCGCTGATCGCCGCGAGCACGACGGTGAGCACGTCGGACTCGATCCGCCGGCGCTCGATCACCGCCAGCACGATCGCGCCGACGGCCATGCCAAGCAGGAACAGCGCGCTCTGGAGGAAAAAGAAGTCCGTGCCGTTGAAATGGATCTCGACGTCGCCCGCGGCGAGCCCGCCGGCGACGAGCGTCGGAAGGAATGGGCGGACCCCGATCGCCGAGGCGACGCCCATGCCCGTGCAGATGTCGAAGAAGAGATGCACCGTGGTGTACCGTGACCGACCGTGAAGATAGAGGACAGGGCAGTGTGAGCGAGCGAACGGGCGGGCGGACGGACGGGCGCGCGGGGCGGGCGGGGTCCCAATCAAGACGCCCGCGTTCCACGGCGAGGGACATCGAGCGCTACGGCGCGCTGTTCGCAGAGCGCACCAAGGTCATGAAGTCCTCGGCGATGCGCGATCTGATGGCGTTGACCGAGCGCGACGACGTGATCTCGCTCGCCGGCGGGCTGCCCGACACCTCGACCTTCCCGGCCGACTCGTATGCCTCGTTGATGAGCACGGTCGCCGCCAGCTCGTGCGCTCGGGCGCTGCAGTACGGACCGACCGAGGGGCTCGCGGTGGTCAAACGGTGCATCGTCGACGTCATGCGCGCCGAGCGGATGGAGGTCGACGAGGACGAGGTGCTGGTAACCACCGGCGGACAGCAGGTGATCGACCTCGTCTGTAAGACGCTGCTGGACCCCGACGACGTGGTGATCTGCGAAGCGCCCACGTACCCGGGGGCGGTCCCCACGTTCTGCGCCTACCAGGCCGACGTCGTGCAGGTGACGATGGATCGGGACGGGATGCGGACGTCCGAGCTCGAAGCCACGCTCGACGAGCTCGAGCGCACCGGCCGGCGCCCGAAGTTCATCTACACGGTCCCGAACTTCCACAACCCGGCGGGCGTGACGCTGTCGCTCGAGCGCCGCCACGAGCTCGTCCGGATCGCGTCCGAGCGCGAGCTGCTCGTGCTCGAGGACAACCCCTACGGGCTGCTGCGCTACGAGGGCGCTCCGCTCCCGACGCTCCGCTCGCTCGACGAGGAATTCATCATCTACGCGGGCACGTTCTCGAAGATCCTCTCCCCGGGAGTCCGCCTCGGATGGGCGGTGGCGCCGGCGCCGGTGCTGGCGAAGATGAACCTGGGCAAGCAGGCATCCGACCTGTGCTCGTCCTCGATCTCCCAGTACTTCGTCTCTGCCTACTTCGATTCCGGCCCGTGGGAGGACTACGTGCGCTCGCTGATCGACATCTATCGCCGCCGGCGGGACGTGATGCTCGACGCGCTCGCCGAGCACTTCCCGCGCGAGTCCGAGTGGACCCACCCCCAGGGCGGCCTGTTCATCTGGGCGACGCTGCCCGACTACATCGACACCACCGACCTGCTGGCGCGCGGGCTCGAGGAGCACGTCGCGTTCGTGCCGGGACGGGCGGCCTACGTCGACGGGCGAGGGGGCTCCTCGATGCGGCTGAACTTCTCCGGAGTCGGCGTCGATGACATCCGCGAGGGCCTGAAGCGGCTCGGCGAGATCGTCCGGGAACAGGTCGAGCTGTACGGCACGCTCACGGGCGCCGCACAAAAGCCGGCACCGCGGCGCGACCCGGTGCGCGCCGACCCAGCGGACGAGCCGGCCAACGTCCTTCAGTTGCGACGCAAGCGGGCGTAAATGAGTCGCATCGCGGTGCTGAAGGGCGGTCGGTCGCTCGAGCGCCAAGTGTCGCTGAAGTCGGGGGCGAGGGTGCAGGACGCACTCGAGCGCCTCGGCCACGCGATCGTCCCGATCGACGTCGGCGCGGACCTCGTCGATCGCCTCACCGCTGAGGTGCCCGAACTGGCCTTCGTCGCGCTCCACGGCCGCGACGGCGAGGACGGAACGGTGCAGGAGCTGCTCGAGGTGATGGGCATTCCGCACACCGGCTCGGGCGTCTCGGCGTGCATCCGTACCGCCGACAAGGTGCTCGCCAAGCACGCCATGCGCGACGTCGGGATTCCCACTCCGGACTTCTACGCGTTCAGCGAGACCGCGTTCCGGGAGCTGGGGGCGGCTCAGGCACTGCCGGCGATCGAGGAGCGGCTGCAGTTCCCGATCGTGGTCAAGCCCGCCGGGCAGGGATCGGCACTCGGGATCAAGTTCGCGCGGACGCCCTCGGACGTACCGGGCGCGCTGATCGCGGCGTTCTCGTACGACCGTAAGGTGTTGCTCGAGCGCTACGTTGCCGGCCGTGACCTGGCGGTGTCGATCATCGACGAGGCCGGAGCGCCGCGCGCGCTCCCAATCGTCGAGGCCGTGCCCCAGCAGGAGGACTTCTACGACTTCGAGTCCCGGTACGAGATCGGCCGCACGCAGTTCGTGTGCCCGGCCGACCTCGACAATCGGGTCGCCGAGCGCGCCGCCGCGATCGCGCTCGAGGCGTATGCGCTGCTCGGCCTGTCGGGGTTCGCGCGCGTCGACCTGATGCTCGAGTCGGGCACCGACGAGCTGTACGTGCTCGAGGCCGACGCGATCCCGGGGCTGACCGAGACGAGCCTGCTCCCACAGGCCGCCGACGCAGCGGGGATCGGCTTCGACGAGCTGATCGGGCGGATCGTCGAAGCGGCCGGGGCGATCAGCGTCGCCTGACGGGCGCGGATTATTCGCCCGCGAAGTCTTCCGGCGTCACGTGGTCGAGGAAGTCCTTGAACTTCTCGACGACCTCTTCGGTGTCCTCGACCTCGTGCTCGAACTCGATCGCTGACTCCGCGATGACCTCGTCGGCGGCGTAGATCGGGGCGCCGGCGCGGACCGCGAGGGCCAGCGCGTCGCTCGGGCGCGAGTCGATCTCGAGGTCGCGGCCGTTGACCCGCAGGCTGATCGAGGCGTAGAAGGTGTTCTCGCGGAGCTCGGTGACCGCGACTCGGGTGCATTCGACGTCGAGTTCGCCGAGAACGTCGGACAGCAGGTCGTGGGTCATCGGCCGTGGGGTCGATGCGCCCTGGAGCTTCATCAGGATCGCGGCGGCTTCCGGGTGCCCGATCCAGATCGGCAGGAACTTGTTGTTCTCGACGGTCTTCAACAGCACGATCGGCTGCTTTCCAACCATGTCGAAGCTAACGCCGTAGATGACCATCTCCTGCACGTACAGCTCCTAGATCGTTGGGGTGTGGCAAGTATAGGCCGCCGTCCGGGGTTGCCCCGCACGTCGGTCCGGTGGCGATTCAGTCGATCGCGGGCGGGAGGGCACCCTCTTCTTCGAGGACCTTCCGGGCGATGACGATGGCCGAGTTCGACGCCGGCACCCCCGCGTAGATGGCGGTGTGGATGAAGATCTCGTTGATCTCCTCGACGGTGAGACCGTTGCGCAGAGCCGCGCGGACGTGCATGCCCACCTCGTTCTCGGCGCGCAGCGAGATCAGGGCCGCAAGCGTGATCGCGCTCCGCGTCCGGCGATCCAGGCCGGGCCTCGACCACGCGCCGCCCCAGGCGTAGCGCGTGATGAACTCCTGCCACGGGGCGCCGAACTCGCCGGCGATCGTGGCGGCGCGGTCGACGTGCTCGTCTCCGAGCACCTCGCGGCGGGTCTTCATTCCGACGTCGAAGTCGCTCACGGCTAACCCCTCCTCATGGCTCGGTCAGGAACCTCAGGATCATCGCGGTGGTCAGGTCGGGGCGTTCGATCGTGGCCAGGTGGGCCGCTGGCGAGACCACCTCGAAGTGCGCGCCCGGGATGAGCTCCGCGATCAGCCGGCCGTGCTCGGGCGGGGTGGCGGGATCGTCCGCGCCCGCCAGCACGAGCGTGGGCGCCGTGACCGAGGGCAGATCACCCCGCAGATCCATGTCCGCGATCGCCTCGCAGCAGCCGGCGTAGCCCTCGCGCGGCGTGGAGCTGAGGATCGCGCGAAAGCGGTCGACCACGGGGTTGCCGTGCGCGCTGTCCCTGAAGCGCGGGGTGAACCAGCGCCCGAGCACGGCGTCCGCGACGGCGGCCACTCCGTCCGCCCGGACGGTCGCAGCCCGCTCGATCCACCCCTCACGCGGGCCCAGCTGCGCCGAGGTGCAGCACAGCACGAGCCGGTCGACCCGCTCGGGCGCATGCGCCGCCATCCACATGCTGATCATCCCCCCGATCGACAGCCCGCACAGCGAGGCCCGCTCGATCTCGAGACGATCAAGCAGGGCGACCAGGTCCGAGCCGAGGTCGGCGATCGAATAGGGAGCCGGCGGCACCGGCGAGGACCCATGACCACGGATGTCGTAGCGCAACGTGCGAAAGCGCTCGCCCAGGCGGTCCGACTGGGGCCGCCACATCGTCAGATCGGTGCCGAGCGACCCGCTGAACGCAATCACGGGCCCCTCGCCGGGCCCGCTCAGCTCGTACGACAGATCAGCGGGCACGATGCGCCGCCAGCGCTCGGTCGATCAGCTTGTTCGTGACGCCGAGATACGAGGCCGGGTCAAGCGCGGCGTCGAGTCGGTCGCGACCGAGAGCGTCGGCCACTTGCGGCAACTCGAGCAGCACGTCGCGAAACGGCCGTCCAGAGTCCACCGAGCGCCGCGCCGCCTGCTCGACCAGCTCCTGGGCCTCGGCGCGCCCGAGCGTCGGCGCCAGCGCCGCGGCAACGCTCTCGCTCATCACCAACGCGCCGGTCACGTCCACGTCCGCGCGCATCTTCTCGCAAGACACCTCGAGGCTCGCGAGCAGCTCGCGCACGATCGCCGCAGACGAGCCCGCCAGCCGCAGCAGCTGGGGCAGCGTCTCCCACTCGGCCTGCCAGGTCCCGGCGCCGCGCTCGTGCTCCTGCATCATCGCCGCGAGCATCGTCGCCACCAGTCCCGGGGCGCGCTGCGCGCATGCGACCAGCCCAACCGCACCGACCGGGTTGCGCTTGTGCGGCATCGTCGAGGAGCCGCCGCGACCCTCGCCGCCGCCCTCGGCGACCTCGGCGACCTCCGTCTGCGCGAGCAGCAGCACGTCGCGGCCGATCTTGCCCGTGACCCCGAGCGTGGCGCCGAGCGCGGCCGCGATCCGCGCCGGCCGCAGCCGGATCGTGTGCCAGGGAAGCTCGGGGGCGGGTAGCCGGAGCTGATCGGCCAGCTCGCCGGCGACGTCGAGGCCGCGATCGCCGAGGCTCGCGAGCGTGCCGACCGCGCCGCCGAACTGGACCGCGAGATCGCGGTCCCGAACCATGCCGAGATCCACGATCGCGCCGTCGAGGCCGGCGAGCCACCCCGCGGCCTTGAGCCCGAACGTGAGCGGCAGGGCCTGCTGGAGCAACGTCCGACCGGGCTCGATCGCGGTGCGGTGGCGCTCGACAAGCTCCGCGCACGCATCGGCGGCGGCCGACAGGTCAGACAGCACGATCTCGAGCGCCCGCCGGGTGACGAGCATCATCGCGGTGTCGATCACGTCCTGGCTCGTCGCGCCCTTGTGGAGGTGCGCGGCCGCGGTCCCTGAGAGCTGCCGGCGAAGCGCGCGCAACAGCCCCGGCACCGGCGTGCCCTGCTCGCCGGTGGCGCGTCCGAGCTCGGCCAGGTCCAGTTCGAGCGCCCCCTGCTCGACCGCGGCTGAGAGCTCATCCGCGGCCTCAACCGGAGCGATCTCCAAAACAGCCAGGGCCCGCAGAAGCGCGACCTCGAATTCGACCATCGCGTCGACGAGCGCGCGATCGCTCACCGCCCCGGCTACGTCGCCGTGCGCGAACAGGCCGGCGAACAGGCTCGCGTCGCTCACGCCCTCGACGCTCGACACCATCCCGGTCCTATCGCGACCCGCCGCGCGAGCGCAGCGGACGCGGGCGAGGAGGCGGGTTCGTGGCCTGGAGCGAATGCGCGCATGACGCCATCGCCGTCCGCACCACCTCGACCGTCTCGGGCGGGAGATCACCGAGCATGTCCGCCTCGATCCGGTCCACCGAGCGGTCGCACCGGCCGAGGATCTCCAGCCCCCTGGTCGTGACCGATGCCCGCAGCACCCGCCGGTGCTTGGGATCGGGGCGGCGGCGGACGAGCCGGCGCCGCTCGAGGCCGGAGATCACGAGGTTCATCGCCTGCGGGGTGACGAGCGCCCAGCGCGCGAGCTGTGCGCACGACAGGCCGTCGCGCTCGCGCAGCAGGCTGAGCGTCACGTATTCGGGGGTGGAGACGCCGTGAACCCGAAGCTCCTCGTCCAGGCGCGCGCGCAGCCGTCGTTCCACCCGGTACACGAGGTATCCGACGCGGGGAACCGTCGCCTTGTCCTCAGAGCCGAGCTTGGGCATGGCCGCACCGGTCACCGGCCGCAACATTAGTGCCTACCCCCGCCAGGTACTGCACACCGGCGACCAACGCGTTGACAAGCGGCCGCTGGCAAGCGCCTGACATAAATTCGGCGGCTCGCGAGCCACAATACCCGGGATGCCGCCGGTTGCCGTACGAGCAGAGCGCACGGTCTGGGCTTGGGCCGGCATCGGCCTGGCCGGGTCGGTGCTGGTCGCGGTCGCGGGGCCTCGGCTCGCCGGCGGCCCAGTCCGATGGTGGTTCGATCCATCGCTCGGCGTCGCGATCTTCTACGCCGGAATCGTGGCGCTGTCGCTCGCGTGGCTCGCGCTGGGGAGGCTTCCGATCACGACCCGGCAGCTGCGGATCATCGGGGCGGCGTGGTGCCTCCCGCTGCTCGTGACCGCGCCGCTGTTCAGCCAGGACGCATACAGCTACCTCGCGCAGGGGACGCTCGTGCACCTCGGGATCGACCCGTACCGCCACGCACCCGCGGTGCTCGCGAGCGCCGGCCAGCCGCACGTGCTCGGCGCCGTCGATCCGTTCTGGCGCCACACGACGGCGCCGTACGGTCCGCTGTTCCTGGGGATTGTGAGCCTGGTCGTGGCGCTCGCCGGATCGCACCTCGTTCTTGGCGTGCTGCTCATCAGGGTCCTCGACCTCGCCGGGCTCGTGCTGCTCGCGGCGTTCGTGCCCCGGCTCGCGCGGGCACTCGGCGCGGACCCGGCTCGCGCGACCTGGTGGGTGCTGCTCAGCCCGCTCGTGCTGCTCGAGCTCGTGGCGGCGGCGCACAACGATCTTTTGATGATTGGTTTGGTGGTCGCCGGCGTCACGTTCGCCATCGAGCGACGCGTGCTGCTGGGCATCGCGGTGTGCGCGCTCGCGGCGACGATCAAGCTGCCCGCGGCGGCCGCGATCGTGTTCATCGCGGTCATGTGGGTCCGTGATGAGCCGACGCGGTCCGCGCGGCTGCGCGCGGCCGGCGCGGCTGCCGCGGTGGCTGTGGGCGTGTTCGCGGCGGTCAGCGTCGTCACCGGACTCGGGCTCGGCTGGATCTCGACGACCGTGTTCTCGACGCCCGACAAGGTGCGCCTCGCGATCACGCCGGCAACCGCGCTCGGCTGGACGGTCGCGCAGCTCGTGCCCGTCGGGACGCGGGGGCTCGAGTCCGCGCTCGGCGTCGTCGCGTTCGGGCTGAGCTGCGTGCTCGGCGCAGTGCTGTTGTGGCGCACGCGTCGAGACAACATGGTCCGGTATCTGGGAATCGCGCTGATCGCGGTGGCGGTCTGCGGCCCGGCGGCCTGGCCGTGGTACCTGATCTGGGGGCTCTCGCTGCTGGCCGCGTGTCCCGGGATCCAGGACTCGCGCGGGCCGGCCTTGGCGATCGCCGCGAGCGTGCTGGTCGTCAAGGCCGACGGTATCCTGGCCTTCCCGCTCAGGACCGCGCCGGTGTTCGTAGTCCTGTACGTCGCGGCGGCGGCGTGGTTGACGCTCCGGCGGCCCGCGGTCCGAACGGCGCGCCTGCGTCCGCTCGCCGAGTCCTGATGGCGACGCAGACCGAGGTCCCGCAGGTCCGGAGGCCAGAGGCGGCCGTCCGGGCCGCTCCACACGGTCGCGCCTGGGACGTCGGCGTGGTGGCGCTGCCCGCGGCGGTTGCGATCGCCCTTTGCGTGTATGAGCTGAGCGCGCGCAGCCTGTGGCTCGACGAGGCCGCGACGGTGGCGATCGCGGGCCAGCATGGGTCGGCGTTCTGGAACGCGGCCGCGCACGACGGCGGGAACATGCTCGGGTACTACGCGCTCCTGCACCTGCTGATCGGCTGGTTCGGCGACGGCGCGTTCGTGATCCGCCTGCCGTCGGTGCTCGCGGCCGGCGCCGCGGCCGGTGCGGTCAGCCTGCTCGGCTTGCGGCTGTTCGACCGGCGGGTGGCGCTCGCCGCCGGCCTGCTGACCGGGGTCAGCCTTCCGCTCGTGTTCTGGGGTCAGGACGCCAGGGGGTACGCAGCGATGGTTGCGCTGGTGGCCGGGTCGTTCGTGGCGTTCGCGGCGTTGGTCCAGTCGGGCCGGCGCCGCGCGTGGATCGCCTACGTCGTCTTCACCACGCTGTCGGTGTACGCGAGCTACGTCGCGATCTTCGCACTGCCCGCACAGCTGGTCGCGCTCGCGTGGGGACGGCAGGCCCGGCGCCGCGCACTGAGCGGGATGGCGGCTTGCGCGGTCTGCTGGATCCCGCTGGCGGTGCTGGCGGTCAGCCGCGGCTCGGGCCAGCTGTTCTGGATACCGCGCCCGAACTTCAAGCTCGAGCGGCAGGTCGTCCAGGCGCTCACCTCGGCCGGCTTCGAGCCGAATTTCCGGCCCGTCGCCGTCGCCACGCCGCTGGCGATCCTGACGGTAGCGCTGCTCCTGTTCGCTGCGGCGAAGATCGTCCGGCGACCCCGGTGGGGACCGCTGCTGGCGCTGTCGTGGCTGGCGGTTCCGGTTGTCCTGATGTGGCTCTGGTCGTTCGTCGGTCAGCCGATCTTCACCCCGCGCAACCTGTTGGTGTCGCTCCCCGCGGTGGCGCTGCTGCTCGGCTGGGCGCTCGGACAGAGCCGCCTCGGGTGGGCCGCGCTCGTGGTCCTGATCGCGCTTCGGGCGGTCGCGCTGGCGCCGAGCTACGGCACCTCGCCCGAGAACTGGCGCGCCGCCACCGCCTATGTCCTCCACGCCTCCCGGCCAGGCGACTGCGTCGCGTTCTATCCGCTCGACACGTCGATGCCGTTCGATTACTACGCGCACGAACCCGTGCGGCCCCACGTCGAGCAGTACGAGACGCCGCCGGTTCCGTCGGGCTGTCCGCGCGTCTGGCTGGTGGCGAGCCACCAGGGGCTGCCGACCGGGACCGCCGCGTCCCGCGCCCACTACGCCCGATACGTGGCGCTGCGGGCGGCGCTCGCGCGCCGGTATCGGCGGCACAGCACGCGGTCGTTCGGCTATGCAAGCGTGATCTGGGTCGAGCTGTTCCAGCGCTGATCGAACTACGGGCGGAGCGTCGTCCCGACGAACGTCAGCGCGCTCAGCCCGGCGAGCATCACTCCGTTGACGCACAGCAACGCCGTCCACCATTTCCCGTGGACGTACCGAGCGAGCACGATCACGGCGGGGAACGCCGTGATCAGCAGACGCGGATTCGGCGGCGTGTACTCGGAGGTCATCACAAGCCAGCTGATTCCGAGCGTCCACACGATCGCCTCCACCGACATCTCGCGCCGGTTGCGCACGACGAGCACGAGCAGGACGATCAGCACGACCGCACCGGCCAACCCGACGACGAGGTTCAGGTCGATCGTCGGATGGTTGAAATGACGGAGCGAGATCTGATCAGCGGTCTCCTCGGCGAGGTTGACCAGCGCGAACACGTCGGTCTTCTCGCTCCACCCGTCGCGCTGGGCGATGAAGCTCGCGAACGGCGACCCGGTCCAGAACCACAGGAAGCTCGCAAACGCGACGACTCCGACCACCGACAGGGCCGGCGCGATCAGGCTCCTGAGTGCGGCACGGTTGGTGAAACCGCGCCGGTGGAGCTCGAGCACCGCCGACACCGCGCACACGCCCACGAGCACGAGCGCCTCGGGCTCGGTCGCCGTGGCGACCGCGGCGAGCGCGCCGGCCACCACCCAGCGGCGCTTCTGCAGCGCGAGGATGCACCCGGCAGCGAGCGGGAGCAGGATCCCCTCGGCGTAGACCATCGAGAACACGACCGACCCCGGGAACAGGCAGAAGATCAGGACGGCCTTCCGGCCCGCGGGCTCGCCCCACCACCCGGCCGCGAGGCGCTGCACGAGCACGGTCGCGACGAGGCCGCCGATGCCCGCCACGATCACGCCGGCGATCGTGCTCGACAGGATCTCGTAGTGAGCGACCGGGACCACGAACACGTGCGAGATCGCCCGCACGATGCCCGGGTACACGGGGAAGAAGCCGAGCGTGGTCTGCAGGTGCGACACATGCGTCGGATAGCCGTGATCGGCGAGCATCCGGTACCACAGGCCGTCCCACTGGGACAGCTCGTGGGTGAACGCGTGGTGGCGGAGCGTGCCGTTGACGAGCGCGACCAGCAGCAACAGGCCGCGCGTCGCCAGATACACGCCGATCGCGAACCGGGCGCTGTAGACCGCCGCGCCGGCGCGGTCGCGAGCGCGCCGGGCGAGCGTGCGCGGCGCCTCGAGGGCAGGCGCCGGCGGGGTGTGGACGAGGGGTTCGGCGTGTTCGGACGCGGTATCCACGACCCAGCGAGTCTATGAAACGGCTTCACCGACGACCGTCGGCAAACATAGAATCGCGGCCGTGTGTCGACTGTTCGGGATGAGCGGCGGACAAAACGAGGTGCAGGCGACTTTCTGGCTGCTCGACGCGCCCACGAGCCTCGTGCAGCTGAGCGAGACGCAACCTGACGGCGTCGGACTCGGCACTTTCGACGCCAACGGCACGCCGTCGGTGTACCGCAAGCCGGTCGCGGCGAACCGCAGCCAGACGTTCATCGCCGACGCCCACGAGGTCAGCTCGCGAACTTTCCTCGCGCACATCCGCCACGCCACCGCGGGCGAGCCGACGATCGAGAACACCCACCCGTTCGAACAGCATCGGAGGCTGTTCGCGCACAACGGAGTGCTCGGCCACCTTCCGGCGCTGCGCGAGCGGCTCGGCGCCCATGCCGAGCTGGTCCGGGGGTCGACCGACTCGGAACTGTACTTCACGCTGATCACCAAGCGCATCGAGGAGCACGACGGCGACGTCGCCGCGGGGATCAGCCACGCGGCCCGTGAGATCGCCGCCGGGCTCTCGCTGTACTCGCTCAACATGCTGCTGACGACCGCGACCGACATCTGGGCGCTCCGCTACCCCGACACGAACGAGCTGTGGATCCTCGAGCGCTCGATCGGCGGCTTCGCCAGCGGCGGCGTGCTCGACGAGCGGAGCGCGTCGGGGATCACGCGTGTGTTCTCCGGGCAGCTGTCGATCCTGCCCGCGACGGTGATCGCCTCGCAACCGATGGACTCCAACCCGGGCTGGCGGATGCTCGAGTCGGGGGAACTGATCCACCTCGACCGCGATCTCGGCGTCACATCCACGATCGCCGTCCCCGACCCGCCGGCGACGATGCTCGAGCTCACCGCGCGGGAAGAGGTCGCCCAGCAGGAAGTGAGGTAGGGTCCGGAGGGAATAAGTGGCGGGAATTGACGAGTGGCTGGGCGTGCTGGACGCCGTCAAAACCGTCAATTATTTTCCTACGGGCCGTCAGGCGGCGAAGCGCGCCGCCAGATCGGCAACGAGCGCCGGCACGCCGGCGGACGCTGCCACGCGCTCCTGCCGGCGCGGCTCCGGAGCCAGGACCAGCATCCGCAGGTCGTCCAGCTCTTCCTGCGCGTCGAGCGCCACGGCGTGGGGACGCGCGGCCGCGAGGACGTCGTCGAGCAGCTGCGGCAGCGGGACCATGGTGGCGTTGACCGGATCGATCAGCTCCGCCGCGGTGGCGTCGCGCGCCGCGATGAAGCGGTTCTCGGCCAGCACCTCCTGGGCGCCGACGAGTTTGTGCGAGGCGAAGCCCTGCTCGAGCTCGAGCCGGGCCAGCACCTGCACAAGCGCGACCAGCGCCGCCGTCGACGCGAGCCGCGGCTGAGCGTCCATGATCCGGACCTCGACCGTCCCCAGCCGTGGCTGCGGCCGCACATCCCACCACAGGAAGGTCGGCTCGGGGATCGCGCCCGACCGCACCAGCAGATCGACGGTCGCGACCCAATCCCCGTAGCTGTCGAAGCGGCGCGGTAACCCGGTGCGCGGAAAGCCCTGGAACAGGATCGTTCGGTTCGAGGCCAGTCCGGTCGCGCGCCCCCGCAGCAGCGGCGAGGAGGCCGACAATCCGAGCAGGAGCGGTAGGTGCGCCCGTAGCTGGTTCACCAGCCGGATCGCTCGCTGGGGATCCGGCACGCCGACGTGCACGTGGAGCGCGAACGTCGGCTCGCGGCGGGCCAGGTCCCGCGTGGTTCGGTAGATCACCTGGTACCGGCTCGACGGCGAGACCTTCGTCGGCTCGGTCATCGGGGCCGGATGCATCCCGGCCGCCGCGGCGGCGATTCCGAGCGGCGCGAGGTCCCGCACGAGCAGAGAGCGCAGTTCGCGCAGCTCGGCGATCGCCTCCCGGACCGTCCGGTGCGGCCCGGTCCGGAGCTCGAGCGCGGCGTCGTGGGTCTCCGCCGCGCACCGACCGGCGAGATCCGGGCCCGCCAGCGCCAAAACCTCATCGCCCCGCTGCGTCAAGCCCCAGCTGACGGGGTCGAGGAGCATTACCTCCTCCTCGATCCCCACCGTGTAGGCCGCAGAGGGTCGCCAGGTAGCCCATCCCGCACTTCCCAAGGGTGCGGCGCGTCCCTTCAGTGTCTCAAGCGTTCCCGTGGGCAGAGTTAACCACGGGCCGGCTAACCGATTCATTAACCGGCGCTGGCGAGGCGCCGCGCGGCGGCCGGGCGGCGCGGGCGCACCGATCGCCGTCTGGCCGACGCGAGCCGCCGCGGCTCGGCGGCGCGCAGCGGCATCGCCCACGGCTCTGCGACCTGCTCCACAGACCCGGCAGCGGCGGCGATCAGCAGCTCGAACAACGGGTCATGCGCGCGCAGTCCCTCGGCGTGCCACTGCACGCCGGCGACGAGCCGGTCGCCAGGGTTCTCGATCGCCTCGATCGTCCCGTCCTGTGCCCACGCGGTTGCCACCAGACCCTCGCCGAGCGTCTGCACGGCCTGATGGTGGAACGAGTTGACCTCGAGCGTCGGGCCGCCAAGGGTTGCCCGCAGGCGGCTGTGCGATGCCGTCTCGATCCGATGGGTCGGAATGCTGCCGTGCTCGGGCTGGCGGTGCCCGATGCCGGTGCCGACGACATCGGGAAGGTGCTGATGCAGTGTTCCGCCCCGCGCCACGTTCAGGAGCTGCATGCCGCGGCAGATACCTAGGATCGGAAGCCTGCGGCGGTCGGCGGCCCGGACCAGCGCGAGCTCGACCGCGTCCACCCGCGGCTCGGTCGGTCCGAGCTCGGGATGGGGCTCGGCACCGTAGGCGGTGGGCTGAATGTCGGGGCCCCCGGGGAGGCATACGCCGTCGACCCGGTCGAGCAGCGCGGCAATCGCGTCAGGCCGGAGCAGCGGCACGATCACCGGGATGCCGCCGGCGCGCTCGATCGCCTCGGGGTACAGCGTCGCCAGCGCCACCTCGAGCTTGGGCGGCTCGCCCTGCCGCCGCGCGGTCACGTCTCCAGGCCGGCGAAGTTCCGAGGTGGTGACGGCGATCAGGGGAGGGGTGCGCATAAGGACATATATTTCGGCCGCGCCGGGGCTTATTCCATGGCCATACGGATAAACATCCGTCCAGACTGTTCGCCCGCAATCAGGAGTTGCGCAACGTGCCCGCCTTCGTGGCCGAGCTCGACGCCCGGGTCGAGGTCCGCCGCGCGGTGGCACGCTTCTCGCGGTCAGCAGTTTGACCGCGGCGTGGATCCGGTTCCATTCGCACCCTGAAGGCCTGCGACGCGTGGTCGCGATCGCATTCACACCTGACATACATCTGATATACACGGCCCAAGGGTGAGCGCTCAACCCGCTTCCAGGCAAGGGGTAGACCGGTCGCAATCAGACCCCGCGGAGATCGCGTTTCGCAACGTGGTCAAGCGATATCCGGGCCGCGAGCAAGCCGCCGTCGAGGGGCTCAGCTTCGAGGTCGCCCCCGGGGAGATCTGCGTACTGATCGGACCGTCGGGGTGCGGCAAGACGACCGCGCTGAAGATGGTCAACCGCCTGATCTCGATCTCCGACGGCGACATCACGATCGACGGCCAGAGCGTCCGCTCGCTCCCGCTGACCGCGCTCCGGCGCGGCATCGGCTACGTCTTTCAGCAGATCGGGCTGTTCCCGCATATGACGGTCGAGCACAACATCGGCTCGGTGCCTCGTCTCCTCGGCTGGTCGAAGACGCGGATCCGCGAGCGGGCGAGCGAGCTGCTGGAACTCGTCGGGCTTGACCCGGAGGGGGATCTCGGACGTTATCCGGGCGAGTTCTCGGGCGGGCAACAGCAGCGGATCGGGGTCGCGCGGGCGATGGCGGCCGATCCACAGATCATGTTGATGGACGAGCCGTTCGGAGCGATCGACCCGATCGCCCGTGACCGCCTCCAGAACGACTTCCTGCGGCTGCACCGCCAGGTCCGCAAGACGGTGATCTTCGTCACCCACGACATCGACGAGGCGCTCAAGATGGGCGACAAGATCGCGATGATGCGCGACGGGCATCTCGTCCAGCTGGCGACCGCGGACGACCTGCTCGCCTCGCCGGCGGATGAGTTCGTGGCCAAGTTCGTCGGGGAGGACCGCGGGCTCAAGCGCCTGCGCGTCCGTTCGGTCTCAGACCTCGAGCTCGACCCGCCGGTCTCGAGCGAAGCGGCGGTGACGTCGATCACGCCCGACACGAGCCTGCACACGGCGCTCGCGAGCATGCTCGCGGAGGGGCTCACCCAGATCAACGTCGACGACGACGATGGCAAGCCGATCGGCAGCGTCAGCTTCGACGCGATCGCGCGGCTGGTGGCGCCGCCCGAGAGAACCGCGGCGCAGGCACCCTCTGCGGCCGAATCGAGCAGCCGGTGACCGTCGCGCTCCACCTGGCGCCCGCCGCCGGCGGACCGGTGATCCCGAACTTCGGTGGCGCGTCGAGCTGCGTGGTCAACAACCACCAGTTCTGCATGAGCTGGTTCACGCACAACTTCAATTCGGTGTTCAAGCCGGCGCTGGTCGCCCACATCGAGCTGACCTTGATCGCCGTCGGGTGCGGGATGGTGATTGCTTTTGCGGCGGCGATCCTCGCCTACAAGCAGAACTGGTTCGAGACGCCGTTCTCGCTGCTGTCCGCGTTCCTGTACACGATCCCGAGCCTCGCACTGTTCGAGCTGCTGGTCCAGATCACGGGGATCAACCGGTTCACCGCCGAGATCGGGCTCGTCTCCTACACGCTGCTGATCCTGTTCCGGAACACGCTGACCGGGCTGCAGGGGGTCCCGCCGGCCGCGATCGAGGCGGCCCAGGCGATGGGCTACACCCCGGGCCAGACCCTGCTCCGAGTCGAGATACCGCTCGCGATGCCGGCGATCATGGCCGGGGTCCGGATCGCCACGGTGACCACGATCAGCCTCGCGACCGTCGCCGCCTACATCGGCGCGGGGGGGCTCGGCAAGCTGATCTTCGACGCTATCCAGAGCGGCTTCAAGACCGAATTCGTGGCCGCGGGCGTGCTCGCGATCGCGCTCGCGATCGTCGCCGACATCCTGCTCGTTCTGCTCCAGCGGGCGATCACGCCCTGGAGCCGCCGCCGCGTGCAGACCTTCTAGACATGCGCACCAGCGACCCGCTCACCTTCTTCTTCAACAATCTTCACCTGTTCGCCACCAAGGTGATCGCGCATCTCGAGCTGTCGTTCGCCGCGATTGGGGTCGCGATCCTGATCGCGATCCCGCTCGGCGCGTGGCTCGGACACGTGCACCGGGGCTCGTTCCTGGCGATCAGCGTCTCCAACATCGGCCGCGCGCTCCCGAGCCTCGCGGTGATCGCGATCGGGATCGGGATCCTCGGAATCGGGTTCCTCAACACGATGGTCGCCCTGGTCATCCTGGCCGGCCCGGTGATCCTCACCAACACCTACGTCGCGGTCGCGGAGGTCGATCCCGATGCCGTGCAGGCGGCTCGGGCGATGGGCATGACGCCGCTCCAGGTCCTGTGGCACGTCGAGCTGCCGCTGGCGATGCCGCTGATCTTCGCGGGCGTCCGGACCGCGACCGTGTATGTGGTCGCAACCGCTACGCTCGCCACGTTCGCCGGTGGAGGTGGCCTCGGTGACATCATCGTCAACGAGCCGACGTACGGCACGGCGGGCGTGATCGCCGGCTCGCTGACGATCGCTGTGCTCGCATTCAGCATCGACGGCCTACTCGCGATCGTCCAGAACCGCGTCACCCCGTATCCACTCCGCAGGCAGGGTCGGCGGGCGACCGTTCAGCCCGTAACAAGCGCCGTCACATGGCAGGACCCCGGAAGTCGCTAAACCACGAGGAGGACACACCCATGTCACCGATACCAGGAAACGGCCGGCGGAGGTCCGCCGGACACCGAGAACCCCGCAGGCGTACAGCCTTCGTCCTAGTACTACTCACCACCATCCTGATCGCCGCGTGCGGCAGCAGCAAGTCGAGCTCCAGCTCGACTTCGAGTGCGGCGGCCGCCCCGAGCTCGTCGAGCAGCAGCACGAGCACAAGCGCGGCGTCGTCGGGGGGCACGCTGACGCTCGGCACGAAGAACTTCACCGAGGAGTACATCGTCGGTCAGCTGTACAAGCAGGCGCTGACGGCGGCCGGTTGCAAGATCGACTACAAGGAGAGCATCGGCGCCACCGAAATCGTCGACAAAGCGCTCACCTCCGGCCAGATCGACGCCTATCCCGAGTACACGGGCGAGTCGGTGGCGACGGTGTTCGGGCTCAACCAGGCCGTGACCAGCCCGCAGGAGGAATACAACCTCGCCAAGCAGGCTTACGCCAAGCGCGGGCAGGTGATGAGCAACATGACCCCGTTCTTCGACACCGACGCGATCGCGGTGACCAAGGCCTATGCCCAGAAGTACGGGCTCGTCAACACCGCGGACCTGAAGAAGGTCGGCCACTTCACCCTTGGCGCCCGGCCGGAGTTCCTCAACCGCGAGGAAGGCGCTCTCGGTATGAAGAAGGTGTACGGGGTGAACAACTTCTCGTTCAAATCACTGGCGCTCGGGCTGCAGTATGAGGCGCTTGACAGCGGCGCGGTGCAGGCGATCGACGTGTTCACCACCGACCCGCAGCTGGCCAGTGGCAAGTACGTGGTGCTCAAGGATCCGAAGAACATCTTCGGCTTTCAGAACATCGCGCTCGTGGTCAACAAGGACAAGGTCAACGTGTGCCCGAGCCTGATGAGCACCGTCAACAAGGTCAACGCCCTCCTGACCACTCCGGCGATCATCGCGATGAACAAGGCGGTCGCGATTGACCACCATCAGCCGGCCACGGTCGCGGCCGCGTTCCTGAAGGCCAACAACCTCGGCTGAGTGATCTGAAGATGCGATCAGGCGGCGTCCGGGGGCGCCGCCTGATCCGTCAGCGCCTTGCTGCCCGGGGCGATCACGACCTGCTCGGGGTCGGTGGGCAGCCGGCGGCGGTCGAACCAGCCGGCCGCCGCGGCGCGTGCGCTCGGCGTTCGTCGGCGCCGGGGTGCTGACCGTGGCGCTGGCGGCGATGGGCGCGGTGGCGTTCCGGACGCGCCGGGTCGTCGGCAGCCGGCGCTCGGGACCGCCGAGTAGTACCGACGCGCAGCTTGCGGTGGTCTGCGATCGCCGGCAGGAGATCGCTCGAACTGACCGAACACGCGAGCACATCTTGTGCGTGCCGTATATCGATCCGATCCTGCAGGCCCTACTTGCGGCGGCGCCGCGTCAGGGCAACGCGTCTCACATCGCTCGAGCGCTGGCGCTGGACGTCGATCGGCAGCGCAATCTAGCCGAGACCGTCACCGTTGATTGGGCATGGCAATGAGGGCACGTGTTGCAGTGCTCGGCGGCGGCCACGGCGTCGCCGCCGTGCTCGCGGCGCTGCGGGACGCGCCGTTGGAGCTTACGGCGATCGTTACAACCGCCGACGACGGCGGCTCATCGGGCGACCTGCGCCAGCGCTTCGGTGGCCCCGCGGTCGGAGACCTCCGGCGCTCGTTGATCGCGCTGAGCGATGGCACGAACCTGCTGGCGACTGTGATGTCGCACCCGCTGGAAACGAGCTACGGCCGACATCCCGTCGGCAATCTGCTAATCCAATCGCTCATCGACTCGCTCGGGGACCTCGAGGCCTCGAGTCGCTGTCTCGGACAGTTGCTTGGCATCTCGGGTTGCGTCCTGCCGGCGAGCGTCGAGCCGGTCAGGCTGCTCGCCGACACCGGCGACCAGGTGATCGCCGGTGAATCCGCGATCGGCGACACCGTCGACCGCATCGGTCGGCTGCGCTTCGATCCGCAGTGGCCTCGCACCCCGCTCGCCGCGGTGCAAGCGATCCTGGCCGCCGACTGGGTCGTGCTCGCCCCCGGCTCGCTCTATACGAGCACGCTGGCCACCAGCGCGCTCCCGCAGATCGTGCCTGCCGTCGCCCGCACCCCGGCACGGGTCCTGTGGCTGTGCAACCTCGACCCCGGGCGCGGCGAGACGGCCGGCATGACTGCCGAGGATCACCTGTCGGCGCTCCGCCGGCACGGCGTTCGTGTCGACACCGTCCTGTACGACCCGGCGGCCAAGCTGCACTTCAGTGCGGCGACGCTCGCGCGCAACCGGCTCCCGGGATTCGCGCATTCTCTTCAGGCCGGTCGCCTGCCCGTTCACGACGCGAGCCTCCTCGGCGCGGCGCTCGATTCACTGTTCAGCGCGCAGCAGAGCGCATTCGGGGCGGTTGCCGGACGCGGGTGAGACCTCGGGACCTCGAGTAGCTCGAGGTCCCTCGCGGAGCTCCCAGCTTCTCAGCTAAGCCCGCGCTCGCGGGCGTCCGTACTCAGCGCGACGCTGAGCGCGCCGGGCTCTATCCGAGCCTCGAGCTCGGCGATCCTCTTGCCGTGTCGCTCCGATTCTCGATAGACCGAGTCCTGAAGCGCCTCCACGAGCTGCTCCAAATGCTCGATTCGGGCCTGCACAACCTGCAGCGCGATCGTGTCAGCCTTTCGCAGCGCCTGAGATGGCGCATCGTCCGTGCGGCGGATCCGTCGGATCCGCGCGATCAGCCCCGCTGGCTCAGGCATGGTCTCACCCCTTCGCCGGGCGTTTGGAAGGAGACGGGACCGGCGGATAGCGCCGGCGCTCCTCGTCGGTCATCTGCCGGATGACAAGCTGACCGTTCTCGACCTGTTCGCGGACGAACTCGAGCTTCTCGTGCCGTTTCTCCTCGGCGCGTTCTCGCGCCGTCTTCATCGGACGCCCTCGCACGGTGGGTTGGGCATCGCACACTCCCTTCGCCGGCGCGGTCACATTCGCTCGAGGGAGATTCGCTGCGTCGGCTCGGTGAACCTCGCGAGCGACAAACGTCACCCGCCGTGTCCCACCGTAGCACGCGAATCCAGCCGTTCTTGCGGGGGCCCGTTGAAGAGAGTAGCCTCGCTCCCGCGGTGACCGCGCGGTCATTCGCTCAGCTTTGAGCCCGCAGTCCACCAATACGCAACCGCGCTGAGGCGTCGGGCCTGGGCTCATGATCGAGACCCGCGGGGCCAGTCGTCCACCGGCGCCGAACGGAGACCGGATGCCACGATCATCTCATCGCCCGACACGCCCACACCACACCGTGTGTGCGCCGGTGGCTTACTGAGCGTGGAGGCATCCCGGCCGGCGATCACGACGGAGATCACCGTCCTCGGTGGGGATCGCTACCGAGTCGAGGGCACCGCTGAGGATATCGAGCGCGCGATTCTGAACGCCGCCAGGGGCTCAATCATGGAGTTCGCGTGGTTCGATGATGCCGACACGGGCGAGCGGATCGGAATCAACCCCGAGCACGTGGTCATGCTTCGAGTTCACCGCTCCTAGCCGGCCCCGGCCGAGCGCCGCAAGCGGGCGTCATCGATCCGCACAACATCCCACGCGAGCCCGACCATCTCGAGCAGACGAATGATCGCGGCCGACGGATCAAGCTGCCAGCGACGCAGACCGTGACGATACGACGTCGGAAACGCATGGTGATTGTTATGCCACGCCTCGCCCCACGTCGGGATCGCCAGCCACGCCAGATTTCGAGACCGATCCCGCGTCTCATACTCCCGACGGCCGAAGAAGTGGCACAACGAGTTGATACTGAAAGTCGCGTGATGCAACAGGAAAATCCTGGCCGCGCCCCCCCACAACAGCGCCGTCAAACCGCCGATCACCGACCCCGTCAGCGCCACACCCAACCCAAACGAGAACGCCAACCCCGCGATCACCCAAACCACGAACGTCCGATCGACGAACCGGATCATCGGATCCGCCAGCAAATCCTTGGCGTAGCGACGCTCGTCCGCGACCTCCATATCCGTAAACACCCAACCGATATGCGCATGCACAAGCCCACGCACCGCACCACGCCAGCCCGAACCATGACCAACATGCGGACTGTGCGGATCCCCCTCCACATCAGAGAACTGATGATGCTTGCGATGAGTCGCGACCCAATCGATCACCGGCCCCTCCGCAGCCGCCGAACCAAGCGCCGCAAACCCGGCACGCAGCAAACGACTCGTCCTAAAGCTCCGATGCGTCAACAACCGATGAAACCCGACGGTGACCCCCGTCCCGATCACGACATAACTAACCGCAAGCACGAGCAGGTCCTTCCAATCCAGCAGATTCCCGCTCCAACCAAACCACATGCCGACCCCAAGCATGATCGGCGGAACCGCCGTCACCACACCACTAGCGACCCGATCCAGAAGCGGGATCGACACCGGACGCACCGCAGACGCGGTCCCGGCCTGGGCAACGGACGTCATCATGCCTCCTTGTTCGAGACCGCCCCAATCCTGGCCTACACGCGGTCAGATCTCGCGCCCACAGTCTCAGGAACGGCCATCGCCACCACGAGGCGAGGCTCGCCGCATGGGGTAGCCGGGAGTCTAACCGCCAAGGGTGCACCGCCGAGAAAACTTCACTCCCGATGAGGGCGGCAAGGCTCAGGATCTATCCGTGCACCTGCCGGCACTTGCCGGCGCGGGTGAGCGCTCGCTTGTCGCGCGTGGTCGCCTGTGCTCGTTCGACGAGCCGCTGAGCTGCCTACCGTGCTAGCGCCGCGTGCGACACTGTCGCCAGCTCGGTCAGCGAGGTGAGGATGCCGGCCCTGAAGACGTCCAGGTCCGGCACGGTGGCGCGGTCGACGCACAGCCCGAAGGTCACCCCGCCGGCATAGGAGACGACGGCGATTCCGATGGCGTGCTCGGCCGCGAGCGGCACGATCGGTACGACGTCGATCAGCGCCGCGCCGAACGCATACACGCGACGAGGCGAGCCCGGGATGTTCGTGATCGTGACGTTGAACAGTCGCTTGGCAAACAGCGAGCGCGCCAGGCTCGCGTGGAGCACCGGCGGCGCGAGCTGAGTCAGGCCTGTGACCGTGGAGGCCGCCAGCGCCTGCCCGCCCGCCTTCTGCTTTTCGACAGCGGCGCGCACCAGCTCGTAGCGGCGCAGCGGGTCGGCCTCGGCCACCGGCAGGTCGACGAACAGGGAGGAGACCTTGTTGCCGAGGTCTCCGTGTTCTGCCTCGCGGCGGATGTTCACCGGCACCATGGCGCGTAGTCCTCTGCCGGGCGGCTCCTCGCCGCGAGCGAGCAAGAGCGCGCGAAGCCCGCCCGTGGCGGCACACAGCACCAGATCGTTGATCTTGCCGCCGAGTGCCGAGCAAATCTCCTTCAGCTCCTGTAGCTCGACGTGAACGGTCGCGATGCTTCGTGTCGCGCCGATCGGCCCGTTGAGGCTCGAGCGCGGCGCCGCGATCAGCTCGTTACGGACTATCAGGTCGATCACGGCCCGCGAACGCTCGAGCACCTCGCGAGGGTGCATAAGCGCGTGCGCGCCGGCGCGCGCGGCCGCGAGCCCCGCGCCGGCCGTCTGGCGGATCGGCTCGGTGGGATGCGGGAGCCGCCCGTGCGCAGCCTCGGCCGAGATCGACGGGCGCCCGCCGTCCGCCGCTGGCGGCTCGGGCGGCTCGGGCGGCTCGGGCTTTACGTCGAGCAGGAGGTCGATCATGTCGACCGAGCCGACGCCGTCAACCAGGCAGTGATGGGTCTTCCACACCAGCGCCCAGCGGCTGTCGGCGAGCCCGTCGAGCAGCACGATCTCCCACAGCGGACGGCTGCGGTCCAGACGGTGTGAATAGAAGTCTGAGGTCCACTCGAGGAGTTCGGCCTCGAGCCCCGGCGACGGAAGCGTGGCGTGACGGACGTGCGCCTCGATCTCGAAATGCTGATCGCGCTCCCAGGACGGCCAGGAGAGCCCACCGGTGCGAGGCACGCCGAGCTTCTGCCGGTAGCGTGGCAACCGGTCCAGGCGCTGAGCCAGGTGCGTCCGCAGTCGCGCGATCCCCGGTGTCCCCCCGTCGGGGAGCGGGTCGAACAGGAGCACGCTGCCGATGTGCATCAGAGCGCTGTCGTCCGCCTCCTCGAGCTCCAAGAACGTGGCGTCAAGCGCCGTCAGCTGATCATGCGCGGGCATCGCGGCTCCTCGGGTGGCGTCGGGATCACGCTACGTGCCGCGCGGCCGACGGCCATCGGGTGAAGGAACGCGCCGACGTGCGTAGGAACTACGGGGCTTCGATTTGGACTCCGCGCCGGTCGTGCTCACGTCCGGCGAGTTGGCTCGGCATTAGGGGCTCCCGGCGGTGGAGACACCAATTCGGGAGCGGACACTTCGGTGAGCCGGCGGTGGAGGCGCTCGCGCAGCTCGTCCGGCTGGTAATGGTGCTGCGCGCGGCGCTTGCGGGCGAGCGCTACGCCGGTGGCGGCCACTCCGGCGAGGCCGGCGAGACCGACGAGCTTCCAGCGCATCCGCATCGGTCCCGTAGGTTATTGGCAGCGTGAACGACACGGCGCTGGCTCTCGAGGACGCCGTCGCGACCGCGGCGACCGGCGATATCTGGCTGTTCCGCGGCAGGTCAGTGGCCGACCTGACGATCCGTACCTTGACCAACAGCCCGGTCAACCACGTCGGCATGACCGTGGCGATCGATGACCTGCCGCCGCTGCTCTGGCACGCCGAGCTCGGCCGCTCGCTGCCCGATGTGTGGACCGGCGAGCGCCACCGCGGCGTCCAGCTTCACCTGCTCGCCGCGGCGGTCAACATGTGGAATGCGCGCTACCAGCAGCGCGCTTGGGTCCGCCAGCTCGACGGCACGATCAAGCGCCATCACGAGGACCGCTTGATGGAGGTCATCGACCGCTTCGACGGCCGGCCGTTTCCAACCACGCTCGGGCTTCTGCGGCGGTGGCTCAGCCGCCCGGTGCGCCGCGCCTCCTCGTTGGAGGAGGTCTTCTGCGCGGAGCTCGTCGCCACGACCTTTCAACATATGGGTCTGCTGGCCCCCGGTCGGTCGGCCGGCTCATATGACCCTGGACGCTTCTGGACCGGCGATCACATCGCGCTCACCCCTCCGTTCGCGCTGGGCGCTGAGATCGCGGTGCGGTGAGCCGACTCCACGCGGGGCAAGCCGCCGGCTCCCGGTTGCCGGATCAGGCCGCCGGATGCTCGCGCTGCAGCCGCTCGAGCACGGCGGCCGAGCGAGAATCGCGCGAGAGCACGAGCTCGCGCATGACGTCTGTATCGAGTCGCGGCGCGCTGGTTGCGTGAAAGAACGCCTCGAGCGTCCGCGCGAAGCGAAGCGGGTCGTCCAGGTGCGGAAAGTGCCCCGCGTCGTCGACCAACTCGAGGGTGCTGCCGGGCATGGCCTCATGCGTCGGCTGCGCGTGCTCGACCGGGATGATGCGATCACGGCAGCCCCAGATGATCAGCGTCGGCATCATCGATGCCAGGTAAAGACGGTCAGACGCGTTTATTCGCTGGCCTCTCGGGTCGATCACAGCCCGCAGCGTGTGAATGAAGGCGCTTCGGGCGTCCGCGTTGGAGAGCGATTGATAGCCCCGCGCCATCTCGGTCAGATCGGGTCGCGACCGCAAACCGATCCGCGCGAGTGCCCGCGGGATCACGGAGGCGACATCCAGCACGCGAGGGTGCGCGAGCAGCGGCAACACGAACTCCGATCCAGGCAACGTCGCCGCGCGAAGCACTGCGTGCACCTCCTCACCAAGACCGCCGCTCGCCACGAGGACGAGCCGCTCACACCGCTCCGGGAACTGGTAGGCGAACTGCATCGCGATTCCACCACCCAGCGAATGGCCGACGACGCTTGCTCGCTCGATGCCGAGGCCCACCAGCAGGTCGCGAATACCCGAAGCGTGCGCCCCGAGTGAGTAGTCACCGCGCGGCTTGGCGGAGTCACCGTGGCCGAGCAAATCGGGCGCAACGACCGTATGGCTTTCAGCCAATGGCCCAACGACCTGGTCCCACTGCGAAGCGCGCCCAGCAACGCCGTGGATCAAGACCACGGCCGGCCCTTGGCCGGCGATGTTGAAGTACACGCGATGGCCGTGCAGCGAAACGTCGACGCGCTCGATCGTCGGCACCGGCCAGATACGCCGTTCGCGGCCTGTAGCGGCCTGCTGCGCCGGGCGACCCTCGGGAATCGAGGTCATCACCTCACCGTGGCGGCTTGTCGGGGCGATCGGCCGCGAGGACCAAGGCGAAGAATCTCAACGCCCGCGGGCCAAACGACCCCCGTGGGACGGGAGCGAAGTGCGGACAAAAACGCGCTCCTTCGCGGAATCGCGGTGTCGGGCTCGCGCCGCGTGGGGGTTATCGCGTGTGGTTGAAAGCGACGGGAGGGCGCACGCACCCTCCCGCGCTGCCGACGTCGGTCGCCTCTAGAGCGTTCGGACGTTTGCGGCCGCCGGGCCCTTCGGGCCCTGCTCGGCGTCGTAGCTCACCTTCGCGCCCTCGGCCAGCGACTTGAAGCCGTTGCCTTGGATCGCGGAGTGGTGGACGAACAGGTCCTTGCCGGAATCATCGGGCGTGATGAATCCAAAGCCCTTGTCGTCGCTGAACCACTTCACGGTGCCTGTTGCCATCTTCTTCCCTCCAGATATGTGCACTGCGAAACGCTGAGGGTGCTGAAGGCAACAACTGCGAAAACGCGTGGCACTGCTTCGGTCGAGACCAACGCCCGACCCGTAGCACGAAGTCTAGCTGACCGAGGTCCTCGACATCGCCGGGGGTCGATCCTCAACCGCCGGCCACCGGGAGCGTGGAGGCGCTTGCGGGGTTTCCGCATGAGCGACGGTGTCTCATACCGATGTCGCACCACGCTCGAGGTTGGATCCTTGGGACGTCTTCGAATAATCGGCGACTATCAACGTGTGCCGAGCATTGTCTATGGCACACCCATTCGCGAAGCGTTTGGGTGTCCGTTTGGGAGATGAGGCTCTCCACTCGCTCGCAGGAGGGTCCTCATGGCAACCAGCTCTTCACAACCGCCCGGGCAGGGAGCTCGGCCCAACGGGGCGCCACCGCGAACAGCTCCTGAGGGCAACGGCAAACTCCCGCGCGAGCCGACTCCCGACAAGGCCAACGGCCGGGCGGCCGTCGATCCGACCGTGGGGGCGAAGCCCGGGAGCGCCGAGCGGCACTCCAAGGGGGGAATCGAGGGCCTGATCGGCAAGCGTGTCGCCGCCGCGACCGAACACGCCCTCGAGGGTCCCAACCAGACATTGATGCGGGCGCAGAGGCCCGTGTGGGATGTCCTGTGCAAGTACTACTTCCGGCTCGAGCTATCCGGTTGGGAGCGACTGCCCGAGGAGAGCTCGCTGCTGATCGGAAATCATTCCGGAGGGTCGCTGACGATGGATGCCTGGACGTTTGTGGCCGCCTGGTGGCGGCGATTTGGCGCCGGGCGCGTGCTTCATGCGACCGCTCACGATGTCCTGATGGCGGCGCCCGGCCTCGGCGACTACTTCCGCCAGGTCGGTGTGATCCCAGCTTCCCGCCAAGGCGTCTCCGCGGCGCTCAGCGCTGGGTGCGATGTGATCATCTGGCCGGGTGGCGACCTCGACGCGATGCGCAGCTGGCGCAGACGCGATGAGGCCGTGCTTGGCGGGCGCATGGGCTTCGTACGCACGGCGATCCGCTCGGGCGTGCCGATCGTTCCCGTCGCGACCGTCGGCGGGCACGACACCGTATTCGTCGTATCCGAGGGACGCTGGATTGCGAACGGACTCGACCGCGTCAGCGGGCTGAAGAAGAAGCTTCGCGGTTCTCAGCTGCCGATCGTGCTCGGCTTCCCTTTCGGCCTGACGATCGAGACGGTCCCGACGCACCTTCCGCTGCCTGCGAAGATCCGCACCGAGCTGCTGGACCCGATTCACGTCGACCACGACCCGGAACGGGTCAACGATCGCGATTACGTCGAGTCGATCTATCGCGAAGTGGAATCCGCGATCCAGGGCGGGATGGACCGACTCGCCAAGCAGCGACGCTTCCCGATCTTCACCTAGGTTCAACGCGCCGATGTTCATGCCCGCCGCCTCAACTGAGCGCCGCGACCGGCCGTCGTGCCCCCCGCGACGCGGGGTCGCGCAGCTGGGGCGCGACGGGAAGCGTCGAGGTGGCCTGTGGCCTATCTGGACTGATTCCAGGGTGGCCGCGTCCCGATCTGCTCGGTCCCAGGACTAGACGATGTCCCGGCGCTCTGTACCGGTTCAGGCCTCCCACTCGTCTCGCGGGGCGTACGCCGGCCCGACGCCCTCGACCACCGGCAACGCCCGCCCAACGGCGAGAGCTCTCGAGCCACGCGTAGGCGAGGCCATCCTCCACGGCCACCGGGTGAGCTACCGCACGGCCGGTACAGGCCCGGTCATTCTGCTCATCCACGGGATCACCGGCGACTCCCGTCAGTGGAATCAGATCATCCCGCAGCTGGCCGATCGCTACACGGTCCTCGCGCCCGACCTACTGGGCCATGGTCAGTCTTCCAAGCCGCGCGGCGACTACTCGCTGGGCGCCTACGCGGTCAGCCTCCGCGACCTCCTCATCCTGCTGGGCCACCGGCGGGTGACCGTGGTCGGTCACTCGCTGGGTGGCGGCATCGCGATGCAGTTCTCCTACGAATACCCCGTGTTCTGCGAGCGGCTCGTGCTCGTCGACAGCGGCGGGCTGGGCCCGGAGGTGCACCCGCTGCTGCGGGCGGCCACGCTGCCAGGCGCCGAACTGCTGCTGCCACTGATCGCCCACTCGCGCCTGCGGGCGGCCGGCGAGGCGATCGGGCTGGCGCTCGACCGCTTTGGGTTGGAGCTCGGCCACGACCTGGCTGAGATGATCCGCGGCTACGCCTCGCTGAGCGACGCCGAGGCGCGTCGTGCCTTCCTGCACACCGTGCGCGCGGTCATCGACCTCACCGGGCAGCGGGTGAGCGCCACCGACCGGCTCTACCTGGCACAAGTGATCCCGACCCTGATCGTCTGGGGTCGCCGGGATCCACTGATTCCGGTCGAGCACGCTGCGGTCGCCCATCGGGGCATACCCCACAGCCGTCTGGAGATCTTCGACGACACCGGCCACTTCCCCCAGCTCGAACAGCCCGTTCGCTTCGCCCGCGTGCTCATCGACTTCATCGAGAGCACCGACCCTGCCGCGTTCGAGTTCTCCGACCAGGACCTGAACATGCTGCGCGACCGCATGCTCAAGCGCGGTCGGAGACATCGCTGATCGCGACGAGGCAAGGCACTGGCCAGGCGGCCAAGATTGGACACGCTCAGTCGTTCCGTGCGGCCGGTCACCGACAGCGCGTTTGGGGGAATCATGGACGGGTGGATGTGCCACTGATCTACGAGGCACCCGGTGTCCGGGGCGAGCTTCCGCCCTGGGCCGAATGGAAGCGCTCGCAGCCGTACACCGTCGGGGTCGAAGAGGAGGTCATGCTGCTCGAGCGCCACGACGGGCTGCTGGTGAACTGCGGCGAACAGGTCCTCCGCGCGCTCCCGCGCGGGCTCGCGTCGCGCGCGAGCGCGGAGACCCATGAAGCGACGGTCGAGCTCGCGAGCGCGCCTCACGACACCGCCGACGGTGCCTCGCGCGATGCGGCGACTCTGCGCGAGGGGCTTGCCGTCGAGCTCGCCGGGCACAACCTCCTCGCAGCCAGCGCGGGAACGCATCCGCTCGCGCACTGGACGGAGACGAAGATCTCGCGCGGGGCTCGATATGCACTCGTCTACGAATCGATGCGGGAGCTGGCGCGCCGCGAGCCGACGTTCGGGCTGCATGTGCACGTCGGCGTCGCTGATCCAGACGCGGCGATTGGGCTTCAGAATCGGCTTCGCGCTCATCTGCCACTGCTCCTCGCGCTGTCGGTCAACTCGCCGTTCTGGCAAGGGCGCGACACAGGATTGGCGTCAGCGCGCACGCCGATCTTTCAGGCGTTTCCCCGCGTCGGCGTCCCACGGGCGTTTCATTCCTATCCCCAGTACGTCGAGGCCGTCGATCAGCTCCTGCGCTGTGACGCCTTCCCCGGCCCGACGTTCCTGTGGTGGGACGTGCGGCTTCAGCCCGGGCTCGGAACGGTGGAGATCCGCGTCATGGACGCCCAGACGACGGCCGCCGACACCCGGGCGCTCGCCACGCTCGTGCAGACGATCGCCCATCTCGAGCTCGAAGAGGGGTATCAGTCGAGCCGCCTCGTCAACGCGGATGAAGTCATCCACGAGAACCGCTTTCTGGCCGCCCGCGACGGGATGAGCGCACAGTTCATCGACCCCGCAGCCAATCGGCGTGTCTCAGCACTCGAATCGCTCGATCACCTGCTCCTTGCCGCACGCTCACACGCCGAGGAGCTCGGCTGCGAGGACGCGCTGCAGCACGTAATGGACATGGCACACCAGACCGGTGCGAGCCGCCAGCGGCAGATCGCCAGGGCGTCCGGCCTGGCGAGCGTTGCCCCCGCGCTCGCCAAGCTGTTCACGGCACGGCTAGGGTAGGTTCCCCGGAGCGCCGACGGCATCGAGATTGGCGAGGTATGGCCCGAGCTCCTCGGCGATGACCTTCTGTCGGGCTGGCCATGGCGGCTGTTCGTACACCTCCGAATGCCAGCCGAGGCCGTCGATCACGCGGGCGGCCAGGTACATCGGCCGATCTCCGGTCAGCAGCATGCCGCGGATCACCGGGCGTAAAGGTGGGGGGCGGTCGCCGACACCGATGAGGTGGGCGATGCTGGCGGCTGCCGTGTCGGCCTGCTGCGTTCCGATTCCGCCGTGTTTGACGGGGAAATCGGTCGCATCGCCGGCCGCGAACACACGCCCGTCCACACCCTGCACGACGCACCGCTCGTCGATCGGCACAAACCAGGCGGTCCCCGCAGGAATCCCCGGTACCCCTCGACCGCTGATCTTCGGCAGGGTAACGATGCGCTGCGCACTGACGCTCGCCTCGCCGATGGTGACAAGTTGGGGAGCCACCACTCGCGGTGTCACGCCGGTGTGCAGCGTGATTCCGGCTTGCGCGAGCAGGCCCACGGTGGCCTCTCCCGCTGCCTGGCCGAACGCCTTCAGCGGCCGCGCCTCGGGCGTGATGAACGTGATCTGAACATCGAGGCCCAGGTGATGCGCACGCTCGGCGGTCATCAGCGCGAGCTCGTAGAGCGGCACCGGCCAGACCGGCCAGTTCGGCAGCACGAACGCCACAGCGTTCACGTAACCCTGCTCGATCTCCCGCACGATTCCGCGGAAGGTCTGACCGGCATCGCGGTCGGTGAACAGATGCGCATGCTCATACGGTGAGGACTCATCCGCCCCGAGCGCGAGCAGCAGCGCGTCATAGGACAGGTCGCGTCCGCCGTAGGTGTGCACCTTGCCGGCCCCGGGGTCGACGCGCACCAGGCGGTCCCTGATCCATGTCGCATCGGTGTCAGCTGCGATCCGGTCCAACGGATAGCGGCGGACACTCGCTCGCGTGAAGGGCTCGAGCACCGACAGCGGCCGGTACGCGAACTCGCTCTCGGGGCTCAGGAGTGTCACTTGGGCGCGTCCGCCAACGAGCCGGCGCAATCGCAACAGGGCCTCGATTCCGGCGATCCCAGCGCCACAGATCACGAGGTGCGGATCCTTCAAAGGCCGCTCACCTAGTGCTCGTTGTCGCCGAGGGGACAACGGCTACGCGATTCGTCCCGAATCGGTCACGGGTCCTCACTCGCTCGCCGGTCACGTGGTGGGCCAAGCGGGCAAGTTGATCTCGGAACTCGGCAGGAAGGCGCTCGCCAAATTGCGCGAGGAAGTCGCTTACCTGTGTCAGCTCGGCGCGCACGGCGTCGTCGTCGACTTCAAGGAGCACGTCGAGCACGCTTGGCGCGAGGTCCAACCGGCTGAGGTCGAGATCCGCGGGAGCCGGAATCAGCCCGATCGGCGTCGCGCGCGCTGAGGCGTCGTTGTCGCAACGTCGGAAGATCCATGCCAGCACGCGCGAGTTCTCGCCGTAGCCCGGCCACATGAACTCGCCCCGCGAGTTCTTGCGAAACCAGTTGACGTGGAAGATCTTCGGCAACTTCGCTCCGTTCTGTCGGCCAATCTCGAGCCAGTGGGCGAAGTAGTCGGCCATGTTGTACCCGCAGAACGGGCGCATCGCGAACGGGTCGAACCGCAGCTCGCCGACGGTCCCATCAGCCGCCGCCGTGTTCTCCGAGCTGATCGTCGCCGCGAGAAACACGCCGTGGGACCAATCGAACGCCTCGCGCACGAGCGGTGCGACGGTCGCTCGGCGGCCGCCGAAGACCAGCGCATCGATTGGGACGCCCGCGGGGTCGTCCCACTCGGACGCGATCACGGGACACTGGGCGGCCGAGACGGTGAATCGTGCGTTCGGGTGCGCGGCCGGCGACTCGGACCCAGGCGTCCACGCTTGGCCGCGCCAGTCAACCAACGGGCCGGGCGCCTGCTCGGTCATGCCTTCCCACCAGACGTCGCCGTCGGCGGTCCGAGCGCAGTTAGTGAACACCGTGTCGCGCCGGATCGAGACCATCGCGTTGGGGTTCGTCTGCTCATTCGTCCCGGGGGCGACGCCGAAGAAGCCAGCCTCCGGGTTCATCGCGAAGAGGCGACCGTCGGCGCCGAACTTCATCCACGCGATGTCATCGCCGATCGTCTCCACCTTCCAGCCCGGCAGAGTCGGGACGAGCATGGCGAGGTTCGTCTTGCCGCACGCAGATGGAAATGCTGCGGCGATGTATTTGACCCTACGTTCCGGCGATGTGAGCTTCAAGATCAGCATATGCTCGGCGAGCCAGCCCTCGTCGCGCGCAATCACCGAGGCGATTCGTAGCCCGAAGCACTTCTTGCCAAGCAGCGCGTTGCCTCCGTAGCCCGACCCATACGACCAGATCTCGCGCGTCTCGGGAAAATGGACGATGTAGCGATTCTCGGGGTTGCACGGCCACGGAATGTCCTGCATCCCGTCCGTGACAGGCACGCCAACTGAGTGCACGCACGGCACGAACGAACCGCTGTCACCGAGCGCGTCGAGCGCCTGCTGGCCCATCCGAGTCATGGTCCGCATCGAAGCCGCGGCGTACGCAGAGTCGGTGAGTTGCACGCCGACGTAGGACCTGTCCGACCCCAGGGGCCCCATCGAGAACGGCACGACGTACATCGTGCGGCCCTCCATCGAGCCCTCGAATAGCGTAACTAGCCTCTCGCGCATGTGCACCGGGTCGCACCAATTGTTCGTCGGCCCTGCCTCTGCCTCACGGGCCGAACAGATGAACGTGCGATCCTCCGTCCGCGCCACGTCGCGCGCGTCCGACCGCGCGAGGTACGAATTCGGGCGCTTGGCGTCGGACAGCCGCTCCAGCGTGCCGGCATCGACAAGTCGCTCACAGAGGCGTTCGTACTCCTTGTCCGAGCCGTCGCACCAGTAGACGACCTGGGGACGGGTGAGCTCCGCGATCTCCCGCACCCACGCCCGCAGTCGCAGATGTGTCGTCTGGATACCAGCCGGACTGGGCTGGAGGGTCGCGACTTGGCCTCGACCTTCCCGCCGGGCCAGCCTCACCAAGAGCTTCAGCTTGGCTCTCGCGTGGTCCAATGTGTCCGCCACAGCAGGCAAAGCCATGGAAACCGCGCGTGCGGGGTGTGGAGTCATATGCTTATCGGGACCGCGATGCGGGATCGAGCTGTCTGATTGGAATGCGCTTCGGCGGCTCGCCTTTCCTCACCGGCGCCTGCCCACGGATTGTCCGCGGACCGGCGACGCTGTGTCATTGGCCCGCGGGCCAAGCAACCACGGTTCGGGCAGGCCAGGAGGCATGACGGGATTGGCCCACCGGCAAAGTTCGACCGCGAGCGACCGTACGGATGTCGCTGGAAGGACACGGAAGCGCGGTGTGGATCCGCACAGAACAGCGCCGTCCGGGCGGCAACTAAAGCGCTCGATCGTGCCATCGATACGGCTAGCCACTACTCGTTTGGCGAGGACTCCAGGAACGAGGCAGAGCGACTTGCCGCCGTCGAACAAGCCTTTGATGTCAGAGCCAGGCGGCGCTGCGAGAGGTCGGCGTCGGGACGGGCTGGCGTTGCTGGGAGGTCGGGGCTGGACGGGGTTCGATTGCGCGATGGCTGGCCGATCGCGTCGGGCAGGACGGGCACGTCCTCGCCACCGACTTGCAGGACACGTGGTTTGACCGCGCCATCGCTGGACTCGAATTTGCGCAGCAGGATGTCTCCGCCGATCCGCTTCCCGGGCGGGGTTTGATCTGGTACACGCTCGATTTGTCCTCGAGCATCTGACCGAGCCACGAGCAGTCGTTAGCCGCCTCGCCGCGGCGCTCGGTCCGGTGGCGTGCTCGTGCTTGAGGATTCCGCCGGGCTTCAGTTCAACGTTACGCCCACGAAGCCGAACATTGATCAGCTCACGTCGGCCTGGGAGCGGGCCGGACGAACCGTGGGATGGACGCCGAACTACGGACTCGGGCTAATGAGCGACCTGCGAGCGGCCGGGCTGGTTGATCTCCGCGGGCAGGAGTATCGCCAGCTCGCGTCTGGCGGGGAGGCCTGGAGGCATGTGGTCGATGGGATCAAACGTCTGCGCGACGAGTTGGCACAGCAGGGCGTGTCGGACCAGGACCTTGGGTGCCTGCTCAACTGGCTTGCCGACCCGGAAACCATCATCACCGGACCACCCGTAACGATCGCGTGGGGCCAGAATGATCCCGACTAGCCCGCCAGAGCCCGCGCCACCTGGCCCGAGTCTTCCGAGCCCCGGTAGTACTCGACTTTCCCCTCGCCGTTGAACCGGAAGTAATGGTGAAGATGAAACGATGCCTTCCGGCCTGTGGCGTTCATCCGAACCGCGAAGCGCAAGAAAGCGAAGACCTCGTTATCGCTGGCACCCATGCCCTCGACAGCGAAGTCCTGCACCTCGGTTGCACCCGCGAGGTCGGCGAAGAAGCTCGCTACCCCATCCTTGCCGCTCCGCTCTCCATACCAAGGCGCCACCGGCTCGGCATCAACCGCCCACTCGACATCATCAGCCACCGCGCCCAGGATCGTCTCAACATCCCCCTTGCCGAACGCCTCGTAGATCCCCTTAATCGTCGCGAGATTCTCTGCTGCTGACATGCCGCTCCTCCTCGTGTGGCCGACTACAAGACCCGCACCGGTCCCGGCGTCGAGCCCGCCGAGCCTAACGGGAAACCGACACGACGAAAAGGGCAGCAGTACAGATCCGACGCGGGGCACCTGCTTCGCAGCCACCGCCTGACCTCGACCGCAGCCACACCCGCCTTCAGAGTCGACCGCGCAACCGGTACCGGCTCGCTCAGTCCCGCTCCGCGCGGTATAGGAGGACGCGAGCGTGCCTCCCGGCCGAGCTTCACCGCCAGACGCGAGTTTAGCGACGAGCAGGGACTCGACCGATCCGCGAGAGGAGCCCCTGCATTCGAGCTCGCTCGGGTACCCGACGGCGCCCTTTCGTGGCCCCTGTTGTCCGCTAGCAGCAGCTTACCGCAGTGTGCCGATCTCGAGCACGCCCAGGACGCGTTCGCGACTGGCGAAGGCACCGGGCTGGCACGACGAGTCGAGCGCTCGGCCGCGGCGGGGGCCAACGAGGCGGGATCAGTGATGGGCTCTGGTTCGAGGTGGCCGGCGCCGACCCTGTGTCAGGCTCAAGCTACGACCTGATCAGCCTCTTCGATTGGCTGCGCGACACAGGCCATGCCGTCGCAGTTGCGCTCATTCCCCTTACCCCCGCTTCGATCGCCGACGAGTGGGTGTGGATGATCGTCGAGCCCGCGGCGGCGATCGCGTCGAGGACGACCTCAATCCGGTCGGCGACGCTTACCATGCCTTCTCGATGATGCTCTGCACTCCCAACGAGCTCTCCCAAGGCGGCGAGCTCGCGGCCGGCGCCCAAGCCGGTGAGACACGCCTGCGCGAGACGCTCACCGCCGGCGGCTTCAGCAACATTCGTCGGGACATGATGGCAGCGTTCGAGCTCGTGCTTGAGGACCGGGTGTGAATCCAACCGGATCGGGCCGGGCCGCGCTCGTTACCGGCGGCTCATCGGGAATCGGACTTGCGATCGCGCGGATGCTGCTCGAAGAGGACTTCGAGGTCACCGTGGCCTCCAGCCGCCGGGAGAGAATCGAGGCGGCAGCGGTGACCCTAGGCAGTGCGCATGCCGTTCCCGGTGACGTCTCCAACGAGCGTGACTGCAGCACCATCGTCGCCGCACACCGCGAGCGTTTCGGCCGCCTCGACGTGCTCGTCAATTCCGCCGGGATCCTCTACAACGGACCCCTCGAAGAGCTGGCGCTCGTCGACTGGGACCGCCAGTTCGCCGTCAACGTCACCGGCACGTTCCTCATGACCAAACACTCTCTCGCGCTACTCCGCGCCTCAGGCGGGCTGATCGTGAACGTGGCATCGATCGCCGGCAAGGACGGAAACCCTGGACTCGCCGCCTACGGCGCCACCAAGGCCGCGGTCATCTCGCTCACCCAGTCCCTCAACGCCGAGCTCGAACCCGACGGGGTACGGGCCATTTCCATCTGCCCCGGGTTCGTTGACACTTCCATGGCCGCCATCTCGACCGTCCCCCGCACCGAGATGATCCAGCCCGCCGACGTCGCCGAGATCATTCGCACCGCACTCCGGCTCAGCCCACACGCGCACATCCCAGACGTCGTAATCGAGCGCACCCGCAGACCCACGCCCTCGGCCTAGGTCGCGGACCTGCGACGACTCCTGCGCGACACCGCGCGCGAAGCCCACGCGAGCGGCTGAGACGACGACTCAGCTCCCGCGCGGACGCGGCCGAATGTGCAGCAAGGGGGGCACGAGACCAGCGTGACCCCCTGAGAAGCGATAACGCCCGGTCAGTCGCGCTGCAAGCGAGTGAACGGTCACGAGAGACCTGCTCAACCGGTGCCACGAGCATCTCCGGCGTGACGCCGACTTCCCTGCCTAGCGCGGAACTCGAGCACATCTCGGCTCGGCTGCTAGCCAAGAATCTGCAAACGCCGCCGGCCGCTGAGTCGCCCTTGCCGCGCGAAGCGGGTCGCTCGTCCTTGGCAGCGAGATGCTCGTCCTCACGTGAAGGCGCGACTCGTGGGCTCGTGCTCGGAGCGTCGCCGATTGTCACGACGAGGACGTCGCTGCTTGGCGCCATTTTCAACGACGCGCGCGAGCGGCGCGACATCGTTGCTTCCATCGACGCGCTGTACAGCGAGCCGTGCATGTGCACAGACGCCGCGGGCTGGTCGAACGCGACCTGCCCGCTTCCGGTGATGCGAGGGAGGGGATGCGATGGCGACCCGTGTGGAGCAGCACGTAAGGCGAGTCTTGTATTCGGTTTCGCAGGAATTGAGCCCGCGCGAACGCGGGTTGGGTAGTGTGGGCGCTCCGAGCCCGACCGGGGCCGGATCCAGCGTTCGCGTTCGGCTCGGACGAGCTGACTGCGGTCCGGGCTGTCGCAGATTCACGTTGCGTGCTCAGCAGTTCAGCAGAGCGGCGGTTGGCGGTGTTTGTGGAGGTGTTGCGCTCCGGTGGCGGTCACGGAGACGAGCGTGCCGTGTCCCGGCTGGTGATGGCGCGAGATGTAGCCGCGGTCGTTTGCCTCTTCCCAGATGGGGAGGCGAGGACATGAGGTCCGCCATGCCTCGATCACGTCTGGATAGGGGCGGGGCTCGGGACCGATCCACTCGAGGAGGTCGAGGATGAGGGTCTCGACGGTGTCGGGCGGAGCAAGGTCGGTGGATGAGTGCGGGTTGGTCATCGCGGGACGTCGGGGTTGACGACGTTGATCGGTGAGCCTGCCTGGTAGGCGTTGATCTGGTCGTAGATGTCGGAGAACTGAAGCTCCCATTCCTCGCGTGTGACGTAGCCGATGTGCGGGGTGCAGACGATGTTGTCCATTTTCAGCAGCGGATCGGTCGTGTCGCCTAGGGGCTCGTGATCGAACACGTCGATAGCGGCGCTGCTGGGACGCCCGGCTCGCAGCGCGGTGACGAGCGCGCCCGGTTGGATCAGTCCGGCGCGGCTGGTGTTGACCAGCAGGGAAGTTGGCTGCATTTGCTGGAGATCCGCGGCGGTCACGATGCCCCTGGTCGCGGGGACCAGTCGCATGTGCAGTGAGAGAACGTCGCAGGCGCCGAAGAACTCGGCCTTGCTCACGGCGACGGTGAGTCGGTCTGCGTGTGCTCGCGCGAGCGAGTCGGGGCGCGCCCAAACGAGGACGTTCATGCCGAACGCGGCGCCGTAGCCGGCGACGACCTTGCCGATCCGGCCATAACCGTAGATCCCGAGCGTCTTGCCTGTCAGGCTCCGGCCGACGCCCGCCTGCCAGTTGCCCGACTTCAGCGAGGCGACCTGCCATGGAATCTGGCGCATCGACGCGAGCACCAGCGCCCACGTCAGTTCCGCAGCGGCGTAGGACGGCGAGCCGGCGTGCATGTCCGAGCAGACGGTGATCCCCAGGCGCGTGCACGTCTCGATGTCGATGTGCGGGTAGACGCTGCGTTGGCTGATCAGCAGCAGCTGCGGTAGGCGCTCCAGCAGCGGTGTGCGGATCTCGGTCCGTTCACGGATAAGGAGCAGGGCGTCGAATGCGCGCAGCCGTTCGGCGAGCGCGTCGACGTCCTGGACGTGATCGTTGAACACGGTGACGTCATGGCCGGCGAGCTTCTCGAAGCACGCGAGAGTGCGCAACGTGTCGAACCAGTCGTCGAGAATCGCGACCTTCACCGTTGGCGTCTCCCGTGATCGCAGGACTTCAGGCGTGTACGACGCTTGTATTAGACTTGTCTACCATAGTCGGTCGGGCCATGCGAGAGCTGCGCTATCTGGCGATCGCCGACGAGCTACGCCGACGAATCGCCGCGGGCGAGTACCCGCCCGGGGGGCTGCTTGCCTCCGAGTCTCAGCTCGCGGGCGAGCACGGCGCTAGCAGGGTGACCGCCAGAAAAGCGCTTGCCG
Organism: uncultured Solirubrobacterales bacterium; assembly: GCA_963836715.1. GTDB lineage: Bacteria > Actinomycetota > Thermoleophilia > Solirubrobacterales > Solirubrobacteraceae > Palsa-465. Next base: position 484,104 of record CAWIKH010000005.1, read on the forward strand.
AACTCAAGCGCGACGGCGTGATCGAGAGCCGACAGGGGTTCGGCTGGTACGTCGCGACGGCGCCGCTGCGCCAATCGCTTCGTGATCTGACCACAATCGAGCGGCAGATCCGCGCCGCCGGACGCAAACACAGCCGGGAACTGCTCCACTTCGCGTTCCTCCCCACCCCAGCACGACTGACGAACCTTCTCGAGACAGACTCGGTGCTCGAGATCGCCAGGGTCGATCGAGTCGATGGACAGCCGTTCGCAACCGCAACGGTGTGGGTGCGAGCAGATCTCGCGACCGGGCTCTCACACCACGACCTCGAGCGACGACCATTGTCCGAGCAGCTCGGAGTGGCCCTCGGCGGCGCGACACAGGTCATCAGCGCCGTCAGCGCGTCAGTGCGGGACGCTGAACTGCTGCACGTCCCCGCAGGCGCCCCGCTTGTCCGCTGCGAACGCACGACCCTCGACAGCAACCGCCGCGCCGTCCTACGCAGCGACGCGCTCTACAACCCACTGCTCACCGAGTTCGTCGCCGAACTCCCCCCTCCCTCCGAGACGCAGACCCCGCCGGCTTGCGCCTCAAATCCGCCAACGGACGCCTCCAACCATGAGAGTCGGTTGCGTAAACCATTTCAAATACTCACTGGCTTAGTGAGGGTGGGAGACAGTGTCCATTTACGTCCGCGAATGAGCCTCTTCTCCCACTTGCAGGCCGACACGAGTGTCATCAGCAGGTGTTATCCCGCCGACCAATTGATGCACCGGGTTTCTGATCGGTTTGTGCAACAGCCTCGTGACCGGTGCGGCCGCCGCCGGTGCTGCCGGTGCTTCCAGCCGGGGCCGGTGGTCCGGCCGCCGTCGCACGCGGTCGTACGGGACGGCCTGAGAATGCCGGTTCGCCGATCCCGTGTTGGGAGGGCATGTGCGCGGTGCCGGGGGGCGTAAGGTTGTCGCGAGGTTCGATGGTGACGGCGTTTCGGTGGCTGAGGATCGACGCGTAGCGATGGTGAAAGCGGCTGGCGGCCAGTGCGAGTGGCCGTCTGCTGCGCCGGCTGCGTGGAGCAAGCTGGGGGCGTCTGCTGGTGGTGGGCTGCTTGACCGTGACGAGGAGCTGCGGCGGATCGCGGTGGCGTTTGCGGCAGCGATTGGTGGGAGTGGTGGGCTGCTGGTGGTGGTGGGCGCTGCCGGGATCGGGAAGACGCGCCTGATGGAGGCGGCGGTGGAGTTGTGCACTGGGAGCGGGGGCGCGGTGGTGAGCGCTCGCGGGGGTCAGGGGGAGACCGAGTTTGCGTTCGGGGTGGTCCGGCAGTTGTTCGAGCCGGTGTGGGCGGCGTGTGGAAGGCGCGAGCGGGATGCGCTGCTGGCCGGCGCCGCCGCGCCGGCGGCGTCGTTGCTCGGGAAGCCGGCTGTCGCTTCGGAGACCGTGTCGGGTGGGGATCGGGGCTTTGCCACGTTGCACGGGCTGTACTGGCTGACTGTGAACCTGGCGGCGCGGGGGCCGCTGGTGATGGTGGTGGATGACGCGCACTGGGTGGATGCGCCGTCGTTGCGGTTCCTTGTCTATTTGGCTCGGCGCGTGCAGGCGCTGCCGGTGTTGCTGGTGGTGGCGCTGCGCGGCGAGGATCCTGGTGCTCGCGGGTTGCTGGTGCGTGAGCTGGTCTCGGGACCGCGCGCGGAGGTGCTGCGGCCGGGATCGCTGACGCTCGATGCGGTGGGAACGCTCGTGCGCGGCGCGTTTTCGGGGAGGGACCTTGACCGCGAGTTCGTGCGCGTGTGCTGGGCGACGACGGGTGGTAACCCGTTCTTGCTCTGGCAGCTGATCGGCGCGTTGCGCGCGCGGGGGTCGCGGCCGACGGTGGAGGCCGTGGAGCAGCTCGGCGAGGTGGATCTGGCCGCGGTATCGCGGTGGGTGCATCTGCGTCTTGCGAGTCTGCCGCCGTCGGCGGCGGCGTTGGCCGGGGCGGCGGCGGTGCTCGGCGACGGTGTGGATCCGGGCCGGGTCGCGCTGCTCGCGGGACTCGATGGCGCAAGCCGTGACGAGGCGGTCGACGGTCTGGTTTCCGCAGGCATTCTGCACGAGGCCGACGGGTTGGCGTTTGTGCATCCGCTGGTGCGCTCTGCGGTCTATGCGGAGCTCCCTCCGCGGCGGCGTGCGCGTGCGCATCGGGAGGCAGCCCGGTTGCTGGTCGGCGGGTCCATGGTGTGGGAGCGGGTGGCGCCGCACCTGCTCGCCGCCGTCCCGGCTGGCGATGAGGAAGTCGTTGACATGCTGCTCGACGCGGCGCGTGCCGCGGTTCGCGCGGGCGCGCCGGATCTGGCCGTGCGCTATCTCAAGCGGGCGATGGTCGAGCCGCCGCCCGCTGCGCGGCAAGCTGAGCTGCTGCGCGAACTGGGCGAAGCGGAGCAGGCCGGCGGCCAGTTCAACGCCGCGGCGGAGCACCTCCGGGAGGCGCTCGCCTGCACCGAGGAGCTCGGCGCGAGGATCCAGATCGCGTTTGCCCTGCGCTACGCGCTGGTCTGGTCGGATCGCGCGCACGAGGTCGCGTCCGCGCTGGATGATCTCGTAACCGAAGCCGCCGAACACGATCCCGAAGGCGCACTGCTGCTCGAGACTGCGGTAGCCGGCGCTATGTGCGTAGTGGACCTCTCAACCCACGGTGCCGAGCGCGCGCGTCTTCGCCGGCTGACGGATCCCGCGTCGCGCAGTAAGGCGACTGCTCCGAACGTGGCCAGCCTGGCGGCGGTTGACGCCCTTTTTTCCAACCAACCAGTTGCACGAGTCAACGGCCTGGCTGAGCAGGCGATCCGGGGCTGGGATGCGTTGCCGCGATTCGCGCGCGGCCCGATGCGCGTCCAACTGTATGTCGCGCTGACCTTCAGCGAGCATTTCTCGCTGGCCCAGCAACTGCTCGACGAGCAGATCGACGACGCCCGGCAGAACGGGTCCACCGCTCAGTTTTTGAACGCCGCCCCGTGGCGCTCGATGCTCTTCTGGCGCCTCGGCGCGCTGGCTGACGCCGAGGCCGACGCACGCGGGGCGCTCGAGGCCGTGTACCTGGGTTCCCCGCGAGCGTCGTCGTCGAGCCTGGGGCCCAGCGACTCGCTCTACGCTCCGATGGCGCTCGCGGTGCTGCTTCAGGTGATGATCGAGCGCGGCCAGCTCGAGGAGGCCGAGCGGACGCTGAACGAAAGCGGCTTCGCCACACATGAGAGTGCCTCGCTTCTGTTCTCGCAGCTGATCGGTGCGCGCGGACGGCTGCGTGCCGCGCAGGGCCGCACGCGCCAGGCAATCGACGAGTTGCTGGCGTTGGGGAACCGGTACGAGGGCACGATCGTGAACCCGGCGATCTACCCGTGGCGCTCGCAGACGGCCGTAATGCTCGCCGTCGTCGGCGAGGTGGAGGAGGCCCGGCGACTGGCCGGCGAGGAACTCGAGCTGGCACGGGCGTTCGGCGCGCCGCGCGCGCTCGGGGTGGCACTGCAAGCGGCTGCGCTGACCTTCGCCGGTGACGGCGTCGGGTTGCTGCGCGAGGCTGTCGCAGTCCTACAGGACTCGCCAGCGCGGCTGGAGCACGCGCGTGCGCTCGTCGAGCTCGGCGCGGCCCTTCGGCGCGCCGGCCAGCGCTCGGAGGCGCGTCGACTGCTCGAGCTCGGCATGGACGGCGCGCAGGCGCGCGGCGCGAATGTGCTGGCGCAGCGGGCCCGCGACGAGCTCCGCGCCGTGGGGGCGCGACCGCGACGCGTGGCGCTCACCGGCGTCGATGCGCTAACGGGCGCCGAGCGCCGGGTTGCCGACCTCGCCGCTGAAGGCCTCACCAATCGACAGATTGCCCGAACGTTGGTCGTCAGCCTCGCGACCGTGGAGACCCACCTCCGCCACGTCTTCCAAAAGCTCGACATCGCCTCGCGCGAGCAGCTCACCGACCACCTCGACGGTGCGCGCGAGCCGATCGGGTAGTAGCCGGAAATCCTCAGGGTCGGCCCGCGAAAAGTTCAGCGTGCGCGCATTGACGCGGATCGCCCAGCCGCCGTCGACAATCGCGTCACGCAAGAAGCGATGACGAGCACAGGAGGACCGCAATGACCCCGAAGTTCACAGAGACCGGCGCTGGCGCGGCTGACGTGAAGCCCCGGTCGCTCGACGATCAGCGCACCTCGTTTGACGAGCCGGATGCGGCAAGCGCTGATGCGACCAGTTCGATTCCCGTGTCACGCTTCGACGAGGCATATCGCGCCAGGCCGCCGTGGGACATCGACGGTCCGCAGCCCGCGCTTGCGCGAGTCGCGAACGCGGGCCTGATCACCGGGCGGGTGCTCGATATCGGCTGCGGGACCGGTGAGAACGCGCTGTTCTTCGCCGGCCTTCGACTCGAGGTGACCGGGCTCGACGCGTCCGACGCCGCGATCGCGAGAGCCAAAGCTAAGGCGCGCGAGCGAGGGCTGTCCGCGCGTTTCATTCAAGGAAACGTGCTGCGGCTCCCCGAGCTCGGACAGACCTTCGACACCGTCACCGACAGCGGCCTCCTGCACGTCCTCTCCGATCACGAGATGGAGCAAGTCATCCGCGGTATCCACGCGGTGCTCGTACCCGGCGGGACGTACTGGCTGGCGTGCTTCAGCGAGCTCGCCAACATCCCGGGACCACGACGCCTTACCCGGCAAGACATCGCGAGGCTCTTCTCGGACCGCTGGCGGATCGAGAGCATCGAGGAAGCCCACTTCGAGCTCGTGCCCGGCCGCTTCGAAAACCAGTTCGACACCGACACCCCGCCCGCCGCCGCCTGGCTGGCGCGCATCCAACGGATCTGACCCCTCCGAAACCAGGACGAATCGCGGGATCAACCATTCACCGGCAGGAGGTTGTTCCGCGGCATACCTAAAGGCTGGGATCGAGGTGCCCGACGTCGACATCGGAGGCGCGAGCGGTCTGACCCGGACCCGCGGGCGGACAGGAGAGTCCGTAACCGGTTACCGACAAGCGTCGCAACGCCCACCGTGGCGCTTGCTCCCAGCCAGATCCGGAGGGACGCTGCAAAGCGCGGCCGACCGGCTTGCTGCCGCATCGTGAGCAGCGCATCAACGCCGACAGCGCCCGCGATCACGACCCGAGGTCCGCGCGTCTCGCAAGTCCAGCCAGTCGACGCGCCCCGGGGCGCCCGTTTCGGTCGCCAATGCGGTAGTCGTCGCCGATCGCAGTAACGGCCGCCACAGTGCCGCTCAGCCAGGGATTGAGCGATGAGCATCTGCGCCCGCGGACGAACAGGCCCTCCTCCGCGCGGAACTCGAGCATGTCGTAGCCGCGCAGCCAGCAAGATGCAGGATCGCCGGCCGAGGCGCCCTTCCGCGCGTTGCAAGTGCGCCTAGACGTAGCTCGTGTCAGCACGGGAGCGGGTGGGGTTCCCTTTTTGATTGGCGTCGGCGCCGCTGTGTTGAGGTCGGGACCGCTTTCGAGTGGCCGGCGGGGGGTTGGTTCCGGGCCGGGGCGTTAGGCTTCCAGTGCGATGCTCTCCGATCGATTTCGCACCGCCGTCGAGCACGGGAGCGTGGACGAAGCCGCAGACCTGTTCCGCGAGGACGCGGTGTTCCGAAGCCCGGTTCTGTTCAAGCCGTATGAGGGCCGCGATCAGGTCGTGAAGGTCCTCCGCGCGGCCGAACGCGTGCTCGGAGTCGGTGGTGAGTTCCGCTGCGTACACCAACTTGAGGATCCGGACGACCGCGTGGCGATGCTCGAATTCGCAACCTTGGTGGAAGGAAAGCAAGTGGAGGGAATCGACAAGCTCACCTTTGACGAAGGTGGCATGATCACCGAGCTCAAGGTGATGATCCGCCCCGCATCGGCTCTCCAGCTGGTCGGCGCGAAGATGGCCGAGGAGTTCCCCAAGGTCGGCCTGCGCCTTCCCGGCTGACCCCGCTCGTCCTTCATATGCGAACGCAACAATGCCCGGGGCTTTGATTGCAGCCTTCCCGATTTCGCGCAACGAATGTACGCCTACTTGGCTCGATGCCTTAGCTGTGGGGGTAGCGGGAGCGTGACCTGACCCGGGTCGCTGATTAGCGGCGGCGGCTTGCGGAGGGTGATGCGGTAGAGCCTGCGGGGGAGCGTCCCCTCCTCCAACTGGGCGACCTCGACGTTGTCGTATCCGGTGGCGAGCATCTCGACCGTCGCGGGGCTGAAGAAGTGGACGATGAAGCCGCCGAACTCGTATAGGCCCTCGCCGTGGTGGATGCCGTTGCCGAAGTCGGGATCGCTGGTGGTGCGCGCGGTGTAGATGCAGAGCCTGCCGGGACGCAGCACGCGCAGGATCTCGCCGCTGAGGAAGCGGAGCTCGGCTTCTGTCAATGCCATGCAGAAGAGCATGTGGGAGTAGCAGCAGTCAAAGCTTCGCTCCGGGTAGGGCAGCGGGTCGCGCACGTCGTGCTGGACGACAGTCACGTTCGCGGATAGCTGCGCATCCCGGGCCTTTTGCTCGATCGTCGCGACCGCGCTGGGCGCGTAGTCGACCGCGTGCACGTGGAAGCCTTGTTGGGCGAAGAAGAGCGTGTCCCGGCCCTGGCCTGGGCCGAGCTCGAGCACCTGGGTCAGCCGCTCTTGCCGCAACCGAGCGACTGTCGATCGTGCCGGGTAGCTCGCCAGGTTGCCGAACCGGTCGGGCCGCTCGGACAGCCCCCGCTGCCATTGCGCGCGCTGTCCGTCAAGCGGCCTGTTCCGTGGGGCGAGGTTCACCGCTCAGGCCGAAGCGGCCGTCGTCTCGCGTGGCTGGGGCACGATCCGGATATACGGCTTGGGTTCATCCCACTCACCAAACAGCTCCCTGGCCTGCTCGTCGGTCACCGAGCCGGAGATGATCACGTCGTCGCCCTGCTTCCAGTTGGCCGGCGTGGCCACCTTGTGGTTGGCGGTCAGCTGCAGCGAGTCGATCACCCGCAGCACCTCGTCGAAGTTGCGCCCCGTGGTCATCGGATAGACGAGGATCAGCTTGATCTTCTTGTCCGGGCCGATCACGAACACGTTGCGCACGGTCTGGTTGTCGGCCGGCGTCCGCGCCAGCGGATCGCCGGATACCTCCGCGGGCAGCATCCCGTAGAGCTTCGACACCTTGTAGTCCGCATCGCCGACGCACGGGAAGTTGGGCGCGCATCCCTGCGTCTCCTCGATGTCGCGCGCCCAGGCCAGGTGCCGCTCGACCGGATCGACCGACAGGCCCATGACCCTGACTCCGCGGCGGTCGAACTCCGGCTTGATGCTCGCCATGTAGCCGAGCTCGGTAGTGCAGACCGGCGTGAAGTCCTTGGGGTGCGAGAACAGCACCGCCCACGAATCGCCGATCCAGTCGTGAAAGCGGATCGGGCCCTCCGTGGTGGCGGCCTGGAAATCGGGGGCGGTATCGCCCAGCTTTAGAGCCATCGCTCCTCCTCTCAGGGAAGACATCGTGTTGTCCGGGTAAGACGATGCGGCGGCCCCGGCTATTGCACTTGAGCGCCAGTGCAATAACTTCGTGGGCGGGAGCGTCTTCTCGAACAGCATGGAGCCCGCCACGCAGGCTTCCGCCGAGCAAAAGGAAAGGTTTCGAGTGCTGGCAGCGGCGCAGCTGCCTCGCTTGTATGGCCTCGCCCGGCGGCTGGTCGGGGACGATGCCGAGGACGCCGTGCAGGACTGCCTGCTGAAGGCGTTTCGCGGGTTCACGCGGCTCGCTGACGAGACCGCGGCGCCGGCATGGCTGACCAGCATTCTCGTGAACTGCTGCCGGGACCGCGCGCGCTCGCGGGCCCGGCGCCCGGTCGAGGTCGAACTCGAGAACGTCGATGAGTTCTCGCTCTACCGCAAGCTCACCGACGAGGACCCGTTCCCCTACTCGGACTCGCTCCACCTCGACTTCCTCGAACTGTTCGGCGCCGACGACGTCCGCGCGATCCTCGCCTCGCTCCCCGAGCACTACCGGATCCCGCTCGTCCTCACCTACATGGACGGCCTTCACACCAAGGAGGTGGCGCGGATGCTGAGCCTCCCGCTCGGGACCGTGCTGGCGCAGCTGCACCGCGGCCGCAAGCTGTTCGAGAAGCGCCTGTGGCAGTACGCCGAGGAGCACGACCTACTCAAGGAGCCGGTCGCATGATCAGCTGCGCCGAGGCCGTGCACCAGCTGTGGCAATACCTCGACGGTGACATTGACGAGTCCCAGCGCGAGGCGATCGAGGAACACCTGAGCTTCTGCCGGCGCTGCTGCGGCGAGCTGCAATTCGCCGAGGAGCTGCGCAGCTTCCTCGCCACGCGCGCGGAGGACGACCTTCCCGAAGCGATCCACGCACGGCTGCTCGCCGCGCTCGACGAGGTCGTCGAAAAGCCATGAGCCAAACGCAACGGCGTGACCTCCTGCACTCGCAAGAGATCAAGACGCTCGTCCGCGACGCCTACACCGCCGCGCGCGACCCGGCCGGCGCCGTCGCGCGGAAGCTATACAGCGCCGAAGAGCTCGCCCAGGTCCCCCCGCTCGCCGCCGACGGCGCACTCGGAGTCGGGAACCTCCTCCGCCACGCCGACATCGAGCCGGGCGAGACGATCCTCGACCTCGGCTGCGGCACCGGCACCGACACCATCCTCGCCGCCCGCCGCACCGGGCCAGGCGGCCGCGTCATCGCGCTCGACTTCCTACCCGCGATGCTCGAGCGCACCGCCGCCGCAGCCGCCCAGGCCGGCCTCGACAACGTCCAAACCCTCAGAGGAGAAATGGAAGCGATCCCGCTCCCGGTCGCCAGCGTCCACCAGATCATCTCCAACGCTGTTCTCAGTCTCTCGCCGCGCAAGGCCCGCGCACTCGCCGAATGCGCACGCGTGCTCCGGCCCGGCGGCAAGCTGTGCCTCGCCGACCTGACCGTCGACGAAGAAAAACTCCCGCCCGAAGTGCTGACCCATCCAGCCGCCTGGGCCGGCTTAACAGGGCTCCTCCACGTTCTGAGTGGGTAGCCGTCCGGGGCGGCTGGGAGGCTGCCGGGCTTCTTGGTCCGTGATGATGGGAGCCTGGTATGCACGATGTCGACCTGTTCCAGCAGGCGTTGGGTCTTCAGGAGCCGTGGCGGGTGGTGGATGTTCGGTTCGATGCTGAGCAGCGCCGGCTGGATCTGCGGATCGACTTTCCGAAGGGGTCGCGGTTCGCTTGCCCGGAGTGTGGTCGGGAAGGGCGCGAGGTGCATGACACCGAGGAGAAGGCCTGGCGGCATCTGGATTTCTTTCAGCATCAGGCGTATCTGACGGCGCGGGTGCCGAGGGTCATCTGCCCCGAGCACAACGTCAAGCAGGTCGAGGTGCCGTGGGCGCGGGAGCGCTCGGGGTTCACGTTGCTGTTCGAGGCGCTGGTGATGGCGCTGGTCAAGGAGATGCCGGTGAAGGCCGTGGCTGAGCTGATCGGCGAGACGGATATGCGGGTCTGGCGGGTGATGCACCACTACGTCGATGAGGCGGTCGAGGCGCAGGACCTCTCGGGGCTTGAGCGCGCGGGGATCGATGAGACGAGCGCCAAGCGCGGGCAGGACTACGTGTCGGTGTTTGCCGATCTGGACGAGCGCCGCGCCGTGTATGTGACCGAGGGTCGCGATCAGGGCACTGTGCAGGAGTTTTCCTGCTTTCTTGAGACCCACCGGGGCGAGGTGGCGCGCGTCCGCGAGGTCTGCCAGGACATGTCGGAGGCGTATCTGGCCGGGACGCTCAAGCACCTGCCGCAGGCCGAGATCACCTTCGACCGCTACCACGTCCGCCAGCACCTGTCCAAGGCGATCGACGAGATCCGCCGCCAGGAGGCCAAGCAGCACAACCAGCTGCTGAAGAACACACGCTACCTGTGGCTCAAGCGGCCGAAGAACCTGACCGCCCGCCAGCAGGACCTGCTCGATGAGCTGCTGCAGCAGCCGCTCCAGACCGTCCGCGCGTACGAGCTGTCGCTGCGATTCGACGACTTCTACGAGCTCGACGATCCCGACGCCGCCGAGGAGTATCTTCGCCGCTGGATCGCCGAGGTCCACACCAGCGGGCTACAGCCCATGATCAAGTTCACGCGGATGCTCGAGGATCACTGGCTTGGGGTGATGCGCTGGCATCACAGCCGCGTCTCCAACGGGCTGCTCGAGGGACTGAACTCACTCATCCAGGCCGCAAAACGCCGAGCCCGTGGTTATCGCACCAATCGCAACTACATCGCCATGATCTACCTCGTCGCCGGGAAACTCAATCCCGGACCCGCACCCGTGTAACCCCACACGAAACGTGGAGGAGCCCCTAAAGCCGGCGCCCTGACGGAGCGTGCCTTCGTCCGCAACCTCGAAAAGGCCGGCTTCGGCACCATCCAAATCCTCGACCGCCAGCCCGCTGAGGGCATCGCGAGAGATTCGAGGGGAGCGGCCGACATAGCCGGCTACGGGGAGCTCGCCGGCGCGGACCGCGCGCAGGATCGTCTCCACATTGACGCGGGCGTATCGCGCAGCGTCCGCCGCCGTCATCAACGGAACCGCAGTCAACCGCCTCTCCAGCGCGCCGATCCTCGCCTCCACCGCGTCCAGATAGGCCGCGAGGGGGCCCAGCAGGCCGTCAAGATCCTGGCCGCCGGCCACGAGCAGGTCTCGCGCGACTGTCCTGCCGATATCGGTCATCACCCCTCGCGGCCAGATGGTCCACTGCCACCACACCGTCCGAGAGCGGAACCGCGAAGCTCGGCTGGCGAACCCCGGATCGTCGCTGCGTTGGGCGAGGGGCGGCGGCCGTCTACTCTCCGACGGCGCGCGTGACGTCCGCCAGCCGCCGCCACAGGCGCCGATCGTCGAGCTCGTCGAAGTCGAAGCGGCGGTAGAACGCGGCTGCCTGATCGTCGATCGCGTCGACGATCAGGGCTCGCGCTCCGAGCTCCCGGCCGCCGCGCGCCTTGCGCTTGCAACTAAACAGCGGCCACCCGAGTCGGCCCCACCGGAACATGGCGTCGATCGGGTCCCGTCGGCCCGTGTCCGGCCGAGGCGCCGTCGCGAAGGCGGTGTGCGCCGATCGGCTCCTGCGCGCTTCATTTGAGCGAGCGCATCTCAGCGTAGGCCTCGTACTCGAGCTGCGCGACCTCGCGGGTGACGCTGAGGAACGTGACCACGGCGCCGGCCCGCGGATCCGACACCCGCTCCACCAGCGCCCCGATGTCCAGGGGCTCGCTGGTGATCCGGGTGTGCATCGCCCCGACCGCGCCACCGGACACCGGCGGGATCAGGGCCACCTCGTCGCCGCCGTGGAGGGTCGCGCCGGCATCGGCGTACTCGTGCTTGACCGCCATCACGACCGGCACGCCATCGGTCAGCGCGCGTATCTGCTCGAGCGCGTCGGCGACCACCGCGCCGTCGGGTAGCTCCAGCTCCAGCTCGTCGGTTCCCGCCCGCACGCGCAGCGCGGCAAAAGTCGTACCCGTACCTGCACCCTGCAAAGGCTATCCGGCGTGTGAGCGATCAACGACGCTCGGTTTGCGGGCGGTTAAGCCTCTCTATTCCGGCTTGCCGTTCTTGCCTATGCTGGTCCGCTCGTATTCGGGGTCTCAACTTAGAAGGAGTCGGATGAGTACTTGGAGGAAACCGCTGCTCGCGGCGCTCTTGACGTTGAGCGCCGTGGCGATCGCCGCGTGCGGAAGCAGCAGTAGCAGCACCTCGTCTTCGAGCTCGAGCTCGGCTTCCGTGTCATCGTCGACGTCGACGGCATCGCCGTCTACCAGCACGGGCAATGCGTCGGTCGAGAAGCTCGTGCCGGGGGCGATCAAGTCGAAGGGCACGCTGACTGTCGCGGCGGATGCGAGCTACGCGCCGAACGAGTTCCTCGGTCCGGACGGCCACACCGTCGTGGGGATGGACGCGGACCTGAGCAAGGCGCTGGCCGCCGTGATGGGGCTGAAGGCGAACGTCGTCAACGCCACGTTCGACACGATCATCCCGGGGCTCACCGGCGGCAAATACGACATGGGCGCCTCGTCGTTTACCGACACGAAGGCGCGTGAGAAGGTGGTCGACTTCGTCGACTACTTCCTCGCGGGCACGTCGTTCTTTACTAAGTCAACCGGCGGTACCTCCGTGACCGGGCTCGCCGACCTGTGCGGGAAGTCGGTGTCGGTCGAGAGCGGCACGACCGAGGAGAGCGACGCTCAGGGACAGAGCGCGAAGTGCACGAAGGAAGGCAAGCCGAAGGTGAACGTGCTGGTGTTCCCGACGCAGACCGCGGCCAACCTCGCGCTGTCCAGCGGCCGGGCACAGCTGTCGATGGCGGACTCGCCGGTCGCCGCCTATCAGGTCAAGCAGTCGAACGGGGCGTTCATGATCACCGGCCAGGCTTACGGGACGGCTCCGTACGGCCTGGCACTCCTGAAGAGCCCTGGCGCCGCGCCGGCGGTTCTGGCCGCGCTCAAGGTGCTGATGAGCAACGGGACATACGCGTCGATCCTCCAGAAATGGGGGATCCAGGGCGGCGCGATTCCCGTATCCGAGGTAAAGATCAACGGGGCTACCAGCTAAACCAGACTGGGAGTGGAAATTCGGAGGTAAGGTGCGTGCTCACGGATGAGCACGACCTTGCCTGAACAGGAGGCGGCACGGCCTGAGGAGATCAAGGCCGTGCCGGTCCGCCACCCGGGCAGGTGGGTGGCGGCGCTGGTCGTGCTGGTGATCGGCGCCTCGATCGCCCGCTCGTTCGCGACCAACCCGAACTTCGGCTGGCATGTCGTCGGCCAGTACCTGTTCGACTCGCGCGTGCTGCACGGGGCGCTCGTGACAATCGAGCTGACGATCCTGGCGATGCTGATCGGGATCGCGCTCGGGGTCGTGCTGGCGGTCATGCGGCTATCGCCCAACCCGATCGTGTCGGGTGCGAGCTGGCTGTACATCTGGTTCTTCCGGGGGACGCCGCTGCTGGTCCAGATCCTGTTCTGGTACGACATCGGCGACCTCTTCCCGCCACCGAAGGGGATCTCGTTGGGAGTCCCGTTCGGCCCCAGCATGATCCACTACACGCACGCCAACGGCCTGATCACCCCGTTCGTCGCAGCGCTGCTGGCGCTGGCGATCAACGAGGGCGCATACATGGCGGAGATCGTGCGCGCCGGGTTCATCTCAGTGCCCGAAGGGCAAACCGAGGCGGCGCAGTCGCTGGGGATGAGCCGGCTGGAGACGATGTGGCGGATCGTGCTCCCGCAGGCGATGCGGGTGATCATCCCGCCGACGGGCAACGAGACGATCTCGATGCTGAAGAACACGTCGCTGATCAGCGTCACCGCCTACGCGGAGCTGCTGTATGCGACCCAGGAGATCTCGGACGTGAACTTCCGGCCGATCCCGCTGCTGATCGTCGCCAGCATCTGGTACCTGGTGATGACCAGCGTTCTGTACGTGGGCCAGTACTTCATCGAGCGGCGCTACGGGCGGGGGTTCTCACGCGCCGAACGGGCGTCGATGCGGGCCCGGTGGCTCGGCTTCGCCAACCGCGGTGCCGGGATATGACGCCGGCGATGGTCAAGGCCGAGCGCGTCTACAAGCGGTTCGGCCGCCTCGAAGTCCTGAAGGGGATCGATCTCGAGGTTCAGCGCGGAGACGTGATGTGCATGCTCGGGCCCTCGGGTTCGGGCAAGTCCACCTTCCTGCGCTGCATAAACCACCTGGAAAAGATCAATGCCGGCCGGCTCTCGGTCGACGGCGAGCTCGTCGGCTACCGCGAGTCCGCCGGCAAGCTGTACGAGCTGCGCGAACGCGAGGTGGCTCGCAAGCGCGCCGAGATCGGGATGGTGTTCCAGCACTTCAACCTGTTCCCGCACATGACCGCGCTCGAGAACGTCACGCTGGCGCCCATCAGCGTGAAGGGAGTGCCAGGCGAACAGGCGCGCAAGCTGGCCCGGGAGCTGCTTCACCGCGTCGGGCTGGGCGACAAGCTCGACACCTATCCGGTCGCCCTCTCCGGCGGTCAGCAGCAGCGCGTGGCGATCGCCCGCGCGCTCGCCATGGATCCGAAGCTGATGCTGTTCGACGAGCCTACCTCGGCGCTCGATCCCGAGCTCGTGGGCGACGTCCTCGACGCCATGCGCCAGCTGGCCCGCGACGGGATGACGATGATCGTGGTCACCCACGAGATGGGCTTTGCCCGTGAGGTGGCCGACGAGGTCGTGTTCATCGACGAAGGCGTCGTGGTCGAATCGGGGCCGCCGGCGGAGGTCCTCGGCTCGCCCCGGCAAGAGCGCACCAGAACTTTCCTGTCAAAGGTTCTCTGACCAGGCCCGCGGCGGGCCGGTCCGGGTAACCTCACAGGGTGTGACCGCTGGCTGCCGGGAACGACCAGCCGGGAGGCGTACTGCTCGGCGGCGATGGCGACCAACCCGCGGCCGTACAGCTCGCTTTTCAGGCGGTGACGACCAGTTTTGCTTTGAGCTGGGCAGTTGGCGACGGTTCAGGCCTGCACCGTCACGGCGGGCCGGGGCGGATTGGGGACGGGGTGACGCGGTACGAAAGAAACGAACGAGGCCCGGTCAGGCGAGGCGGTCGACGAGCTGGCGTGGTGTGAGGATCTCGATGCCGAGTTGCTCGGTGTCGATTGCGTGCAGGTCGGGATCGCCGGTGATGATCGCGTCCGCGTGGCGGACGGTCGCGAGCGCGACCAGGTAGTCGTCGTTGGGGTCGCGGCACACGGCGGCGGGAGGCCCCGGCGGATCGGTGAGCAGGATGGTCTGGGCGGCGAGGTCCGCGACGAATCGCAGCGCCTCATCTGTTGAGAGGTACTTCCGCAGGCGGGGGCGTTTGAGCACGCTCGTGATCTCGCCCAGCAGTTGCGGTGAGGTGACCAGTTCGAGTCGCCCGTCGAGCGCCGCTTCGAGGATCAGGACCGAGGGTGCGTTCGGGGAGCGGGCGAGTGCCGCGGAGATCAGCACGTTCGCGTCCGCGACGACGCGCAGCATTCAGGCAGCCGCGTCGCGCTCGGCGCGGGCGGCTTTGAGTTCTTCGCGCGCGAGCGCGATGGCTTCGTCCTCGTCGAGGTCTGAGCGTTCGCGGATCTGCGCGAGGAGCGAGCGGAGGTCGTAGGCGCGGATCGCGCGGTCGACGATCTCGCCCTCGCTGACGTGCGCCTGTTCGGCGTGCACGCGGAGGATCGCGGCGACGTCCGCGTCGAGATCGATGCTCACGTGTTGCCGGGCGGCCACGTGGTCAAGGCTATCGCCCGGTGGCCGGGCCGGGCCGCCGCCGGGGCGGGATGTCGGTCATCATCGCTGGGATGCGCGCGCTGTCGATCGCCGACCGGGAGGCGTTCGAGCGGTCGATCCTTCGCCGGCGGTGGCTGAACGCGCTGCATCGCATGGGGATCGCGACCGTCGGAGATCTCCGGGTGACACCGGAGAAGCGGCTCTTGGAGATCCCGATGATCGGCCCGAAGGCGGTGGCGGACATCGCGCAGGCGCACCGAGACCGGTCGGTGTGCTCGACGGATCCGATCGAGGTGCTCGCGCTCCCGCCGGCGCGGACGATCTCGGAGCGCGACCGTGAGGTTCTGCGGATGCGCCAGCAGGGCGCCGGCGTGACTGTGATCGCCCGTCGGTTCGGTATTTCGCGCGTGCGTGTGCAGCAGATCCTCGATCGTGATGGCTGGTGAGATCTGGGGTGTTCAGCCGTGCCAGCGGCGGTATGCGTCGATCCATTCCGCGCCATCGGGCGCGGGCGCCGGTAGCGGCAGGTCGAGGATCGGGATCCCCTGCTTGTGGCCGTCGCGGCGGCAGATCGCGACGATCTCGTCGTTGACGGTGAGCTCGACCTTCGCGACCGTGACGGTCATCCCGAGCACCGTGGTCTGGAACGGAAGCGCGAGGTTGTCCTCGAGCATCGTGAACAGGCCGGTGATCTGCTCCGCCTCGTTGTAGCAGTCAACGGTCGCCTCCTCGATCAGCGCGTCGAGCGCAGCCTTGGTGATCGCGGGTCGGGACGAGCTCATCACGCCTCGAACAGGGCCGCCGGTCGGAGCTCCGGCTCGGGCCCGGGCTCGGGCGCTCGCCACTGCCGCACCACCGCGTTCGGATCGCTCAGCGCCCTCCGGCGGGCCGGCTCGGGACCGTCGAGCTCGCACAAGCGGTCAAGCGCTGTCCGGCGCACGCTCGCCCCGGAGGCGCTCAGACCGCGGTCGATCAGGCGTCGCCGGCGGGATTCGTCGAGCACCTCGGCGGCGTCGAGCAGCCCATGGATCACCGCGCTGCGGTCGCGGGGCTTGAACAGCTCAGCGGCGCGCAACAACTCCTCGAGCCGTGCCGGCACCGAGCGCAGCGCGCGCCCGGCTGCCCACCGCCGCAGCGGCGGCTCGATAGTCACGCGATGGTGACCGAGCGTGTCCTCATCGACGGTGCAGATCCGTCCCTGCCCGTCGTCCAGGTCGATCTCGAGCCACTGCGGGGAGACCCATGCCAGCGGGTAGGCGATCACCTGCTCATGGGACAGGAACGACTGGGCCAGCTCATCGAGCCCCGTGCTGTCGAGCAGCCCGCTGTCCTCGACCGCGGCGATCAGCCTGCTCGTGACCCGGTCCCACCGCCGGCATGTGCACAGCATCAGCGTCACGAACGACATCGGCAGCTCGCCCGTGCCGTGCACGCCAGCGAGCAGCTCGACGGCCTCCGCATGGCGGGTGCTGGAGCCCCAACCCCACGGGGATGCCAACAGCCGCCGGCACAGCTCCTCGGCATCGTCGATCGCGACAAGCTCCTCGAACGCCTCATCGCCGAACCTCAGCATCGGTCGGCAGCGTAGAGACCCTCGCGGACGACGATCCCGGGCGGGCTCGTGCCGGTCGGGGAGCGGCTGCGCTGGTCGATCATCTCGCTGTCGGCGTAGGCTCCGACTCGGTGTCGGGTGATGATCGAGACTCAGCGTGACGCCTGAGCACGACGAGCGCTTTCGGCGGATCGCCGACGACTATCTCGAGCGACCTGGCGGCGATTATGCGGAGCTGTTGCGCCGTGGCCGGGTCAGCTCTCCGGAGGGCGTCGATCCGGAGCAGTGGCGGGCGGAGATCCGGGCGAAGGCACGTGCGGACAAGGTGCGGGTGATCACGATCCGTTCCGGTGATCGGGCGATCGCCGCCCGCCATCGAAGGATCCCAAAGGATCAGGAGCTTGCCGAACTGACCGCTGCGCTCGAGCGCACCGAGGTTCTCCGGGGCGTTGCCGAGCGGGCGCGGGCGCTGGGGCACGAGATCGTCCGCTGGGTGGCTCACGACGAGGAGAGCATCGCGATGTGCTCGTGTTGCTCGGCCCGGATCTATGTACGGCTCGATGTTGATCCGCCGGTCGTGGATGGGGAAGCACTCGACGACACCTGCACGGGCTGACCCGACCGGGTCGGTCAGGCTGCCTGGGCGGTGACCGGGATCCACACCTCGGCGTGGCGGCCGCGTTCGGGCTGGCGGGTCTCGCGCCGCAGCCGGCCGGCGTCCTCGAGCACGGACAGGGCGCGGTCGATCTCGCGGCGCTTCTTGTTGCGGCTGTTCTGTTCCCGGACCCGTTATGTGGCCGGCGGCGGCGGGGGCCAACGATGATTTGTGCTGCTCGGTGAGCTGGGCGTGCGCGGCGGCGGTGTCACGGTCGTAGTCGTCTTGGGCGGCCTGCAGAGCGCGGAGTTTGTCGTTCCAGTCGGCCTCCAGGGTGTCGGCGACGAGGCGGTTGTCCGGGTCGACAGCGAGGTAGCGGCGGCGTGCAAGTTCGGCGTGATGCCGGGCGCGCTCGACGTGACCTCTGCGGAGCTGGTCAGCTTCGTCGGCGCGCGCTTCGAGCTCGGCTTGGACGGTCAGCGCGACCTCGAGGGCGAGCGGGGTGACGGTCTCGAGCAGCAGCTGGCTGATCGTCTCATCGACACGCTGCCCGGGGATCGTCTGGCATTGCGGCGCGTGTTGCTGGATGTTCTCGCGGATGCATCGGTAGTCCGGGACGAGCGCGCCGCGGCGTTGGTGGTAGTGGACGCTCATCCGGTTCCCGCAGCGGCCGCAGATGACGAGGCCTTGCAGCAGTGCGGGACCTTCGCGGGCTGGGCCGCCGGCACGGTCCTGACCGTGCGCGCGGGCGTTCTCAGCGAGCGTTCGCAGGTTCTGCTCGAACTGCTCCCAGGTGAGGTAGCCCGGGTGGGTGTCAGGGATCAGCGCCGTCCACTCCTCGCGCGGTAGCCGGTGCGAGGTCATCTTGCCGTCAGGGGTCTTGCGGTTCCGGCGGCGGCCATACGCGAACGCGCCCGCATACCTGGGGTTGTGCAGCGTCCGCAACACCCGCCAGTGCTCAAGCTCGCTCCACGCGAGCTCGCCGGTGCGATGACCTTTACGGATCCGGGTCGGGAACAGCAGCCCCTCGCGCGTGAACTCATAGACGACCGCGCGCGCGGACCCGGTCCGCGCGAACGTCTGAAACACGTGGTGCAGCGCGTTCTGCACACTCGTGTCGGGATCGAGGACAACCTTCCCCGCGGGGTCATAGACGAGGCCGACGGGGAGCGGCATATGCAGTTCCCCGCGGCGGGCTTTGGAGAGGATCCCTCCCTGCAACCGGGCGCGGATGAAGTGCAGCTCCGCCTCTGACATCGTGCCTTTGAGCCCGAGTTATCCGTATCTCGAGCTTGAACGGGTGGCTTTTCCCTGCGCAGGTCGTTGAAGACGTGTCTGCAACGTCGTAACGCGATACGCGATAAACGACCGAACCCGGTAGGTCGACACAAGCCCGGGGATCGATGGTTCGGCCGTCGCGCGCGGGCCGTTCAGGGGCCGGTCGACGCGTCGCGGCGCGCGCGCCAGAGCTCGGCGGGGCGGCCGCGCTGCTGCTGGCGCTCGGCGTGGACGCGGCCGGCGGCAGCGAGCCGCTGGAGCGCTTGGCCGATGTCGTTGGAGCGGCGGTTGCGGCTGAACAGATCGCGGACTTGTGAGCGGGTCAGCCCGTCGGGCTCGTCCAGCAGCGCGCGGTAGATCTCGTCAGCGAGCGGGTCGCCGAGGCTGTCGCCGAACACCCAGCGCGCCGAGGCGGCCGCGTACTCCCACAGGGCAAGCGCGGCGTCCAGGTGCTCAAGGGCGATCTCGTGGGCCTGGTCGATCAGCGCGTAGAGCAGCGCGAGGCGCACGACGTGCGCCTCGGCGCGGGCGCACACGGCACCGGCCAGCCCGGCCTGGGGCTCGGTCAGCGCCGGGTAGAGCTCCCACCAGCGCCGGCGGGCGTCGGGGTCAAAGCCGACCCGTCCAGCAGAGCGCGCGGCGTCGATCGCGGCGCGAAGCCTGGTGAGCAGTGGCTCCCAGTGCACCTGGTCGATGCGCCCGCCCTCGGGCAGCAGCTTGGAGCGGCGCACCATCAGCAACACGTACCTGTTCAAAAAGCCATTGGCGGCCTCGGTGGCGTTGAGGAGCCGGACGAGCTCATCGGCTGTGACATGTCCCACGATCGCGATATGAGCGCCCGTCGCGCGGGCGGGGCTGTTCTTGGTCAGTGCCTGCAACGGCTTTCCATCCCAAGCACAGCGCACCACTGGCGACAACGTGTTGCCGTCGCGGGCGACCATCTTGAGGACCGAAGCAAACTCCGCCTCGAGCACCAACAGCCGCTTGTCGGCCTCGCCTTGGTCGTCACGGCCGCGGCCGCGCGCGCGGCCGTCGCTGTCGGGGTCGCGCACCGACCAGATCAAACCCTCGCCGCTCGAGAGACCCGAGACGATCCGCTCCGACGCCCAGCCCGGATCGACCTCGGCAAAGATCCGCTGTACGTGATCCCACGACGAACCCTTCCTGGCCTTCGCGCTCGGCCCGACCAGCAGGGCGAACTCGTTGCCGTGATGCTCGGTGGCCTCGACCGCGTAGTGCGCGCCGCGGCCGATCACCGAGCCAAAGCACACCAGCAACTGGGCGAGGATCGCTAGCGGGTCTGACTCTGTGTGGGGCTCGATCGCGCGCGTGATCTCGCCCGCCAGCCCGGTGAACGCGGCCGCCCGCGGCGGCGCCGGCCAGTCCTGGGCGGCGAGGGGCAGCGGGATCACGTTGCTGGCGGTCTGATCGGTCACAGGTCAGGTCTCCTTCTCGGCGGCTTGGGGTAGTTGGCGGCGCAGCGCGAGTAGCTCGCCGTGAGCGGCGGCCAGCTGCGCCTTGAGCTCGGCGACCTCGCCGCGGGCCTCGCGCAGCCGAGCGGTCAGCGCCACGACGACGCCGCGATCGTCTCGATCTGAGCCCGGCGTGGCGGCCGCCGGCGAGGGCGTCTTGTGCTGCTGGCGGGAGCGCAGGTGCTCGATCCGTGCTCGCAGCTCCGGGTGGCGGTAGAGAAAGTCGACCGACACCCCGGCGGCCGAGGCGACCGCGCGGAAGTTGATCTGCGCGCCGGTCTTGATCAGCTTGCGCAGCGCGACCTCGGCGCGCTTGGTCGCCGCCTCACGCTTGGCCTGCGCGGCGCCGCGCAGCACCTCGGCTCGGCGCTCAGCGCTCACCCGGCCGCTCCTCGCGTCCGCCGATCGTGTCGGTTTCGGCCGGCTGGCCGGCTCGGCCGACGACGCCCGCGCCGCGCACGGCCTGACCGTCATCGGCGGCCTGGAGCGCGGTGATGATCGACACCAGCGAGCGCCCCTCGGCCAGGCGCTGCTCAAGCCATACGTTGTCGTCGGTCATCTGGCGGCCGGTGCGCCGCAGATGCGCAGCGCGCCGGCGGTCGATCAGCGCCTCGGTGTCTGACAGCTGGACTCGCAGATCGGGTAGGTGGCGGGCGTCGGTAGCGAAGTGGTCGCAGGTCAGGCACGCGTTGCCGCGCTCGCAGTGCTTCAGCGGCGGCAGCAGGCACACCCCGTTGGGCAGGATCCGGTCGGTGTGGCGTGACAGCTGCACCATCTCGTAGATGTCAGCCGGGTCCAGGTCAAGCTCGCGGCCGTCTGAGCCGAGCTTTTTGAAGCGCAGGAACTCCCGCTCATGGGTCTTGGGCAGCGTGTCGGCGTAGCGCATCGTCATCTCGGGTGACAGGTGCCCGAGATAGCGCTGCACGACGTGGATCGGCACGCCGCCGTTGAGCAGCTCGGTCGCCCGGGTGTGGCGCATCCGATGGGTGCGTTGAAAGTCGACCAGCCGACCCTGCTGATCGCGGATCTGAAGCTCTCTAGCCAGCCCACGCAGCAACCCCCGCAGCGTGTTGGCGCTATACGGCCGAGCGCCCTTGCGGTTTGACTGCCAGGCGACGAACAGATACCGCGGCTCAGGCGGCGCGGCCGGGTTCATCGCGGCCAGGTGCCGGTTGAGCCAGCGCTGCTGCTCTCCGATGATGTTCACGACCTCGCGCTCGACCAGGATCGTGTCCGGCGCACCGCCGATCTTGGTTTGGCGGTAGCGCAGCCGGGCGACGAACGCGTCGGGGTCGTGCTCGGCTGAGGCGTCGATGCCGGGCAGCGGGGAGAGCGGCTCTGGGTCGATCAGCAGGATCTCGTTGATCCGCCGGCCGGTCAACACCTCCAGCAGGAATGCGCGCATCGCCTGCGGGTCGCCGCGCCCTTGAGCCTCGCGCGGCTCGCCGTCGACCACGACGGCCTTGGTCTGATCGCGGCCCAGCGCGAGGATGTCCAGGTGGCTGACGATCCGGCCAAGCGCCTCGCGATCGATGAAGTCGGCCGGCCCGGTGCCACGATCGCGTCGGACGAACTCCCCCGCCCGCCACAGACGAGCATGGGCGTCTGAGAGCTCGGCCCACCGCGGCTCGCCGAGCGCCTTGGCGGCCTCGTGGCGGTGGTCGGCCATGAACAGGTAGAACCCCTGAACTGCGCTTTGAGCAAGACCAACGCTGGTGCGCGATAGCGGCCCGCCGCCCCGTCGTCCGCGACGCCCGCGCAGATACGACAGCAGCTGGAGCGCCACGCCGCGCAGTTCGGTCTCGCTGTCGGCCAGGCACGGATGGTCAATCCCAGCCTCAACCAGGAACTCGGAGAAGTAGCCGCCCAGGTAGGTGCGGTAGCCGGGCAGCGACGTCCATGCCAGCACGCCGCGCTCCAGCGCCGCGGCGAAGAACCACTTCATCGCTTCCCGCAGCCATGGCTGCTCGATCGCTGCGAAGCGTAGCCTGGAGTTCCCCAGCGGCTCGTGCTCGCGCACCGGGATCCGGGGATCCCGCCGTGGCTCCCACACGTCGGCTCGCCACCACTCCTCGGGGCCGTGGGCGCGCACCAGCGCAGCGTGCAACCGCGCGATCGTCGCGCGATGGTTGTGCTCGAACACCGCCGCCGGCAGGCGACCGTGGCGATCGTAGAAGCTGCGCTTGGCGGCCTGAATCCACTCCTCGACCGACAGGCCCACGAACGAGTCCAGCGCGCGCTCGAGATCGCTGGCCACCGATGCGGCCACCTTGACCCACGCCATCAGTGCCCACGGGGTCACTCGCTCCCCGCCGCCATGCAGCGAGCACAGCCACCACGCAAGCTCTTGGCGCATCGGCTGGGGCAGCCCCGCCAGCGAGATCCGCGGTGCCCGGCGCCCCGAGTACCGATGGATGACCTCAGACCACGGCGCGTCGTTGAAGTCGATCACCCCGGCCGAGACATCAAACTCGGCCGAAAGCTGCGCGATCAGCGCCGCGGGCGCCTGGGGCGAGAACCCTTCTCGCGTCCGCGACCGAGAGCGATCATCCATCGCCAAGCCTCCAGCCCTCGCAGAAGCCCCGCCAGCCGGCCACCGCGCGCAGCTCGGCATCCTCGGTCACCCAGCCATAGAGATCGATCGTGGTCTGGATGTCGGCGTGCCCCAGTCGGCGCATCACCACGTGCTCGGGCACGCCGGCCAGCAGCAGCGCGGTCGCGTGCGTGTGACGAAACCAGTGCGGGGTGAACTCGGCCGGCACTGTGTCGCCGAGCCGGCGGCGCAGGCGACCAAGCAGCGCATAGACGCTCTCGGGCCGCATCGCACGAAACCGCGGCTCGCGCGCCAGGTTCACGAACACAAACCAGTCATCTTCCAGCGCCCGTCCCGCGGCATCGGCCAGGTCGGCCAGCAGCCACAGGTAGTCCGAATACAGGCGCTCCAGCGTGTCCGAGACGTAGATCCGCCGCCGGCGACCACCCTTGGTGCGCTGCCCGTGCGGATGCTCGCGCGGCACGACCTCGATGGACGGCGTCTGGCCACGGCCGACGTGCCAGTCGGCGTGCTGAAGGCACAGCGCCTCGCCGAGGCGCACGCCGGTCTCCGCCAGCGTCTCAAACAGCAGCCGGTCGCGCAGCGACCCCCGCCACTCGCCCTGCTCTGCGTCAAAGGACGCACAGCCCTCGAGGATCGCCGCGACCTGCGCCGGCGTGAGCACCGGCGGCGGCGCGGGCGCCGCGGCGCGCAGCCGAAGCGGGCTCGCCCACCTGTCACGCCGGTTCTGCAGGTGCCCCAGCATCGGCCGGTAGCGACCCGGCCGGACCGACCGCGTCGACGCGCGCGCCAGCGCCGCTCCCCGTCCGTGCACGTCGTGCTGGAAACGGTAAAACGACACCACCGCCGCCAGGCGCGCCCCGATCGTCGCCTCCGCCGGCGCCGGCCCGTTCCCAGCATCTGGGCCGATCGGCGCGACCCCAGGCGCCAGCCCGGTCCGCAGCCAGGTCACGAACGCCCACAGCGTCCCGACGGCCGGATCCTCCCAGCCAGCGCCCTCCCGCGCCAGGAACCCCCACCACAGCTCAAGGCCCTTCGCGTATGAGCGCACCGTGTTCGGCGAGGAGCCCAGCACTCGGTGATGCTCCAAGAACTCCTCGATCGGCCAGACCGGCAAGTGGTCATCGCCCAGCACCGTCCACGTCCGCCCCCCGCCAGCCACATCCATGGCCTGAACCCGCACCCCAGCACCGCCCTTTCGATCGTCCGTGACCTATCCCCGAAGACGCTAACGACGTCGTCGGACAGCACCAGATAACCAGCCGACAACGACGAGAAACCGGTCCTCAAGCCCTCGTTGACGACGTCAAAGACGCGCGAAAATCCGGTACAGATAACCCGAGCAGCAGCCAGTCGTTGAAGTCGCTCGGGTCATAGAGCCCGTCCTCGTCGCAGATCAGCGTGCCCGACAGCCCGCAGATCTCAAGCAGGCGATGCCAGTCGGCGTTGTTGCGCGCGAGCCTGGAGACCTCGAGGCCGAGCACAATCCCGGCACGGCCGACGCCGACCTCGGCCACGAGCCGCTGGAACCCCTCACGGTCCGCCGCGGACGCGCCGGACTGCCCTTGGTCGATGTCGATCACGACGATCTGTTCGACCGGCCAGCCGAGCTGGATCGCGCGTTGGCGCAGCGCGTATTGCCGCTGCGTCGACTCGGTGTTGTGGATCACCTGACGCAGCGTTGACTGGCGCACATACAGAAACGCCGTCCGCTGCAGGTGCTCGGCGGTGACCTTCCCCGCGACGTTCGAAGCCGGGACGCTGTTCATCGTTGTGTCTCCTCTCAGATCGGTCGTTGCTGGTCACGCCGCCGCAGCGCACGCCAACGCCATGCTCGCCAACACGCTGACGATCTCTCCCTCGGCTACCGGCCTGCCGGCGGCCGCGGCGAGCGTCGGCGTGACGCGCGGTCCGGGCGCGGTGCTCTGCCACGCGCGGGTCCACGCGGTGACGCCTCGGTGCTGCAGCAGCGCAAGCCCGTGCCGCGAGCTGCCCGGTCCTCCGGCGAGCGCCTGGCCGCGCAGCTGCTCATAGCGATCGACATCACCGGGCTCGCGAGTCGGGTCATCGGTCGCCCTCCTCTCGCGGGCGGTCCGCACGCGCGAGCGCCCGCTCGATCGAGCGGCGATGAACCCGAACGCCGAACCGCTCACTGATCAAGTCGACAAGATCCGCCGAGCGCAACCCCGGCTCGGCCGTGAGCCGCTCGCGCGCGAACGTGAGCACCTCGTCGGTCAGTTTGTGCGCGCGCCGCGGATCCGGGCGTGCCGGCACCAGCCCCGCCAACCCGCCCGCGTCCAAGGCGGCCGCCGCCTCATAGAACGACGGGCGCGAGAACCCGAACTCCTGCGCCGAGCGCGCGACCGTGTCACCGTCGACCCGCACCCGACGGACCATCTCGTACTTCACCTGCACCAAATCCCGTGGATCAAGGAACTCCGACGCAGCGAACCGCTCATCACGGACCGCCCCCGGCCGCGGGTTCAAGCTCCGCTCCGCCCGCAACGCCTGAACCTTCGGATCCTCACCCTTGGGCGCCATCACCAACCTCCCTCAACTAGTGTCATGTAGCTTATGCCGCTGGCATCGGACGGAATAGGCACCACCGCTCAACCTAGCCCCGCAATACGGGCGATACGCGAGCAAAGGCGCGTCACACCTCGACGCGCCCAGCACCAGCAGCGGCATATGTGCCCTTACGTTTGCGGCGGAAATCGCTTTACACGCCTCGGTTGCTGGCCGGACGGCACAGACCGTCGATCAGCTCGCCCAGCGCCAGCAGGTCCACAACGCGGAACGCGCTACGCCCGCCCGAGAGCGCAACGAACACGTCCGGCGTGGCAGCGTCCGTCCACCCAGTCGGCAACGACCGCTGCGCTCCCGACTCGTCGAAGAAGAACACGCGATCCTCGCCCCACGCCTGCCGGATCCCGACCAACACGAACTCTTGCCCCACCCACGGGTGGAACGGATGCGTCACAACAACTCGCTGCTCACCGCGCGCACTGAGCGCAGTTGACGGCGATCGACAACGCGCTCGCCGAGTCGTTCGTGGACTCGTTCAAGACCGAGCTGATCGCCGATCGCGTTTGGCGCACCAGCTCGCAGCTCGAGCTCGCCGTCGTCGAGTACGTCGCCTGGTTCAACACCGTCCGGCTGCACTCCTCGCTGGGCAACATCCCGCCCTCACAGCACGAGCAGCGATACGCCACGGCGCTCGCCGCTCATCCCGAAGCGCTCCCGTTCTCCAACGGTTCTGTCACCCTGAACGCAGCGGAGGTGTACGACCCCTTCGGGGTCGTCTCCGACCTGCGGTAGTAGACAAGCTCACTAACTTGATTTACTTACTGACAAGCCCTACAAACAGGTCTCCGTCGAACCCAGGCCACTCCACCTCGCGGTCCACCC